>SVGA01000001.1 GCA_015056575.1 Butyrivibrio sp.
ATAAGATGCAGGAGTATTCAAGAATCCTTATTGAGCAATACTGTATGACACACAAAAATACTAAGAAAAGCAAGTTCCTGTGGGATTTAGTTGATCTCTCTTACACCATGGAGTGTGAACCTGAAGAATGGGAAGCGTTACAGCTGGAACGCTATATAAATCAGGAAAGGAACCCTGAACTTCGAGAAGCCTTAGAAGATCTTGACGAATTTTTATTTGGATAATTATAAGCCCTACTGGTAGGCAATAATTGAGCCTGTCAGCAGGGCATCTTTTTTTGAGTGGTAAAACTATTGGAAGTTAAGAATAAAAATAAGAAGTTTTTTAAGAAAAATAAATATCTGTATAATTGACTTAAGGCGAAAAAAGATTTAGTATAATGATACGAAACAAACAAAACATATAATAACGTATCATTTTAAGGAGGAGGAAAAAAGTTTTGGAGAAAGACCCCAAAAAGGGTCACGTCAAGCCGTTACCAATTGATTCAATAACTGAAGAAATTGATGCACGGCCCAAAGTACCCTGTAATGACGAAGAAGTACTTGGAGTATTAGAAGACTTAGTCAACGCTGTGGATAATGAATCGTATATCCCCGCAATTCCGACTAAGGAAAATCCAGCTCTGTCAGATGATTATATATTTGATAAGACAGATGAGATGCTGGTTCTTAAAATGTTGAACTTGGAAAACTTTGTTGCTAAAGTCAAGGATGTAGGTAAAGGGTCAAAGCGCAGAGTAGAACAAGGATTACCCCAAGAATTCCTTTATGTTTTAAAATTTCCATGTGAATTAACAAGAAGAGATTCTGATATTAGCGGCATAGAGACAGAGCAGGTACTTATATATATCAAGATAAACAATAGAAAAGTACCAGATGAAACTGTATTTATTATTTCTTTTCATAAGAATAACCCAAGAACTTAGAATATTACTTATCCGGCACATTGATTAAAAGTGTGCCGGGAAGATTACACATATATAAAATATAATTAATAATAGAAACAGATTGAGTAAAACAAAAGAAAAAACAAAAAGAAAGAAAAACCACCAGAGGAATTATAATGAGTAAACTAAACATGGCATATTGCAATGAATGTGAAGATTTAGTAGAGTTCGATCTCAAGGATGAACTTGTTGCAGAATCTTATAAAGGAACTAAAATTGAATATCCTTTCAAGGTCGCAAGATGCAAATGTTGCCATAGTGAAGTTGCGGCTTCCATTGACTATAATTATGAGAAGTCAGCAGCACGAATCAGAGCATATAAAAAAGCGCAAGGCATAATTGATTTAGACGAAATCAATGAGATTATTGATAAATATGATGCAGGCAAAGAATCATTGGCAGTAATTGCAGGGTTCGGGAAGGTTACTATCAAGCGTTATTATGAGGGGGTAATTCCTACGATAAACTATTCCAACCGGCTTAAAGAGTTGCTTGTAGATGAAAATGAATTTAAACGGTCATTTGAGAAAAATATAGATAAATTGAATGACGTATCAGTAAGAAAGATTCAAAAAAGATTAGAAGACTTAAACAACATTGGGAAATCCAAGATAGATCAAATCGCAAATTACATTATTATTCAATTAGAAGAGGTTACACCATTAGCGCTTGAGAAGCTTTTGGCATTTTCGGAAGGTGTGAATTACGCCCTCAACGGAACCCGACTTATACCAGATGTATGTCAGGCTTGGCAACACGGATATGTATATCCAACCGTATATGCAAAGTATAAGAAATATGGATTTAAGCCAATTGATAATGGAATCAGGAGTAAACATGGGGCATTGTTATCAAAGCTTTCAAATGATGAACTTAATGCGATAGACCTTGTAATCAACACATTTGGCTTATATTCTCCAAAAACATTAGAACTCATCAGTCATAGCCAAACTCCGTGGAAAGAGAAACGAATTGGCTGTAATAAAAATGATTCATGTACCAATGTTATTGATGAAGAATCTCTTATGCAATTCTATGTTGATAATAATCTCAACTCAGAAGAACGGATAAATGCTTATATTAGCAGAATTATAAGCTATTATAGAAAAGCACTCATTTGATTTATAAAGAAGCTGATATGTTTTGTAATACTTATACGGAAAGCTACGTAGAGCAAGTGTGACAATCATAATATTGACGCCTCTTGCGATTAATCACAATAGAGATTGGCGTGGACAATATGATGATTGGATTTATGATGAAATTAGATATTCGCTTGAAAACAGAGTGGGCAACAGAACAAATGGTATTGTAGCTGTTTATACACCTGAGGCAGAACCGTATCTTATATCTGGAAAAGAAAACGGAGCTGTGTCTATAAGGGATGTTGATAATCTGTTCAGAAAGAATATGATGAATGTAAAGGAACAATACAAGCTAAATTCTAATCCCAATATCTATGACAGGGATTATGACTCATATTGTTCGTTAATATCATGGAGTACTTTTGTGAGTGATATGGGACGATATGTTGATATTGCTTTTCGTAAGCGAGATGAAGTAGATAAGTACAATATCGTGAAGAGGCTTTAAAGGGAAGAAAATAATGCTATGAATATGTTATATGAGGTTTGATGTATGGCAGTGAAGAAGGATGAATTAATCAGAAAGTATGTAAAAGCAATGCAAGAAGGTAACGCTGCAGTTTTTGCGGGTGCTGGGTTATCACGTCCATCAGGATTTGTGGACTGGAAAGGACTACTTCGACCATTGGCTTCTGATATCGATTTGAATGTAGATAAGGAAACAGATTTGTTATCAGTGGCTCAGTTCTATAGGAACAAAAAAGGTAGCCATACGCCGATTAGCCAAGCGATTGTTGATGCTTTTTCTAAAGATGTTGCTACAAATGAGAATGTTAAGATAATCACACGCTTGCCTATCTTTACCTATTGGACGACCAATTATGACAAGCTTATTGAAAAGGCTCTCGAGGAGGCTAATAGGAATCCAGAAGTTAAATCTGAGCAGGATCAACTTGCTTATATAAAACATGACAGAGATGCAATCGTGTATAAGATGCATGGTGATGTGACTCGACCGGCAACGGCAGTATTAACAAAGTCTGATTATGAGCTATACGAAAACAAACGTCCGTTGTTTAGGACAGCACTTAAAGGTGATTTGATATCTAAGGTTTTTCTTTTCATAGGCTTTAGTTTTGAAGATCCAAATCTTGACTACATATTAAGTCAAATTCATTCGTTGCTGAACGAAGAGGTACCTGAACATTTTTGCTTTTTCAAAAGAGTTCAAGAGGCCGATTATTCTGATAAAGCTGAATATGGATACGATTTGGCAAGACAAGAGATGCAGACTGAAAATCTGAAATATTATGGAATTCAAACTGTGTTTGTAGACTCTTATGATGAAATAACAGAAATATTGCGTGAGCTTGAAAAAGCCTCTAAGATGAAAAATGTATTCATATCAGGAAGTATTGAAGAATATGTGGATCCATGGAGTAAAGATAGGGTTGAGGAGTTTGCAGGGAAACTTGCAGGTGCTTTAGTTCACGGAGACTGTCGTGTTTATTCTGGATTTGGTCTTGGAATAGGTTCTTCTGTTGTTAATGGTGCATTGGACATTATATATAATGAGAAGTTTAGACATGTAGATGAGCACCTTTGCTTAAGACCTTTTCCACAGAACATATCTGATCCGATAAAAAGAGCGGATAGATGGAAGAAGTATCGCGAAGGTATTCTTGAAGAGACAGGTATTTCCATTTTTATGTTCGGAAATAAGACTGATAAGACATCTGGGAAATTACTTGAAGCAGATGGTTGCATAAAAGAGTACGAGATTGCAAAAGAGAAAGGAAACTTGATTATACCAATTGGGAGTACCGGATTTGTTGCTAAGAAGATATTGGATGAAGTAAAAGCTGACATTACAAATTATTCATATCTGAAGGATTATATAACGCAGTTAGAATCAGAAACAGATATTGATAAGATTGTTGAGATTGTGACAGAGATAGTTAAGAATCAGGAGAAGTGAGGATACACAATGGCAAAAAGGCAAGTGTTTTTCAGCTTTGAGTTTAAAAAGGATGCTTGGAGAGCTGGCCAGGTACGAAACATGGGCAAGGTAAGCGATTCTTCTACATTCTCAGATAATGATTGGGAAGAAGTAAAAAGCAAAGAAGATTCTGTTATCAGAAAGTGGATTGATGATCAAATGGCGAACCGTTCCTGCATTGTAGTACTTATAGGGAAAACCACTTCTACACGCAAATGGGTTAAGTATGAGATAGAAAAAGCCTACGAACTAAATAAGGGGATTGTAGGAATCTATATTCACAAGCTTAAAGATAAAGATGGGAACCAAACAGATCAAGGGACTAATCCGTTCTACTCTGTATACACCAATGATGGAGAAAGACTTTCAAAATATGTTACATGCTTTGATTCATCATATAGCAAAAGTGAAAATGTATATAGTGATATAGAAGACAACATTGAAGATCTGATAGAGAATGCAATAATTAACAAGGCGCCACAGTGAGTTAGTCATGAGACATTGGGGTCAGACCCCTTTACGTAGGATTCATCCTCGATAGGGGATATTTTAGTGAGGCAAACATTCACTACATGGATCACCACGGCTACAGCTTTGTGATTATGGTCAAGGGCATGAAGGACCTTGTGAGTGAGCTTGTTTTAAAACATAGAGGCAGCTTTGAGCAGAGCAGGGCAAACAGCATAAGATCCTATAAAGTCAATGGAATGACAGTTAAGATGCAGCTGTTCCATTCGGATGAAAAGGACAGATATTTCCACATATACTACAATGACAGAAAACATGCAGCAGAACGCGAGAATGTAGAGAGGAAGATAGACAGGATAGTCGAGTTTTTGGAAAAGAACAGGGGCAAGAAGATACCCCCAAGTCCAAACATTGAGAAATACTTTAAACTTGAGATTTACAATAAGGGCAAGGAAGATGAACGACTCCTTGCATGGCGCGAACGCACTGATGTCATAGACGGGGAGATTGCACTCTGTGGATACTTTGTACTTATCACATCAGAGTCCATGACAGCGGAAGAAGCAATAAACCTGTATAAGAGCAGGGATGTTTCCGAAAAACTGTTCCGCGGAGATAAATCATATATGGGAGCAAGGGCAGAAAGGGTTTATGGAAATGAATCTCTGGAGACCAAGCTTTTCATAGAGTTCATAGCTCTTATCATACGTAATAAGATATATACATGCCTTAAGGATGAAGTAAAGGAGAGTGGACAGAAAGAGAATTACATGACAGTTCCTGCCGCACTTAAGGAACTTGAAAAGATAGATATGATAAAGTCCTCTGACAATACATACAGGATAGATCACGCAGTAAGTGCTACCCAGAAAGCGATACTGAAAACATTCGGGATGAATGCAGCAGATATAAAGACGCTGGGAAGAGCACTCGGAGAAGATCTAAAGAATGTAACTGTTAAGGCAAATGCAGAGAGGGAGGACTGATATCATGGCAAGAACAAGTTTAGACGATAGAATCAAGAAGCAGGAAGAGGCAGTATTTAAGGCAAAAGACAGATATGAAGCAGAGCTTAAAGAACTGGACAAGCTCATAACAAAGCGCAGGGAACTTGAGAGCAAGGAACTGGTGAAGGCTTTCGAGAAGAGTAAAAAGTCACTGAAAGAGATCATAGAATTCATGAATGGTGATTCAGATGATGAGGATTAAAAATCATCAACCCTGTGTTGAAAGATTTTGGGGGATTCTGATTGAAAGTGCTGACGAGAGTTAAAAAGATAGGAAGTTAGCATAGATTGTTGGATAAAAGTTGTGGAGAGTTGTGGAAGAAAATTAAAGTTGTGGAGAGTTGTGGAAGGTTTTATAATTTAAGCAAGTACTGAGATTATGGCAAGGGGTCATAGGAATGCGGGAATTTAAGACTATAAACAATCCATATACATTGCAGTTTAGCTATATTCCGCCAAGGTTTATTGAGAGGACTGCTGTCACAAATGAAATCATTGAGAATTTCATCCGGGATATACCTACTTACAGAGGAATGTTTATCTCCGGGGTAAGAGGAACCGGTAAGACTGTTATGCTTGGCGATATACGGAATAAAATAGCTGCCATGGATAAATGGATCGCTGTGGATGTTAATCCGGAAAGCGACCTGCTTGATTCTCTTGCAAGGGCACTCTATCTTATTCCGGAGGTGAGAGCGCTTTTCCTGAAAGCTAAGATTGATGTTTCGGTTATGGGCATTGGAGTGCATATAGAAGGCGCAGAGCTTGTGGCTTCAAATTCGGAAGATGCGTTAAAAATGATGCTGCAGGTTTTGAAGAAGAATAGGAGAAAGGTGCTGGTGACAATTGATGAAATTGTCTACAGCAAGGAAGTTGCAAGATTTTCCCATGCATTATCGTCTTATGCCAGTGCGGATTATGATATCTATGTGTTGATGACCGGTCTGAAGGATAATATAAATAGCATCAAAAATAATAAGTCTCTTACTTTTCTTTACAGAGCGAAGGTGAAGGAACTGGAGACGCTGAATATAACGGCAATTTGTAAGGACTATGAGAATACTTTTGGAATTAAAAGGGATTTGGCCGAGAAACTTGCATTTGAGACCAAAGGATATTCTCTTGCTTTTCAAGCGCTTGGATATCACTATTGGAATGCACTGTGTGCGGAGCCTGTTACAGCGGTCAATCCTGAAAAGGTCTTTGAGGAATTGGACGTATCTTTGGCAGAACTGGCTTATGAAAAGATATGTGAAGAATTGTCTGCCACAGATATAAAGGTATTGCAAGCAATGGCGGATATCATGGAGAAGACCGGAGAGAGTGTGATCAAAGTTGAGGATATCCGAGATGTGCTTGAAATGACATCCGACACATTTGCTACTTATAGGAAAAGACTTGTGGAAAGCGGTATTGTGGAGGGGAAGGTCTATGGGCACCTGAGAATGCTGCTTCCAAGGTTTGAAAAGTTCTTGAGCTTTAGAGTGAGATGGTGATATGTTCAGTTACAAGCTGCCCGCTCCGGGATTTAAACTGAATAAGAAGATGGTACGGCTGTGCCTTATGGCGTTGTATGTGCTGAGCGTGGTTCCAATGCTGGTTATAGGATTCTATGACTGGCCTTCGGTGGACGACTTTTCAATGCCACTTCAGGTGCATCAGACATTTGTTGCTACAGGGAGTGTGTTTGCGACTCTGGGAAGCGTATTTACGAAGACTGCGTATATTTACAACAACTGGGTTGGGTATTTCTTCTCGGATTTTATGACCTGTCTATGTCCAAGTATTTGGGGAGAGAAGTGGTATTTCCTGACAGTGTTTGTGGTGCTGATAGCGCTGACTTTGAGCGTGGTGTATTTCTTTGATTCACTGTTTGTAAGAGTGTTCGGACTTGATAGAGATTGGGTTAGATCTGCGGCATTTCTGACTTTGCTCATTATGGTTCAGTCCATGGAGAATGGGGCTTCAAGAGCGGAGGCCTTCTATTGGTGGAGCGGAGCCATTAATTATACGTTTATGTTTGGGCTGTGCCTTCTGTGGGTTGGCATGGCGTTAAGATATGTGTTTGAAAAGCAGGGGGCTGGACGGCTGGTTTGCCTGTGTCTGCTTGGATTTCTCCTTGGTGGATCCAACTATATGACAGCGCTGGTGGCGGCAGTATGCTCGGTGCTGGGACTGATCATTGTGCTGATGGTGAAACTTGGAAAGTTCAGGCTATGGAGCTGCGTTGGCGAGAGTAGGAAGGCTTCTGATGGGAATGGGAAATTCTCTGACGGAGATTGCGTTCGTCTGTTGTGGCTTCCCTTTGTGCTGAATCTCCTTGGGCTTGTGGTATCAGCGGCAGCTCCGGGAAACAGGATCCGCGGTACGGGGATTGGTAATATAGGCCCTGTTAAGGCGGTCCTAAGGTCCTACTTTAGTGTTTTTGATGTTTGCGTTGACGGAATGCTCAGGTGGGAAGTGCTGCTGGCATTTGTCATAATGGCTGTGCTGTTTTGGAACATGGCTCCTGCCTTAAAGCATGATCTGGAGCATCCATTCATGTTTGCACTTTTTTCTGTTAGTATGATGGCGGTGTGTATTGTTCCGCCGCTGTTTGCTGTTGGGAATATTGATGCCCCCAGGATAAGGTCAACCATGTGGCTGCAGTTTGTGCTGATGATGGCGGTGACAGTATTTTACTATGTTACCTGGGCCAGGCAGAGGATAGTGGCTGAGAGTGGAAACGGCATTGCGAGCAGTGAGGCTGCCGGTGAGAACCTGGGAAAGGGTAAGACTGCGCCAAATGAGCCCTTGACTCCGTCCCTAGGGACCATTCTGGTGGCGGTGATGCTGATAGCTTTTGGGTCGCTGCTGTGCGTGTATGTTAATCCGGCATATTACAGCGGGACTTCTGCTGTATATGACTTGGTGACAGGTAATGCTGCGGGATATCGCGCTGAGAATGAGGACAGACTGGTCATCCTGAATGATGATACAATAAAAGAGGCGATATTGCCGCCACATGAGTACAAGCCGGAGCTCCTTTTCCAGGGTGATGTGTACGAAGATGAGACGATGTGGGAGAATACAGCTGTAGCGACGTACTATGGTAAGGATACGGTGGCGCTGGAGAAAAGGTAAACGCTATAGAATTAGAGGCGCGTATGTCACAGATAACATATGAAGCAGTAATAGAAGCTTGGAAACAAAAAAATATCAGTACTGTAGCAGATCTTGATGTGGTGCTGTCGGATTATAGGATTTTCTTTGCTTATAATTCAAACACTATTGAAGGTGCCGGGGTATCGCTTCATCAGACCAGAGAAATATTTGATAATGGCAAGGTTGTTGGATATACCGGTGATCTCAGAGCGTTGTTTGAAACTCAGAATCAGAAAGAGTGCTATGATTTTCTGAAGAGCAAGATAGCTGACAAAGAATCTCTGACACCTGAGTTGATAAGGATTATACATGAAAAGCTTTGCCACGGATGTTACGATGAGAGCAGATGGGCCAAAGGCGAGCGTCCGGGAGAATATAAGAAGAATTACTATGGAGTCGGGCTGTCCGTTGGAGTTCCACCGGAGGATGTGCCCGATGAGGTGGATTATATCTGTAGAGAACTGGCGGAAGCTAAGCTTAATACCGCTGAGGCGGTTCTAAAGGCTGCTATCTGGTTTCACTGCAGCTTTGAGAGAATTCATCCCTTTGCGGATGGCAATGGCAGGATGGGAAGGACGATTTTGAATTATATTCTTACGATAAATGACCTTCCGCCGGTTATTATCTTTGATGAGGACAAAGAAGCCTATTTCATGGCTTTGGAGATATTTGACCACAGTGACAGGATTGATGGATTCGTGTCTTTTATCAAGGAGCAGTATATCAAGACCTGGGTCAGGCGTGGACCAAAGGGAGACTTTGTGGCAATATAAGCGATTGGAAAGTCTTTAATAAAGAAAGATCATTAAAGGAGCATATCGTGAACATAGTTTTATTATCCGGCGGCAGTGGCAAGCGCCTGTGGCCGCTTTCAAATGATGTAAGATCCAAGCAGTTTATTAAGATATTTCATAATGATGATGGCGAACTGGAATCAATGGTACAGAGGGTGTACGGGCAAATCCGCAGAATGGACCCTACAGCCAGTATTACCATAGCTACCAGTAAGAGCCAGGTATCTTCCATCAGGAATCAACTTGGTGATGCGGTTAATGTATGTGTGGAACCTACAAGGCGAGACACATTTCCGGCTATTGCGCTGGCAGCAAGCTTTCTAAAGGATGAGCTTGGAGTAGCAGATGACGAGGCTGTTATCGTATGTCCTGTGGATCCGTATGTGGATGACTCATATTTTAAGTGCTTTGAAGAACTGGAGAAGATGGTGAAGGAGGGCACATACAACCTCAACCTTATGGGTGTTGAACCGTCCTACCCCAGTGAGAAGTATGGCTATATTCAGCCTGATACCAAGGACCATATCAGCGCTGTGTCTGCATTCAGGGAGAAACCTGATGTGGAGACTGCGCAGAAGTACATAGATGAAGGTGCTCTGTGGAACTGCGGAGTATTTGCCTTTAAGCTCAGTTATATCCTGGATAGAGCTCATGAACTCATAAAGTTTGAGGGCTTCACTGACCTTCGCGATCACTACGGAGACTGCAAGAAGATCAGCTTTGACTATGCGGTTGGTGAGCATGAGAAGTCCATTGGCGTTGTGAGGTTTTCAGGAGACTGGAAGGACATCGGTTCCTGGAATACCTTTGCTGAGGAGATGCATGAACCCTTTATCGGCAAGGGGGAGATGGATGACAGCTGCGTTAACAGTAACGTTGTTAATGAGCTTGATATCCCCATCATTGCCATGGGACTCAAGGACATGGTGGTTGCTGCCAGCAATGATGGTATTCTTGTTGCTGACAAGGAACAGTCCAGCTATATCAAGCCTTATGTTGAGAAGATAACAGACAATATTCGCTTCGCCGAGAAGTCCTGGGGAAGCTTTACTGTAGTAGATGTTCAGAGCAATGCGCTGGTTATACGAGTAGTTCTTTTGCCCGGAAACAGGCTTAAGTATCACAGCCATCAGCACAGGGATGAGGTTTGGACCATTATGGAGGGCACCGGCACTGTGATCCTTGACGGTGAGAAGAGACAGGTGTCTGTGGGGGATGTTATCTCCATGAAGGCAGGACAGAAGCACACTATTATAGCCGATACAAAGCTTGTGGTGAATGAAGTTCAGCTGGGAGAGGATATCAGCGAGCAGGACAAGATCAAATACGACTTTCCGGAGTGATGGATGAAAAGAGCGTGGGAAATCCTTAACATAATAATAGCGGTTATTCTGAGTGTTGCTGCAGCTGCAGTTCTGGTGATAAGCAGTCTTTCAACTGTTTACTATGAGATGCACTGTGATAATGATCAGCCCCTTTACGGCAGGGAGAATTATCTTTTGCTTCTGATATCTGTTGTAGCGGTGCTGGTCGTATTTTATCTTTTCTACAGATTGAAGCTTTTTAATAAGAGCAGCATTTTTGTGGCAGCAGGAATTATCTTTGTTACGGCATACAGTCTGATGCTGATCCTTACAATACATCCTCAGGCGGTGAATGATTCCAAGACACTTGATAATATAATTAACGCCTTCATGGAAGGCGACTATTCATCGCTGACGCAAAGGGGAGCATACCTTTTTACGTGCCCCTGGCAGCGAGGATATGTGGCTTTCGGGCAAGGGATGTATAAGCTGTTTGGTCCATCGAACTACTTTGCCTGGGATATAGTGCAACTCATCTCAGTGATCATTACCATGTTCCTGATCTTTATGATTACCAGAGAGATATTTGAGAATGAGGTTGTTGCAGGTATTGCAGCACTGCTCTCGTTTGGGGCGTTGTTCTTTTATAATTACGTTACCTATATCTACGGTGATATCATCAGTATGGCTCCTCAGACGTTGGCTCTTTATTCGATGATAAGATTTGTAAAGACAGAGAAGATCCGCTATGGTATATTGTCGGCAGTCAGTATAGCTACAGCTATAGTTGTAAAGACTAATTGTGAGATCACTCTTATTGCACTGATGATGATACTTGTAGGCAGTACCTGGGATTACACTTATAAGAACAAGGATATTGAATCAAAAGCGATACCCAGGCGCCTTGCGAAGAGAATTGCTTTGGCTGCTTTTTCTGTAGCCCTTTCTTTTTGGGCTCTGGCTGCAGTTGATACTTATTTTTGCAATCTTACAGGACTTGATAAAATCCCTGACGGCGATCCTTCTGTGGCATACATTGCCATGGGACTTCAGGAGAGTGAGCTTGAGGATGGTTGGTTTAACGGCTATGTTTACAGGATTTTTGAAGAGAATGACTATGATTCATCCCGTACTGCAGAAGTTGCAAAATCCAACATCGCCGACAGGCTTTCTTATTTTGTATCGAATCCCAAGGCCGGCATAAAGTTCTTTTCACGTAAATTTGCTACCCAGTGGGCAGATCCTGTGTGCGTATCAACTCACAACCTGGATCTTGTGAGCAGGCATGTGGAGGACCAGTCCAAGCTTTGCGATTTTCTGGTGTTTGGGAAGGGAAGCCGGATCCTTGCCTGGATCATGAACGTGTTTATGAGCGTTTGTTATCTCGGGGTTCTGGTATTTCTTATAAATGCCATTCGGATGAAGAAGCTTACCACGCCAAGGATGCTGCTTCTGATACTTATATTCGGTGGTATGCTGTTCCATGAGTTCTGGGAAGGGTCATCCCGCTATGCCATGAGATATTATATTTACTGGCTGCCCTATGCGGCTGCCGGTATGGAGGTTATTTTTGGATATATTCACAAACACGGTAAAAGCTAAATATGACCTGAGTGATGAAATCCCGGACAACAAATTGAAATCCTTTGTCTGGAGCCTTATTTGCGCTGTTGTGATCATGACTGTATGCAGCAGGTCGTCATTTTTGTACGTATTCAATCTCTGGGATGATGCTAACAGCTACTTTACAGTTGGCAAGTGCATTTTCAGAGGTATGGTGCCCTACAGGGACCTCTTTGATCAGAAGGGCATAATGCTGTACTTCATCTACGGGATTGCGTCACTGATATCGCCCGTTACCTTTAAAGGCGTGTTCATAATGGAGATAATTGCCGCTACGGCGGCTCTTCTTGGGATACTTAGAATCTATCAGCTGTTTCTTGAGCCCAGCACCTTTCCCTATATCATCACTCCCATCACCGGGGCGGTGATATATTCCTCAAGGAATTTCTACTGGGGCGGAAGTGCGGAGGAATTTCTTTTCCCCTTTGTTGTGTGGGGGCTGTATCTGTCGGCAAGGTATTTTAGGAAGATCTATCCAAAGCCCATGGATTACAAGACAGTCCTGATCGGGGGAATCCTGGCAGGCTGTGTTCTCAATATCAAGTTTAACTCTCTGGGACTGTTCTTTGCCTGGATGATGATGGTGTTCATCGCTGATATCGTGGGTTCAAGGTCTGTGGCAAGAGCTTTTATCAGTTGTCTGGTGTTCCTTGGAGGAATGCTGCTGGCAACATTGCCCTGGCTATTGTATTTCGCGGTTAACGGAGCGGTTGGCGACTGGCTTTACGTTTATATTTACAAGAATGTGTTTGAGTATTCGGCCAAGCTGACTTTTGCTGAGAGAGTGGCCAAGATATACGATATCCTGAAGAACCACTTTTTGAACAATATTCTCCTGTATGTGCTGATGGTGTTTGGAGCGCTGTATTTGCTGGCGTCGACAATTTCGACCTGTGTTTACGAGGATCCCCACACCAGGTACAAAAGAAGCAGATTCTTTGTGGAACTTCAGGTGATGGAGCTTGTAAATATCGGCAGCCAGCTCTTTTTCCTGCTCCTTTTGATCTTCATCGGCGGAGTGAGCCTTCCCTACTACTCATTCCCTACAAATGTGTTTGTACTGTTTGGATTTATTCCGTTTTGTTATATAATAGAAAAGTTCCTGAAGGGAAAGATTGAGAAGCATACCCACGGGCGGGCTTATGGTGGCTCTATCCTGGAAACGTCAGTTGCCTTTGGTACGAGCGTGGTGGCGCTGGTTGTTGGCGTAATTATCACGGTGCTTACTTCAATCAATCCCAAGGTCATGGGCCTTAGAGCTGAGGATCTGTGGCTGTATCATTTTAAGGATTATATCGAGAATACAGGGATCGAGAATCCCGGGATTATAAACGAATTCGGATTTGATGTGGGCCTGTACACGGTTCTTAATGCTAAGCCCATATGTTACTATTTCCAGACGCAGACCCTGAACATGCAGGAAGTTCTGGATTACCAGAAGACCTACCTTCACAGTGGCGAAGCTGATTTTGTTGTTAGTGTTAATAATCCGGCGGAGGGTATCGGCGACAGGTATGATCTTGTGATGCAGGAACGCTGCGTATTCTATGAGTACGACGAGACCTTTTACCTCTATCAGAGGAATGACAATCCTCCGGATGAGGGATGATGTAAAAGAGAATGTGAGGAGATTTGAGAAATGCCTATTAGAGTTAACAGTTTTATGGGAAAGTTCGGATGGTTTGCCAGGAAGCATTTTCCTATGCTTGCCAGCAACGCTTATCTTAAGCTTCAGTTCGCAACAAGGAGTAAATCACAGAAAGCCTACTGCGATTACTTCCTGAATGCCAAGGAAGTTCCCATGCCCAACGTCGTAAATATCGAGACCATCAACAGGTGTAATTCCACCTGCGCTTTCTGCACTGCCAATGTGCATGCGGAGAAGAGGCCTCTTTGTAAGATAGATGATGAGGTTTACAAGAATATCATCGACCAGCTGGCTGATTGGGGATACAAGGGACACCTTACCCTTTACGGAAACAATGAGCCCCTTCTTGATACCAAGATCGTGGAGAGACACAAATATGCCAGAGAGAAGCTTCCTGACAGCTTTATCTTCATGTCTACAAACGGCCTCATCCTGACTATTGATAAGGTAAAAGAGGTAGCTCCTTATATCGACCAGCTTATCATCAACAACTACTCCATGGAGATGAAACTCCACAAGAATATTCAGGAGCTTTACGATTATGTGAAGGCTCATCCCGATGAGTTCAAGGATCTGGATATCCAGATTCAGATGAGATATCTTCAGGAGGTCCTTACGAACCGCGCAGGCAGTGCTCCCAACAAGAAGGAAACTGAGAAGGTTATCAAAGAGACCTGCCTTCTTCCTTTCACAGATATGTGGATCATGCCCAACGGTAAGATGGGACTTTGCTGTTGCGATAACTTTGAGGTGACAGACTTTGGTGATCTTACCAAGATGAGTCTCAAGGAAGCTTGGGGATCTGAGAAGTTCCAGGAGGTAAGAAGAAAGATTGCAGAGGGAAGGCAGAATTATCCTTTCTGTAAGCACTGCGACTTCATCGATGCCGGATTCAGAATGCAGATCGTTAATGCAATCCTTCGAGGTGACCAGGATGCAGCCAATAAGCTTGGAGGTCACGAGCGTATGAAGATCGGAAACAAGAATAACGATGATGATGGAATCAAATAAGATTATTATCGGATGACCTGAGGAGATCCCATGGACAAGATAGCGGTACTTATTCCCTGTTATAACGAGGAAAAGACAATTGAAAAGGTGGTAAAGGATGCCAGGGCAGCGCTTCCTGAGGCTACCATATATGTGTACAACAATAATTCAACGGATGCTACGGCAGAGATTGCTGCCAAAGCCGGGGCTGTTGTTCGCAATGAATATATGCAGGGCAAGGGCAACGTAATAAGGCGTATGTTCCGTGAGATAGATGCTCTTGTGTATGTTATGGTGGACGGAGACGATACCTATCCCATGGAGTCGGCTCCGGAAATGGTTGATCTGGTGCTTAACCATAACTCCGATATGGTGGTGGGTGACAGGCTTTCTTCCACCTACTATCAGGAGAATAAGAGACCTTTCCACAATTTCGGTAATGACCTTGTAAGGGCCAGTATTAACAGACTCTTTGACTGCAACATCAGAGATGTCATGACGGGCTTCAGGGCTTTCTCCTATGAGTTCGTTAAGACGTTTCCTGTTCTGTCCAAGGGATTTGAGATTGAGACCGAGATGACCATACATGCTGTTTATAACAATATGCAGATTGACAATGTGATCATTGATTACAGAGATCGTCCCGATGGTTCTGTTTCCAAGCTCAATACCTTTGCGGATGGCTTCAAGGTTTTAAAGACCATAGCAAGACTTTACAGAAGCTACAAGCCATTCGGATTCTTCTGTATCATAGCGCTGGTGCTTGCTGCTCTTTCTATTGGATTCTTTATTCCTATTCTTCGGGAGTACTGGGCAACTCATCTTGTTCCCAGGATTCCGACTCTGATCGTGTGCTGTTTTGTGATGATGGCGGCGGTACAGAGTATGTTTGCGGGAGTTATCCTGTCTACTCTTGCTATTGACAAGAGAAGAGATTTTGAGATGCAGCTTAACATGCTCCAGAGACATAAGGAGACTGACTACTCTAAAGACACGGAGAAGTGATGAAAACCGGGAAAAGGGTTGTATACATTGATGCGATAAGAATAATTGCATGTTTTTTTGTTATCCTTAATCATACGAGCGGATACATAAATTGTTTTAATGCGGCTGACAACATGCCCTTTCCTCTTTTTGTATGGCGTCTTTTTGTGGGAATGATTGTAAAAGCAGCGGTTCCGCTTTTCTTTATGATAAGTGGCAGTGTGCTGTTTGGTAAGGATAGAACATACGTGGAGATTTTTAAGCGTATAGCAAAGATGTTTTTTATCCTTCTGGTATTCAGCATTATTGCAAATGTGTTGACTACAAAGAGCTTTTATCTTCCGGGATTTATCAGAACTTTCGCGTCTGCGAGGGTTGATGGCGCCAGAGCATACTGGTATTTGTACTCCTATATGGGATTATTGATGATGTTTCCTTTCCTGCGATATGTGGCAGAGAAGATTACCCTTAGGGATACTATGTATCTTATAACTTTAAGACTTGCTTTCTTTGGGGTGGTTCCCGCATTATTCAGAATCTTGAATATCAGGCTACAATCTAATATATATCTGGCAGAAGAGTTTCAACCGGCTTTGGTAATGATTGACTGTGTTTTTTATTCACTTATCGGATATGGACTTGATAATCATTTGGATAAGGACAGGGTTGGTGGAAAAAAGATATTACTGCTAGCACTGATTTTGGTGGCCGCGCTTCTTGCTGAGGAGTATCTTACATATATTGCAGGCATGGACCAATTGTTTGATAAGTTTAACTTTTTGATCGCTGTTTCCCTTTTTCTGCTTATCAGGTACGCATTTGGGAAAGTGAGTTCTGAGAGTGCTTTGGGGAGGGGCGTGACATTATTGGGAGGTCTTACTTTTGGGATATATCTTTTGGATCCTTGTATAGGCGTTTATTTGAAGCCGGCGGTACATTCATTATACCCGGCGTGTCCGTCAATTCTACTTGTTTCGGTTCTTTATTGTCTTGTTTCTATGATGATAGGCGCGATGCTTACTTTTGGGGGACAGAATGTCTTGAAAATGGTGATAAAAGGAGAGAGGTAATACTTTGAAAAAAGGTTTTGCCGGCAGGATTTCAAGGGACTTTATACTAAGTATACTGGCAATCGTAATATATAACGGTGTCCTTCAGCTTGTGATCTACCCCGGGCTTAATGCCCGGATGGGAGCAGAAGCTTTTGGCACCGTTCTTTATTATATTTCCGCGGTGTCCATCATGGGCGCGGGATTCGGAACATCTGCTAGCTATTCCAGGATTGTGGCAAGAAAAGAGAGAGTAGAGGCCAACGGAGATTACAATGCTTTTCTGGGTATTGTGGCGATTATCTGTGTGCCTGTGAGCGCCGGGATAGCTGTACTTGTAAGTGGACTTGTACAAGGATCGTCAGAAAACTCAGGATTTATTGGTACTACTGCCGGTTTGTTTGTACTGATGGTCTTAACAGTGATTCGGTACTATTGTGATGTTGAGTACCGAATGAACATAAGATTTGCAGACTACTTCCTGTTTTTCACTTTTGTGGCAGCAGGTTATGTTCTGGGACTTTTCATATTCGATAGATTCGGTGGATGGCTTTTTGTTCTGCTTTTAGGCGAGGCATTTGGTATCATCTACACTATCATCCGCGGATCCGTACTAAGACCACCCTTTTTTGAACGTTCTACGGCCTTTGATGCCAATTTAAAGGCTGTATTCTATATTTCCTTTGGTAATCTCATATCAGCCCTGATTTTAAACGCTGACAGGATTTTTCTGCGGATCTTTACCGGAGCAGAGGAGGTGACCATTTATTATGTGGCAGGCCTTCTCGGAAAGATTGTGGCTCTTGTTACTACGCCTTTAAACGGTATGATCATCAGCTATCTTGCCGGATATAAAATAAGGCTGGATAAAAGGAAGTTCCTTCTATCCAGCACTTTGCTTCTTGTTGTCACCGCAGTTCTTACTGCTGTTTGTACCGCGGCATCCTATGTTTTTGTTAAGCTAATGTACCCGGATGTATATGCCCAGGCAAAGGAGTATTTTCTTGTTGCTGCCCTGGGGCAGCTGTTGTACTTCCTGTCCGGGACTCTTATGGTCGTGGTCCTGAGTTTCTCTGATGAGAAACTTCAGATGATCATAAACTGCATCTATGCAGCGGCCTTTGCCTTGGTGGTGATTCCTATGTCTGTAAATATGGGAATTTCCGGTATGGCATACGGTCTTGTTATGGTCAATTTCTTGAGATTCCTCGTTACATTTATCCTGGGGTTTTATCAGTTATCCCAGGAAAGTGCTTCTTCTGAAGGCTGAGCCAGAGGAAATTCTCCCTTTATATACTTGGCCCATGACTCGGGATAGTATTCCTTCATCATGCCTTCGTCGTATCTGTAGTATTCCTCGGTATCGTACTCGGCTATTTTGATAAAGTCTGTCTCCAGATAAGCGTAGGGCTCATTGTGCTCATGGAAATTTACGTAATGAGCAAAAACACGCCCGAATATCTGTCTTCCTTTAAGAGTTAAATGAACACCGTCCATGAGATACTGATCAGATGTATCAAGGTAAAGATCTGTATGTGTTCTGAACATGGTATCTATTGCAATGACTTGAGTGTCTTCGGCAACATTCTGTGATTTCTTGGCGTAGTCTGCAAGGGTTCCTATTCCGTTGCTGACAATGTAAGAATCACCAATATAACTACCTTCAGGACTTTTGTATATGCTATAGAATGGAGACACAATAAAAATCGTAGCCTGAGGGCTTATTGCCTTAAGTTTTTCTACTCCGGCCTTGAGAGCACCGTAGTAGGTGTGAATCTGGTCGGGATCATGCAGGTCAATATCAAGTCTTACGTTGCTGAAGAAGTCGTTGGCACCATATTCGATGAAATAGTAATCAACCTTGGAAGGAACAATACTGTTCATGGTGTTGAGGACTTCGTGATTGTCAGCAAGAATGGTATTTCTATCCGCTTCTCCTGCCAATGCATAAGCCATTCCTACAAAGCAGTTACTGGTAACCTTATCGGGAGTGGTAAGGTTTGTAGATGCCTCCAAAGATGCAGTTGAACCGCCTATTCCAAGATTATATACCACTGAATTTGGTACTCTTGTGGCAATCATGTCCGCAATGCTGGATCCGTCGCTTCTGCCGTTGGCAAACTGGCTGTCTCCGAAGAATACCATTTCCACTTTGTCAACTTCTTCTGCTGTTTCTTCACCGGCAGTCTCTTCTGCGGGCTCCTCTTTAACTATAGTTGAGCTCTCGGCTGAAGATGAGATTTCCTCAAGAAGTGGCTCAAACAGATTCTCGATAACCACTATGGAAGAATCGGTGGCGGCAGCTTCCTCTGTGGTTTCTTCGGCAGCAGCCACATCATCATTGACATATTCCGTAGCGGTCTGAGTATCCTTGTCGGCATCCAGTGAACATCCACTAATTATCAGCGTTGTGGACAGCAATATTGTTGTTATAAGTTTCAATTTCTTTTTCATAGATTTCTCCTCGCTTTTCCAAAACACATTCTAACACCAAAAAAGAATTTTGGTGTTAATTCTGTAGAAAAATTAAGAAACAAAAGAATAATCTTAAGAAAATCTTAAGAAATGTTCGGATCAGCGACAACATAATATTGCTATATCAATAACTCTTTTTCTTTATCTTAAACGTGAGCACTTTCGTGCCACCGTAAGTTCCAAGGCCTCTGACAGTAATTTTTCCGGTGCCGGAATTAACGTTTGCGGTGTAGCCGATGATCATATAGTTATCTGCCGGGGCGATCTCACCTGTCCCCGCCTTGGCGTTCCTGGCTGAGGGATAGGCGTGGACATTGACGCCTGCCTGGGGCTCTATGGAGCGGCCTGTGTAGGTGATGACTTTCTCGGGATCCACAACGAAAGTGAGTTTACTTATGGCTTTCTCAAAAACCCGGTAGGATCTTGTTATAGAGGAGCCGGCGTAGTCCCCTTTTCCGATGGCGGTCACGTAGACTGTGGTTCTGGCGGCAGGCACAGGGGCGGTAGTCATTCCTTCGTAGGCAAAGATCAGGTTCTTTTCGTAATCTTTGCCGGATGTGAGGGCTTTGCCGTTAGTGTCAAGGAGCTTCACTGACGACTTCCATCCACTGCCTTTGGATACAGCTGCTTTGTCGGTGAGCACCATGGTTGCCTTTTTGAGGTCCCCCGGCGTCACGGAAATGCTTAAGGTCTCGGACTTGTAGCCTTTAAAGGCACCTTTGCCAACAATCCGGAACTGCATGATTCCGGGCTTTCGATCACTCTTGTCAAGGATGACAACAGAGTAATCCGTTTTGCTGCTAAGTACATATTCGGAAGCAGTGTTTTTTCCATAGGTTACGGTAACATTGGGCTTGGCACCGCCTTTGGTAAAAGACATTTCTTCCGGATGCTCCTCTGTTATGTCCAAGGTACAGGGTATGATCTTGAAACTCTTTGAAAGGCTTCCTGCATATCTTCCAAGGCCGGTTACGGTCATCCTGGCTGTACCGACTTTGGTGTTTCCGGAATAGGTTAACTTATAGTCTGTATCTTCAGTCAGGACTTCATCGTCCCACTTAAGGGATATTTCTTGTTCCATACCTCCCCCGGTCGTAGCTTTTACGTGATCAAATACCATGGAATCCGTAAATCCAATGATGGAGGCATCCTTGATACTTCTGTCAGCATATGTGGTGATGTTTACTGTCTTGTAACCAAAGACATTGTTTTTGTGCCCTTCTTCGGTTGCAGCTATGGTCACAGCTGCCTTGCCGGGCTTATCCGGAAGATCAGAGGTTATCTCATAATATGCCGGAGCTATTTCTTTGCCCCCAAGTTTAACCACGATCTTCAGATCTTCAGGGGTAAGTGAGCCTTTGAAGAAAATCTTCTTTGATGAAGTATCTGAAGGACCGATGGTGACAGAAGCCTTGCCAAGGCTTTGGCTTGCCTCAACGATCCTGAATGTACCAGTTCTGACGCCTGCGAAATTACCCTTGCCTTTTATTGTAATGACGGGCAGATCATCACCACTGGGACCTGTATACTTTTCGGCTTCATCGTTATATTCACAGGTGAAATCCTTCTTGTTTACCAGTTTTTTACCTTTAAAGTACAGTTCCGGAACGGGCTTCTGAGCCTTCTTATTGTAGGTGACAGTCAGTTGACCGCTCTCTGTAACTTTGCTGCCATTTATATCCACAGGAGTGATAGCAAAATAGTAGGTCTTTTTACCCTGAAGATTTCCTTTGAGTGTAACCGTCATCTGAGGCGCCTTGGAGGAATCTGCCGGAGCCGCATTTATATTGTACCTGTATGAGACGGTGTAATCTGTCTTCTCCTTGAGCAGGCGCTTGCCATAGTACAGCCTGATTCCGGGCTGGGTTATCTTTGCTCCCGTATACTCAATTTCTGTATCAAAGCTCTGACGCGCAAGCCAGATGCCGTCAATGTTTTCGTCCTCAAAAGGAGTATCTCCCAAGACAACATCTGAGGCGTAAACAGTTACTGTACAGTCAGCAGAGGTAAGACCATCGGATGATGCAGTGATCACGGCTGTTCCGGCAGCTATGGCAGTCACATTGCCACTATTGTCTACTGTTGCAACATCGGTATTATCAGATGTAAATGAGACAACTGCACCTTCCTCGGTTCCTTCGGGAAGAATGGCTGCAGTCAGCCCATAGCTTTCATCCTCATACAGCTCTAGAGTATCTCTGCTTAAAGAGATCGCATCTGCATAAATCCCGGTAGTGACTTCAAAGCTCTTAACTATCGGAGTGGGGGCATTGTTATTCGTGCAGGTGATTGTTGCAGTTCCTTTGCCGATGTAGCTGACGAGGGAGGAGGACTCATCTATTGCTGTGATCCGTGCAA
Organism: Butyrivibrio sp.; assembly: GCA_015056575.1. Lineage (GTDB taxonomy): Bacteria > Bacillota > Clostridia > Lachnospirales > Lachnospiraceae > Butyrivibrio. Next base: position 21,878 of record SVGA01000001.1, read on the forward strand.
CAGTCGGGTTTGAGCTCTCCCAGATAATGGAATTGTCGTAGGCATCGGCAGGGAAAACATCGCAGATATACTTGGTTGAAGCTCCAAGCTGCATCTTATTAAGCTCTTTTCCCGAAAGATCTTCTTCATCACCTTCTGCGTGAATGGTAAAGTCTTCAGTGGGCTTGGCGATGACGACCTTTACATCTTTCCGGAACTTGCCGTTTTCTGTAGAGACGCTAAGCGTGGCTTCGCCGTTTTCGGCAGCAACCCTGTTTAAAGTAACAGTGGCAACGCCGCTTTTGCCAGTTATGGTAACTTCCCCGGATCCTGTCTTCGTACCTTCGGAAACAGTGAACACTGAGGTATCGGAGGAGGCGAAGGTGACTCCTTTGTCCGAAGTATAAAGAGGTGTCAGAGTGGCCGTCAGCTGCGAGGAATTCTCAGTTGTGAAAAGGCGCTTCTCAGCCGCCTCTGTGGCTATTGCCTTGACCGGTGCATTAACCTCTACTTCACATGTCTTGGAAAAAGAGCCGGCGGTTGCCGTTATCGTCGCTGTTCCACCCGAAACTGCGGTGACAAGGCCCTTGTCATTGACTGTAGCCACATTTGGGTCAGAGCTGGTGTAAACCACATCGATGCTTCCCTCGGCGTCCGCAGGTACGATCGAAGTGGAAAGCTGAAGTGTGGGCGGCTTGGTGCCTGTGTAATTGAGAGTGGCCGACTCTTTATTTAACTTGATATCGGTGATCGGAACCTTGACGTTAAGGGTAATACTTGCAGTAACGGTTGGCTTTGCTGCGTTTGAAGTTTTGGCAGTGGCTGTGATAACGGTCTGTCCGGCCTTGAGCAAAGTGAAGGCACCGCTTGAATTTACGGTGGCGACTTTGGTGTTGCTGCTCTTCCAGGTCACAGCTTTTTTGTCTGTGGCATCATCGGGAAGATATTCTACGGATATGGTTCCGGTTTTGACTTCGTCCCTTATGAGCTCATAGGTGTTGTCGTTTAAAATGCCGTCAGCAATGGCACTGCAGGTCAGGCTTAGGCCATCCAGAGGAACTGTTACGGTGATTTCCTTGGAAGCGGTCTTGGAGGCAATGTTCGATTGTATGTTGACTTTACCGCCTTTGATACCGGTTACAACGCCGTCTTCCACTGCGGCGATGGAGTTATCGGAGGTGGTCCATTCAAAGCCTCGGCCCTCTCCGCCCGGGGCAACATATGCAGGCGTAATGTTGCCGTAGCGAGAGGGATATGAGATTTTGCCCGTGAGATTGTAAGTGGCTGTTGCACCCTTGGCAACTTCATCCGGGCCGGAAAGATTGGCACTTGAAATATACCCGGGAGAGACTCTGAGAGTCTGGGTGGTTTTTCCGGTGGAGTTATCCTTGGTTTCGTCTATATCGTCGGTGATAGGATTTCCGCCAAGCTGCAGAGCAACAGTAAACCATCCGTTTGGAGTGCAGCTCATCTGACATCCGGCTACGCCGACATATTCATACTTCGGATTGATGATACTGGTGTAATGGCCGGTGACTCCGTGAGATTCTCCGCGCAGTTCCTTGAGATACTCGGATTTTTCTTCGTAGAACTGGTTGATTCCATAGGTTATTCCGGAGCTGTTGTGATTATTGTTCCATGCCAGGTCTTCGGCTACAGAGTAAAAGGGGGATTTATACCCTATATACTCATAAATGCTGCCCCCGTAAAGATTGTTATGATACATGGTGATTCCGGCTTCCATGGCTCTTTTCCTGGCGGAGGCTTCAATCTTCGCTGACCATTTGAGGGGAACGTAGCTCGTGGCCAAGCCTTCATCGAAGGCTTCTTTTCTGATCTTGTTGAGCTGGTTGAGGATCGTATCCGCAGGCAGAGTGTAGTAGGTTCCTGTGATGTCTACGTAGACATCATCGTCACTGGCACCGTAAAGCGGCGGATTACCTTCAGAGTAATCTTCGAAGGACGGTTCATCGTCAACCATTCCTTCAAAGCCTTCGGGGAAGACGATGGCCGGAATAGTCGGAGAACTGTCTGCATCTGATGAACCTTCAATTGTGGTAGAAGAGGATTCTTCCTGAAGCTCAGTGTCGGTTTCTTCAGGGAATTCACTGTACTCCCCGGTATTGCTATAAGAGGCGTCTTCGGGAAGAACTTCTTCAGTGGAGGATCCGTCAGCGCTTGGTTGCTCAGATGAGTATGTAGACTTTTCGGCTGCCGCTTCTTCTTTCTCTTCCGATTCTGCTTGACCTGTAATTTCAAGTGAGGCTTCTTCTTCGCCGGCGAATGAAACCATGCCTGTTGATGTGAATGACATGGTCAGAGTCAATACACTGCACAGTATTTTACTGATTACTTTATTCCTCATTGGCAGTTCTCCTTATAATTACTGATATATATGTACAAAGATTATACACCATGTCGGCGATACTCTCACAACACACTCCATCTGCCCGCAAACTGTTGAAGAAAACGGCGCTGTGGGGTATACTACTTATGTTGTGTAAAATATTATTTTTAGGAAGGTATTCCGTATGAAAAAAGCGCTTATTATCGGAGCAGGCCCTGCGGGACTTACTGCTGCGTATGAGCTTCTGACCAAATCTAAGGATTATCAGGTAATTGTATTTGAGGAGTCTGACAAGTTCGGCGGCATTTCCAGAACAGTTGAGTACAAGGGCAACCGCATGGATATGGGTGGCCACAGGTTCTTTTCCAAGGTGCCTGAGGTAAATGAGTGGTGGGAGAATATGCTCCCTCAGCAGGGTGCACCCACTTATGATGATATCGTTCTTGACCGTCCCATGAAGATGAAGAAGGGCGGCCCTGATCCGGAGAAGACTGACAGGGTTATGCTCAGGCGTAACCGAGTTTCACGTATCTTTTTTGACAGGAAGTTCTATGATTATCCCATTTCACTGAAGGTTGAGACCTTCAAGAACATGGGCTTTGCCAAGACAATGGCTTGTGGATTTTCATATCTTCACGCCATGCTCTTTAAAAGGGAAGAGAAGTCCCTGGAGGATTTCTACGTAAACCGCTTTGGCAAGAAGCTTTATTCCATGTTCTTTGAGTATTATACTGAGAATCTTTGGGGCAGACACCCTTCCGAGATCGATCCTTCCTGGGGTGCTCAGCGAGTAAAAGGTGTATCGATCCTGGCAGTTCTTAAGAATGCCTTTAACAAGAAGCATGGCAAGACCGGTGGCAAGGTTGAAACTTCACTTATCGAGGAGTTCTCATATCCCAAGCTCGGACCCGGACAGCTGTGGGATGTTACCGCTGAAGAGATCAAGAAGCTTGGCGGCACCATCATAATGAATGCCAAGGTTGTAAAGGTTCGCAAGAATGGCAACCATATCAAGGGTGTTACCTATCTTCAGGATGGACAGGAGATCGATATCGACGGCGATGTAGTTATCAGCTCAATGCCTGTTAAGGACCTTGTTGCAGGCATGAACGATGTTCCTGCAGATCCCGCCAGGATTGCGGCAGGACTTCCTTACCGTGACTATATGACACTGGGCGTTCTTGTTCCCAAGCTCAACCTTGTGAATAAGACCAATATCAAGACCATTGGCAATATCGTGCCCGACAACTGGGTTTACGTTCAGGACAGAACCGTTAAAATGGGACGTTTCCAGATTTACAACAACTGGTCACCTTACCTGGTTAAGGATATCAAGAACACTGTTTGGGTCGGACTTGAGTACTTCTGCTTCGAGGGCGATTCAATGTGGAACATGACCGAGGATGAGTTTGCCAAGATGGCCATTGATGAGATGGTAACTCTTGATCTTATCAGCAATCCTTCGGAAGTTATTGATTATCATATGGAGCGTGTTAAGAAGGCATATCCTGCTTATTTCGATACCTATGATGAGATGGATAAGCTGGTTGAGTACCTCAACACCATTGACAACCTGTACTGTGTCGGGAGAAACGGCCAGCACAGATATAACAATATTGACCACTCCATGTGCACATCCTTCGAGACCGTCAAGAACATTCTTTCCGGAACTCAGGATCGCAGCAACATTTGGAACGTCAATACTGAGAAGGAATATCATGAGTCAGATGAATCCAAGGCCACAGAAGATGAGGTTGAGGTAGACTGACCCCTGTGCCCATTGCGGCAATATATCAAACAACCAAACTCGGAGCTACACACGGCTCCGAGTTTCTTTAAAAGGGAGATCATGAAGAAGATCAGTATTCTTATTCCCTGCTTTAATGAAGTGGAAAATGTGGCGGCTATCGCCGGTGCTGTGGAAGAGGAACTCCAAAAGAACCTTCTCTCCTACGACTACGAGATAGTCTTTATTGATAATGCCTCCACCGACGGCACAAGAGAGGAGATAGAAAAGCTCTGCGCTCAGAACCGCAGGATCAAGGCAATCTTTAACGTGACCAACTTTGGCCAGTTCAGCTCACCTTTTTACGGCATGTGCCAGCTTGACGGAGACTGCGTTATCCCTGTCTGCGCCGACTTCCAGGACCCCGTGGAACTGATTCCTCTTCTGGTAAAAGAGTGGGAGAAGGGGCACAGGATTGTGAGCGCCGTCAAGAAATCCAGCAGGGAGAATCCATTTATCTATTTCCTAAGGACCTGCTATTACAGGCTTATCAGAAATATGTCCAATGTAAGGATGATAGAGCATTTCATCGGCTTTGGGCTCTATGACAGGACCTTTATCGAGCTGCTTCGAAAGCTTAACGACCCGGTACCCTTTCTTAGAGGAATTGTAGCGGAGTACGGCGAGGGCTTCAATATGACCACTGTGGAATATCAGCAGCCAAAGAGAAGAGCCGGCAGAACTCACAACAATTTCTATACCCTGTATGATGCGGCAATGCTCAGCATAACCTCTTACTCCAAGGTAGGGCTGCGTCTCTGCACCTTTGCAGGGTTCTTCTGCGCACTTATAGATATTATCGTAGCCATTGTGTATCTGGTGCTGAAACTGACCCACTGGTATAGCTTCCATGCCGGTTACGCACCCATGATCATCGGCCTGTTCCTGATTGGCGCTATACAGCTCTTTTTCATAGGGATCATGGGCGAATATATTTTGAACATAAACACCCGGGTCATAGCAAGACCTTTAGTGGTTGAAGAGAAACGTATAAATTTTGATAACGAAGATAAGAATCAATAAACGGAGGAAACTATGAGCGAGAATGCATGCATTGTAGGAATTGCGGGAGGCACAGCTTCCGGAAAGACCACTATCGTAAGAAAGATCAAGGAGAAATTCGGAGACGACATTGTGGTGCTGAACCATGACTCCTATTATAAGGCTCACGACGACCTTTCCTATGAGGACAGGAGCAGGCTCAACTATGACCATCCCGAGTCCTTTGACACTGACCTGATGATCGAGGATGTTAAGAAGCTCAAGAACAACGAGGCAATTGACATGCCTGTTTACGATTACACCATTCATAACAGGTCTGACGCCACAGTTCATGTGGTTCCCAAGAAGGTTATCATTCTTGAGGGAATCCTGATCCTTGAGAATAAGCAGCTTCGAGACCTCATGGACATCAAGGTCTTTGTTGAGACCGATGCCGATGAGAGGCTTATGCGAAGGATCAGAAGGGATATGGTGGAGCGTGCAAGGAGCATCGAGTCCATACTTACCCAGTACAGAGAGACCGTAAAGCCCATGCACGAGCAGTTCGTTGAGCCCAGCAAGAAGTACGCCGATATCATAATCCCAAGAGGCGGAGAGAATCTCACCGGTATCAGTATCCTTCAGGAACACCTTAAACTTATGCTTGCGGAGTAAATAACAGATGAGTATTGTTGTGGCGGCGCTTAGTCTGGTGCTGTGGCTGGTTCTTGTGCCTTTTTTCATCGGACTGGCCTTCAATTTCATATTGCCAAGACCAAGGCGTACAGCGGGTATAACCTTTATTCTGGGTTTTCTTATGTATATGGCTGTCTTCGAGGTGGTGGCTATCGCTTGTATGACCAGGATCGTATACGATGCCTTCAGTATTTGCTGCAGATTTTTTATGATAGCATCACTCCTTTTGGCCCTTGCAGGAGTTGTCCGGACTGCGATGCTTCTTTTCCGCGGGGAAAAGAACTTTCTTACGCTATTCCCGGGTGAGGCCCACGCCCAGGCTCAGGATCTTATGAATCCAAGGTCCGATCCGCTTATGTTCAAGCTTGATTATTCCAAAGAGAGCCTTATTTACTGGGGGATTTTCTTTGTTATCATGATCTTCCAGATGGTGATGAGCGTTGTGATGGCAAGCTTTGACGGGGATGACGCCTACTATGTGGTGGAGTCGCTTCTGGCGCAGCAGGCGGGAGTCATGAACACGATCCTGCCCTATACCGGGACCAGTACTTCACTGGATATCAGGCATGCTCTGGCGGTGATCACCATGTGGATAGGATTTGTTGCAAAGAAGAGTGACATTCATGCGACTATCCTTTCCCACAGTATATTGCCATTGTTCTTTATTCCCATGGTTTATCTGGTTTATGTTGAGATAGGCAGGATCCTGTTCAGAAGAAGACAACACGTGATACCGGTTTTCATGGTATTCATCGCGGTTCTCATGATGTTCGGAAATGTTTCCATATACACTCCGGCCACCTTCTTTCTTATGAGGACCTGGCAGGGGAAAGCCCTGGTGGCAAACCTGGTATTCCCTATGATCGTCTGGATGTTCCTCTGGATGTTTGAGGATATCAAGCCGCGAGGCAAGGGCCTCGTGTTTGACAACAAGGACAGCGCACTTATGAAGCACACCTCTGTGGCAGAGAATGTTGCAAGATACCAGAGAATGTCGACCAAAAGAGAGCGCATCTCTCCATGGGTTATCTTGGGACTGATAAACATGTTCTCGGGAGTCTGCAGTTCCATGGGCGTTATCTTTGGAAGCGCACTGGTGGGCCTGTTTACGTTGATATTATTGTTCTTCTCCCGAAGATGGACTGTGCTGGTGGGAGCCTTCTTATGCATTCTGCCGAACCTGGCCTATCTGGCTGTGTATTTTTCGCTGTAGGAGATAATCTATGTACGGAATTTTTATGGAATGCTGGGTTGATTTCAAGCTCTACTTCGGAAACCCGTTCCTTCCGATCCTTCTGATCGCGGCGGCAATTTATATCACCGTTACGGAGAAGGACCTGAAAAGAAAAATACTGCTGGGCATATTTCCCATTGTGGTGATGGTGGGATTTCTTTTGCCTGTAACAAAGATCGTGTATGTGGCAGCCTTCGACGATGGAAGTGATACCTACTACAGGCTTCTGTGGCTGGTACCTATGTACGTGGTGATCGGCTACGCCGGCTGCAGGTTTGCTGTCAGCTTCGGGAAAAGAAAATGGCAGAGAGTTGCAGGTGTTGCAGTGCTGGCAGCTTTGGTGCTGTCGGGATCTTTGGTGTACCTGAATCAATATGTGACTGTTGCTGAGAATGCTTATCATATTCCTCAGCACGTCATCAATATCTGCGATGTGATAGCGCCCGCGGAAGGGGAGCCCAGAGTTCGTGCAGCTTTTCCTTCAGAGCTGGTTCATTTTGTGAGACAGTATGACACCGACATACTTATGCCCTACGGCAGAGAGATGGTCGCAACCCAGTGGGATTACTACAATGTAGTCTACGAGGCGATGGAGAAGCCTGATGTTATCGATGCGGAGGCGCTTCTTGAGGCGACAAGAAAGACAAAGTGCAGCTATATCGTGCTGTCTGCGGAGCGAAGGATTGATAAGTCCCTGACCACACTGGGGCTTAAACTTATAGATACTGTGGACGGATATTACATCTATGCAGATCCTGAGGTTATTGAGCGGGGATGAGACGTTTTTGACCTATAAAGATGAGCAGCGAGTGAGGATGGCATGAATCATGGATGAGAAAACTGCAAAATATATGGAAAAGATCCATGATGCCAACTTCGACATGCTCTGCGAGGTGGACAGGATCTGCCGCAAGTATGATATAAAGTATTATCTTCACGGGGGCACGTTCCTTGGGGCGGTTAGGCATAAGGACTTTATCCCCTGGGACGATGATGTGGATATAGGATTTGTAAGGGCTGAGTACGACAGATTTCTTGAGGTGTTTGAAAAAGAGGCACCGGACAGACTTAAACTCCTTAGACCGGAGGATTATCCCACCTTCTATGATTTCATGGTGAAGATTGCCAATACGTCTGTTACATATGCCGCCACCAATTTCGGGGCGGACGATTTTTATGATGGGAGATTTCTGCATCCCACCATGGATTTGTTTGTTTATGATATAAAGAAAAGTGACTTTCAGCTGACAAAGCTCAAGTTCCTTTATGCTCTGGCTCTGGGTCACAGACCCTATGTGAATTATGCTCACTTTAAGGGGGCGATGAAGGCGGTGGCCTTTGTGCTGTCATCCGTTGGAAAGCTGATACCCTTAAGTAAGATTGCCGCGTGGTACAAAAAAGTGCAGACAGAAGGCGGAGTGCTGACGATGCCCCAAGGTATGGATAAAGAAGACGCAGGCACTGCTGCGTCGGGGTGTTCTGATACCGGACATGACAAGACAGAGGGCGAACTTCCAACCGTCTTCGTTTCCAACGAGCAGATGAATCCAAAGTACTGGGGACTTACATTTTTTGGCCCATGTATCCTGAATGGGTGCGACACGGGCATTATAAGAGGAAAGGAATTCCCGATGCCAAAGCTCTATGACAGGTGGTTTTCCATTACCTACGGGGATTACATGTCCTATCCTCCGGAGGATAAGCAGTGGCCTCAGCATGTATATGAAATAGAATAAGGGGTAACTCTGATCATATGTTGTTCAATTCATATATTTTTGTGTTGGCTTTTTTGCCGGTCTTTCTGATTGCGTTCTTTGCGGTCAGGAAGGCATCATATGAAAATCCTAAGATGAGGGGGCTGTGCAAGGCCTTGGTGGCTGCTTGCTCCCTTCTTTTTTATGCGCCCTTCGGATGGCGTAATCTGCTGGCATTGGTGATGAGTATCGTGGTGAACGGGGTGCTGGCATGGATACTTGTAAGGCACAGAGGGCAAGCTGCTATATTGCGCAAAGATGAAGGGCTTAAGGGAGCGGATGAATCTGCTTTAGGAAATGGTGCTGCCACTTTAACTCCAGGCAGAATTCTTCTTGGGGCCGCCGTGACGGTTAATGTGATCTGGCTTCTGGCTTTTAAGTTTAACGGAATATTCTTCCCCGTGGCGGTGAGCTTCTATACTTTTAATCAGATTTCATATCTGGTTGACCTGTATCGGGGAGAAATCCCGTTCTCCGGTGAAACTGCCGGAAACGGCAATGGATTTGATCTTCTTGGATATCTGTCCTATATCCTGTTCTTTCCTAAGCTCCTTCAGGGACCGCTGATGAGATATTCCGAGTTTGACAGTGAGTTTGAGAAGGCCATGGATGCGCGGGTGGACTATGAGGTTCTTCTGCGGGGGCTCTATCTCTTTTCCATGGGGCTCTTTAAGAAGGTTATCCTGGCGGATACCTTTGGGAAAGCTGTAAACTGGGGCTTCGATAATATTCCGACCCTTGGAAGCCTTGAAGCTGTGCTGGTTGCGGTGTTTTATTCCTTCCAGCTGTACTTTGATTTCAGCGGATACTGTGATATGGCAGCAGGTGTTTGCAAGATGATGGGATTTGAGCTGCCGCTTAATTTCAACTCCCCCTACAAAGCGCAGAATATAATAGACTTCTGGAAGAGATGGCATATCACTCTGACGAAGTTTTTTACAAAATACATTTATATTCCTCTTGGAGGAAACCGCAGAGGAATGGCCAGGATGTATATCAATCTTATGATCGTGTTCCTGGTAAGCGGCCTCTGGCACGGAAACGGCTGGACCTTCATTGTCTGGGGAGTGATGCATGGCGCATTGTATGTGGTGACAAGGATGCTGAAAGATCATCCTCTGCCGGTGCCACGGGCAATAAAAGTGATAATGACCTTTATTTACGTAACTCTTGCATGGGTGTTCTTCAGGGCAGCTACTGTCAGAGATGCGCTTCTTCTTATCGTACGCATGTTTACAGGCGGCAGAAAGCCCATTGCTTCTGCGCTGTCATCATGCTTCATGCTGGATGAGCTGTGGTATGTGATAAAAGTGACTCCTGTCATGAAGCTGAGCTTTGCCTGGGATATCTGCCTGTGGCTGTTCGTAGTGTTCGCGGCAGCAGTTGTGTTTTTTGCCCCGAATGCCATAGAGAGGGCGGCCCGGGATCGTATCGGGGTGAAGACGACTCTTTTGACCGGAGTATTACTGGTGTGGTCAGTGGTTAGCTTCGCGGGAGTGAGCACCTTCCTGTATATGAATTTTTGACGATTGATCATGGAGATTATGGGTGTTCTACCGATACAAATTGTGATTCTTGGACTTTGCATAGGTAAAAGGAACATGTAATACACTTGAAATGTGAGAAAGCATAGTTATGGCTGAAAATGTGAAGGATAATGATCAATTGAATAGTGACATCGCAAAGGCCCAAAAGACCGGTGTAAAGGAAGACAAAAACTACTGCTACGGAGGGCTGTTTGCGGGACTGATCGCGGGAGTGCTGGTGGTGTTTGCGGCCCTGGCAGCTCTTGTGGTGTATGTGGATCCCTTTTTTCATTATCACAGGCCGCTTCCGGGATTTCCTTATATCATTGACAATCAGCTTAGTCAGAATCCGGGAATGGCGCAGAATATGACCTATGACGGATGTATCATCGGATCTTCCATGACTGTGAACTTTGATACTGATGATTTCAGGGAGATTCTGGGGTACGATACCTTGAAGCTCAGCTACAGCGGGGCTTATCCAAGGGATGATTACAATATCCTGTCAATCGTGTTTGATGAAAGCACAAGGGCAAGGCAGGTAAATCCCATGGGAGCTGTGTTTTTTGCCCTGGATATTCCTACAATGACGGCAGATACAATGGAGACCAAGTATCCGCTACCGGAGTACCTGTATGATGACAACGTGTTTAACGACGTGAAGTATGTGCTGAACAAGGATGTGATCCTGCAGTATATCATGAGGCCCCTGATACAACGCAAGGGCTCGGATCTTTCGGAGATCTACTTCAGCTGGTGGACGCCGGATTACTACAATATTCAGTGGGTTATGCACACCTATGAGGAACCGGAGAAGTCGGAGGTTGTATATGGGAAAGAGGACGTGCTCCCTGCTACCGAGGCGAACCTTAAGGAGAATATTCTTCCCTTTGTAGAGCAGCACCCGGAAACTCAGTTTTATTTCTTTTTCCCGCCCTACAGCATTCTGTACTGGCACAACCTCCAGCAGGAAGGGTTCTACGAGGCGGCCTTTGAGCAGTACCAATGTGTGGCGGATGAACTTTTGAAATATGAGAATGTGCATCTATTCTATTTCCAGACCATGGAGGAGGTCACGGACCTCAATAACTATGCGGATTATTCCCATTACAAACCCGACATTAACAGATTTATGGTAGAATGCTTTAAGAGCGGTGAATATGAAGTTCGCTCATCAGAGGAGATGGAAAATAAACTTTTGAAGATGCGAAGCATGGTTGAAGAATTCGACTATGACGCGCTGCTGTCACAGGACTGGTAATGTATCGCGGCGATGGATGGACCAAAACCTGAGTTATGGCAGCCTATGGGCAGTTCAAAGAAGTGAAAAGGAAGGATATGCGTAATGGGTAAAGATAGAGATGAGAGAGATGAATTGAATGAACAGAACGGCGTCCCTTCATGGGTATTCAAGGTGCTGCTTGGTGTGATAATCGCTGTGGTACTCTTCTCGGCGTACAAGCTTATTCGCTGGAACATGGGTACAGCCAAGACAGAAGGTGTGACGGGCGAAAGCTTTGAGGTTGAGGTTCTGGACCAGATATTCCTCATGCCTGAAGATAAAAAGGCCCTTCACGAGGATGACGGGAAGGAGACGATTCTTTTCCTGGGAAATGACATCCTGACTTATTACAATGACGAGAATGGATTTGTGCAGCAGGTGGAGAAAAAGCTTGGCGCCAATGTTATCAATGCTGGCTTCCCTGCTTCCACGGTGGCGCTAAAGGATGCGAACGGAAGTGAGCCCATAGATGCCTTCAGTTTCTTTAATGTTGCGAAGAGCATTGTTAATGGCAGCTGCGGAGAACTTGTTGAGGCTTCTACACAGTTCGAGGATTCTACTTATGACAGGCACGCTGAGGAACTGGCTGCTCTTGATATGAACACTGTTGACACCCTGGTGATCTTCTATGATGCTCAGGACTATATCAGCCTTCGCATCGGCATGAACCCTGACAACGACTCTGATCCCGTGACTTACAGCGGTGCGCTGAATTCCGGGATCAAGATGATCCAGGAGAAGTATCCTTTTATCAGGATCGTGTGCATGTCATTCCCCATGTGCTACGCCTACGGCTCTGACGGATCGCTGGTTAGCGGCGACAGATATGACTTTGGAAACGGTAAGCTGACCACCTATCTGCAGTTCATGATCGATGTGTCCGGATCTACCGGAGTGTCTTTTGTGGACAATTACTACGGAACCATTCACGAGGACAACAGCTCCAGCTGGCTGCTTGATAATATCCATGTCAATGCGGACTGTAATGCATTTATGGCAGATCACTTTATCAGGGTGATCTATCCGGAGTAATGGAATTTAGATGGATAAACATTAGAAATCCAATAGGGAGTTACAGTAAATATTTCAATATGAATGTGGCAAAAGTGTTAATGAATATATTTCATTAGCACTTTTTTATATCTATTATTTGTATGTGACTTAGTTGACTTGCATGTGCTGGCGATTTATAATGCAAATATAGCAGATATTACGCCAAATATATACTTTTGCAGGTGTGCTGTGGCGATTTATAGATGGGGAGAACACTTATGAAGATTATTGGAAGAAAATGCGAAAAAGATTGTTTGATGCAATGCCTTAAGTCAAAAAGACCTGAGTTTGTTGTTGTATATGGCAGACGAAGAGTAGGAAAAACCTATCTGATTAAAGAGTTTTTTAATCAACAGTTTTCTTTTTATGCTACTGGTCTTACCGACGAAAGGATGAAAGGACAACTAAGAGGATTTAACGCCAGTCTCAACGAGTTCGGCTATGGGGATCCAAGTACCCCGGCGGATTGGTTTGAGGCTTTTGCACGCCTAAAGAAGTTTCTTGAAAACGATAAAGTATATCGCGAGCCAATAAATAATAAGAGGGTGGTTTTTCTTGATGAGCTCCCATGGATGGATACGGCAAAATCTGATTTCAAGAGTGCACTTGACTATTTTTGGAACAGCTGGGCATCATCCCAGGAGGATTTGGTACTCATAACCTGTGGTTCAGCCACATCGTGGATTATTACTAATTTGCTTACAAACAGAAGAGGATTCCATAACAGAGTTACAAGACGTATTCATCTCATGCCGTTTACACTTGCGGAATGTGAAGAGCTATATGAATTAAACGATATCGTTATGACAAGAAAGCAGATGATTGAAAGCTATATGTTTTTTGGTGGGGTACCGTATTATCTGAATCTCATGGATTCACGTCTCAGTCTTACACAGAATGTAAATGAAATGTGCTTTAAGGAGCAAGGCGCACTTCATGACGAGTATTATAGTCTCTTTCATTCACTGTTTGACAAACCGGAGAAGCATTTAGCTATACTTGGGGCTTTGGCTAATAAAAAAGATGGTATGACAAGGGCAGAACTTACTAGAATCAAGGAAATAGGTGGAGGCTCAGTCCTGACAAAAGATCTTAGAGAACTTACAGAATGTGGCTTTATTAGGAAGTTCAGCACATTATCTGAGGGGGAAAATGAGGAGTTTTATCAGATTATTGATCCATTCACATTATTTAGCATTAAATTTCTAGAGAACAGGAAATTTGATTCCTGGAATGAATATATAAATTCTCCCGGATATAATTCATGGAGGGGGAATTCCTTTGAGATAGTATGTCTTAATCACATTGATCAGATAAAAGCCTCTTTGGGAATAAGTGGCATTGAGACAAAAGAATTTGCGTGGCGAAGCAAAGCTGAAAATGGAGCACAGGTTGATCTGGTCATAAGTAGAAAAGATGGAGTGATAAACCTTTGTGAAATGAAATATACAAATGAAGATTATTCGATCGATGCTGATGAATATAAAAAGATACAAAATAGACTGGCTCAGTTTCAAAAAGAATCCGGTACAAAAGATGCCATTCATGTAACAATTGTTTGTGGAACGGGATTTAAGCAAAACAAATATTCCGGGATAATTCAGAATACTATCTTGGGTGATGATCTGTTTGATAATTAACATGTCAGTCAAAATGTTATGATTTGGCTGGCAAAAGGGAAAATTGATCATTCAATGCGTGGACATTCGCAGATATAGGGGATTCTATTGGATTATATAGTTTTATGTAGAATTATGTAGATTATGTAGAATTATATAGAATTATATAGACCCCGGTGCCCGAAAGAACATCCTAAATTTGCCTATCTATCCCATAAATGTTAAAATTCAATGATAAGATATAGTGGCTGTAGTATGTCCACCACAAGATATTGGTATGGGGAAAAGGTATGAAAAAAGGATTAGGAATATTTAACAGGAAAACCCGCAGGAGACGCCCTGCGAAAAGACAGGATAATTACAGGCGGGATGATTACTACCGCAACGACGATGCGGATTACGCCGATGACGTTGATTACGAGGATGATGCGGAGTATGAGGATGAATACGCCGACGAAGATTATCCTGACGAGGATTATGAAGACGGCGAGTACGCCGATGAAGATTATCCTGACGAGGATTATGAAGACGGCGAGTACGCCGATGAAGATTTCTCTGACGAGGATTATGAAGATGGCGAGTATGCCGATGAGGATTATCCTGAAGAAGACCATGAAGATGGTAATAATTACGATAATGCCGCGGATGACGATGACGAGCCCTTCATAGAGACCGAGTCCTGGAATTCGGAAGCCGTAGATAAGGCTGTAGGAATAGAAGAACCCGAAGAAATTGAGGAATCACCGGCGTTCAGCGAAGGTTCCAACATCATTCATGTTGCAGCCTTTGACAGGATTGCCAACAACATAACCGATGATCGCGGTTCTCAAAACGATGACGCGGCAAAGACCGCGACTGCAGCGAATATAGATGCAGAGAGCATATCAGCAGAGACCAAAGCGTTAGATAATACTGCTTCCCTCGATAATGCAGCCTACTCTGACGAGGAGTACTACGAGGACGAGGATTACTCCGATAAGGAGGATTATCGCGAGGAAGAGAAGCAGGATTACTCCGAGGAAGATGTTTCCGACGGGGATGATTATGACCCGGAGTACGATGAGGATGACGACTCCTACGAAGATGAAGAATTCGAGCGCGAGTACGGCGATGAATCCGATGACGACTACCCTGAGGATGATGAGTTCGACAGGGAGCATAGCGACGACGATCGCTACGACGAGGATGATGAAGATGATCGCTACGCCGCAGCAGGTTTAGGTGCAAAGGCTTGCAGAGACAGTCGCAATGCCCGCGGATCTGCCAGCCGCTCAGGCAGGAACTCCCGCCATGAACTGAACTACCGCGATTCTCGCAACGCAGGGAGAGATTTCCGAAGGAACACCCGCCGCAAGTCAGGAGCCGGCGCAGCTTTTGCGGCAGCAGGAGCCAAGATCGTTGAATTTTTCAAGAACACCGGCGCAGTGGAGCGCATCGCCATGTTTGTGGCGCTGCTGCTTTTGATCTGCGGTATTTCCCTTGCAGGCTTTTATTCAAAGGCTCTGGACAGAAAGAGTGATATCGACGCTTTCGCCGAGATTGGCCAGTCCCTCAGTGAGACCACCATCATCGGACAGAGCGGTCTTATTGCCATGGCGGATGCTCAGAAGGCCAAGGCTCTGGCCGCCGGCATGATTGAAGAGGAAGAAGAGCAGCTCGAGGAAGAGGTTATTGAGGAGAACGAGACCATAAGCGTCAAGGTGACTCTTACCTCCATCAAGAGTGATATGAAGGTGAAGTTCATCAACTCTGAAACCAAGAAGCTCATCAGCAATGTTCACTTCGAGATAGATGTTGTGACCCCTGATGGAACAAAGGTCACCTATGACGATCACGACAAAGACGGAATCATTTACAAGAAGGACATAACCGCCGGCAAGTACAAGATCACACCCAAGGCCCTGTCCTCCGAATATGAGAACTACAAGCTGGATACCTCCACTCAGACTCTCACGGTAAAAGACACGGTGGAGATGAAAGCGGTTGATGTCAGCGATGAGATCAAGAAAGAATCTCAGATAAATGCGGCCGTTGAGGATACGGCCGAGAAAACAGCTGTGGAATCCCAGCTTACCGATACGGTTGAGTGGGTGGAGAGCAACCAGAACAGCTCATCCTCCAGCCAGGAGAAATACAAGTACGAAGAGATCAACAGAAGCGATATTCCTGCCCCTTACACCTCAGGAAAGGCAACCGGAACAAATGTATATACCGCAGCAAGGACCAAGGTTGTTTCATCACTGACTTACCTTGGAAGAACAGAGGGAGGCGGAACAGAATCTTCTCAGCCTTCCGAGGGCGGAAGCACCGGCGAAGGCGGCTCGGGCAATAGCAGCGAGAGCGGAAACGCCGGTGAAGGCGGCTCCTCCGAGGGTGGAAATACAGGCGGTGGATCATCTGAAGGCGGTAATGAAGGCGGCTCCCAGGAAGAGCTGTACAGCATGGAAGTAACCCCTTCAAGCATCACCCTGAAGGAAGGCGAAGAGGCAACCATCAGCGTGGCAGGACCTTCAAGCCCTGAGTTCAGTTCCTCCGACAGCGGCGTCGCTTCGGTATCAGGCGGCAAGGTGACAGCTGTCAAAGCCGGAGATGCCACCATTACAGTAAGCGCATCGGGATACAAGTCAGTTACGGTGAGCGTTCATGTTGAAACAGCACCGGAACCTACTCCTGCTCCCGAGCCGGCAGACGCGGAGAAAAAGAGCTTTAAGATAAGCAAGAGTGAGCTTGTCCTCAAGAAGGGCGACAAGGAGAAGATTTCGGTAAGTGATGCTCCTTCCAAGATCACCTTTGAGACTTCCGATACCAAGATAGCGACAATTGCCGAAGACGGTACCGTTACTGCAGTTGCATCAGGTACAGCAACCATTACGCTCAAGGCTGACGGTTACAACGATGGCAAGGTAACTGTCAAGGTTTCCGAATCCGACAAATACACCATGGAGCTCAACGCCACCAAGATAACCCTGAAGGTTGGCGGAACCTCCATCATAACAGCCAAGGGCCCCGAGAAGGTGACCTTCAAGTCCTCCAAGGATTCCGTTGCCACCGTTGACAAGAACGGCAAAGTAACCGCTGTCGCACCGGGAAGCGCAACGATCACCGTATCCTCCGACAAATATGAGGATGCCAAGGTTGAAGTGGTTGTCGAAGGCAACAAGACGGTCTTAAAGGATAAGGACGGAAACGTCGTTTACATCAAAAATGACGACGGCAGTTACAGAGAAGCCACCTACGATGATTATTACGGCAAGAAAACTCTTTACCTTCGCAAAGAAAACAAGGACAACAACGGCACAAGATACGGCTGGTGGACCATAAACGGAAACACCTATTACTACGACAAAAACGGAAATTATGTGACCGGTGAACAGGTCATTCAGGGAGCCAAGTACTCCTTTAACGGCGAGGGCGTGCTGTCATCATCCTCCGGCGTCATGGGTATCGACGTCAGCAAGTGGAACGGCAGTATCAACTGGGCTCAGGTCAGGAATTCCGGTGTTAAATTTGTTATCATAAGATGCGGCTACAGAGGTTCATCTGCAGGAGCACTTATCGAGGACCCTAAGTTCAGGGCCAACATCCAGGGTGCAACCGCTGCAGGCCTTAAGGTCGGCGTGTATTTCTTCACTCAGGCTGTGAACGAAGTGGAAGCAGTAGAAGAGGCTTCCATGGCCATCAGTCTGGTTAGGGGCTATGGCCTGAGCTATCCCATCTATCTTGATGTAGAGGGCAGCGGCGGCCGCGGAGACAGGATTTCTCCCAGCCAGAGAACCGCCAATATCAAGGCATTTTGCGGAACTGTTCAGAATGCAGGCTACAGAGCCGGAGTTTACGCCAACAAGACCTGGTTTACCAGCCAGATCAACACCGGAGCCCTTACCAACTACAAGATCTGGCTTGCCCAGTACGCAGCTTCGGTTACCTACAACGCCACCAGATACGACATGTGGCAGTATACTTCAAAGGGCAGGATTGCCGGCATTTCCGGCAACGTTGATATGAATATCTCCTACAATTAACCTTCTTGGGAGGAACAATGACAAGTTACGAGCATAAAAAAGAGGGAGTTGCATTCAGCATAGGTGCCTTCGGGCTTTCTGCAGCTTTTTTCCTGGGACTGGCAATCCTGGACGGCCCTGTGTGGTGCGTGGACAGCCCCAGCTACACCGAAATGACCTTCGTCAGAGAGCCCCTGTACCCGCTGTTTCTGTGGTGCCTTCGCATGATCTGCGAGAAAACCGGCTTCACGGGCCTTATGTACGGACAGGAGCGCTACCTCTTTGTGGCAGTGATCATCCAGAGCATAATCTGGGTGATCGCAACCTATGCCCTTGGCCGTTTCGTCTACAGACAGGCCTCAAAATCTCTCTCCGGGAAAAGAGCCATCACTTTAGGCTTCATAGCGGTCCTTTCCCAGATTGCGGTGGCATCCCTCAACAGATTTGTCGCAGGCAGAGGCTCCATGTATTCCGAGTCCATCATGACGGAATCCCTCGCCATGCCGCTTTTTATCATGTTTAACATCACTCTCATCGAGAGCTTCATCGATTACGACAAGAACGCCTTCATCCGCCTTGCCATCATGGGCTTCCTTATTGCAAGCATTCGCAAGCAGATGCTGATAACCCTGATAATCTGGGGCGGCTGCGCTTTTGTTATGTATCTTTTTGTCAAAAGATATCGCGATCTGCGGAAATTTCTTCTGGTGCTTTTGGCAATTCTTATTTCTTTTACAGCAATAAATCTGATGGACAGAACCTATAACTATGCCGTAAGAGGCGTGTTTACCGGCCATGTTGGAGACAGCAAGGGCGGTCTTAATACTGTGCTTTACACGGCTCTTCCGGAGGATCGGGAGCTCTTTTCCCCGCTGGAGGATGAGTATCCCGGAATTACACAGCTCTACGATGAGATCTACAGTGAGTGTATAGAGCAGGGGCTGACTATAGATTTCGCACAGGGCTATGAGTTAAAAGAAAAGTCCACAGTCTTTAACAGCGACTGGACAGCCATGGTTGAGCATTACGCACAGGCCTACGATATCATCGGCTTTGACGTGGTGCTGCCTGCAGGGGACAGGTATGTGGCACGGACATTTCCGGAACTTGATGAGGTTCACGCCCAGATCATGGAGAACCGGGTGGAGAAGGTTCTTTTCCGGACTCTTCTAAAAGAGGCGTTTCACAAGATCGTCACCGGGCAGGACAGAGGTATAGCTTATGTATTCTGGGGAAATGTGCTAAAGGCATTTGTTATCTCCAATGCCAACATGTATCCCAAGGTGCTGATATCGGTATCGGTTGTTATGTATGGAATCTTCCTGGGGCTGATGATCTGGACAGGAATAAGAAACCTGAAAGGAAGAGGCATACCCGAAGGTCGGAAAAACTTTGGAAGATTTGTGCTGGTGATGGGCTTTGTTGTTATGGCGGGAATCATTGTAAACTGCTTTATTACAGGCTCAATGATATTCCCTCAGGGGCGGTACATGTGTTATAGCATGGGTCTCTTCTACTTGACTCTTTCTTGTGCTATACTATGTTAGTTAAACTATGATTTTTGATACTTTAAGATGAAAGGAAATCCTAAATGAGAACTTATCTTGTTACCGGTGGAGCAGGCTTCATCGGCTCAAACTACATTCACTATATGTTCAAAAAGTACGGAGATGAGATCCGTATCATCAACGTGGATGTTCTGACCTACGCAGGAAACCTTGAGAACCTCAAGGACCTGGAGGGCCGTGACAATTACACCTTTGTCAGGGCTGACATCTGCGACAGAGATGCTATCAACAAGATCTTTGAGGAGAATGACATCGACAGAGTCGTTCATTTTGCCGCCGAGAGCCACGTTGACAGATCCATCGTAAATCCTGAGGTCTTCGTACAGACCAATGTTCTCGGAACAGCTACAATGCTCAACGCAGCCAAGAAAGCCTGGGAGCTTCCCGATGGCTCTTTTAAAGAGGGCAAGAAGTTCCTCCACGTATCCACAGACGAGGTTTACGGATCACTGGATGATGATCCCAACGCATATTTCTATGAGACAACACCTTACGATCCCCACAGCCCTTACTCAGCAAGTAAGGCAAGTTCGGACATGCTGGTGAAGGCTTACATGGACACTTACAAGTTCCCTGCCAACATCACCAACTGCTCCAACAACTACGGGCCTTTCCAGTTTCCCGAGAAGCTGATCCCTCTTATCATAAACAATGCTCTCGCGGGAAAAGACCTGCCGGTATACGGGGACGGCAAGAACGTCCGCGACTGGCTGTATGTTGAGGACCACGCCAAGGCCATCGACATGGTTCAGGAGAAGGGCAGGCTTTTTGAGACTTACAACGTAGGCGGACACAACGAGAAGCAGAACATTGAGATCGTTAAGACTATAATCGATGTTCTGAGAGATGAGCTGGATGATTCGGATCCCCGCAAGGAGAAGCTTTCTTACGATCTTATCAAGTACGTCACAGACAGAAAGGGCCACGACCGCCGATATGCCATCGCCCCCGACAAGATCAAGAAAGAGATTGGCTGGGAGCCGGAGACCATGTTCAAGGAAGGCATCCGCAAGACCATCAAGTGGTACTTCGATAATCAGGAGTGGATGGAGCACGTTACCAGCGGAGATTATGAGAAATACTACGAGAAAATGTATGCTAACAGGTAACAAAGTGGAGCAATCCGTATCATACATGACAATTCTTTACAAGGAGGGCATTCCATGAAGGGAATTATTCTTGCAGGCGGTTCCGGGACAAGACTTTATCCTCTTACCAGAGCCATGTCCAAGCAGATGATGCCTGTCTATGACAAGCCTATGATCTATTATCCTCTGTCAACACTGATGCTGGCGGGGATCAGAGAAGTGCTTATAATTTCAACCCCCAGAGATCTGCCCATGTTTGAGGAACTCTTCGGAACAGGGGAGCAGCTGGGTATGAAATTCAGTTATGCTGTTCAGGAGCAGCCCCGTGGTCTTGCTGATGCATTTATTATCGGTGCAGACTTTATCGGATCGGACAGCGTAGCCCTGGTTCTTGGGGACAATATCTTTTACGGACAGAGTTTTAGTAAGCTCCTTCGCGAGGTGGCTTCCCGTGAAAGCGGAGCTACGATCTTTGGCTACTATGTTCGCGACCCCAGAGCTTACGGCGTCGTTGAGTTTGATGAAAACGGCAAGGCGATCAGTATCGAGGAGAAGCCCGAACACCCAAAGAGCAATTATGCGGTTCCGGGACTTTACTTCTACGACAACAAGGTTGTGGAGATTGCCAAAAATGTTAAACCCTCACCACGAGGTGAGATAGAGATAACTAGTATTAACAATGAGTACCTTTCAAGAGGCGAGCTTCGGGTGGAGACCATGGGGCGCGGATTTGCATGGCTTGATACAGGTAACCACGACTCACTGCTTGATGCTTCGGATTTCGTATGCGCCTTCCAGAAGAGACAGGGCCTGTACATCTCCTGCATCGAGGAGATTGCCTACAAGAGAGGCTTCATTGACAAGGAGCAGCTGCTCAAGCTGGCTGAGCCCCTTATGAAGACAGACTACGGCAAATACCTGGTTGAGGTTGCTAACGGGCTGTGACTGTGAACACCTGACGAAGTTTTTTTGAGTCTGGTGAGAACGTCGTTCCGTCGAGCCTGCTTGCAGGCGAGAGCGGAACTTCCTTGTTAAAATGGAATTTTCTCACGAGAGCGGAACTTCCTTGTTAAAATGGAATTATCTCGCGAGAGCGGAACTTCCTTGTTTTAGGAGGAACATATGGACAGCAAGGTCTTTCGGATGGCAATCCTGACCATCATAAGCGCCTTTATTCTGGTGCTGGTGATCGTGTACGCCACCAATACAGACAAAATAAACAGTATATTCGGATGGGGAGACAGGAAGACCACTCAGGTCCGGGAGGCTGCCACCGAAGCCACTGCTGAGATTATCTATGGCGAGCAGATCGGTGATAATCTCGGAGCCTTCATGTATGACGAAGAGTTTTTTGATGAGACCGAGAAGATTCCTGCGGTTGTAGTGATCCAGAAGGCATCGGGCCAAAGCAGCGACACCACTGACGAAAGTGGGATTGCCGCTTCATCAGAGGAAGAGGACAGAGCAGGCACCGGAATGGCCGTGGTTGGAGAACTCCAGAATCCCAATCCGGAAGGAACATCCCAACCGCCCGTAGACGCTGACGGATATCTTACAACCCCTCCTACGGCACCACCCGGAGGATTCGGAGAGTTTATCCCCGGCGGCAGCGTAGTGGGATCGCCGTAAGCTCTTTTTCCAAAGATATATCAGGCGAGATAGAAATGACTCATTTACAAAGATGAGTTACAAATTACAGAATAAACAAATTGGAGATGAATAGAAATGGGACAGATTACAGTAGAGACATGTGAAATAGAGGGACTTAAGGTCATTACACCCAAGGTTTTCGGTGATGCCAGAGGATATTTTATGGAGACCTACAACAAGAACGATTTTGTTGCGGCAGGCATCGATGTTGAGTTCGTTCAGGACAATCAGTCAGCCAGCAGCAAGGGCGTGCTTCGCGGGCTTCATTTCCAGAAGAAATTCCCTCAGGATAAGCTGGTCCGCTGCATCAACGGTGAGGTATTTGATGTGGCTGTAGACCTTCGTAAGGATTCCAAGACATTTGGAAAATGGTTCGGAGTTGTGCTTTCAGCAGAGAATAAGAAGCAGTTCTTTATTCCTAAGGGCTTTGCCCATGGATTTTTGGTATTATCCGATTATGCGGAGTTTGCTTACAAGTGCTCTGATTTCTATCATCCCGATGATGAGGGCGGCCTTAAGTGGGATGATCCCGATATCGGCGTAGAATGGCCTCTTTGGGATGGCATTAAGCTTAATCTTTCCGAGAAAGATACAAAGTGGGGAGGAATCAAGGAGTTTTGTTAACAGGATCAAAGAAGATCTCCAAGCAGCTTGTTCTGGTGATTTTCTATGCACTGGCGCTGGCTTTGGCGCTGCTTCTCATATTTCATAACAACCCATTGGCGGATCCCCACACTGAGATGCTCAAGAAGGTATGCGGATGTCTTCTTATCGGCATCAGTTGCATTCTGATCTTTGTGTGGTTCGACAGACTCATGGTGCTTCCCGTTGAGCTGTTTCATTCCAGGAAGCTCATAAAGCGCCTTGCCATCAATGATTTCAAGAAGCGCTATGCGGGTTCATACATGGGTATTGTGTGGGCACTGGCTCAGCCGGTGGTCACTGTTGTTATGTATTACATTGTTTTCGACATAGTATTCCGTCAAAGAGCCCAGGCGGTTTCAGGAGGTGTGGAGATTCCATACGTCCTGTTTCTTACGTCCGGACTTGTTCCCTGGTTCTTTTTTACTGAGGCTTTGACCAACGGCACCACTTCACTTCTTGAGTACAACTACCTGGTGAAGAAGGTTCTTTTCAAGATCAGTATTCTTCCCATTATCAAGATAATTGCGGCTATGTTCATCCACGTGTTCTTCATTGGCGTTCTGATGATCATCGCCTGCGTATACGGGTATTATCCCAACATTTACTGGCTGCAGATCATTTACTATGTGGGCTGCGAGTTCATCCTGGTGCTTTCGTTAAGCTACGCTACCTGCGCCATCGTGGTGTTCTTCAGAGACCTTCTGCAGATCATCAGCATCGTTCTGCAGCTGTTCCAGTGGGCAACCCCTATTCTCTGGAATATTGACATTGTTCCCGACAAATATCAGTGGATCATCAAGCTCAACCCCATGGTCTATATCGTGGAGGGTTTCAGAAATTCCATCTACGGCGACACCTGGTTCTTTGAGCACTTCTACTCATCCACCTATTTCTGGATCTTCGTGGTGGCTGCTTTCTGCCTGGGGGCGCTGATATTCAAACGCTCGAAGACTCACTTCGCAGACGTGTTATGATGCGCGAAGGATGAGCGGATCGATTTCTGAATGTTTGCAGGATTGCGAAAGCGCAGCGGAGCAATCCGTATCATTTACTATATTACTAAGGTATTCACATGGAACAAGACATTGCTATTGAGGTAAAAAACCTCACAAAAGTATATAAGCTCTACGACAAGCCCATGGACAGGCTCAAGGATTCACTGGGACTTCTTCGGAAAAAGAAGTATCGTGAGCACCTTGCTCTCAACAAGGTAAACCTCACCGTCCATAAGGGCGAGACCGTAGGGATCATCGGTACCAACGGCTCCGGAAAGTCCA
Organism: Butyrivibrio sp.; assembly: GCA_015056575.1. Lineage (GTDB taxonomy): Bacteria > Bacillota > Clostridia > Lachnospirales > Lachnospiraceae > Butyrivibrio. Next base: position 46,364 of record SVGA01000001.1, read on the forward strand.
CTATCCTCAAGATCATCACAGGAGTTCTTTCCCCCACGGAGGGAGAAGTGAAGGTGGACGGCCATATTTCGGCACTTCTCGAGCTTGGCGCCGGCTTTAACATGGAATATAACGGAATCGATAACATATATCTGAACGGCATGATGATCGGCTTCTCAGAGGAGGAGATCACCAAACGCCTTGATGCGATCCTGGAATTTGCCGACATCGGAGACTATGTGTATCAGCCGGTTAAGACCTACTCCAGCGGTATGTTCGTGCGCCTTGCCTTTGCGGTGGCCATCAACATCGACCCGGAAATCCTTATTGTTGACGAGGCTTTGTCTGTGGGAGACGTATTTTTCCAGGCCAAGTGTTATCACAAGTTTGAGGAGTTCAAGGAGCAGGGTAAGACCATCCTCTTTGTGTCCCACGATCTTTCCAGCATCAGCAAGTACTGCGACAGGGCGGTTCTCCTTAATCAGGGTGTAATGCTGGGAGAGGGAACACCCAAGAAGATGATAGACATCTATAAGCAGGTGCTGGTGGGACAGTATCCGCTGCCAAAGGGCGAGGGAGAGAATCTTCTTGATGACGAGGAGATCCGTGCTGCGGCAGCAAAGGCTGCGGACGGGAAAACGGGCAGCAAGGCCGACGTTGTAAAAAGCGGCGAAGGTAAGTCACAGGCCCGCAAGGATTCCGAGAATCCCGATACCCTTGAGTATGGGGACGGCGCTGCTGTTATCGAAGACTTTTTTGTTACTGATTCAAAAGGAACCGTCACCAATTCCATTATCAAGGGAACTGACTTTACGGTGCACATGAAGGTCCGCTTTAACAGAGATGTTGCGGCACCTATATTCGCCTTTACCTTCAAGAATATCATGGGTATAGAGATCACCGGAACCAACTCCATGGTGGAGAAGGCATTTCTGGAGCCGGTAGCAGCAGGTGAGGTTAAAGATATCTCTTTTTCCCAGAAGATGAACCTCCAGGGTGGGGAATACCTGTTAAGCTTTGGAGTTACAGGCTTTGAGCAGGACAATTTTACGGTTTATCACAGGTTGTACGACGCACTTAATGTGACAGTGGTGTCGGACAAGAATACGGTGGGTTACTACGACATGGAATCCAGGTGCACGGTTACGGACGCAAAGTGATAATCTGCGGAGTGTGAAACAGGCTTAAAGCATGGGTTGCCAAAGCCGTAAGAAAATGATTCAGGGGTGAGCAATTGCAGGAGATTATAAAGATAGGCGGTGTGAGCCTAAATTTCAAACATTATTCGGGGGTTGATCTCTACAGCGACGGTGCCATAGAGAACGACCTTCTTGAGATCGTAAAAAAGTACAAGAAGGAAGATTACCAAAAGGTCATCGAGGAGAGGGGCAGCTGGCCGATTCTCTACCATCTTTCCGAGCAGAGGGCCAATATCGTTGAGTGGATACCCATGGACAAGAATGCAAAGGTTCTTGAGGTGGGCTCAGGCTGCGGCGCCATCACAGGTATGCTATCAAGCAAGGCAAAAGAGGTAGTGGCCTGCGACCTGTCAAGACGACGCTCCGAGATCAATGCCACCAGGAACAGTGACTGCGAGAATGTTACAATTCATGTGGGCAACTTCAGGGATATCGAGCCTGATCTTCCCAAGGACTTTGACTACATCTTCCTCATCGGCGTTTTTGAGTACGGCCAGGGCTATATAGGAACAGACAGTCCCTATGAGAGATTCCTTAAGATGCTCCAGAGGCACCTTAAGAGAGGCGGAAGGATTGTCATCGCTATCGAGAACAGGTTGGGACTTAAGTACTTTGCCGGCTGCGCTGAGGATCATCTTGGTACCTATTTTACGGGGATCGAGGGCTACCCTGCGGACAGCGTTGCCAAGACCTTCTCAAGGAACGGGCTCATCAATATATTCAAGAAGTGCGGCATAAACGAGTACCACTTCTATTATCCTTACCCCGATTACAAGCTCATGACCATGATCCACTCGGATTCATATATGCCAAAGCACGGAGAGCTTCAGGACAATGTAAGGAATTTTGACAGGGACCGCATGGTGCTATTTAACGAGAAGCATGCCTACGAGGAACTGGTGCGGGACGGCATGTATGCTGATTTCGCCAACTCTTTTGAAGTAATACTGGGACCGGGATTTGACACCATCTACAGTAAATACAGCAACGACCGCGTGGACGAATTCAAGATAAGGACCGACATCGCAATTGACCGCGCAGGCAGGAAGATCATCAAGAAGTTCCCTCTCACCGAGGCCGCCAAAGAGCACGTTTTCGGCATCAGGGACGCATACCTTAATCTTCTCGAGAAGTTCAGGGGAGGTGACCTGGAGATCAATGACTGCCAGCTGAGCGAACAGGAAGGCTGTGCCATTTTTTCTTTTGTCAACGGAGTCCCGTTATCTTCGCTGCTTGATGAGTGTATCGACAGAGATGACATGGAGGGCTTCAACGCCCTTTTGAACGAGTACATCAAACGAATAGGTTACAAGGAGGATTATCCCGTCTCCGACTACGATCTGATATTCTCGAATATTATGGTCAATGGGCCTATTTGGACTATAATAGATTATGAATGGACCTACGGTAAGTGCATTCCGGTAAAAGAGCAGGTGTGGAGAGCGCTCTACTGCTACAGACTGGAAGACAGAAAGCGGGAACACTTCGATCCCAAGCCGGTTTACAAGAGGCTTGGCCTTACAGACAAGGAAATGTCCGAACTTCTGGAGGAGGAGTATGCTTTCCAGAAATATGTTACCGGAAATCGCAAGTCCATGGTTGAGATATTTAAGGACATCGGCAGGAAAGTTTCGGTGCCCAGAGAACTTATGGAAAACGGCGAGGCTGCAAGGCCCGATGACTGCGTTCAGATATATCTGGATGAGGGCAGTGGCTATTCTGAGGAGGAATCCATTTTCCCTGAGGAGCAGTACGACGAGAACAATATAATCAATCTTGATATCAGGGTTTCCTCAGATTGCAGGAATGTCAGGGTAGACCCGGCATTTGCGCCCTGTATCGTGACGATCCTGGATGCCACCTGGAACGGCAAATCCCTCTCCGACGGAAGCATGAACATCAGCATCCATCCCGGAAACGGCCAGTGGATCTCAGACGACACCATGGTGTTCAACACCGATGACCCCAACATCGAGTTTGGACTTGAGAGTAACACCCTTAGCGTACAGGAGCGCAATCATCTGAAGCTGTCTCTTTTGATGGCTTTTCTGCCCAGTAAATCAGCAGATGCGGTGGTTGAATCCGTGGAGGCTCAGGAGGAGAAGGCTTCCTCAAAGGGAGAGAGTATTCTCGGCAGGATTGGGAGAAAGATAAAGCAAAAACGCGAAGAAAAGTTCTATAAAGACGAGGAGTGGGACTAAGGGGAATGCTTAAGGACCTGGCGAAGGAGGCGCTTGTAAAGCGCAGGATAAAAAAATACGACAAGATGGTGGCTGCCAAGTCTTCGGCCTATGATAAGTGGCAGAAAGCCATGGAAAAAGAGCCTGTTGCCAAGCGCGAGGCTCCCATCCGCTACGAGGAAGGTCCGGACGGGGAGATGATCCCCCACAAGAAGCCGGAACCCACTGTCAAGGTCATTCCCTATGCCAAGGTCTGGGAAGTTTCTGATGTCAAAAAAGATGACAATGTGGTCTACATCTTTGTGAGCCCCAAGGGCAAGCTGGTTAAGAAGGCCCAGGAAGTCATCAGGCAGTACTTTATTGCCCACCCCGAACACAATGTAGTTTACGGAGACGAGGACGAGATTTCATCCAATGGAAAGTATATTCATCCCTATTTTAAGCCCGACTGGTCTCCGGATTCATATCTCAATGCCTTCTATATAGGCAGTTTCTTTGCCTGCAGGGCTGAGACCATGCATGCAAGTGCAGTTGAATATGACAATGCAGTAAGGATGCTTGGGGGCACCGCCAATAAGCGGGGCTCGGTAGAGCAGACCGGGCTGGAGGCATCTCTTTTGTCCGCGGATGTACTGTTCTGTATGCTTGCCATACATGAACATGCCTTTGGAAAGCGCATGGGGCTTGAGTTCCCCATCGGGCACATTAAAGAGGTGCTGTTCCACAGAAGTCCCGAGCAGGATGTGTTCTACGGAAGGAACTTCCACAGCTCCAGGCATATGCTGCTTAAGCCTACAACGGTCAGCATTGTCATTCCTTCTATGGATCATCCGGAAATTCTCAATCAGTGTCTGAATTCAATAATTGAGACCAACACCGACGAGAACATAACCTTCGATGTGGTCATCGTGGACAACGGCAGCAGTGCCGCCAACAGGGTGAAGTATGGCGTTTATGCAAGCCGTGCCCCCAGAAAGAATGGTCTGACCAAAATCAACTATATCTACAAGCTTCAGGAGTTCAACTTCTCCGCCATGTGCAATCAGGGGGCAAGGAATTGCCAGGGTGAGTATCTTCTGTTCATGAACGATGACATCGAGTGCGTCAAGGAAGGGTGGCTTCGGGAGATGATTTCCCAGGCTCAGCTTGGGCATGTGGGTGCAGTGGGAGCAAAGCTTATTTACCCCGATACCGATCTTATCCAGCATGCAGGCATTGCCAACGTGCGTCGGGGACCGGTTCACAAGCTGCAGAAGATGCACGATAACAAGAACCATTACTTTGGATATAACAGGGGAATTCACAACATGATCGGCGTGACTGCCGCGTGTCTCATGATAAGCCGCAAGAAGTTTGCCGCTGTGGACGGTTTCCCTGAGGAACTTAAGGTGGCCTTCAACGATGTTGATTTCTGTTACAGCATCCACGAAAAGGGCTACTACAATGTGTGCTGCAATCACATTTATCTTTATCATCACGAGTCCCTGACAAGGGGCCTTGATAACCTGGATCCCAAGAAGATGGAGAGGCTTGCGGTTGAGGGAGATACGCTTATGACCAGGCATTCTCACCTCTACAACGTTGATCCTTTCTACAGTCCGCACCTTACCGAGGATGAGACTATTTCGGCTATCATTCCCAAGGAGGACTATACTCCTGTGGAAGACCTGCCTCTTGCTGAGGTTTCCATCCATGAGAAGGGAATTCACGGCGCCAGAGAAGATCAGTGCCTGCGTATAGGCTGCGAGTACAACGGGACTATGGACAACTGGCTCTACGGAGTTACGGCTGTGGGGCACGAAGAGGGCTACTTCCTCAAAGGCTACAGCTTCGTCATCGGCTCCGACAATGCTATTTACGACAAGAAGCTTCTGCTCAGGCAGGTTGAGCGCCGGCAGGACGGCGCCGGCCCGGTGAACTCCAAGGTTTACAGTATTTCGCCCTACATCTGGTACCGCCCGGACATCCGGGTGCGTCTCCAGGATCAGGTCAACGTGGACCTCACCGGATACAAAGTCCGCATAGATAAGAACACCCTTCCGGCAGGGTATTATCAGATTGGCATGCTGGCCATAGACCGCACCAGCCGTCTGAAGCTGATCAACTGGGTGCCAAACATACTGAGAATAAGGGATTCAAGGTTATAGCTTGCTGCTGCTTGCAGCGAGCAAGCTATGACTTTGAAGACCAAACACGTATGAGGAAGCAGGACGGTAGTCCGGATTCCGAATACGTGGAGATTTGCGGAAGCGCAGCGGAGCAAATCGTATTCTCAATTTAAATAGATTCAAGGTTATAGCCTGCTGCTGCTTGCAGCAGGCAAGCTATAACTTTGAAGACCAAACACGTATGAGGAAGCAGGACGGTAGTCCGGATTCCGAATAGGTGGAGATTTGCGGAAGCGCAGCGGAGCAAATCGTATTCTCAATTTAAATAGATTCAAGGTTATAGCTTGCTGCTGCTTGCAGCAGGCAAGCTATAACTTTGAAGACCAAACACGTATGAGGAAGCAGGACGATAGTCCGGATTCCGAATAGGTGGAGATTTGCGGAAGCGCAGCGGAGCAAATCGTATTCTCAATTTAAATAGATTCAAGGTTATAGCCTGCTGCTTGCGTAATTGGATATGTGCGGCGTACTTACAAGATTTCGATGATTTTTACAGGAGGTTTCCGACACAATTGTCTTTGATGGGACTTTGCGTGGGTGAAATTGACGAAATAACATACAGAAAACGCAGAACGAAAACGCTATCCCGACAACTATGCGCTCAAAAAGGCCATTTACCGATATAACGTCAAGTTTTGGGGCTATTTTACCTACTCAATCAGCTTGTAGAACACTTTGCGTTGGAAAGAGCTCAATTCACATGCTCTTCGCACTATCACACCTGATTATACCAAACGCAAGAAAACCTGAATTCCGGTTTGTACAATAGATACATTTTTGTAAAATGATACATGAATATATTCAAGTTCATAGCCTACTGCTGCTTGCAGCGAGCAAGCTATGACTTTGAAGATTTACGAGGAAATTATGTCACAGGAAATGGATTACAAGGCCGCCTACGAGCGGGAGAAATTAAAAACTGCGGATCTGGCGGGCAGGATTGCCGAGCTGGAGGACAAGAACCAGGAGCTTGAATTCAAGCTTAACAGGATCAAGAACAATCCCATCTGGAAAGCCTCCACACCGGCGCGAAATGCCATGCACTGGGTAATCCGCCAACGAGACAGGATCAGAAATCAGGGTTCACTAAAGGGCGTCATCGCCAAGATCAGGTACAAGCAGGTTGAGAAGAGAGCCATGACTCACTATGGCACTGAGAGCTTCCCCTCAGAGGAGACAAGGAAGCAGCAGGAGAGTGCGGTATTTGAGAAGATGCCTCTTATTTCCATACTGGTTCCCCTTTACAACACACCCGAGAAGTTCTTAAGAGACATGATCGAGTCAGTGCTGGATCAGACCTACGGAAACTGGCAGCTGTGCCTGGCCGATGGCTCCGATGACGAGCACGTTGGACTTGTTCAGACCATTGTAAAAGAGTATCAGGCAGACCCAAGAGCCTTGCGAAAAGCCGCAAATGCCGGTTCCGGCGCGGCAGGTGACTTAGAAAAAAGCGCAGCAGGCGATTCGGTAAAGAGCACGGAGGCAGGCTGCAGGATCAAGTACCAGAAACTTGCAAAGAACGAGGGCATTGCCGGAAACACCAATCATTGCCTGGAGCTGGCTGACGGAGAATACATCGGACTTTTTGACCACGATGATATCCTTCATCCTGAGGTTCTCTACTGGTATGTAAAAGCCATCAACGAGCAGAATGCAGACTACATCTACTGTGATGAGACAACCTTCAAGGGTGACGACATCAACAGGATGATAACCATGCATTTTAAGCCTGATTACGCCATCGATAACCTGAGGGCCAACAACTACATCTGTCACTTTAGTGTGTTCAAAAGAACTCTTCTGGATGGCACAGAACTCTTCAGACCCAAGTTCGACGGAAGCCAGGACCATGACATGATCCTGCGCCTTACCGACAGGGCGGAGCACATCGTACATGTGCCCAAGCTCCTCTACTACTGGAGAAGCCATGCGGGAAGTGTTGCATCAGATATCAGTGCCAAGCCCTATGCCATAGATGCTGCCAAGGGTGCTGTAGCAGATCACCTGCGCCGTCACGGCTACGATCACTTCAAGATCACCAGCACAAGAGCCTTTGAGACAATTTTCAAGATTACTTATGAGGTTCAGGGAACTCCCAAGATCTCAATTGTCATACCTAACTGTGAGCACAAAGATGACCTCAAGAGATGCATAGATTCCATCTATGAGAAGTCTGTATATGACAACTACGAGATCGTCGTTGTGGAGAACAATTCCAAGGGCAGCGAGATCCGCGGTTATTACGAGGAACTTAGAACCGGTGCTCTTAAGGACATCGTCAAGGTGGTTGATTTTACCGCTGCTAAGAAGGCAGGAGAAATCCCCGAGAAGAAGGCTGCGACATCTGAAAGCACACCCAAGGATGGTGCCACTGCATCATCAGCACCTGCCAATGCTAACGCTGCCTACGACGCACCCTTTAACTTCTCGGCTGTTGTAAACTACGGCGTATCACAGTCCACAGGAGAGTATATCATTCTTCTCAACAACGACACTCAGGTCATTACCGTGAACTGGATGGAAGAGCTCCTGATGTATGCCCAGAGAGAGGACGTTGGAGCAGTTGGTGGAAAGCTCTATTTCCCGGACCGCAAGATACAGCATGCAGGTGTTGTGCTTAAACTCGGAGCGCACAGAACAGCAGGACATTCCCATTACGGACAGGCCGGCATGAACCTGGGTTACATGGGGCGTCTTTGCTACGCTCAGGATGTGAGCGCAGTAACCGGAGCATGCCTCATGGTATCAAGAGCTAAATGGGATGAGGTTGGCGGCTTCGACGAGAGCTTCCAGGTGAGTCTCAACGACGTGGACTTCTGTCTGAAACTCCGCGACAAGGGATACCTCAACGTATTCACTCCATTTGCTGGGCTGTTCCACTATGAGTCATTGTCCAGGGGTCTTGACCTTGAGGGAAAGAACGCTAAACGCTACGAGATAGAATCCGAACACTTCAAAACAAAGTGGAAGGAAGTGCTTGATAAAGGAGATCCCTACTACAATCCCAACTTCTCCCTGGACCGCAGCGACTACAGCCTGAATGTTGAAGGCTATTCAAGCCTGAGAACCCAGTGAGCTAACGGGAGAATTACGCATTGAATAACAATAAGCCACTCCCATTACCGGAGTGGCTTTATGATATACTGAATCCAGTTACGGGAAGGCGAGTTTACCATGGCAGACACTGTGCGAATAATACCACTGGGTGGTTTTGACAAAATAGGCATGAATATGACTCTCATAGAGTCAAAAGACAGCATAATAGCCATTGACTGCGGTATGTCTTTTCCTCCGGACAATATGCCCGGAGTGACGGCTATGATCCCGGATGTGTCATATCTTGAGGAGAACGTAGATAAGTTTAAGGGCATTGTTCTTACTCACGGCCACGAGGACCACATCGGGGCTCTTCCGTATATTCTGGAACAGCTGAAAGCCCCGGTTTACGGAACGCCGCTTACCATCGCTCTGGTGGAGAAAAGACTCTCTGACTTCGGTGTAAAGGGAATTAAGACGAAAGTCATAAAACAAGGCGCTACCATAGTTGTAGGAGATTTTAAGGTTGAGTTCATAAAGGCCAGCCACAGCATCCCCGATTCAGCTATGCTGGCCATCTACACATCACTTGGAATAATACTGAGTACCGGTGATTTCAAACTGGATATGACTCCGGTAACCGGCAAAATGGGCGACATCTCAAGGATCACAGCTCTGGGAAGCAAGGGGGTTCTTGCTGTCCTGTCCGACAGCACAAATGCCATGACTGAAGGATTCTCAAGGTCTGAGTTGTATGTCTATGAACAGCTTGATGTCATGTTCAGCAGATACCGTGGAAGCAGGCTCATCATCGTTACCTTTGCCACCAATATGGACAGGATACAACAGATCATCAATCTGGCGGCCAGGTACGGAAGAAAGCTCGTTATGGAAGGCGAGCTGATGCTTGAAGTTTTTTCGGCTGCCCAAAAACTTGGCTATGTGGAAGTCCCTGAGGGAATGATCGTGGATTCCGACACCATAAATAACTATGCTGACGGTGAGATCATCTTTCTCACCACGGGAAGCCACGGAAAGTCCGTGCAGTGTATCTCCGAGATCGCCCGGGGCAGCCACCCCGGTATCAGGATAAAAGAAAATGATGTTGTCCTTTTCAGCTCCATAGCGATCCACGGTAATGAGGTTGAGTTCAACAGAACCCTTAACAGCCTTGAGGAACAGGGTGCTATCGTTGTTTTTCAGGATCTTCACGCTACAGGTCACGCCTGCTCGGAAGAGCTTAAACTCCTGTTTGCGTTGCTTCATCCAAGGTTTGTTATTCCGGCCCACGGTGAGTACAGATACAGACGTGAAGCCAAGAGAATAGCCACAGAGGTGGGAATTCCGGCGAGGAACATATTTCTTATGGATAACGGAGACATCCTGGAAATCAGCAGGACACCCGGCAAAAAAGAGACATGCGATGCAATAAGCACCGCGCTTCCTGAGAAAACGCAGACTGCCGGATTGGAAAAAGGTACCGAAGTACTGGCCGCTGCCATCACCGGACACCTTCCTCTTTGCGATATCCTTGTGGACGGCAACGAGCGTACCATGATAGACAGGGCTCTTATCCGGGACAGGCAGCAGCTCTCGGGATCCGGAGTTGTGGTAATCGAGGTCTGCATCCACAAGAAGACCGGGCGCCTTGCATCCGGTATAAATATCACAAGCCGAGGCTTCTTGGATGAGAATAATTCTCAAGGTCTTAGGGATGAACTGGAAACAGCCGTATCCAGAGAAATTTCAAGATTCATAGGTCAGGGAGTTCATGACGAGCGTATCGCTAAGGGTGTCGAAACAGTGGCCGGTGCCCTGATCGGAGAAATGACCGGCAAGAATCCGGTGGTAATTGCCCTTGTTACCAATGTTATGATATAATCAGATTTACTTGATTGACTTAATAGATTTGCTTCGTTATACGGCCACAGGGTCAATGCTTTTATGATACCGTTTGCGTCGCTTCATATCTGCGAAAGCGAGCATCCGGATCGTGAAAAGAAACGTGTACACAAGGCAGAATATGAAAAACAGGCATTTATGCCTTCTTTTTCATGTTCTGCTTTTTTTATTGCACAAGGCCGGAAGACTTACGGATACATGCTCGATTGGGGACAATGTTAATGACACTGCAGTTTACAACCATAGTATTTGTAATAGTGATGCTTGTGCTGTTCCAGCTATCGCCGGGGCAGCTTCGCAAATATGTGCTCCTATTGGGCAGTCTTGGCTACATCTTTGTGGAAGGGGGCGTGCTTGGGCTTACTGTGATCCTTTTGGTGACCCTGATCTCCTGGGGCACAGGGAGAGTATTTTTCGCGGGAAAAGAGACTACAAATGAAGGCAGATCACGAAAAATAGCCATGATTTCAGTGATCGCTCTTCTTTCGGCAGTTCTTTTCGGCTGGAAATATCTGCCATGGCTTGCGGGGGTTCTTGGCAAGGATGTAAGCGGCAAGACCTGGGCTGCGGTGCCCATAGGCCTATCGTTCTACACCTTCCAGGCCATCAGCTATGTTGCGGATCTTTATACCGGCAAGATGAAGCCGCTGAAAAGTCCCGTGAAATACAGCATCTACATGACCTGGTTTCCAAAGTGGATGAGCGGACCCATCGAGAGGGTAGGCACCTTCATAGATCAGCTGAAATATTCGGGAAACATCAGGTCTTATTCCTTCCTGCGTATCACTGCTGCAGCGCCCTACTTTATCTGGGGCCTGGTGATGAAACTGCTTATTGCCGACAAGATTGCAAAGCCGGTGGATGCGGCTTTTGCGGACATAGGTTCCATGGGGCCTCTGGCTCTTTTACTGGCCTCGCTCCTATACACGCTGCAGATATACTGCGACTTTGCAGGCTATACAAATATCGCCATAGGTCTTTCGAAGCTCTTTGGTATTGACCTTACCCAGAATTTCAAAACTCCGTACTTTGCCGAGAATATCACGGATTTCTGGAGGCGCTGGCATATATCCCTTAGCAGTTTTCTGAGGGATTACATATACATCCCTCTTGGGGGAAACAGGAAGGGAGCCTTAAGAAAGCACCTTAACACGGTTATCGTGTTCTTTATCTGCGGAATGTGGCACGGTGCCGGGCTCAGCTTCATTGTATGGGGCCTGCTCCACGGCTTTTTCAGCATTGTTACTGCCTTTCTTAAGAAGTCAAAGCTTGACTTCCTGGTAAAGGGCGGTATTGGAAGAGTGCTCACCTTTATAGCTGTTTCTTTTGCCTGGATATTCTTCAGGGCGGACTCCATGTCCCAGGCGCTGCAGTTTATAAAGGGAATGGTGCCCGGCATTAATGCCAATGGGGCGGCAGCCGGTCTTGCCATCAGTGAAGGGGAAATCCTAAGCCTTGGGACCATGGACTGGTGGATCGCCGGTATCGCACTGGCGGTGCTTGTCGTTCTGGATATCCTTTCCTATAGGAGGGATTCGGTTCCCCCTGCGCTGATGATCGAAAGCTTAGGTGCCAACAGGAGGATCGTTATTCTTGCGGCCGTTCTGTCTCTGGTTCTGATCTTTGGGGAGTACGGAGCCGGTGAGGACATAAGGAAATTTGTTTACATGAATTTTTAACGGGGAAAAGAGATGGATCTAAAAACCAAAAAGAAGCTATGGGCCAGCTTTCTGAGTATTGCGATACTGGCAGGTACGCTTTTTGCAGCGGATGCGATAATCAAACAGCATACAACCGACGGCGTCAGGCAGTCCATGGCCATCTACGACCAGCCAAAGAACAGCATAGATGTGCTGGTCCTGGGCTCAAGCCATGCCTACTACGGTATAAATACCGCCAAGCTCTGGGAGGATTACGGGATTTCGGCTTATGACTTTGGCTCGGCAGAGCAGTCTTTGTGGGTGTCATATCACTATCTGATCGAGGCCTGCAAGGATCAGAAGCCTAAGGTAGTGGTGCTGGACTTCTATTCTCCGGCGGCTTATCAGGAGGACCACAAGTTCAAGTATGCTTTTTTGGCAGATGCCCTCTATGGCATGAAGTTTTCCTTCAACAAGCTGGCTATGATGAATGCCTGCTTTGACGGCGACCGGGATCTGTGGAACAGGTATTTCCCGTCATTCTTTGGATATCACGATCAGTATGAGGAGGTGACGGCCGAGGATTTTGAGAAGCTGTTTGCAGATCATGCGGATTTCAAAGGCTTTGTTCCGCACTTTGAAAAGACTTCCGTAAACGGCTTTGAGATCGGCACTGACGAGGTGCTTGCCCCTTCCGATAAGTCGGTCAGGTATCTTGAGAAGATCGTGGATTACACCAAAAAGCACGGCATGGAGCTCTACATTACAATTACACCCTACAGGTTAAACGAAGAGCAGACCATTGGTGAAATTCAGGAGGAGGACAAAAGATACAACTGGCTTGAGAAGTACGTTGCCAACCTGCGGGAAAGCGGGGATGAGCATGTGTACTTTGACTATACATTAAAGCACATGGATTCCTTTGGGATCCTTATGGCCATAGGCGAAGACATGGATGATGCCACCCATCTTAACTACTATGGCAGCTGTAAGTTCACGGATTTTCTGGGAAAAGACCTAAAGGCAAGATACGGGGATGAGCTGATACCGGATCACAGAGGGGATGAAAAGTATGTCTCCTGGGATGAAAATGTTGAGATCATAAAAAAGGATGTGGAAGATAACGGGTTTGAGTGGAGATGATTCCCTCAAACCCATATTTTATGAGATAACAGATGAAAAGAATCTGCTGTCATCGGCGGGCATCGAATGTGCATAATTGTTCACTCGGCCCGCCGCTTTGTGGTATAATAGCTTGATATGTAATTTGCGCTATTAAGGAGGAAAGATCATGAGCGAAGCAACGAAGCAGTTGGAATACTGGCTTAACGACGAGTATTTTGATCAGGAGACCAAGAATGAGCTCCTCTCCATCAGGAATGATGAGGCTGAGGTAGAGGATCGTTTCTACAGAGAGCTTGAGTTTGGTACCGGCGGACTTAGGGGGGTTATCGGAGCCGGAACCAACAGAATGAACAAGTACACTGTACGCAAGGCTACACAGGGTCTTGCAAACTATATCAAAAAACACGGTGGCGAAGGCGCAGCACAGAAGGGTGTAGCTATTTCTTTTGACTGCAGACGTTTCTCACCTGAATTTGCCGATGAGACAGCCCTTTGCCTTGCTGCAAACGGCATCAAAGCCTATGTCAGTGATATTCTTCGTCCCACACCGGAGCTGTCCTTTGCTCTGAGGGAATTTGGATGTATCGCAGGCGTTATGGTCACTGCTTCACACAATCCCCCCGAGTACAACGGATACAAGGTTTACTGGGAGGACGGCGCGCAGGTTACTCCTCCTCACGATACAGGAATCATCGGCGAGGTAGTTGCCATCACCGATTATCACGATGTTAAGACCATGCCCAAGGAAGAGGCCATCGCCAAGGGACTATACGTTACCTTCGGCGAGGAGATCGACGACAAGTACATGGTTGAACTCAAGAAGCAGATCATCCATCAGGATGTTATTGACGAGATGGCTGACAAGTTCACCATCGTTTACACACCTTTCCACGGAACAGGTAACCTGCCTGTAAGGCGTGTCCTCAAGGAGCTTGGCTTCAAGAACGTATTCGTTGTTCCCGAGCAGGAAGAGCCTGATCCCGATTTCACAACTCTGGATTATCCTAACCCCGAGGATCCCAAGGCCTTCGAGCTTGCCCTTAAGCTTGCCAAGGAGAAGGATGCAGACATCGTTCTTGCCACAGACCCCGATGCCGACAGACTCGGTATTTATGCAAAAGATACTAAGACAGGAGAGTACATCGGATTTACCGGAAACATGTCCGGAATGCTGATCGGCGATTATATCTTAAGAGAGCGTGAGGCTACAGGCACAATGCCAGCCAACCCCGCTTTCGTTACAACTATCGTTACCACAAACATGGCCAAGGCTGTTGCCGAGAGCTATGGACTTAAATATATTGAGGTTCTCACAGGATTTAAGTACATCGGTGAGCAGATCAAGCTCTTCGAGGAAAACGGACAGTGCAACAACTATGTATTCGGTCTTGAGGAGTCCTACGGATGCCTTGCAGGAACCCACGCAAGAGATAAGGATGCCGTTGTGGCTGTAATGATGCTCTGCGAGCTGGCTGCTTTCTACAAGAAGCAGGGTAAGAGCGTTTGGGATGCCATGATCGATCTCTACGAGAAATACGGCTACTACAAGGAAGGTCAGTACTCCATCACCATGAAGGGCAAGGAGGGCGCTGAGCAGATAGCAGCTCTTATGGACAGACTCCGCAGCAATCCTCCCAAGGAGTTCGGACAGTGGAAGGTTGAACAGTTCAGAGATTACAAGACCGGCAAGACTCTTGATATGGCTACAGGAAAAGAGGGTGAGACCGGACTTCCCACATCCAACGTTCTGTACTTTGCTCTTGATAATGACGCATGGTGCTGTGCAAGACCTTCAGGTACAGAGCCCAAGATCAAGTTCTACATGGGTGTTAAGGGCAAGAACCTTGATGATGCAGCAAAGCTTCAGGATGAGCTTACAGAAGCTGTTAAGAAGGTAATTGGCTGATAGGACTTAAAAAGTAGGAATATTTATATGTCAATAATAAATGCGGTCCGAAAGACAATTGCATACGCTAAGCGCAATGGTGTCAGGGCCGCATTTTTTGCTGCCCTGGAAAGAGTACATGACAACGCAGCTTCCGGGTATGAGTACAGGCCCTTATCAGGTGGAGTGCTGGAGGAGCAGAAAAGAGAATACAAGGTTCTTGCGGAAAAGGACAACCTTGTGCGCTTTTCCGTTGTGGTTCCTCTGTACAACACTCCGGAGCAGTACCTTCGGGAGATGATAGAGTCTGTTATAGCCCAGACCTATGGCAACTGGGAGCTGATCCTTGCGGATGCCTCAGAGCAGCCGCTGGAGGCAGCTAAAGCCTATGCCAAGGATGATCCCAGAGTCAGATATTTTCATTTGGAGAGTAATGACGGAATTGCCGCCAACACCAACTTTGGCATAAAAGAAGCCGGCGGCGATTATATAGGTCTTCTGGATCATGACGATCTTCTGACCCCCGACGCCCTGTATGAGGTTGACCGCGTCATCAGGAAGAGCATGAAGACCAACAAACTGGTGAAGTACGCAGGATGCCCGGTGCGCCTCATCTACTCCGACGAGGATAAGTTCGACGACGCGCAGGGACGCTACTATGAGCACCACCAGAAACCAAACTTTAACATGGACTATCTTTTGTCCAACAATTACATCTGCCATTTTACCGTGATAAGGGCAGATATCATAAAAAGATTAAAGCTTCGGGCGGAGTTTGACGGTGCCCAGGATTTTGATCTTGTACTTCGTGCCTGCGCCGAGACTGCGCTTTCCATGCCTTTTGCATCGGATCAGATCGTGCACATCGGAAAGGTGCTCTATCATTGGCGCTGCCACGAAGGTTCAACGGCGGCCAACCCTGCCAGCAAGTCCTACGCCTACGAGGCCGGAGGCCGTGCGATCCAAAGCCTTCTGGATAGTAGCGGCGTTAACGGCAAAGTGTCGGCTCTTAAGCACCTTGGTTTTTATCGCGTGGACTATGAGCCTGATGTTTTCTCTTCAAGGAGCGATGTGGGCTGCGTTGGGGGCAGGATCCTTGATAAAAAGAACCGTATCTGCGGCGGTATGTATCGCAAGGATAAAACTCTTGTGTTCGCCGGCCTTCCTTCCGACTACAGCGGAGGCTTCCAGCACCGGGCATCGGTCCAGCAGGATGCCTATGGGGTGGACATCAGGTGTATCAGTGTAAGACCCGAGCTTGTTCCTCTCTTTGAGGAGACAACAGGGCTTAAATACGTGGATTCTTTTACCGGGGCCAAGCGGCCTTCTGAGACTTCGGGAACCGGTGGCAATAAAACTGCACCGGCAGTTTCTTTGGAAGATGGCCAAAAACGTAGAAAAGCGGAAGCTGCTTATGGGGATGTTCCCGTGGAGACGATAGCCGAGCTATCCGTCAGATTTGGTGCCGAGCTAAAAAAACGCGGATACCGGGCTTTGTGGGATCCCGGTGTTACAGTGAAAATAAGTCATGGTTAAGTCGCGGGCAAGTCAGAAGAACCGTCCCCATGACCGGCCTGACTTGCCAATGACTTGAAGGCTCATGCGAGGATAACATCATGAACAGACTTACTGTTATAATTCCAAACCTAAACGGCAAAAAATATCTGGAGGGCTGCCTTAAGAGCCTTCGCAAGCAGAGCATTTTGAATTTCGATGTTCTTGTGGTGGATGATGGCTCAAGCGACGGAAGCCCGGATTATATAAGAACTCATTTTCCTGAGGTCAAGGTCATTGAACTTGGGGGAAATACAGGCTTTGCCAACGCGGTGAACGTTGGGATAAGAGCCTGCGACAGTGAGTATGTGTTCCTTCTAAACAACGATACCATATGCGACGACAAGGCTGTTGAGAACCTTTTGAATGTCATGGATCATAAGAGAAAGCTCTTTTCCGCCCAGGCTAAGATGCTGAAGATTCAGGCGCCTCACGATATCGACGATTCCGGAGATCTGTACTGCGCTATGGGGTGGGCTTTTTCACCGGGCAAGGACAAGAGTAACGAGCATTTTTCAAGGCGTGAGTCCGTGACCAGTGCCTGCGCCGGTGCTGCGATCTACAGGAAAGAGTATTTTGAGACCGTTGGGTATTTTGACGAGGCGCACTTTTGCTATCTGGAGGATGTGGATATAGGCTACAGGGCAAGGCTTAAGGGCTACGCCAATGTTATGGAGCCAAAGGCCATCGTTTACCACGCGGGCAGCGCTTCCAGCGGATCCCGCTACAACGAATTCAAGGTGGAGCTTACGGCGGGCAATAATCTCTACCTCATTTACAAGAACATGCCCGGTCTTCAGATATTTATAAATCTTCCCTTTATCATTGTGGGAATTGCCATCAAGCATGTCTTTTACGCAAGAAAAGGCCTTGGGGCTGCCCATATCCGCGGCCTTGCTGCAGGATTTAAGAAGATCAGGCAAAACCTTGGTAAAAAAGTCCTGTTTGGAAAAACAGAGCTTGTGAATGCCTTAAGGCTTCAGATCGAGCTATGGGTGAATCTGGCAAGACGGGCACTGTCGGTTTGACAGATATTTCTTTTCCCGGGGATGAGACCCCGAAATATGCTGATTGCCCCAAAGGGGAAAGTAGTATAGAATATTTATAACTATGGGGAAAGATGGAAAAGTATTGTGATCAAGGACAATCAGGTACATCTGAATAGGGCGCACGTGATCGTGGATGGGCTTCTTGTGGCCGGATCCTACGCGCTGTCATACTATTTGAAATTTGAATCGGTATTTGCGGACAAGACACCCGGCGGAAGACTTTCAATGCCGGTCTATTTTTCTGCGCTGTATTATCTGATCCCATCGTATCTTTTGCTGTACTATATGGTTCAGCTCTACACCTCCAGGAGGGCGCTGCGGCTCTGGGACGAGTTTGTGGACATCGTTCAGGCCAACGTAATGGGCGTTATAGGCTTCCTGGTTGTTTTGTATATCATCAATCAGCCGGACTTCTCCCGTTCCATGATAGCCATATTTTTTGTGACGAACACGACGCTGACCACCTTCGCACATTGGCTTCTTAGGAAATTCCTTCGATTTATCAGGAAAAAAGGCTACAACATCAAGCACATTTTGCTGGTGGGATATTCGAGGGCTGCAGAAGGGTACATCAGCAGGATACTGGAAAATCCCCAGTGGGGATATGAAATCGCGGGAGTTCTGGATGACTTTGTTCCGCTGAACACCAGTTATCACGGCATCAAGGTCATCGGTAAGATCGGGCAGCTCAATGAGTACCTGGAGAAGAACAGCTATGACGAGATCACCATTACCCTGCCGCTGGATGATTATGACAGGCTGGAGGAACTGGTGGCAGAGTGTGAGAAATCCGGGGTTCATACCAAGTTCATTCCGGATTATCAGTCTCTTTTCCCAAGTAATCCCTACACCGAGGATGTTCAGGGCATTCCTGTCGTCAACATAAGATATGTGCCTCTGACAAATCCGTTGAATCGGATAATGAAGAGGCTTGTGGATATTGTTGGTTCTCTTATTGCAATTATCATTTTCTCGCCGGTCATGCTGGCTGCGGCCATAGCCGTTAAAGCCACCAGTGAGGGCCCTGTGATCTACAAGCAGGAGCGGGTGGGGCTTAACGGACAGCCCTTCATGATGTACAAATTCAGGACCATGAAGGTTCAGACTGAGGCTGAGGAGAAGAAGGGGTGGACCACCAAGGGGGATCCGAGAGTTACAAGAGTTGGAGGATTTCTTAGAAAGACCAGCATCGACGAGATGCCTCAGTTCTTCAATATCTTTGTGGGGAAGATGAGCCTTGTGGGTCCGAGGCCCGAGAGACCTCAGTTTGTTGAGAAGTTCAAGGAACAGATCCCAAGGTACATGGTCAAGCATCAGGTAAGACCGGGCCTCACCGGATGGGCACAGATAAACGGCTACCGAGGCGACACCTCCATCAGGAAAAGAATCGATTACGACATTTACTATATCGAGAACTGGAGCATGACCTTCGATTTCAAGATCATGCTGGGAACCATAAGGCACGGCTTCATCAACAAGAATGCCTATTGATGACGGGGAATGCGGCATCGATATTGGGGCAATAAAGTATTTGCATATTTATACTGATTTACACGGCACATGGCGTATGCTATGTGCCGTTTTTTACATGGAAATTGGCCCTGCATTTTTATGCGTTTTACTTGATGTTTATTGAAATAATGTTTATAATTTAACATGCAACTGTTGGGGTTTATTACACATATTTTATTGGAGGTATTGATGAAAAACTACTATGATCTAACCGGAAAGGTAGCACTGGTTACCGGAGCATCATCCGGTCTTGGGGTTCAGTTTGCGAAGGCTCTTGCAGAGCAGGGCGCTGACATTGCTATCTGTG
This sequence comes from Butyrivibrio sp., assembly GCA_015056575.1. Taxonomy (GTDB): domain Bacteria; phylum Bacillota; class Clostridia; order Lachnospirales; family Lachnospiraceae; genus Butyrivibrio. The sequence goes on from SVGA01000001.1 coordinate 65,900, forward strand.
CAAGAAGAGTTGAGAGACTGGAAGCGGTTAAGGCAGATATTGAGGCTCTCGGAGTAAGGTGCTACGCGCACAAGTGTGACGTTCTCAATGTTGATGAGATCCGCGAGATGGTTAAGGATGTTGAGGAACACTACGGCAAGATTGATATTCTTATCAATAATGCAGGTGTGGGCGATGCGACAGGAGCAGCAGAGCTTACAGACGATACATGGCGCAACGTTCTCGGAACAAACCTTGATGCTGTGTTCTATGTAGCAAGAGAAGTCGGCAAGGTTATGATCAAGAATGGTTACGGCAAGATCGTAAACATAGGATCACTTCACTCAGAGGTTGTTATGCCGCCTAACACATGGCCGGTACCCGCTTACGCAGCTGCAAAGGGCGGTGTTAAGATGCTTACCAAGGCTCTTGCTGTTGAATGGGCTAAGAAGGGAATCACAGTTAATGCAATCGGACCTGCTTACTTTGGAAGCGAGATGACAAACGACATTCTCAGCACCGGTGGATTCGATCCCGTTGCTCAGGCTTACTGCCCTATGGGAAGAGCCGGCAAGGAAGGCGAGCTCAACGGAGCTATGCTGTACTTCGCATCTGATGCATCCTCTTACACAACAGGCCAGATCCTGTTCGTAGACGGCGGCTGGACTGCAATATAATTACATTACTGGCGCTTTCAAACAGCGCATGGCTATGGCCATGCGCTGTTTTTGTGTTAAATAATATCAAGAAACAGATTAATTCCACCATGATGTATTTGTGCAAAATTGTGATATGATAATTACTATCAATCAATTTTGATGATATTTAACCGCTGACTGATAAAATATGTCAACTACTTCGGGGACGACGGATTTTGGCCTCCGGGAGATAGCTCTTTTCCCTGAGCAGAGCGCAGCGGCAGAATATACGAAATATACAGAATGAGGAGAACAGCTATGAAAAATGTAGAGAAGTACCAGCGTCAGTATTTTATGCCTCCCAAACCCACTTATGACTGGGTTAAGAAGGACTATGTAGATCATCCGCCTATCTGGTGCAGCGTGGACCTTCGCGACGGCAATCAGGCCCTTATCGAGCCCATGAGCCTTGATGAGAAGCTGGAGTTCTTTACCATGCTGGTTAAGCTGGGATTCAAGGAGATAGAGATCGGCTTCCCTGCAGCATCGGAGACCGAGTTTGAGTTTGCGAGGACACTTATTGAGAAGAATATGATCCCTGATGATGTTACCGTTCAGGTGCTGACACAGGCAAGGGAGCACATCATAAAAAGAACCTTTGAAGCGGTCAAGGGCGCACCCAGAGCCATCATTCATCTGTACAATTCCACTTCTGTAGCTCAGAGAGAGCAGGTATTTAAGAAGAGCAAAGAAGAGGTCATGAAGATAGCCGTTGACGGAGCGAAGCTCCTTGATAAGCTTGCCAAAGAGACGAGCGGAAACTTCTCCTTTGAATATTCGCCGGAGAGCTTCCCGGGAACAGAGGTTGATTATGCTGTAGACGTGTGCAATGCGGTTCTTGACGTGTGGAAGCCCACCAAGAAGAATAAGGTTGTTATCAATATTCCGACAACCGTTGAGATTGCAATGCCTCACGTATTTGCTACTCAGGTTGAATATATCAGCAAAAACCTTAAGTACAGGGATGCGGTAGTTCTTTCCCTGCATCCTCACAATGACAGAGGTTCGGGAGTCAGCGACGCCGAGCTTGGCTGCCTTGCCGGAGCTGACAGGATTGAGGGAACTCTTTTCGGAAACGGAGAGAGAACAGGAAATGTGGATATCGTAACTCTTGCCATCAACATGTACTCCCACGGAGTTGATCCGGGACTGGATTTTTCAAATATCATGGAGGTTGGCGAGACCTATGAAAGACTTACAAGGATGAGGATCTATGAGAGACAGCCCTACGCAGGACAGCTGGTGTTCACTGCTTTCTCCGGCTCCCATCAGGATGCTATTTCCAAGGGCTTCTCCTGGCACGACCAGAAGAAGGACAAGGGAATATGGTCCGTTCCTTATCTGCCTATCGATCCCAAGGATCTTGGAAGAGAGTACGACGGCGATGTCATCAGGATCAACAGCCAGTCAGGAAAAGGCGGCGTAAGCTATATCCTCAAGACCAACTACGGCATGATGGTTCCCAAGGATATGCAGGCGGACATCAGCTACACCATCAAGGATATCTCGGACAGAGAGCATGCTGAACTTTCACCTGCAAGGATATATCAGATCTTTGAGGACAAGTACGTTCACAACGACAATGTATTCCGCATTCCTGAGGTTCATTTCAAGCAGATCGACGGGATCCTGGCTGAGGTCACCATTGCTCACGCCGACAGGGAGCACATCGTTGAAGCCAACGGTAACGGTCGTCTCGATGCGGTGAGCAATGCTATCAAGCAGTATTTCAATATCAGCTATGAGCTTTCAACCTACGAGGAGCACGCTCTTTCAAGGGGGTCATCCTCCAAGGCATGTTCATATGTTGGCATCACCTACAACGGCCAGAAGTTCTGGGGCGTAGGAATTGATGAGGATATCATCAGATCATCAATCGGTGCGCTGGTTATCGCAGTTAACCAGATAGACGCGGTAAAAGAAATCAAGAACAGCAAAGATGAGAGGATCAATGCCATCATCAACTACATCCAGGAGAATTACCTGACTGTAACTCTTGATGACCTCTCCAGCCAGTTCTACCTCTCAAAGCCCTACCTCTCCAAGTACATCAAGGAGAAGTCAGGTATGACCTTTGGCGAGAATGTTAAGAGGATCCGCCTTAACAAAGCCAGCACTCTTCTTCGAAACGGCAATATGAAGGTTGAGAAGGTGGCTGAGGCAGCCGGATATCAGAACGTTGAGCACTTCAACAGACTGTTCAAGAAGAAATACGGCATGACTCCGGTTCAGTACAGGAGCAGCACAAGATAAAAGAGAAGGTGAAATAAAGGATCTGAGATGATGGATCTGAGGTAAAGAATTTAAGATGATGGATCTGAGATAAAGGATCTGAAATAAAGGATTTAAGATGATGGATCTGAGATAAAGGATCTGAGGTAAGAAATAAAGAGGCTTTGGGCAGTGCCGCTTATGATGGCATTGGACCCGGGCCTCTTTTTTGATTCTTCTTATCAGATCAGAGTGGTGGTGGAGCTGATCTGATCGGGAGAGAGCATTCATGGCTCTTTTTTATTGAGTTTTCAATTTACACCATTATATGGACATAATGGATGATCTGTAATATGTGTTTTTGTGAAGCAGTAGGACCTGCTACGTTTGAAAATAATTCCAGTATATCTTGGCTTTTTTTCCAAAACAGGCTGCATTCTGCTTTGAACCGGAAAGATTTGGAAAATAATACATGTTGCCGCTGGATGTTTTTCCAAAAAAAGGCTCGTTTTGGAAAAAAACGCCCTTGCTAGATGTTAAACCAGCTTTTGCCGGGAAAAGAAGTACCAATAGCCTGACAAAACCAGTGTTCACTAACTTCCAAGCCGCCATTTGCTCAGTGTCCAAGCAGCCCTTTGCCCGGCAAATGAGAAGCTCTTTAATGGACGATGACCACGGTTCCGATGTCCACCATGTCGAACAGAGTCTTGGCGGCATCGTGTGAAATGTTGACGCATCCGTGGGAACCGTTGTTTTTGTAGATGGTTCCGCCGAATTTACGACGCCAGGTTGCGTCGTGGATTCCGCAGCCTCCGGGAGAGAATGGCATCCAGTAATCCACCCAGTTTTTCCAGGTGGGCCCCGTCAGGTACTGTCCGGGGATGTGTCCGTAGATGGCGAAGGTTCCTGTGGGTGTCTGGCGGCCTTTGCTGACATCTCCGCTGACGCAGGGAGTTTCAAACACCGGCGTTCCGTCCAGGATGTAGACCACGTTCTGGTTCTCAAGATCTATATCTATATATGTGTTCAGCGGTGTTCCCGCCTCTTCCTCAGCTGCATTCTGAAAACGCCCCTCTGCTATGCCGAAGGTCAGATAATGATTGATAAGAGCCTTCTGGCTGGTGCCTACGGCGTTTGCAACATCAGGGTATCTCTCTGCGTAGTATACTGGATCAAAGCCGCCGGCGAAGGCCCTGATCGGGGTGAGCCACAGGGCAGCTGCCATAGTGCACACGGTTGCCAGAGATAATATGGCTTTAGCTATGATTATGCTGCGGCGGTGGCGTTCGCAGCTTTCCTTTACCGATTCATAAATTGCTGTATTGTATTTGGAATTATTGCCACTTAACATGATCGATCCTCACCCTGCTCTGAATGCTTTTATTGACTTTTCTTTAATAAAAGTATAGACGATATTTTATTAAAAGAGTGTTAAATCTACTGATGTTTTATCAGCTTTTGCCTTTAGATCACATCTTTTTTCCGCGATGATAATCTTTGTATCAGTTTATTATTCTTTAATTATATGTTTAAGTTTGTTTTTAGTTTCGTGTCTTATCATGAATATGTCCAAATAAATGGAAAAGATATAGATCAAAAGCTAAGGAGACTTGAAAAATGATAAGAAGAAAAATAATGTTGGCGTTGATGCTTGGAACCTGCATAGCTCTTACCGCTTGCGGCAGCACGACGTCCGGCGAAGGTATTGAGAGCGGTGACAGTCTTATTGAAACCGCAGATACGGATGAGACAGATGAAAATTCTGACACAGACTCTAAAGAGGCTGATGCTGACAAAACAACCGGGATAGTAACAAACCTCTCAAAGATCGATAACACAAAATGGCAGTACAATGAGGAAGATGACGTTTATTATCAGCTGGGAATCCAATATTGTGAGAATCCTGCAGATACTGATTATGAGGAACTGGCTGTTATTGTTCCCGCAGCCTACATGGATGCAACGGATAACGGCGACGGGACATATACATGCACATTGAATGCTACTGCTACTGTAAACGGATATACGGCGGAAACTGCGCCGATCGTCTTCCCTGTGAATACTCCGGGGTATTCCGCCCAGTCGCCTATGACTGAGTATAGCAGCGTATCCGAGTACACTGATGCCGGATTCATATACGTACATGCGGGATGCCGCGGAAGGGATGCCGGAGCACCTGCCGGAGTTACCGATCTTAAGGCTGCAATCCGCTATATCAGATATAATGAGGGAAATATTGCAGGAGATACGGACAGCATCTTTTCCTTTGGTATGTCAGGTGGCGGGGCGCAGTCAGCTCTTTTGGGCGTGACCGGAGACTCAGAACTTTATGACGATTATCTTGAGAAAATAGGCGCTGTGATGGGAGTCAGCGATGCGGTTCTCGGATCTCAGGGATGGTGTCCGATCACCTCTCTTGATTCCGCGGATGAGGCGTACGAGTGGATGATGGGAACCACAAGGTCCGGTCTGACCGAAGAGGAGCAGAACATCTCGGATGGCCTCACAGAGGCTTATGCAGAGTACATCAACAGCCTTGGGCTTACGGACAGCGAAGGAAATGCGCTTACTCTTGAACAAAGCGAGGACGGAAGATATCAGGCAGGAACCTATTACGAATATATGGTCAGTGTAATTGAAGAGTCTTTAAACAACTTCCTTGCTGATACAGATTTCCCCTATGATGCTGATACTTCAAGCCGGGGACATCAGGCCGGAATGGGACAGGGCGGCCCCGGAGGCAAAGGAGGCAAAGGAGGCTTTGGCGGCCCGGCAGCAGACAACAGCGATAATGCTAAAGGTGGCGACAGTGCGGAAAATGGCGATAATGCAGCACCGGGTGGTGACGGTGAGTTTTCCGGTACTCTTGAAGAAAATGCAGAGGGTGTTGACTTTACGGCTATAGACGACATTTCAAGAACAGAAAACAGTTCAGGGGTCTCAATATCTGGAACTTTTGAGACGGCTCAGGATTACATTGATGCCCTGAATGCGAATGGAACATGGGTTACCTATGACGAAACCACAAACACTGCTGAGATCACAAGCATTTCAGACTTTGCCGAAGCTGTAAAGGCAGCATCCAAGGGCATCGCAGCTTTTGATCAGCTGGATGAGTCCCAGGGCGAGAATGTGCTCTTTGGTTATGGCGACGGACAGGGTGCACACTTTGATTCAATGCTTGAGTCAGTTCTTGAGGAGCTTGGATCTGAATATGCATCTGATTTTGCAGAGGATCTTGCTGCAGAGGACTCTGTCGGACACACTGTTGACTACAGGCTGAATATGTATTCGCCCCTGTACTATCTTCTTTCAAGCTCGGAAGGATATCAGACATCAAATGTTGCCAAGTACTTCCGTATAAACACAGGTATATGGCAGAGCGACACAGCAGTTAACACGGAGGCAAATCTGGTACTGGCCCTTCAGAATTACGGCAGTGATGTTGACTACAGCTTTGTATGGGGCCAGGAGCACACCATGGCGGAAAGAAGCGGAGACTCAACAAGCAATTTCATTGAGTGGGTAAATGAGTGCGTAGCAGAAGAGTCAAAGTGAAATTAATTTTCTTTTTAGGACTTTGTTACAATTCATTCACATTTTGTTTAAGGAAAGGAAAAGAGTTACCTGTAATATAAATATCAAGAAAGAGCAACGAGAAAAACTAAATTTCTTTTTCATAACGGGCTGTCAACACGGTTGGCAGCCCATCCTCCCAAAATATCCGGCCGCAAGGCCGTTTTTTATTGCGCTGCGCAGAAAGCGACCGGCTTACGCATCCGCGCCGCGAAACGTGAATTCATCTGCCGGATATGTTATACTTAATACCTCAATAAATATGCTGCGCCCGCAAGAGTCACGGCCGGGGGCGCAGGTAAAAGCACATTTTAAACGGAGATGAACATATGGCTAATAATGTTGATGTTATCATAATCGGCGCAGGCCCCGGAGGCATTTTCTGCGCATACGAGCTCATGGAAAAGAGACCTGACCTTAAGGTTCTTATTATCGAGAAGGGCAGATCCATCGAGAAAAGAAACTGTCCCAAGCGTGTGACCAAGACCTGTGCAGGATGCAAGCCCTGCTCCATCACCACTGGCTTTGCGGGAGCCGGTGCTTTCTCAGACGGAAAGCTTTCGCTTTCTCCGGATGTTGGCGGCAATCTTCCCGAGATCCTGGGCTACGATACAGCCACTGATCTCATCCACGAGTCCGATGAGATCTACCTTAAGTTTGGCGCCGACAAGAGTGTTTACGGTATCGACAAGGAGACTGAGCTTCGCGAGATCAGGCGCAAAGCCATCAATGCAAACTTAAAGCTGGTTGAGTGCCCCATCAGGCATCTTGGAACCGAGGAGGGTTACAAGATCTACTGCAAGCTCCAGCAGCATCTTTTGGATAAGGGTGTGACCATCGAATTTAACACCATGGTTACCAACCTGATCGTTGAAGACGGCGTGGCCAAGGGCGTTACCACCGACAAGGGAGAGACCTATCTGGCAAAAGAGATAGTTAGTGCCGTTGGACGTGAAGGTGCCGACTGGTTCAAGGACAAATGCGAGGAGATAGGCATTGAGACCAAGCCGGGAACCGTTGATGTCGGTGTCCGGGTTGAGGTCAGGGACGAGGTCATGCAGTTCCTCAATGAGAACCTCTATGAGGCAAAGCTCATCTACCATACACCTACCTTCGATGACAAGGTGCGTACTTTCTGTACAAATCCTTCCGGCGAAGTTGCAACCGAATATTATGAGGGCGGTCTTGCTGTAGTTAACGGACACGCTTATAAGGGAAAAGAGTTTAAGACCAACAATACAAATTTTGCTCTGCTGGTGTCCAAGAATTTCACCAAGCCCTTCAAGACACCTATTGAGTACGGCAAGAAGATAGCCGAACTTTCAAATATGCTCTGCGGCGGTAAGATTCTTGTGCAGACCTACGGAGATTTCAAGCGTGGCAGAAGAACAACTGAGGAGCGCCTTTGCAGGAACAACCTAATCCCTACTCTTAAGGATGCGGTTCCCGGCGACCTTTCTCTGGTGTTCCCGCACAGGATCATGGTGGATCTTGACGAGATGATCCAGGCTCTTGATAAGGTTACACCGGGCCTTGCTTCGGACGAGACCCTGCTTTACGGCGTAGAGGTTAAGTTTTATTCCAACAAGGTAATTGTTAACAAGGATTTTGAGACCAGTGTAAAGGGCCTTCGCGCCATCGGTGACGGAGCAGGCGTAACAAGAGGCCTTCAGCAGGCTTCTGCCAACGGCCTTAGTGTTGCCCGCAGCATAATCAAGGCCTTTGAGGGCAAAGAATAAATTATGCTTGCGGACGTGGAACTTTGATCTATGCTTGTAGGCGTGGCGCCTGATATTACATTTACGGACTTGGTGCCGGCAATACAATGATAACGATACCTTTAAAAAAGGAGCATATCTTTTGCATATTTTTAAGACTATCGGTAGAAAATTGAACAGAGCGATATCGACCATAGGAGCTGTGGCTTTGGCCACGGCTCTTCTGATGGGATGCTCAGCGGATGCCTTAGATCGCAAGGTTGTGTTCACCACAGGCTTTTCCGATGATGAGGTGTTTCGAATCGAGGATTCTACCTGCTCTCTTACTGAAGCTATGGTGTATCTGGTAAATACAAGGACTGGGTACGAGTCAACCTTTGGAAGTGAGATCTGGAGCGCAGTTACTGACAGCGGTACAGTAGAAGACAGACTCAAGGAGTCCGTTCTTGCCAAAATCGCACAGATAAAGGCGATGAATCTTTTGGCCGGGGAGACCGGGATAGAGCTGGAAGAAGCTGATGAGGAACTGGCTGATGCCGCAGCAGCGGAGTACTACAGCACTCTTACTGAGGCAGACATAGAGGCCATGAATAACGTTACAGAGGCTGATATTGCCCGGATATACAGGGAGCATGCCGTTGCGGACAGGCTCTATGACTACATAATCAGGGACATTAATCCTGAGATAAGCGACGATGAAGCAAGAACCATAACAGTAGAGCAGATTTTTTTCAAGACTTATTCCCTTGATGCTTCCGGGAATAAGGTTCCATTCTCCGACGACCAAAAGCGAGCAGTATTAAGCCGGGCAAGAGATGTAGTGCTCAAGCTTAATCAGGGCGGCAGCTTTGATGAACTTATGGCTGAGTACAATGAAGCGGATGAGGACACTATTTCTTTTCGCAAGGGAGAGAAGGACAGCGAGTATGAAGCGGTTGCTTTTAATCTTGGCAACGAGGAAGTCAGCAGCATCACTGAGGTCGAAGGCGGATACGTGATCATCAAGTGCATAAGTACCTTCAACCGCGAAGAGACCGAGGCCAACAAAGTCAAGATCGTGGAGATGCGAAAGCGCGAGGTTTTCGGAGAGCAGTATGATGCATTTGTTGCTACCCTTACCAAGGAACTGAACCACAAGCTGTGGGATTCGGTGAGTCTGACCGGTGATAGCAATGTTACCACCTCAAACCTCATGGAGATTTATGGAAAGTATTTTGAGTGAAATGACTATTTTGCTGACAATTTAGAATATAGAATTGCTATGGTCCACCGCAAGTGGCGAAAAGAGTGAATTGCGGTGGAAAAAAATGTGCCTGGCAATGTAATGAGTCCACCGCAAGTGGCGAAAAGAGTGAATTGCGGTGGAAAAAATGTGCCTGGCAATGTAATGAGTCCACCGCAAGTGGCGAAAAGAGTGAATTGCGGTGGAAAGAAAAGTGCCTGGTAGTGTAATGAGTCCACCGCAAATGGCGAAAAGAGTGAATTGCGGTGGAAAGAAAAGTGCCTGGCAGTGTAATGAGTCCACCGCAAGTGGCGAAAAGAGTGAATTGCGGTGGAAAGAAATGTGTCTGGTAGTGTAATGAGTCCACCGCAAATGCCCCAAAGAGCAACTTGCGGTGGACTTTTTATGTCATCAGGTCTAGAAACATCCACCGCAAAGCTTCATATATCCTAAATGCGGTGGAAAAGTCTCTTCACAGTCACTCCCCTTTGTATATATTTTCATCAGGATTTCATCACAGCACAGCAATATAGCAGAATTGTGCACAATACAATTGCAAAATATGAACAAAATATGTACAAGAAGTAAAAAATGTGCTTAATGAGGTAAAAGATTTCTATTAATTCTATAAACTCCCGATTATATATTAATTGTACAGACATTAAGTCACACATGGGGAAAGTGACTGAAAACAAGTCATCGCGCAGAAGCGGCGCGTGACACAAGGCAATGTAGCAACAGACCAACAAACCAACAGACCAACAAACCAACAGATCAATAAACCAACAGATCAACAAATCATAACAGGCCGCTGAAAGGGGTCAGCGACCAAAAAGAAAGAGGGCGGAAGTATGATCACATATAAAAAGGCCCTGCTGGCTGCAGCAACATCTCTTGTTCTGGTGACCATGACAGGATGCGGCGCCGTAACAGAGAAATGGGCTTACAGTTATGAACCGGGGAAAGAGGTAATCGCTCTTTCCGATAACGGCAAGGCTGAGTACAAAGGGGAAAAATACACATACACAAAGGATGAGAATTTCATCAGTCTCAAGGACAGATCCGGCGAAGAGGAGAAGCTGAGATATGTCATGGACAAAGGCCAAATGACCCTGTATGAGAAGTCAACGTATTACTTCGATGGGGAGAAGGATACGGAAGGAATTGTTGGGGACTGGAAACAGGATAACGGCTGGTCATATGAATTTACCAAGGACGGTAAGTTCAGCGAGGAGAACATTTTCTTCGGACGCTACACCATAGATGAGGAGAACAATTGCATCAGGCTCATGTATGATGATCCGATAGAGGATGCATACCTTTATTACTCGCTGGACGGAAACCGCCTGACCATCGATTACCCATGGCCCATGGTTAAAATGGGTAGTTAACCAATAAACTATTTTATATTACAAAGGAGAGGTGTGTTATGAAAATGAAGCGTTTTGTTTCAACACTGTTGGCGGGTGCAATGACATTATCACTCGTCGCTTGCGGAAGCACAGCTGCACCTGCGGCATCAACCGATACCGCCCCGGCAGCAACAGAAGCTCCCGCTGCAGAGCCGGCTGCTGAGCCTGCTGCAACCGAGGCAGCTGCTCCCGCAGATTCATCTGAGCCTATTTCTTTAAGCATGTGGTGTATCGCTACAGAGAGTGATTCTAACCGTCATTCTTACGAGGCTGCCATCGCCGATATGCAGGAGAAATATCCTGAGATCAACTTCACCTGGGAAGCATTTGAGAACCAGTCTTACAAGACCAAGATCAAGGCTGCTGTTTCTGCCAACGAGCTTCCTGACATCTTCTTTACATGGTCCTGCGCATTCCTTGGCGATTTCGTAGATGCCGATAAGGTTTACTGCCTGGATGATGTATATCAGAACTACAAGGACGAGCTTCCTGAGGTTATGCTTGGAAACTCAACCTACAACGGCAAGCACTACGGTGTGCCGCTTACAATGAACATTGTCGGTCTGTTTGCTAATATGGAGCTTCTTGAGCAGGTTGGCTACACAGAGATTCCCGGAACATATGATGAGTTCATCGAGTGCTGCGACAAGCTTAAAGCAGCAGGGATCATTCCTTTCGGATGTGCCGGAAAAGAGACATGGTGTGTAACCGAGTATCTTGAGTCCGTTATCGAGAAGAGCGCAGGCGCTGATACTCTTAACGACATCTTCCTTGGAAGAGCAACTTGGGCTAACCAGGATGTAGCTGATGCTGTAGATACATTCCAGAGCCTTGTTAACAACGGTTACTTTGATCCTTCGGGAATCGGCCTTACAAACGATGAAGTTAAGAACAATTTCATGGCAGGCAAGTATGCGTTCTACATGAACGGAACATGGAACTGCGCAGACTTCGCAGCTAACGAAGAGTTCTTCCCTAAGGTAAAGGTTGGTGAGTTCCCTGTTATCAACGCTGACAAGTCAAAGCTTGGACAGCTCATCGGCGGACCTTCAGATACTCTTGCAGTTTCAGCTTCTTCACCTAACGCTGAGAGAGCAGCTGAGTATGCTATGGAACTCGGAAAGCTTATCTGTCACTATGGTTATCTTGACGGCTGCGGACTTCCCGCATGGACACCTTACGGCGACACAAGCAGCGTTAACGAGCTTACACAGACTGTAGCAGGCATCGTTGCAAAGGCTGACACAATGGTTCTTTTCGGTGACACAGCTATGAGTGCTGATTCTGCTAACACATATCTTTCATATGTAGATCAGGTTTATGGATGCCTCCTTGACGGACAGCAGTTCATCGACGGTCTTGCAAAAGACATCCAGTAATTCACTAATGGGTTAAAAGAAATGAGTCCTTCCTGTACTTCCACCAAGGAGGCACAGGAGGGACTTTTTGGAAGGTTATTCACATGGCTGGAAATAACACAAACAAAAAGACAACTGAAATAAAGAAGGGGATTACGATATTTCTTTTTCTGCTTCCGGGCCTGGCACTGTTTGTCAGCATTCTGATCGCGCCTATTGCGGTTTCACTGTACAGAAGTACTTTTGACTGGAACGGGTTTTCGGAAGGAACCTTCATAGGACTTGCAAACTACAAGGAGCTCTTTACCAACGGCTCCATCAAGTTCATGACAGCTCTTAAGAATTCAATGCTTCTGGCGTTTTTCTCAGTGTTCGTGCAATTACCCTTTTCCCTTTTGCTGGCACTTCTGCTGGGAAGAAGACCGAAGGGCGACAGAGCTTTCCTTTCGATATATTTCATGCCCGTGCTGATCTCAACGGTAGTTATCGGTCAGCTGTGGCTTAAGATCTACAATCCTGATTACGGCCTTCTCAACAGATTCCTCATCGCTGTGGGACTGGAGAAATGGACTCATGTCTGGGTTGGAGACGTAAAAACTGCCCTGGGAAGCGTTATTGTTCCCACTGTATGGCAGTACATCGGTTATCACATGCTCCTTATGTATGCGGGAGTAAAAGGCGTGTCACTGGATCTTAGGGAAGCAGCAATGCTGGACGGAGCCACAAAGTGGCAGGTTGACAGATACATTGTTATTCCCATCATCAAGCCCATTATCAGAGTAAGCGTTATCTTCGCGGTAACAGGATCTTTAAAGGCTTACGACCTTGTACGTATCCTCACTGAGGGCGGACCCTTCCAGTCCACGGAAGTACCCAGTACGATCCTGGAAAACATGCTGTTCCTAAGGAACAGATACGGAATGGGCAGTACTATATCGGTTATGCTGATCGCACTGTGCTTTGCCTTTGCGCTTCTTATAACCGCAGCATTTAGAGAAAAGGATGAATGATATGGGGACTAATACTGTAGATCAAGAGAAGGGAGCAAATCCCGTCGGAAAAATAATAATGTACATCTTCCTGGTTTTCTGGGCTCTTGTGAATATCTTCCCCATTTACTTCATGTTCACTTTTTCCCTAAAGTCTAACGAGGAGATATTCGGGGCCAATGTCATCGGCCTTCCGAAACACTGGCTGTGGTCCAACTTTACCACCGCTCTTAACACAGGAAATATGGGCCTGTATTTTGTTAACAGTTTGATCGTAACAATACTGGCCATCGGAATATCCATGATAGCAGCCATGATGGCAACCTACGCTATCACCAGGATAAAGTGGAGATTCAGCAAGCTTACCAATGCATTCTTCATGCTGGGACTTACAATTCCCATCCAGGCGTCCATCGTCCCGGTATACGTAGTGCTTTCCAAGCTCCACTGGCTAAATAAATATTCAACTTTGATAATCCCGTATTCGGCATTTGCTCTTTCAATGTCGATACTGATCTGTACCGGCTTCATGGTAGAGATACCCTATGCTCTTGATGAAGCTGCGAGAATAGACGGCTGCGGCCTTGCTCAGACTTTCTTTAGGATAATCCTCCCCCTCATGAAGCCCGCAGTATCCACCGTTGGCGTCTATTCCTATCTGCAGTGCTGGAATGAGTTCATGTTTGCCAATGTGTTCATTTCAGACTCTGCACACAGAACCCTTCCTGTAGGTATCAAAGCGCTGTCAGGTCAGCATACCACCGAATGGGGACCCATCGGTGCGGCTCTGGTCATAGCAACGTTCCCAACTTTGATATTCTACCTGTTCCTTAGCAGAAAGATCCAGGAGAGCTTTATTGCGGGAGCGGTTAAGGGATAATACTTTCTTTTTCATGTGGCGGGCCGGACACTGCTTAGCGCGGTGTTCGGCTTTTGCTGTGTCGGGAAAAGAGCTTTCACTTTCAGGAAAAAGAGACTTCCGTTTTGCGTTTGGTGGTGAAAAATGATATCGTTAAAGAATAGGAAAAATGCGATTTTTGAGGGGAAAATCATAAGAATGAATAATAAGTCCGAGAACTCTCTTTCAATGAGTGTTTCCAGGATCGTTCTTGGAATTGTATTTGTGGTCATAATCTCTTTTGTCATAGCCCTGTACATAGTGGTTGTCAGGGAGCGGAGAGAGTATTCCATGAGAGAGTCCGAGAGTGTTATCCGAACTTTATCCAACAACCTTGATTCCAACATACAGAGCTACAAAGAGCTTTCCAGACTGATCATGACAGAGCCCAATCTGGTGCGACTCCTTCGCGCAAATGTGGACTCGGTTGACATCAGTATGATCAACGACGCCAGATACGGCGTTATGGACATTTTGAATGTTACGGAGGGCGTGGACACTGTCATAGTATTCAGAGAAGATATGATAATGCTGGCCACCAACCGATTTACCTATATTTACGACTATGATGTGATAGAAAAAGACGACTGGAAGAAGGACATCTACGAGGGCAAGGGAGGAGCTGTGGTTTCCCTGAACACCAACAACATCGCCCATAAAGCGGACAGACGTCCCATGGTCACCATCGGAAGAGCGATCTATGATATAGATTCCCAGGAGCGCACAGGCGTTATGCTGATGAACATTTCACCTCTGGTTTTCGAGAGGATCCTTGGGCAGCTTCGCTATGACAATATATGCATCATGGGCAGCGACGGCACTTTCCTTGCCGGCAATAAGGAATACACCCGCTACTATGATGATTCTTTTGCCGGGAAAAAGATCAGCTACAAGAATGCCACCATCGATGGCGTAAGTATGCTGGTTTCCGGCTGCAGGGTCTCGGATCTGCCCATAGTTATCTTAAGAGTTGCGCCCTACGGAAACGAGGGAACACCTTTCAGGATGGTGGCGATCCTGGTGACACTTCTGGCTCTTTTCCTGGGGCTTGCCCTTTATATCGGAGAATATATCAGAAGGAACATCACGAACCCCGTATACGAGCTGTCTGCTTCCATGGAGGAGAACAAGAAGTCCGGTGACCTTAAGAAGATTGACACTCCCATGAAGTACAGTGAGCTGGACATGCTAAAGGGCGATTATAACAGCATGATCGACCACGTGAATGAGCTGATCGAGAGGCTCATGGACAATGAAAAGACACTTCAAAGGGCGCAGATGCGTGTCCTTCAGGAGCAGATAAAACCTCATTTCCTCTACAACTCCATCGAGACCATCGGCTTTCTGGCGCTGGACGCTGGGGCTGACAACGTGCACGATGCTCTGGAGACCCTTGGGAGGTTTTACCGGAATTTCTTAAGTAAGGGCGGCAGGGAAATCCCGCTGTCAAGGGAGGTCAAGATCGTCAGGGACTACCTGACCCTACAGAGACTTCGCTACGGTGATATAATTGAAGATGTATACGAGATCGATGAGGACACCAAAAAGTGCATCGTTCCCAAGCTTATCCTGCAACCGCTTGTTGAGAACAGTATCTACCACGGCATCAGGCTCAAGGGCGAAAAGGGCGAGATCAGGGTAAAGAGCTATCTTAAGGACGGTAATCTCCATCTGATCGTCAGGGATACCGGCGTTGGCATGGAGGAGGAGCAGATAAAGAGGATTCTTTCCCAGGACGAGAGTCAGCGGCCGGATGAAGCGGATTCCAGCTTCGGGCTTTGGGGAACCATCGAGAGAGTGCGTATTTACTGCGGAAGAGATGACGTTGTGGAGATCCGCAGCGAGATCGGAGAGTTCACCGAGATAGAGATGATAATACCGAATATGACAATTCCCGAGGACGAAAGGTAAAGAAATGGACAGAAAATGCCGAGTAATGTTAATAGACGATGAAGAGTCTGCAAGGAAACTTATGCGGGCGGCCATCAAGTGGGACGAGCTTGGAATGGAGGTTGCCGGCGAAGCAGCCAGCGGAATCGAGGCCATCAACATCATAGATGACGTGCGGCCGGACATAGCTTTTGTCGACATTTCCATGCCCTTTATGGATGGGATCGAGTTCACCCAGACCGTGACCACCAGATATCCTCATCTGATCATAATTATTATGACAGCCTTCGACGAGTTCGAGTACGCCAGGAAATGTGTGAGCCTTCCTGTTTTTGACTATATGTTAAAGCCCATGGTCAGAGAGGAGGTTCGCAAGGTCCTTCTTCGGGCAAAAGAGAAACTGGCCAAAGAGAAGGACTACTGGGAAGAGTCCAGAAGTGATGCCGACCCGGAGACCGCAGCGGAGGCTGATACCACCTTGCTTATCAAGAAGTATCTGGAGGAGAATTTCACCGACTCCAAGCTGAACCTGACCTTTGTGGCCCAGCACTTCGGATTTTCCGCCAGCTACCTCTCCCGTAAGTTCAAGCAGGACACGGGAAAAAAGTTTGTGGAGTACTTAAACGACCTTCGAATGAAGGAGGCCCTTCGGTATGCAAAAGGCGGAGCCAAAATGTATTATACGGCTTCGGAGGTGGGCATCCCGGATCCCAATTACTTCAGCAGATGCTTCAAGAAGTATACGGGGATGAGCTACTCCGACTATGTATCTGAGAATGGAAAATGAGTATGAATAATAGAAGAATTGCTGCGCTTTTGCTTGCTGCGATAATGTGTACAGGAACAGTACTTCCCGCCTATGGGGCTGAGGAGGTGCCGGTTTCAGTGAGTGGAAATTCTGCAAAAATCACTGCTGCGTCGACAGGTGGTTCATCCGAGGCTTCAACCGATGCCTCCGTTAAAATCTCTGATGAAGGTTCAAATGAAGGCTCCGGTGAGGCTTCAATCGAGAAACCGTCCGAGGAAGCCGGTGCAGGAAGCGGGGCATCTTCAGGATCCGCTGGTAAGCCGGAGGGTTCTTCAGCGGCAGCTGCGGCAAGTTCTTCCGAAAATAAAGATTCATCGAAGACTTCGTCCGAGGCGTCAGGCGATGACGTGGCGGGGGAGGCATCTTCCGAGGCATCCTCTGACGACGTGGCGGAGGAGGTATCTTCCGAAGCTTCTTTAGAAGCTTCGTCTGAGGCATCATCTGAAGAATCGGATGCCGAGAACTACGACAACTATCCAACAGGATATAACGATCTTGGACACAACGTTGAGTACGAGAGCGTCACAAAGAGGAAGGGATCAAACGGCTTATTCATGGCCGGATCGCTTCCGGCTCGTTATGCTACCCCTGAAATACTGGAAAATATGCCTGATCTTAGGGACCAGTCTCCCTATGGTACCTGCTGGGCCTTCGCAACTACTGCTATTGCGGAGATCAGCCTTGCGAAGCAGGGATATAACGTTGATCTTTCAGAGCTTCATCTTGCTTATTTTGCCAACCATTTTGTCGATGATCCCCTTGGAGGCTTCGGAGAATGCGAGCAGCCAAATATACCCACCAATTATCTTGACAGGGGCGGTAACTTTGCATTGTCTTTCCCCGCATATGCCAGATGGAACGGTGCTGCATCTGAAGAAATAGCGGACTACCGGACTGATGCAAGATATGCCAAAGACAATGGCCTTGGCGATGATATAGCTTATGAAGATGTGGCACATATCGTCAACTACTATGTGGAACCTGTTCCTGAGGACAGGACAAACCTTGATGCTGTAAAGAAACTGATAATGGAGCACGGTGCCGTGGCAGCATCTATAAAAGTTCAGAACGGCACATCAGCCCAAACAGGCCCTGAATATAACAGTGATTACAACAGCTTTTGCCATGTGTCTAGTGCCAGCGGAAACGGACATGCGGTAGCTCTTGTTGGCTGGGATGATAACTTCCCCAAGGAGCATTTTAGCCAGGTTCCCGAAGGCGACGGCGCCTTTCTTGTGAGAAACAGCTGGACGACAGGAACTTATGAAAGCAATCAGACCTTCTCGGGATATTTTTGGATGTCCTATTATGAATCGACGCTGAATGGATCTTTCTATGCTGCTGATTTTGAAATGGGATCCTCCTATGACAACAACTATCAGTATGACCAGCTGGAAAGTATAAGCGGGACCGGCTCTTTTCTAAACAAAGGTGCGGCTTTTTACACAGCACATGCAGATGGTGGGTATCATGGCGAGACTATCGAAGCAGTTTCTTTTGGCACAACTTCTTCAAACCTTGAGCTGAAAATATCAGTATATACAGGACTTGCTGATAATGAGACCAATCCTGAAAACGGTGAACTGGCATCCACAGTGGATGTTGTGACCTCTTATGCCGGATACTATACCGTGCCTTTAACATCTCCGGTAAGTGTAGCTAAAGGGGAGAATTTCTCGGTAGTCATAGAGAATAAAGCAGATGGGTATTTCGGCATGCTGCAAGAAAATTCCTTGACTTTCGATACTGATAGATATGCTCCTTCTAATTCCGGGAAGTGTTCGTATACCTTTTCATCCGGTGATCAGTCGAACTGGGCGTCCTCCTCTTCCGATTTGATGATCAAGGTGTTTACTGATAACAGTTTATCTGATGAAGTCCCTCCCACGGATATTTCTTTTCCTCAGATAGGAGAAGAGGGGCTTGAACTGACTGTTACTGAAAAGAAAAAGATTTCGGCTCTCATTTCTCCTGAAGATGCATCAAACAAAGAGCTGGTATGGGAGAGCTCAGATGAGAGCGTCGCTACCGTCAACAACGGAGTGATAACAGGAAAAGGTGTAGGAACCGCAACGATCACAGCCAGGGCGGTTTTGGGAAATGAGTCCGGGCACGCAGAAGGCTCTTTTACGGTAAAAGTCAATGACACATTAAAGTCCCTGGCTATAGTTTACATGGTTTCAAGGAAACCGCTTGTTTCCGGAGATCAGATAAGCGTTAGAATCGAATATACGCCGGTGGATTATGCCCCTAAGAAAGACCCGGTTTGGACAGTTTCGCCGGAAGGAGCACTGGTTCCCGGTGATTATGGGCAATATCGGTTAACAACACCGGGCTATATGACTCATACCATTGAAGTCGACGGAATGACCGCAACCAGGAATGAATATGTATTTCCCGGAGCCTCCTGGTTTGATTACTATGTCGATGATGACAATACTATTACCTTCAGGTGGAAGGCTGTTGAAGGTGCCACAAAGTTTCGGTTTTACACTGATGACAAAACACTGGATAAGACCGTGACAGCTGATGGCAGTGATGAATATACCCTGGTTATTGATGAATATGCAGGGGATGGAACCTTTAAAAAGAAAGACATTAAAGTAGCGACATACACTGAAAAACAGTATCAGTATGTCACTATAAGAGATGTAGGGCCTAAGCCCAGTCCCTGTGTGGTACATTTTGAATCTGGCGGCGGCAGCGCTGTGGCGGATATAGCTTCTGATTATAAAAATGCTATTGCAAAGCCCACCGATCCGACAAGATATGGACATACGTTTGCCGGCTGGTACAAGGACAGCGGCTGCACCGAAGGAAATGAGTACGACTTCACTAAGAAGATCAGGGAAAATATTGCTTCATATAGCACGGAAGTGACGCTGTATGCAAAATGGGAAAGAAATCCTGATGACATAATGATCACGGGAATCTCCATCACCACTCCGGAAGATCAAAATGAGATAAAAGCAGGGGTGCCGCTTGCTCTGGACATCGAGTATTTTCCTGAAAACGCTACTCTGACACGGGTTACCTGGAAGAGTTCCAACCCCAATATTGCGACAGTTGATGCTGATGGAAATATTACCGGAATCAGGGCGGGAAGCGCGACAATAACTGTTGTTTCGGATGCAGACAATTCCATAAGCGCCAGCTATAAGGTTTTGGTTTGGACGGAAGCAAGCGGAAGGCCGGCTAAGGAAGTCAGGATACTTGATACAGCGAAACTGCCGCATTTTCTGGGCTCCAGTGCTGATACCGATCCTACCACTACGCTGTACGGCGATGTTGATGATATTTACGGTGTAAATGTAGAGCTTCCTGTTTTTGACGATCCCTATGGAGATACGGAATTTGACGGGCTCCAGCTGGCGGTTGGAAAGAGTGTCAGTCTAAAAGCAGATTTTTTGCCCAAGGATACTAAACCGAGAAAATCCGGGAAGACATACATATATGCCGATTCCGTAAAAGCAAGAGAGGTTATCTGGAGATCCTACAATTCAGGCGTTGCTGCTGTTGATTCCAAGGGAAAAGTGACGGCTAAAGGCGCCGGTATCACTACGATAGAAATGACTTCGGTTACCGGTGATCTGACAGCAAGCTGTGAAGTGATGGTATATGATCCTGTTACAAAGCTTTCGCTGAATGCTACCGGTATAAAGCTTGGCAAGGGACAGACTTTTGAGCTTGAGCCCGTGGTGAGCCCCGCAACAGCCAGCAACAAGGTGGTATACGGTGACAGCAGCAATCCCAACGTGGCGACTATCGATAAGGCCACGGGAGTGATAACCGCCGGCAATACAGCAGGAAAAGCGGTATTTACAGTTACTGCCCAGGGTGGTAAGAGCGTAAAGTGTACGGTAAACGTAGGCAACGCCGTAGAGTCTTTAAGGCTCTATGAAAAGAAAAATTCAGACTCTGTTGCGGCAGGTAAGACTCTGCAGCTGCTGACTGAATACAACGGCGGTGATAAGAAGAATCAGCCCCTTAGTAAGGATGTTATATACGGAATTGTTGAAGGCAACAACCTTGTTGCTTCAAATGAGATTGCAAGCATAACCCAGAAGGGCGTATTGAAGGGCCTTTCCGAGGGCAAGGTGACGGTTAAGGTCATGAGTAAGACCGATATGAACGGAGACGACTATGTTTCGGATACATACGATGTCTATGTATACTCCGGACTTAAGAGCGCTGCGCTGAATCGGAAGACTCTTACCATGACTCCCGGTGGTGAGTACACCTTAAGAGCCTCCGTCAAGTCACTGACAAATTCGGATTATGTCACCGGCTCTTTTGACCGGGAAGCCCAGACCGATATTTTCGAAGCCTGGAATGCAGCCGGAAAGATAGAGTGGAAAGCGGTTCCGGAGAATGGAACTCTTGTGCTTGACTGGAATCCCGCCCTTTGCGACAGATGCAGGATTATTCCCGCTGAGGGATTTGCAGGAACGGCCACTGTAACGGCCACCTTCAGGCCATGCGGCGCTACTAAGGACACGGTTCTTAAATGCAAGGTTGTGGTCAAAGACGGAGCGGTTACAGGACTTACTCCGAAGCCGACCTCCGTCTCCATAAGCAGAGGAGAAGTGAAAGGCTTATCGGCAACTTTGGCACCGATAGCTCCCGATGATGCGTCTCTTTCCTGGGAGATTGATGATGCCTACGCTGACGATCTTTGCTTTGTGGACGAAAATGGTGCTGAGCTTGGGCGAAGTGTTATTTCTGACGGCGAAGATCCAAAAGGCAACTCAGTCAGGATCAAGGCGCTGTCTTTAGATGTGACGACGTCTGTAAAGGCTGCGGTTAAGGTTACCACAAATGCCAAGGACAAAAACGGCAGGCAGATTTCTAAGAATATTCCTGTCACTGTTTTGAGTGAGGGAAAAGAGATAGAGATAAAGGGAAGCGGTGTGAAGGCCTATGGAGATAAGCCTGATGAGATTGAGGCCACACCTCTTTGTGTAAAGAAGAGTATTTCTCTGAAGGCTGTTGTTTATGCTGACGCTGATAAGAAGGTCAAGGCGGGAAATCAGAAAGTTACCTGGAGTGTTTATGAAAATCCGCAGGTGGCTTCGGTCAATGCTTCCGGTAAGGTGACTGCTCTTTCCAACGGCGTTGCTACAATTGCTGCCACGTCTGCCTCCGGAAATACCGCGTATGTTAAGATTGGCGTTTACTCAGACGTCACAAAGCTTACTCTTGATAAGACAAAGATTTCCATGAGCACCGAGTATGCCGATTCTCAATCTACGCTTTCCAATACTAATTATGCAGCTTTAACGGCACTGGTAACACCGCAAGATTTGTTTGAGAATGATAAATCCTACAGTAAATATGCGGATAAAGTGACCTGGACCGCAAGCGGTACGGGAGTTGTTGAACTGGCTGCAATTGATGCCGATGAATTGTCGGGAACAGTCGATAAGCGCATCGATGCCAAACAGGAAATACTGAAGAGTCTTGACTATAAGGAACCGGAGAGTTTTGAAGGAACCGGAGCCGGCCAGGTTCTTGCCATCAAAGCGGTGAGCGCCGGAAAGGTGAAACTCACCGCCAGGGCAGGCAGCAGGAAGGCGACCTGCACGGTGACGATATATTCGCATGTGACGGGGGTTGAATTGCCCTTTACAAATACATACTTAAGAACCAGGAGCAGGGTCCCTCTGACACCCAGGCTTGAGATTGACGGCGTTCCGATGCCGGTTAAGCCTATTGCACCAAGGAGACCATCTGTTTTCGATCCCGACTATCCACAGAAGTGGGAGGCATATCAAATCGCACTTGAAGAGTATTATACAAAGCTGGCTCAGTATAATGCGGCACTGCCCCGCTATAACGCCCTTAAGAAAATGGCTGTGACCACTACTGTTTATTATGAGAGCTCCGACGAAGATGTCGCTACGGTTGACAGCAAGGGACTTGTGACAGCCAAAGCTCCCGGAAAGGCCGTTATCACTGCCACTACGGCGGAGGGTTATAATGCCGCTAAGCGTATCGCAATAGCATCGGTTACGGTGGAATGATGGGGATATCCCGCCCGGAGCTGGCAGTGAGATGAGAAGTAAAACATGCTGCCCGGAGCTGATGGCGTGAAATCAGAAGTAGATCATGCCGCCCGGAGTTGATGGCGTGAAATCAACGAAAGTATTTGGAAATATTTCCGGGATATATCATATTCTTTTCCAGAATCAAGCAAAATGCCCTCAAAATGCTCGGAGTGCACATGGCATTTGGAAAAAAATATTGCGTATTCCATTTATATTTACAAAAAGAGCCATATTTTGGAAAAACATGGCAGTGTCACCATCGCGAATCACTCATGGGTAAAACCATGCCATGTCGCCGCCGCGAATCGCTCATGAGTAAAAACCTTGCCACGTCGCCGCCGCAGACTGCTCATGAGTTTGTTTTCAGCTTTACGCCTCCCCCCTCAAAAATCCACGAGAACTGATTCATGATCTGATTATTAGCACTCACCTCCGGTGAGTGCTAAATTTTTGTTGACTTTTGGCTCCCGTGGTCTTAAACTCTTTAAGTAGTGGATTGACAGGAGTTTTTGGACTCGATTTTCTACCCGATTCCGAGAAGGCTAGGCCCGGAGCGGAATCGTATCATAAATTAAGAAGGAGTGAGAATTATGGCTTCAAAGAAAGGTAACTTATCAATCAACAGCGAGAACATGTTCCCGATCATCAAGAAATGGCTGTATTCGGATCATGATATCTTTTACAGGGAAGTGATTTCAAATGCATGTGATGCCATTACCAAGATCCGCAAGATGGAGATGATGGGTGAGTGCGAGCTTCCTGAGGGCTACAAGCCCCGCGTGGACATCATCTTAAATGATAAGGACAAGACCGTTAAGATCGTAGATAACGGTATCGGTATGACAGAGGAGGAGGTTGATGAGTATATCAACCAGGTGGCTTTCTCAGGCGCTACCGACTTCCTTAACAAGTACAAGGACAAGGCCAATGCAGATCAGATCATCGGACATTTCGGACTTGGTTTCTATTCAACCTTTATGGTTTCAGACTATGTAGACATCGACACACTTTCCTGCAAGGGCGGCCCTGCTGTTCACTGGACCTGCGACGGCGGATCCGATTTTGAGATGAGCGACGGAGATAAAGCTGAGGTCGGAACAACAGTAACTCTGCACCTTTCAGAGGACTGCCTTGAGTTCTGCAACGAGTACAAGGCAAGAGAGGTTATCCAGAAGTACTGTTCTTTCATGCCCTACGAGATCTATCTGTCAAAAGAGAATGAGGAGGGAACCGAGACTATCAAGGCAAGCGAGAAGCTTGAGAGCGATACTGTCATCGAAGAGGTTCATCCCGAGAAGAAGGAAGGAGAGACCGAGGAGCCTGAGCTTGAGTACAAGATAAAGAGAAGACCTCAGCTTCTTAACGATATCCATCCCCTTTGGGCCAAGACTCCCAAGGATTGCACAGACGAGGAGTACAAGGAGTTCTACAGAAAGGTCTTCCGTGATTTCAAGGAGCCTCTTTTCTGGATCCATCTGAACATGGATTACCCCTTCAACTTAAAGGGTATCCTTTACTTCCCCAAGATCAATATGGAGTTTGAGTCGATCGAGGGAACCATCAAGCTGTACAACAACCAGGTATTCATCGCAGATAATATCAAGGAAGTTATCCCCGAGTATCTGATGCTTCTTAAGGGTGTTATCGATTGTCCGGATCTTCCTCTTAACGTATCAAGATCAGCCCTTCAGAATGACGGCTTTGTTAAGAAGATCTCCGAGTATATCAGCAAGAAGGTTGCCGAGAAGCTGGCCGGCCTTTGCAAGACTGACAAGGAGAGCTACGACAAGTACTGGGATGACATCAGTCCCTTCATTAAATACGGTTGCCTTCGCGACGACAAGTTCTGCGAGAAGATGACAGATTATATCCTTTTCAAGAATCTTGACGGCAAGTATCTTACAACTCCCGAAGCTCTTCAGATCAACAAAGAGGCTGAGGAAGAGGCCAAGAAGGCTGAAGAGAGTGCTGTTGGCGAGAACGGCAATAAGGTTGAGGCAGAGGTTGTGGACGATGGCGCCAAGGCTGAGAACGCTGAGGATGCAGACAAGGCTGTGAATGCTAAAGATGCAGCCAAGGCAGACGGCGCAGACTCCAAGGAACCCGAGGAGAAGGAACCCCGCATCATCTACTACGTAACAGACGAGGCCCAGCAGAGCCAGTATATCAACATGTTCAAGGCTCAGAAGATGGAAGCCTTTATCATGAAGCACAACATCGATGTTCCTTTCATGGAGCAGCTTGAGCGCAAGAACGAGGGCATCAAGTTCCAGAGGATCGATGCAGACCTTACAGATACCTTCAAGTCCAAGACCTCCAAGAAGGCAGCAGCTGAGCTTGAAGAGAAGGAGAAGAGCCTTGCCGAAAAGATGAAGAAGGCTCTCAAGGATGACAAGCTCTCTATCAAGCTTGAGAAGCTTAAGGACAAGAAGACATCTTCAATGCTCACCGTTTCCGAGGAAGCAAGACGTATGGCTGACATGATGAAGATGTATGCCGCCAACGGAATGGGCATGGGAGACTTCGGAATGGGCGGACAGACCCTTATCCTCAATGCCAACCATCCTCTCGTTCAGTATGTAATGGAGAATGAGGACGGAGAGCACACAAGAATGATCTGTGAGCAGCTCTACGATCTTGCCCGCATTCAGAATGCTCCTCTTGAAGGCGAGGCAATGACCAAGTTCGTTCAGAGAAGCAACGATATCCTGATGTTCCTGACAAAATGATTTATTACTAAATAATTCCTTACAAAATAAAAAAGAACCCCTTTCTTCGGATATCCGTATATCCGGAAAAAGGGGTTTTGATCAATAGTTATAGAAGGCATCAGTCCTTTAAATAGACTGCATAGTAGGTGGCGCCGATACAAAGGCTGCCGCCTATTATATTGCCCAAAGTTACAGGGATAAGGTTTGTAACAAAGAATCCAAACAATGAAAGGCCCTCTGCGGCAATGCCGTAAACCGAAGTGGCCATAAGGCCTGCGGGGATAAAGTACATGTTGGCCACGCTGTGCTCAAATCCGCAGATGATAAAGAGCATAACGGGAAACCACAAAGCCAGCACCTTACCTGCAATCTCATCTGCCGAGAAAGAGCACCACACTGCCATGCACACCAGAACGTTACAAAGGATTCCTTTTAATAATCCGTCTCCAAAAGAAATTGTGGATTTTGCAACGGCTGTGCTCACCACCGCTTTGGCCAGAGCACCGTCGGCAAAAGCATAAGTATGGGAAAAGTTGGCTATAAAAGCGATGATAAAAGCGCCAACCATGTTTCCGAAGTAGACGATGATCCAGTTTCTAAGCATTCCCTTTAAGGTGGCTTTCTTTGAAAGGACAGGAACCAGTATAAGGCAGTTTCCGGTAAAGAGCTCTGCCCCTCCGATAAGTACCATAAATAGGCCTATGGGGAATACCACTGAGCTTATGACTCTCGCAGTTGAAGGATCCGGCGCACACACGGAAGCTATCTGGCTTCCAAGGCCACCAAGGGCGATGTAAGCTCCCGCCAGAATTCCCAGAAGGAAGGTCTTCCTGAAAGACATCTGAGTCTTGGCGGTTCCGGCGGTTTCATAGGCTGCTGCGATTGCTGCTGGTGATTTCATGAGATGGCTCCTTTCAATAAATCAGTTATTATCCTTGAAATATTTATTTATGAATTATCGTTGGCAACATCAATATTATTGATTGCCACGGCAACGCATTCAATTCATTGTTATTTGGATGATCGATAATATATCCCAATGACTTTGAGCATTCAACTAAAGATTGCGAAACATCCAATGCATTAGTAAAGGTATCTCTCAATTCCACCAACAGTTGATGAGCCTTTTCCTGATGATCAAATATATAGTTCAAAAGAATTAAGTTGATCTTTGCTTTAATTGTAATATCAATATCATCTCCCATTATCTCTTTTAAACGGGAATATGTTTTCTGACCTGATTCTAATGAATCTTCACGCTTATTAATTCCCATGATCATCATATAGTTAGTTTTGATGCATAATGTATAAAAATCGTCTTTTCCTCGCACTTCTTCGCACATTTTGTAAGCATCAATAATCAAATTATATGCTTCTTCAAAATGTCCAAGCTTCAGCGCGGTTATGGCAAGATTACTGTAAGCGATACCTATCACTCCATCCTGAACCCAGTTAAGAAGAATGGTCTGATCACATATTTCCTTTCGAAGATCATACGCTTCCTGAGTTTTATTAACGTATATCAACGAATTTGCTAATGCTGACATATAATATAACCGCTCTGCATCAGGAACATCCGGGCTCTTCAGACAAATATCTACCACCTCCTGACGAATCCTGTAGGAATCCTCAAATAGCCCTATATCAGCAGCACAATACGCAACTATTTCTTTATATTTTACTAATTCATACATGTCATCTTTATATATTTCATTTGCCCGCGCCAGCAATGAACATGCCAGATCATATGACTCATGATACATATTAAAACCATTGGATAAGCATTTGATTTTTTTCTCAAATAAGGGCATTGCGTAACTATCTGCAATTATGCAACCATCTTCTTCAATATATGGTTTACAAAGCGAAGCATAATAACCATAAGCTTCTGAATAGCACGCCATTTCATAGTATGCATCAGCTAACGTCTTACATACTTCACACCGAAATGCTGCTTTCTCATCCTGTAAGTATCCCAACCATAAATAGATGAGCCTTAATGGCGCAATGACATCCTGCCATTTGTGTTCCCTGATATCGCCTTGCATGTTGGTCCATATGCGATTAGCCGAATCCATAACAGACTTGCAATTATCAGAATCGGGTGGAATTTTGTCGAAAATAACATCTTTTATTACAGGGTGTATACTTAAAATATCTGATTCAGGATTTAAGCTGATCCAGCTTCTATCAACCAAAGCATCAATCAGAGAATAATCTGACAACATTGACCAATTCATGAAATCTTCCGCTTTTACTCCGGAAGCGGGCATGATGGCCAAAGCTCTTAAAATTTTCTTTTGCTCTTCGTCAATATCTGATAAATCAAACAGGGAATAAATAAACTCAAATGCAAAATTTGGGGCGACACTGATCTGTGGAGCACTTACCCTTCCACTTAATGCTCTAACACCTTTTTCCTGAAGCTGTTCTATCATCTTTTTAGGCGATAAATGGGATACTTTCATGTGTTTTGCAATCAATTCGATTGCCAATGTATGATAATTCATGCACTCAAACAGTTTCTCAACAGAAACCGGATCATTTGTCACACTTCTTCCATAGTATCTACTGAAAATAGAAAGAGCATCTTCTTTAGATAATGCTTCTGTCAGTTCTATTCCCGAAAAGTACTCTGACAGATTTGCTCTGGTCGTAATAATCACTTTATAAGTTCCTGACAAAAGTTCAAAAAAACAGTCATCAATAGCATCGGGATTATCAGAAAAATCATCAATGATAACAAGGGTTTCAGGACCAGCAATTTCTTTAAAATATGACAGTTTCCGGGCAAAGTACTTCTCCTGAGATTCCATTTTTACTGTTTCATTCAGTAATCGATATATACCGGTAATATTAAAGACACTGTCATCAATAAATGTTTCTATAATAGAATTTTCAAAATGAGCAAATATAATGTTTTGGTAAACGCTTTTGTATTTTTTTGAATATGCCTTTGCCAGCTCTGTTTTGCCACTTCCTCCCAGTCCATAAAGAGTAATTACATTTGTATTTGCAGTAAGCATCTCATGAATATCATCAATAATGGAATCGCGCCCGCAAAAAGCAGACTTAGGCGGTTCAAAATGTGATACCAGCATATGTTTTATCTGATCATTAGCAGGCTGACTGAGCAGTAATCTGGTCAACTCATGTTCAACACAATCACTAAGCCTTTCATCTTCGACCTTAAGGCCGTTACAGAATCTCAGGCGCTTAATATCGTCAGGCAAAGTTTCGGGCCAACTAAACTGCGGTGTTATAAAAGGAACCACATTTTTTTCTGCATTAAGTGCAGTCCGTATTTCAGCTCTAACCCAATCATCATCATTTGTTATACAATTATCCAAAGAATGTGGTGATAGCACAACAATCACATCTGTGCTTCCCGAGATAGCCAGCATAAGATTATCATCGAAGAATCCTGCACCTAATTCCTGAACGTCTCTAAACACCCTATATCCAAGATGTTTAAGTTTTTCATATAAAAAATCCGAATAAACAGCACTGTTCTTGCGTCTGTAACTGATAAATATATCAAAACTATTATTCAACGTATGCCTCCTGCAGCATAAATCATGTCAAATAAATCTTCTCTGAAATCAGGGTCTTTACTGTTTAAGCTATTAATAACCACTCCACAGGACAGTTTATATGCTGTTGAATGTATGTAGCGCCATTCTCCCATATAAAGAGCAACGTGGCCCGGAAAATAAATAGTATCTCCAACACGAATTTTGCCCAGACGTATGTCATCACAGAGCATTTTGCCATCATAATGCTCAGGCGAAAGCCTTTTTAAGGGGAATCCGTTACATATTCGCGAATCCCTGAATATTTGTATCCCCGACAAAAGATAAGCCATATTCACGAGTCCTGAACAATCAATTCCATCTGTAGAACGCCCACCCCATCTATACTGGAGTCCCAGATAAAACTTTGAATTGTCGATAAGCTTTTGCCTGAATGCATTTTCATCCCCACCGTAGTTTATATCCAGAAATTCCTGAAAATTAAAATTTTTATTACCTCCTTTGGAAAAACGATCATTTTCCTTAAGCAGATCCACCACATATTGTGGACTTTCCTCCAGATAGCCTTCATTGTATAGCTTTGGTGTTAATGAGTGTCCTCTTACATACCCAATCCGTCCATCGCACAGATTAACTGTTGCCCATCCGGTTTCCTCATTTATTTCAGATATATCCAACACCGCCCCCGCAGGAAGCGATATAAGCAACACCCCTCGAACTGAAGCAGCCGATAAAACATCTGTTTTATGTTGAAATGTGATCATCATGCGCTGTTTCTTGCTCAATATATACTCTTCGTCATCAAGCTTCTTCAAACAGTACGATCTAACGTATCCATGGTACCCATAATGAGTTATTATCTCCGACCATTGCTCATCAGACTCAATAATCCGGCAATAATTGCCATACATTTCTTCATCAGACATATTAGTTGTGCTTTGGTCAGAATCCTGATTAATCTCAATTCTGTCCGCATATATTGGATTTATAGGTAATACAAATCTGCCAAATGAATTGTTCATTATAACCCAACTCCTTTTATACATCATATGGTATAACAACTCGAACGCGAACACAAGATATGGCTTTACGAAATGACGAAGATATTGAAAGAATCGCAAGGTTGGTATTATAATCGGGGTATGTTCACGGTTTATCGTGTTCGAGGGGGAACGAAGGTATGAGAATAGCGATCGTCGAGGACGAAGTAAGGATAAGAGAAGGTCTTTACAAGCTCCTTGGAAAACTTGGGGATGAGTACGAGATAGCCGGCGAGGCCGCTGACGGTCTTGAGGGGCTTGAACTTTGCAGGAGTAAGAAACCTGATATTGTGATAACGGATGTTCAGATGCCGAACATGGACGGCCTTCAGATGCTGCAGGCCATCAGCGATGAGGGCCTTGATATAAAGGCTATAGTCCTTAGTGCATATTCCGAATTCGAATACGCCCGTACCGCCATGAAGCTGGGGGTAACGGAGTATCTTTTGAAACCGGTAAATATCGGTGATTTTTCCAAGGCATTGGAGAGCATAAGACATCAGATAGAAGAGGATAAGCGAAAAAAGCCGGTGGCCGTGGGCACTTTGGATCAGGTCATGCGTGACATCCTTAACGGCCGTATGCCCGCTGATGAGGAGGTTTTTGGCTATCTTGACCGTAACTATGGGATCACAGGTGACCAGAACTTTGTGGTTTTGTGCGATTATCTGGGGAGCCGGTATGATGAGCAGCTAAAGAAGGAGCAAAAAGAACTGTCATCTGCCCTGTCACTTTACGAAGATATAGACTACATCATACTTGATACCGAGTACCGCAAGTCTCTTATCACCGTGATCTACAGATATAAGAGCGCCGCCGATCTTGAGCGGTGGATACAATACCAGCTTTTTCATAAACCGGGAGGCAGCTATGCCATGGGCTTTACGGAGTGCACGGGGCTTAGCGGCCTTGGAAGCTGCATCGGGGATCTCTTTCCCTTCATGGACTGGAATATTTCTTTTGAAGAGGACGTTCTTATTTCCTACCCCAAGATCACCAAGGTGCAGACTGCGCTTTGCGTCTATCCTCAGGACCTTGAGGCGAAGATGAAGACAGCGATCTGCGCCAGCGACCATGCCCGTGAAAAAGAGCTGATGGAGGAGTTCAGGGATACCTTCCACGACGGAAAGGTCTATGATCCCAAAGAGATAAAGGAATGCTTTGTTCGTTTTATCTGGTCCATCATCGAGATCGCCAAGGACGTGGGTAACACCGGAGTGGGAAAGCTCCAGCAGCAAAAGCTTCTGGACAGCATCATGAATGCCAGGCTTAAGTCTGAGCTGACCACTGTGTGCGACGGCATCCTTGATATGCTGAAGGTAAAAGAGACTGTGTCCGACTCCGAGACACTTACGGTGCGCCGGGCAAAGAGCATGATACACGAATTCTATCATACGGGAATCACCCTTGATGAGATCGCCGAGCGCCTTGGGATCACTCCGGAGTATCTTGGCACTCAGTTCCACAAGGAGACCGGGGAGAACTTCAGCACCTACATCAGGAACTACCGCATCGGCAAAGCCAAGGAGCTTCTTGTGGGCACCGGGATGAAGCTCTACGAGATCGCAGAGCGGGTGGGCTACGCCGATCCCAAGTACTTCAGCAAGGTCTTCAGGGATGTTACAGGCATGCTTCCCGCCGAATACCGCAAGTCTCTTAAGTGACAAGAAAACCACATTAGAATTTTCCACCTTTTTCAGATTTCTCGTGTTTTGATATTTCTTTTCCCAAGTTATCATTTAGAAAAAGAAATATAAAAGAGGGGAAGAATATGAAAAAAGTAAAGGATTTTTTCAGATATGAAAATGCAGGACTGTTGTTCATTCTTCCTGCATTTTTGTATATGCTGGTGTTCGTGGGTTACCCCATTGTGAGTAACCTGATCCTGAGTTTTCAGGACGTGTCGGTGAAAAACCTTGTCAGAGGCGCCAAGCACTTCGTGGGACTTTCAAATTATGTCACCATGTTTCAGGATGAGGTGTTCAGAAAGGCCATGGGAAACACCTTAAAGTTTACCATCTACTGCCTGATCTTCCAGTTTATCATAGGGTTCCTTCTGGCCCTTCTCTTTAACAAGAACTTCACCTTCGCCAAAACCGTCAGAGGCCTTACCATGATCCCTTGGATGATGCCCATGACCGTAACGGCGCTGATGTTCAAGTTCATGTTTTCCACGGATGTTGGGATCATCAATTATATCCTAAAGAGCCTTCACATGATCGGGCAAAATGTTGAGTGGCTTACGTCCCCGCGGACTGCCATGATCGCTGTCGTTGCGGCAAATGTATGGATTGGGATTCCTTTTAATACCATACTACTGGCCACGGGACTTACAACCATTCCCCGGGAGCTCTACGAGAGCGCCTCTGTGGACGGTGCAAACAGCTTCCAGCAGCTGATAAAGATAACGCTGCCACTTCTCAGACCAACTATCGAGTCGGTGCTGGTGCTGGGATTTATCTATACCTTCAAGGTTTACGACCTTGTGTATGTTATGACCGAGGGCGGCCCGGTTAATTCCACTCACCTTCTTTCCACCTATTCCTACAAGCTGTCCTTTGACCTGTTCCAGTACAGCAAGGGATCCACGGTGGCCAATGTGCTGTTTTTGATACTGTTCCTTGTGGGACTTTTGTATCTTAAGATCACCATGCAGGGGGAGGATGAATGATGGACGAGAAAAAAATTACCGGGAAAAAGAATGTTCTGCTTTGCGCCGTATCCGTCTTAATACTGGTGCTGCTTCTTTTTCCGCTGTTCTGGACACTTATAACTTCATTTAAGACAGAAAAAGAGATATTCATTATACCGCCGACCTGGTATCCTCATGAGCTGAACACCAAGTCCTATGCGGCACAGATCGAAAACGGGGACTTCAATATGTTCAAGTCCTTCCTTAACAGCTTTGTGATATCCACGGGAGCCATGGCGATCGCGGTAGTGCTGGCGGTTCCTGCGTCCTATGCCATTGCAAGGTACAGGTTTGTGGGAAGAAAAGCCATGCTTTTGGGATTTCTTGTGACACAGATGCTTCCTGTCTCGGTTCTTTTGACCCCTATGTTCATCATGTTCAGGAATATGAAGATATACAACACCTGGTGGGCGCCGATCCTGGCAGACGCCACCATCGGAATCCCCTTTTCGGTATTGATCCTGAAGAACTACTTCGCGTCGATCCCGAAGGCTCTGGAGGAGGCGGCCTACATTGACGGCTGTACCAGGCTCATGGCCTTCATGAAGATACTGGTACCTGTGGCTAAGCCGGGGGTTATCGTGTGCGCCATATTCTCTTTTCTCTATGCCTGGGGAGACCTGGCCTACGGTATGACCTTCATTCTTGACCAGGAGAAAAGACCCATCACAGCCGGGATCTTCAACTTCATGGGCCAGTACGGAACCAAGTGGAGTTACCTTACAGCCTTCGCCATTGTGGCCATCATCCCGGTGACGCTGATCTTTGTTTTCATGCAGAATTACATAATAAGCGGAATGACAAACGGCGCGGTGAAAGGATAATTCTTGAAAGGCCGGCCTGCAGAATATATGATAATCAGAGGAGAAGGTTTTCCTCTGATTTTTCATTTGGGCGGAGAAACGGGTATGAAAAAAACAAGTCTTCGGAACAGGCTTATCGGCGTGTTCATCTTAACTTCCATGCTTCCTATCGTGATCCTGGGAGTCTATTCGTATATCAGTATTTCAAGGACTTTGAGCAATAATACGCAGATGATGTCCAAGAGCAGCCTGAGGCAACTTGATAATAACCTGAAGATATCCCTCGAGGCCTACGAGGATGTGCTGTATCAGATGTACACCGACGACGATATGGTTAAATGGGTTTCGGATATCGACGGGGGCATCAATGACGCGGTGGCGGTGAACCAGATGAGGAGGTTCATGAGTTCGCTCCTTTATACCAAGGACTATATCCGGGCCGTTTCGGTCATAACCCCCGGTGGGGAGCTTGTGACCTACGAGCAGATGACTCCGGCCACCTACAAGAGCTCCTGGCTTGAGAATTTCGGCATGACCGGGGAGGAGCTATATAGGGATGTTTCAGCGGATAACGGGGTTCACATCTACCCCACCCGGTTTGGTACCAACTTTGCGAAAAAAGACTACTACCTCTTTCACATGGCTCATAGGATCATCGATTACAAGAGCCTTACCAAGGACTGCGGGATCGTGGTAATCAGTGTGGATGAGGATTTTCTGAAAGAGATCTGTGCCGGATCCACAGATGATGACAGGATATTCAATTTTATAGTGGATGGCGAGGGTAAGGTTGTAACCTTCGGAAAAGAGACAGAGGTTATAGGATGTAAGATCACGAACATGGACTCTGAGGAGGAGACAAGGCTTGCGGACTACGGCAGGTTCCTTAGACTGTATTTTCCTCAGCTGTCCCGGGATGGGGCGATATATCTTTTCCGGGATGAGGATCTTGGATGGGATATCGTGAACGTTACGAGCCTTGTGGAGCTTACAAGGCTTCAAAGGAGGCAGCTTCATCTTATCGCGGTTATCGGAATACTGGTGATGGTGGTGGTAGTCCTTTTGTCCACGGGTCTTTCTGCGGACCTGGTAAGGAGCGTAGGGTATCTCACAGGAAGAATGAAGAAGGCCAGAAACGGAGACCTGTCGGTGCGGGCGGACAAGGACAGAAGGATGCCGCAGGAGATCGAAGCCATAGCCGACGGCTTCAATGACATGATGGAGAAGCTGAACGTGGCCATAAGGAGTCGCCAGGAGGCTCAGATTGCGGCGCTGGAAGCCCAGATAAATCCTCACTTTCTGTATAACACTTTGGACACAATCAACTGGATGGCCATCGACAAGGATGAGTACGACATCAGTAATGCCATCAGCGCTCTTGCCAATATCCTCAGGTATTCCATCGTCAACAGCAACGGGGAGGTAACGGTGAAGGATGAGCTGGAGTGGCTTAGAAAGTACATATATCTCCAGCAGTACAGGGTGAAGAACAGCTTTGATTACGGAGCATTTGCGGAGCCTGAAGCACAGACGGCCATTGTGCACAAGTCTCTTTTGCAGCCCCTTGTGGAGAATTCCATAAAGCACGGGTTTACCGCGGAGCAGGAGGATGCAAGGCTTGTGGTGACGGCCATCTGCGAGAAGGATGCGCTTAAGATCACTATTGAAGACAACGGAAAAGGCATGGACAGTGAGATCATGGATAAGATCAACTCCGGGGCCTTTGAGGAGCTTAAGGCAAGCTCCGGCATCGGAATAAAGAACGTAGCCACAAGACTTGCCATGTATTACGGGAAGGAAGGAAAGATGCGGGTTAAGCCGGGAGAAGAGAAGGGCACCTGCATTGTGATCGAAATTCCATTAAAGAAAAAAACAGATTAGAAATTTCATCCTTTTTAAGTTTTGTTGAGTTTTTTACTCCTTGTTTATGGGAGATAATCCCATTGTAAGCAAAACTTATAATGTAACGGACAATAAGGAGGGAAACATGAAAAAGAAGCTATTGGCAACAATGTTAAGTGCTGTTATGGCAGTTACCATGATGGCAGGATGCGGTTCTGCAGCGCAGAGCGACGGCTCGGGGGTTAAAGGTGCAGCCAGAACAGAAGAGGCTGCCACAGAAGTTGCAAATACAGAGGTGGCAGAGGCACCTGCAACAGATCCCATACCCGCTTCGGACGAGGCTTCCGGGGATGTGACAATCTGGTACTATTGGGAGACTGCAGGACATCAGGAGGCTCTGGACCACATCATTCAGGAATTCAACAACCAGCAGGACAAGATCACCGTTCAGGCTAAGTACGTTCCTTTTGCAGATTTCAAGAAACAGCTCTCCATCGGAGCTTCTGCAGGAGAACTTCCCGACCTGGTTATCCTTGACAATCCCGATCACGCTTCATACGCAGCAATGGGAATCTTTGCCGACATCACAGACAGATTTGATGTAAGCAGCTATTATCCCGGACCTGTAAATTCCTGCACACTGGACGGAAGACTTTACGGTGTTCCTTTCGGAAGCAACGATCTGGTACTTTTCTACAACGAGGACATGCTTAAGGATGCAGGCTGCGAAGTTCCTACAACCTGGGACGAGCTCCTTGACGTAGCCAAGAAGACAACAAAGGGCAATGTTTACGGCTTTGCTCACTGCGCACTGCAGAACGAAGAGGGAACCTTCAACTTCCTGCCCTGGGTATGGTCAACAGGCCAGACCTCATACGAGATCAATTCCGAGGGCGGAATCAAAGCTCTTGAGTTTGAAAAGAGCCTTGTAGAATCCGGAGCATTCCCTAAGGAAGCCATCAACTGGACACAGGGCGACACCATGAATCAGTTTATTTCCGGAAACCTTGCAATGATGATCAACGGAACATGGCAGATCCCCACAATGCGTGAGGAAGTGCCCGACCTTAACTGGAATGTAGCACCAATCCCTCAGGACAAGCAGCAGGCATCAGGTCTTGGCGGCGAGAACTACGCAGTTATCGCAGGCGGCAACGAAGAAGCAGCTATCGCATTCCTTCAGTACGCAACCAGCGGCGACACATGCCTTTACATGATGGATCACATGGGATATATCTCATCCGATTCAAGGATTGCTGAGAACCAGTTCAAGGGCGATGCAGTTTACCAGGTATTCGTAGATGAGATGCAGTATGCAAACGCAAGAGGTCCTCTTCCTGAGTGGCCTGACATCTCAGATGCGATCTCCCTTGCCTTTAACAAGGTTATCACAGGCGAGAGCGCACCTGCAGATGCAGCAGCAGAGGCACAGGCAACCATCGATGGGATTCTGGGCAATTAAGTTCGAATCTTCAGATTAACAGGTAATAAATGGCGGGCAGAGAGCTATCTCTGCCCGTACTTAATATAGTAAAATCGAAGGTAGATTGATTGAAGGGCTTTGCCGGACGTAATTGTGGAACAGTTTTTGCGTAAGGGCATTGCGTAAAGCTAACATAAAATAGGAGAGGAAGAAAAGGGTATGAAAACCGTAGTAAACGATACATTCTGGAACAGGTATAAGGAGCTTGTGCGAACCCGGATGATACCGTATCAGTGGAGGGTGCTGAACGATGACATTGACATCAAGATAGAGAAGGAGAGGAACGACGCCTCAATTCCCAGTGAAAAGAGCCATGCCATCGAGAATTTCAAAATTGCAGCAGGCAGATCAAAAGGAGAGCACTACGGCTGGGTTTTCCAGGACAGTGACGTTTACAAGTGGCTGGAGGCTGCAGCCTATACCTTGAAGAACCATCCGGATAAAGAACTTATGAAGATAACCGATGAGGTGGTGGACCTTATCGGAGATGCCCAGGAGAAGAGTGGGTATCTCAATACCTACTTCACCATTATGGAGCCGGATCACAAATATAAGCGCCTGGGAGAGAGCCACGAGCTGTACTGTGCAGGGCATTTTATCGAGGCTGCGGTGGCATATCATGAAGCGACTGCGGCTTACAGGGGAGGCGTCGGCCATATGGAGACTACGACTGCCGGCGATGTTGAGACCGGCCATAAGGAAGTGGGAAACTCAAGAGCACTGGAGATCGCCGTAAAACTTGCGGATCATATCGATGCCTCTTTTGGCCCGGAGGAAGGAAAGATCCACGGAATGGACGGCCATGAGGAGATCGAGATCGGACTTATGAAACTCTATCACCTCACCGGGGAAAAGAGATACATGAAACTGGCGGAGTATTTTCTTTTGCAAAGGGGCCAGGACCCGGATTTCTTCAGACGGCAGTTTCGTGAAGACACAGGTAAGGAAGCAATAGGCGGGCTGTATCATGTGCCTCTTACATATTTTCAGATTCATGCGCCGCTAATGGAGCAGGATACCGCGGAAGGACATGCGGTGAGGCTTGTGTATATGTGCACGGCTCTTGCGGATGTGGCCGCCTCCACCGGAAATGAGGAGCTTGCAGCTGTGTGCCGCAGGATCTGGAGAAACATAGTTGATAAGAGAATGTATATAACGGGAGGCATCGGGTCCACTGTAAACGGAGAGTCTTTTACCCTGGACTATGATCTCCCCAACGATACAATGTACTGCGAGACCTGCGCTTCTATCGGACTTATCTTTTTTGCAAGGCAGATGCTAAGGATTGAGCCAAAGGGCGAGTATGCTGATGTAATGGAGAGGGCACTCTACAATACGGCTCTTGCGGGAATGGCCCTGGATGGCAGACACTTCTTCTACGTGAATCCGCTGGAGGTGGTGCCGGAAAAATCAAAGAAGGATCCGACCAAGAGCCACGTGAAGATCGTGCGCCCGGACTGGCTTGGCTGCGCCTGCTGTCCCCCTAATCTTGCGAGACTTATTGCATCGGTGGAAGACTACATCTACTCGGAGGCCGGCAGGGATATTCTGGTGAATCTGTTTATCAAGTCGACCATGGTAAGAGAGTACGAGGACGGCGAGGTTACAGTCAGCATTGATGCGGATTATCCAAAGAGCGGGAAAACAGCTGTCCGGATTGAGAATAAAACCTCTGGTGCAGTGCGGGTTGGCGTTAGGATCCCCGGTTGGGCAAAGAAGGTTAGCCGTAAGGTAGTTGTTGGCGACGATACAGGAAAGGCAATTCAGACTGCGGCCGGAAAGGAGCGCCTGGCTGCGGCTGAGGACGGCTTTTGGTACGTGGAGGCCGGCGCCGGCGTGACCGTTATTGAGCTGGAGTTTGATATGACGCCGCAGAGGTGGTATGCAAATCCTCTCGTATCTGAGGATACCGGTAAGGTAAGCATCGCCAGGGGCCCTCAGGTATTCTGCGCGGAGGGGGTAGACAACGGAGAGAACCTTCATCTTCTTTCAATACCGAGCGATGCGGACTTGGAGTGTAGCTGGAATGAGGAACTTTTGGGTGGCGTT
Source organism: Butyrivibrio sp. (assembly GCA_015056575.1). Classification (GTDB taxonomy): domain Bacteria; phylum Bacillota; class Clostridia; order Lachnospirales; family Lachnospiraceae; genus Butyrivibrio. Next base: position 104,859 of record SVGA01000001.1, read on the forward strand.
AATGTGATCGAGGCTGAGGGAGTCAGAGAGATTGATGACGAGGCCTTCAAAACATCCTATGCAGAGGCGGGCAGGGAAACGAGAAAAGAGGGCGAAGAGGCTGCTTGCGGCCAAGGAGGACTTTACAGAAAGAAGAAGGCAGAGTCTTGGGAACCCGTGAAGATAAGGATGATACCGTATTATGCCTGGGCCAACAGGGGCCCCAATGAGATGAGGGTCTGGCTTAGGGAGAAGGAGTGAGTGTAAAGAGGGAGTTGCGGTTTGTGCGTGTTAGGAAAGGTTGAACATATATGCTGAAAACTGAAGGTGGAAGACTTGTATATCATTACGATGCAGAAGAGCTATGGATCGAAGCCTGGGGCAGGAATGCTGTCAGGATCCGTTCCACCAAACAGGCTTTGATGCCTGAAACGGACTGGGCTCTTACCATACCGCAAAAGGAAAGAGCGGATGTGGAAATTACAGAAGACGGGGCAGTGCTAAGGAACGGGAGTCTGAAGCTGTCTCTTTCTGCCGGAGGAAAGATCGTCATCTGCAAGGATGACGGTACCAAGGTATTTGAGGAGTACTGGAGAAACAGAAGAGATATCACTGATCCCAAGTGCAGTGCCATCGAGGTGGAGGGGCGAGAGTTTAAGTCTAATGTCGGCGGAGACTATCACCTTACCATGCGCTTTGAGTCCGTTGATGACAGAGAGAAGATTTATGGTATGGGTCAGTATCAGCAAAGGAACCTTGAACTCAAAGGCTGTGACCTGGAGCTTGCCCAGAGAAACTCACAGGCCAGCGTCCCTTTTATGGTATCTTCTCTTGGATATGGATTATTGTGGAATAACCCGGCAGTGGGAAGAGCATTCTTTGGAAAGAACATCATGAGCTTTGAAGCCTATGCCACAAAGTATCTTGATTACTGGTTTGTGGTGGGAGATACACCGGCAGAGATTGTTGAGGCTTATGCATCTGTTACCGGTACTGTTCCTATGATGCCTGAATACGGTTTGGGCTTCTGGCAGTGCAAATTAAGATATCAGACACAGGAAGAGCTGCTTGAGGTGGCGCGGGAGTATCACAGGAGGAATATCCCTCTGGATATGATAGTGGCGGATTTTTTCCATTGGCCCAAGCAGGGTGAGTGGAAGTTTGATAAGACCTACTGGCCCGATCCGGGGGCAATGGTGGCTGAGTTAAAAGACATAGGATGTGAGCTCATGGTATCCATCTGGCCTACCGTGGACCGGGAGAGCGAGAACTTTGATGAGATGCTGGAGAAGGGCTACCTTATCAGGACAGAGCGGGGCTTCAGAACAGGCCTTTATTTCCAGGGAGCTACCGTTCACTTTGATGCCACCAATCCTGAGGCGGGAAGGTTCGTCTGGGAGAAGGTTAAAAAGAACTATTACGATATCGGCATAAAGACCTTCTGGCTGGACGAGGCGGAGCCGGAATACACAGCCTATGATTTTGATAACTACAGATATTATCTGGGAACCGATCTGGAAGTTGGCAATTATTATCCGGTGGGGTACGCCAAAGGCTTTTTTGACGGACAGAGGGAAGCGGGGCAGGAGAATATCGTAAATCTCCTTCGCTGCGCCTGGGCCGGAAGTCAGAAGTACGGTGCCCTGGTTTGGTCGGGAGATATCGCATCCAGCTTTGAGTGCTTGAGAAATCAGCTCTCGGCGGGACTTAACATGGGAATGGCAGGGATACCCTGGTGGACCACGGATATCGGCGGCTTCCACGGTGGCGACCCGAATGACCCGGCTTTCAGGGAGCTGTTTGCAAGATGGTTTGAGTGGGGTACTTTTCTTCCTGTTATGAGGCTTCACGGAGACAGAGAACCAAGGCAGCCGCAACTTGGGACTACAGGCGGTGCCACCTGCAGGTCAGGGGCTCCAAACGAGATCTGGAGCTATGGGGACGAAGTTTATGAGATATGCAGGAAGCACATTTTTCTTAGGGAGTCCATGCGGGATTATATCAGGGGACTTATGTCCAAGGCCCATGAAAGCGGAAAGCCGGTGATGAGGACTCTTTTCTATGAATTCCCTGATGACCCAGCAGCCTGGGATACCGAGGATGAGTACATGTTTGGAGATAAGTATCTTGTTGCTCCGGTGTTTGAATCAGGGGCAAGGAAGAGGGAGGTTTATCTTCCCGCAGGCAGCAGGTGGAAGGCGGCATTTTGGAATGAGGCGGAAGGCAGAGCAAAGGCTGAGGTAGTTGGAAATAGTTCCGGAGTTGATGGCGATGCAGTTATCTATGACGGCGGGCAGGTTATCATGGCAGATGCACCTCTTGGCAGGATTCCGGTGTTTGAGAGAGCGTGAAAGATTGCATATACAATTCCTTGAAAAACCGTGAAAAATCAGTGTACTTGCTTGAATTTGGTACATTATGAGGGTAGAATTATGGGGATGGTAAAAAATTAGTTTGTTGGAGGAAAAAGATATGAAGATTTGCGCTAATTGCGGAACACAGGTTCCTGATGATGCTACTTTCTGTAACAACTGCGGAAGTTCAATGGCCGGCAGCGAGAGTGTTGCTTCTGCCAATAATACAAATACTGACGCACAGCCCCAGACAGCTGCTCCCAATCAGAACGGCCAGCAGCCTTATTCTCAGCAGAATTTCCAGGGTGCATACCCTCAGGCTCCTTACGGACAGGCGCCTTATCAGCAGGGATACGGATATGCTCAGTATGATCCCCATGATCACACAGCTGAGTTTGATGCGGCTGATATTGCGGAGAACAAGATTTTCGCGGCCATTCCTTATTTCTTTTCCGGTATTGTAGGCATTATCGCCGGTATCTATGTGAAGGATTCCGCATTCGTTAAGTTCCACATCAAGAATGCTCTTAAGCTTGATATTGTTGCTATCATCCTTTGCATCTTCTTTGCTATTCCTTTTATCGGTTGGATTTTCTCAGGTGTTTGCCTGTTCATCCTTCTGATCGTTAAGATCATCTGCATGGTTCAGGTGCTTCAGGGTAAGGCCAAGGATGCTCCTATTGTGGGCTCATTGGGGTTTTTGAAGTGATAAGGTGAATTGAATTAGTATAATGAATTGAATTCATATGAGGATTTGGCCGGAGTGCTTTAGATGCACCCCGGCTTTTTTCTGTCCTGGATTCGGCATAATCTTTTTAACGTGCATATTTCCCGGGATGGTCAACTTTATAACGTCAATTTCTTAAGAACTGTTTAAGAACTCCTTAAGATTTCCTTAAGGTGGTTTACAAGCATATTCAAAGATGATATCGTACCCTTTGTCAGACGACTGATGAGATGACAAATACCTCAGTACATAAGAATGCATCATCAGTACCTGCTCCGTTCGGAGCGTCTGCTGTCGCCCTCATACGACGGCATATTTCCAAACACTGACCTGTGAATAAATGTCTTGGCGCATATTCGGCTAAGTCCGAGTTTTTTGCGCATCCTTTTTGGCGTGCATATAGAAATGATTTACAAAAAAACTTACTTCCTTTGCTGCATCACCTGCGGCGTCTTCCCATTCTTTGTTTTTCACAGGTCAGTGGATTGTCTAAATGTAATCCATTTGAAACTATATCAATAAATCAGTATAATATAGAAAGGCACTAAATATTAGTGACATAAAATGAATCAGTTAGAAAAGGCGATTGTTAGATTAAAGCTACTACCCAAAGATTATACATACAGCGAAGCAAGGGCATTGTTGTTTAGATTGGGGTTTAACGAGTACACAAAAGGTAAAACATCAGGTTCCCGGGTGAAATTCTACAGGGCAAGCGACGGTTTCATCATATTGCTTCACAAGCCGCATCCGGGTGATCAAATGTCTCTTGGGGCTACAAAAGCCCTTAAAGCTGTACTGGAAAGGAACGGTGATATATGAATAATAGTGTACTGGAGTATAAGGGATATTATGCAAATATCAGGTTTGATTCAGAAAGCAAATCCTTAATCGGAAAAATTGAGGGCATCAATGATCTTGTGACATTTGAAAGTAATAGTCCTAAAAAGATAGAAAAGGAGTTCATCTCTGCAGTTGATGATTATCTTGCCTTTTGCAAAGAAGTAGGTAAAGAACCTGAGAAAACATACAAAGGAAGATTTAACGTGAGAATAAGCCCCGAACTTCATCGGCAGATAGCCAGAAAAGCCTGCGAGGAGAATGGGACCATTAACTCTGTCGTGGAAAAAGCAATACGAGCGTATGTTATGAACTAATGATACGAATGCTCGACGATAACTTCATATTTTGATTTACCCGTACACGGGTAAATATCATTGGCATAGATTTCGAATGACACAAAATCTGCGCTTTTCTGAATGACAAAATACAATATATAGATTATAATAAAATAGGTATATTTCAAGGCATTCCTGACTAAACTTTATAAAGAAATTGGCCGATAAATAGTTTAGGGACTTAATAATGTCACGAATATCGCATTCTGTGAGGTACCTGCTTTGAGAAGCAAAAAAGTGACACACACTGCCAAGGCACTGGTCATGCTGTGGAATATCGGTTTGTTTGCCTTTATATGGCTGGGCTTTTATAATCACAATGCTTTCCAGACCTACTACGTGCTTGGCGGCATTCTTTCCATAATCATATACGTATTTATCTACAATGGATTATGCAATCTGTATAATGCTTTCAGAGTTGCGTCCTCTTCGATTGCAGAGATGGTGATCTCTCAGACTATCTCTTTTAGCATCGCTGACCTTATCCTCTATGTTGAATGTAACCTTATAAGGAACAGATATACCAGCTTTATTCCGGGGCTGGGAATTGTTGCGCTTCAGGTGCTGGGAACAGCGCTCATTATCACACTTTCCAAGCGCATTTTCATGTCCTGTGTTGAACCCCAGAAGACTCTTTTACTGCTGGGAAGCTGGGTTTCCATGGATGAAGCCGAGCGCTTCGAAGACAGGATACTCAAGAAATACAGTCATCTCTTTGACTTCAAATATGTGGAATACGAAACCATCAATCCCGTGCTTCTGGAGGAAAGACTTTCCGAGTGCTGCGCGGTGATCATGTACGGTCTGTCCGTTGAGCAGAGGCGGATCCACATGCAGCACTGCATCGACGCACACAAGATCTTTTACTTCACACCAAGGATCGAGGATATCATCCTGCAGGGCTGTTCCACAAGGCATCTTCTGGACACTCCCCTTATGAAGTACGACTACGTATACGAGGATCATAAGAGACTCAACGCGAAAAGAATCTTCGACGTAGCCTTCGGCATCTTCTTCACCGTCTTTTTTGCCCCGATAATGCTGATCATTGCGGCTGCCATCAAGATCGAGGATGGCGGACCTGTCTTTTTCAGGCAAAAGAGATGTACAAAGGACGGAGAGGTTTTCGAGATAATCAAGTTCAGAAGCATGGTTGTGAATGCGGAGGAGAAGGGCATTCAGCCCACCATCAACTGCGATCCCAGGATCACAAAGGTCGGCAATATCATCCGCAAGTACAGACTGGATGAGCTTCCTCAGGTTTTCAACATCCTTGCCGGTGACATGACCTTCGTTGGTCCGAGGCCCGAGCGGGTTGAACACGTGGAACTCTACACCAGGGAACTTCCGGAGTTCAAATACAGGATGAAGGTTAAGGCCGGACTTACCGGTTATGCTCAGATTTTTGGCAAGTACAACACCTCGGCGTTTGACAAGCTCAGGCTCGATCTTCTGTATATTGAGAATCAGAGCATGGGCCTGGATATCCGCATTATCCTGCTGACTTTGAAGGTTATGTTCAAGGGCGAGAGTACTGAAGGCTTTGAAAAAGAGATGGTCCACCTGATGAATAAGAGAAGCAGACGGGTGGGGTGAAATAATTACAGTAAGGACTTGATATGATAAAGACCTGGTTGATCGATGCGCTGCGAAATGTTTGGAAACGAATCGTGTCATGGCTATCTATAGCAACGATTGTATTTATAGGTACTACGCTTATTCTGGGTCTGTATTTTGCATCTTCAACAGTAAGAAGCGCTTCCGTATCCTATATTGATGAACAGAATTTCAGGGATTTTGACATTTCCTGCAGCCTGGGCATTAAAGAAGATGAGATAGCAAGGATCAGGCAGCTTGAGGGCTTTGCTGATGCTGAAGGCCAGCTGTCCTGTCCCGGAGTTGCCGTATGCGATGGAATAAATGCCGCAGTGACGGTGGTTTCCGCTACAGAGAGGATCAGCGTACCCATGGCTGTAGAGGGTACAATGCCGTCATCGGATAATGAATGTGCTATTTCTTTTAGCGCAATGAATAAGCTCGGAGCAAAGCTGGGAGACGAAATAGAAATCAATATCTCATCCGCCCGCTTCGAAAGAGTTTTAAAAAGCAACAAATATAAGATCACTGCAGTTGCATCCCATCCGGATTATATGGTCAATATATCTACTGACTATATAGTCCTTCCTTTTTCGTGCTTTGACACGTCTGATCTTTCTTTTGATTATTCCAATATTCTCGTGGATGCCGATATCGATCAGAATACATTTTCGACTGCCTATAAAAAAATAAGCTCCGAACTGGAAGAGAGAATTAAAAAAGAGACTGATTCCATGTCTGTGACCAGGTCCCTTCGGATGAATGAGGACCTGGACGAGGAATATGAAAATGCCAGGAAGAAAGCGGATGAAGAGCTTTCCAAGGGCAAAGCCGAGCTTGACGACGCAAGAAAGCTCTTCGATGATACTGTGGGCGAGGCTCTTTCGAAGCTGACTGAAGGAGAAGAGCAGCTAAGCAGCCTCAAGGATACTGCAGAGAAAGAGCTTGCGGAGGCCAAAAGAAAGATAAAAGAGGGCGAAGAAGAGTATAACAGAACTGTTTCCGAGGGAGCAGCTTCTCTTGAGCAGGCTGAAAAGGATATGGAAAAAGAGCTGGATCTGGCCAGATGGCAGCTTTTTAGCGGCATGCTTGAAATTGACAAAAATGAAAAACTCCTGAAAGAGCAGGAGGAGGAATACAATCGCGGGCTTGAAAAGTACGGTGAGAAGCTGGCGGAATATCGCAATGCGAAGAAACAGGTTGATACTTTCTTTGGGCCTGATGTATTGCAGGGTTATGCCAATGTATACAACACATATGCAGAGTATTCACCGGATCTGGACGATGAGACGCGGGAAAAATACCGGGGGTTTGCACTGGAGCTTCAGGAGGCTGCAGACAAGGGCCCGGAAGACAGGGTAAAAGCTGCACTGAGTGTAATTGACAATGATGAAACCGGTGTGATGAAAAAATCTCTTAATGACCAGGGGCTTGATGTTGACGCCCGCAGGTCCGAGCTTGACAGCTTTGTGGGAGCTTCCGACTATCTTAATGGAGCCAAGAATGAGCTTGAAGAAGCCAGAAAGCTCCTTGATCAGGGATGGTACACGCTCGAGCAGGCCAAGAAGCAGCTGGCGGAAGGTGAGGCGGAGTTTGCCAGGAAGGAGCCGGAAGCAAAAAAACAGCTGGAGGATGCTAAGGCAGAGTACGAGCAGAAAAAGGCGGAAGGTGCTTCGCAGCTGGAGGAGGCCAAAAAGGAGCTTGTTTCTAAGCAGGCTGAAGCAGAGGCTGCCATAGCTAAGCTTGAGGAAGAGATATCAAAGGCAACAACGGAGTACATCATTCAAAAAGAAGACGGAGAAAAGGAACTGGCCGACGCCACAAAGCAGTATGAGGAAGCCAAGAAGGAAACCGAGGAAAAGCTTTCTGAGCTTGAAGCTCAGATAGAAGAGGTAAGAAATGTACCCTGTACTTATCTCATAAGGACAAGAGATGTCAATTTCCCATACGTGCAGACGGTGTCCTATGTAAAGGCGATCAACGGTTTCTTTAGCGCATTTACTCCGCTGTATGCTTGCATTGTGGCTATTGTGTGCTTTTTTACCATGACCATCATCATACAGGAACAGACAAGTCAGATCGGAACATGTAAAGCTTTTGGAATGTATGAGTCAGAGATCATGAGAAAATACATGGTATTCGGAGTTTCGGCAGCTTTATTCGGTGCCCTGGCCGGCGTTGTAGGAGCCTTCACAGTAGAGGGCGCGTTAAAGAATACAATGAAGAACACACTGGCTTTTTCTCTTGATAATACTGAGCGAAATGTGTTTATGCTGGTGCTTCTCCCCATGATCGAGGTACTGATCACCGTTGTGGCTGTTATATGGTCCTGCCACAGATATATCAGGTGTTCGGCTGTGGGACTCATAAACGGAAACGAGCCGGCAAGAAGATACAGAAAAAAGGCAGGAAAGGCTTTTTCCGGAAGCCTTTATATGAATCTTATCATCAACAATCTGCGCACGGATATCGGCAGAGAAGTTGTGTCTGTCGTCACAATAGTTTTGTGCGTGTTCATAGTGGGATTTGGGATTGATATAAAGCTTGCATATGAGGGAGCTTTAAGACGTCAGATGAAAGACATCTGGAAATACGATATAACTCTTACGGAATCCGGCAAGATTACAGATGAGCAGAAAGCGGCGCTCAGGCAGGAACTTTCAGGGTTTGACACCCTCTATCTTCCGATCAGTGCCGGAGTCATAGCTGATGGTGATTCCCAGATACTTACAAGAATAATCTGCGTGGATGACGAAGAGAGCTTTAACAGTTTCTATAAACTTAAAGATGACAAAGGCCGGGCAATCGGTATTCCTGAAAACAGCATGCTTGTGACCCGGGAGATGGAAGATAAGAACGGGATCCATGCCGGGGATAAGGTGAATTTTATAAGCCTTGATCTTGATTTTTCCTCTGTGGATGTTGGAGGGACCTTCCTGCTGTATGCCGGGAAAACAGTGATAATGAGAAGTGATTACTATTCGGATAGGTTTGGAAGCGCTCCGGTTTCCAACACCTACTACATTAAAGCGGGCGGTGAATCGGTGGATGAACTGGCTGAGCGCTTGTCACTTCTTCCGGGAGTTTCGCAGGTTGAACTGACCAGGAATCTCAGGGATGGAAATATGGCAGTCGTAAATCTTTATAATGCTGTGGTGGCCATAGTGATCATTTTTTCCATAATGCTTTCCTTCATGATACTTTTGAACTTAAGCAACATTCTTGTGGCTCACAGGATGAGGGAGCTTCTTACTATGCGCGTGAACGGCTTTTCCAAGGCACATGTCATCGGATATCTGGTACGGGAAGTTGTCGTCACAGGTCTTTTGTCTGTGGTAATTGCCCTTGCTCTGGGAGTCCCGCTTACGGGTGTGATCATTAAGAATCTTGAGACGGATGCATTTATGTTTGTGAGGCAGCCATTTGCATTGGCGTGGATGGCGTCGGTTCTCATCAATACACTGTTCTCTGTTATCATCAATTCGATTGCATTCAGAAATGTCAACTCGGTTCCGCTTACGGATATCAGCAAATACTGATCGGCCTTGATCGCCAATGGAGAGAGAATATGACAAATAGAGACAATAATATACATGTTTTATGGAAAATAATGCAGATGCTTGAGGAAGAGCAGATAGAGGCTGCTCTTACCGGTGCTTTTGAAGCCCTTCTTCAGGCTGTTGGGGCCGATACCGGCGCCATATGGCTCCTGAATCCGGATACGAACAGGGTGATCAGCGCAATTTCTGTAGGCGAGTCCTCTGTGGCGGGATTTACGATAGAGAAAGGTCAGGGAATCGTGGGCGAGGCCATGAGCGGCTCTGAGCCTTTGATAATAATGGATGTATCTTCGGATCCCCGATTCCCCGGAGGAAAGGACGATATCACAGGCGAGACGGTTAAAAATGTTTTTCTTATGCCGATGATCCTTCGAAAAGAAGTTATAGGCTGTGTGGAGATCCTTGATAAGAGCGAGGGGGAGAAATATGATGAGGCCGAAATGTCTCTGATCCACTCCTTTGCAGGACTCCTTGCCATGGTCATTGACGAGAGAGGATATTCATACTCGGATGAAAGTGAGCGCAAGGTGATCATGTCACTTCGCGATATCATAAAGGACTATCCTTCCGGACAGGAAACGGCCCACATATTGAAGGGCGTTGATCTTGATATTTATGAAAATGAGTTATTGGTCATTCTTGGTGAGAGCGGATGCGGAAAGACAACGCTTCTTAATATCATAGGCGGGATGGATCAGCCCACGGACGGACAGATCACTTTTGATGGAAAAGACTATTCGAAACCCACCGAGAAGCAGCTGACAGACTTCAGGAGAGATGATGTGGGATTCATTTTTCAGTCCTACAATCTGATGCCCAATCTTACAGCTCTGGAAAATGTAAAATTCATCGCAGAGATCTGCAAAAATCCCTCTGACCCGGAGGAGGCCATCGAAATGGTTGGACTGTCCGACAGGGCGGGAAACTATCCCTCCATGATGAGCGGAGGCCAGCAGCAGAGAGTGTCCATAGCAAGAGCCATAGTAAAAAGACCGCGGCTCATCCTCGCCGACGAGCCTACAGCCGCTCTGGATTTTGCCACCGGGCAGGAGGTCCTGGAGCTTATTGAGGACCTTATACGCAAGAAGATAACTACTGTTGTCATGGTCACCCACAATGTGGAGATCGCCAGGATGGCCAACAGAGTGGTGAGGGTCAAGGACGGGAAGATATCAAGCATCCGGATAAATGCCTGGCCCATGCATGCATCGGAGCTTGTCTGGTGATGACCAAAGGCTATGCCTTTGCGTGCCGGGAATATGGTAAGTGCATGTGGGAGGCTGAAAAGAATAATGGATCAAAAGGCGTAGATGGCACAAAATCTACGCTTTTTTCTATGACAAAGAACTATATATAGATTATAATTAAAATGTATATATACGTAGAATGTGGATATTATACACATGCAAGGTGAGGTGCAAATATGGCAGATGTTGCATTCAGTATAGTCACCCCGGTTTTGAATGCGGAGAATACAATTTCCAGAACAATTGAATCTGTTTTGAATCAAACGTATCCGGCATCGGAGTATTTTGTCGTCGATGGTAATTCTATAGACAGAACTGTTGAAATTGCCAAAACGTATGAAGAAAGATTCGATGCCAAAGGAATTCTGTTTAAAGTTATTTCAGAAGAAGATTCAGGTATTTACGATGCAATGAATAAAGGAATTTCTTTATGTCGGGGAGAACTAATAGGGATAATCAATGCTGATGATTGGTATGAAGAAAATGCTTTGAAGATTATGAAGGATCTGTACACGGAGGAGCCATACGATATGGCCTATGCAGATCTTAGGATACACAGTGGAGAAAGCAATTTTGTCAAAAGGGCACGTGATTTAAAAATAACCAGCTCAAGACGATGGAATCATCCAACTCAATTCGTTAGAAAGACAGTTTACCAAAAGAAAAAATATGATACTGACGGAGTTTTTGCTGATCTGGACTTTCTGCTCTGGATGATAGATAACGGATACTGTATCAGATACATAAACAAGACCATAGCAAATTTCACTATGGGAGGACAAAGCAACAGAGGAAAAAAACTGAAGGACGTAACCGAAAGAGTCCGGCAGAAATGGCAGATATATAGACGGTATGGATATAACATACTCTATCTGTTTGACATTATCCTGATAGAAACCGCTAAGCGAGTGTATGGAAAAGAATAAAGTATGAAGTTGATGAATAATAAAATCTGCAGTGTGTTGTTGAGAATATGCGGAATTAAACTTGGAAAAGCTGTAAAGATACATGGATGGCCCTACATATTTCGATTTCGTGGAGCAAAGATAGAAATTGGAGACCGGGTGGTTATAAACAGCTCTTTCCTGTCGAACCTGATAGGGCTCTATCAACCTACTATTATTGTGGCCAGATATGGGGGAAAGATAAGCATAGGCGACGATGTAGGAATATCCGGAAGCACTATATATTCATGGGACGATATTGATATTGGTGCAAGGACTCAAATTGGTGCAAACACCAAGATAGTAGATACTGACTTTCATTCTTTAGACTATAGAAAAAGAAAAAGTAGTGATTCAGTAAAAACAAAACCTGTTCATATTGGTAGTGATGTTTTTATAGGAATGAATTCAATTATTCTTAAAGGAACAAGCATAGGCAACGGCTGCGTAGTTGGCGCCGGATCTGTTGTTTCGGGAGAGTTTCCTGATGGTGTTTTGATAGCAGGAAACCCTGCCAGAGTGGTCAGGCATATAGATGATGAACGTAAGTAGTGTGTTTTGGAGGGGATATTGAAAGTATTAGTTGCAGCAGACGCGCATTTGTATAGAACTTCAGACAATAAGGTATGGGCTAAGACTATTTACGGTTATGACTTTTGGAAACGATATCTGAGCGTATTTGATGAAGTTGTGGTTGTCGCACGAATAAAAGATGTCGATTATCTTGATTATGATAATTATATTTTATCAAGTGGACCTAATGTGCAATTTGAAAAACTACCGATGGTTATTGGAAGTGTTAACCGGTTCATGTATCTTGCCAAGATGCCGCAGATAGAAAAGATTGCCAAAAGGATAGTCCGTAATGTTGACTGTGCGGTTTTCAGAATGCCTGCGCTTATGGCTATTTTTGTTTATCGAGCATACGCAAAAACGGGAAAGCCATATTCTGTTGAAGCTGTAAGTAATCCCCAAAACATTATCGGAAAATCTATTATCTATAAAATGATAATGAGCCGCGGGATGAGAAAGTGCATCAGTAATGCTGACGGAGTTGCGTATGTTACGCAGCAGAGTATTCAGAAATCCTTTCCGTTTAGAGAGGGGGAAAAATCAAAAAGCGATCATAGCCGTTTTTCTACAGTGTTTACCTCAGCAGATATCAAAAACGATTTGTACTGTTTCAAAAGAGATTATAAATGTCACAAAGGGGCGTGGAAAATTATACATGTAGCCAACAGCATGAATTCGAAGCATGATGATAAGGGGCATGTAAGCGCAATGGCTGTTGTTAAGATGCTGCGGGATCGTGGATATGATGTTGAACTGACTTTCGTTGGAGAAGGCATATATAGGGGGAAATACGAAAAGATGGCCAGGGATATGGGACTTACAGATGTTGTAAGATTTCATGGGTATGTCTCAAGAAAAGAAGATTTGTTTTTAATGCTTAAAAACAGTGACGTTTTTTTGTTTCCATCTTTGAATGAGGGGCTTCCGCGAGTTTTAATCGAGGCGATGGCTACAGGGTTGCCATGTATTACCAGTAACGTTGGAGGTATCCCTGAGCTGATTTCTTCTGAGAATATGTTTATGCCTTTAGACACTGCCGGAATGGCAGATCGGTTGGCGTTTTTATTTGAGTCTCCGGATCAATTGAATGCAATAGCTTATGAGAACTACAATACTGCCTTAAAGTATAGTCATGAAAAAGTTCAGCAAAAGAGAAAAGAATTCTATCAACACTTAAGAACATGTGTGGAAGGATGAGGCGAAAAGAGTATGCTTTATCTAATAGGCGCAGCGTTAGTATTTCTTTCTGTGTTAAAACCGTCCAATAAGAAATTGTTTATATTGATTTCTTTATACATCATTTTTGTATTTGGATTTAACACCAGCAATCCTGATTATGGTGCATACAGACTGGCTTATATGAATCCCTACAGACAAGTGACGTCGATAAAGGAACCATTGTTTTTGTTTGTGTGCCGTTTGTTTTACAAATTATCTTTTGGTTATATCTGGTTCCGATTGATATTGGCTATAGTAACGGTAGCAATTCTCCAGTATTGTATTTTCAAATTGTCTCCCTACCCTAATATGGTATCTGTACTATTTGTGACTTATCCGTTTGCATTGTGCGTAGTACAGATTAGAAGTTTTGTTTCGTTATCTATTGTTGTGATGGGAATAACTTATTACCTTGAGCAAAGAGACAAGAAAAAGTCAGCCGTTGTATGGCTTCTTTTATTTATAATAATAGCAGCGATGTTCCATTACTCAGCTATCATTTACTGCGTACTTTGTATTTCTGCGTGCAGAAAGACAAGCCATAGGTTGTTTCTGCTGGCGGTTATTACCATTCTTTGGGGAATTGTGATAGATAATGCCAAGGGTATTATTGAAATAGCCAAAAAATTTGTTGATGAAACCAAGATCAACAGATATGTATCAAGCCCTTTCCAGGGGGGATTCTTTCGTTCCATATCCCTTGATTTAGCATTTTACACTATATTTATACGCTTGATAGTTGTAGGAGTTTGCGTTGTATACATGCTTTCCAGGCGTGATAGGCCAACAGAAAAGGCAGAGTACAAATTCCTAGATGATAACAACGTTATCTTCCGCATGCTGCTTTACACTACAATAGTATCATTGGCTTTGGAACTTGGCGTCAGTACCACCTATTCGCGAATAAGCAGACTTCCTCTGATATTGGCATATATACTGCTTTCAAGATATATTTATCGAAGCAACGAGAATAAAGCAGCATTGTGGCTGACTGTTTTTATATATACATTTGTTTATGCTTATATCTCTTTTACTACACAAAAAACAGTATTAATGGGAGAGGAAATGAATCAATTTAATGGTGTTTTCAGAGCGATTTTTGAGAACAATCTGGTATTAAAATATGTTCGAGGATGAGCTGTACAGTTATGTAATGGTCTTACCTCAAATGGGTGACTATAATATTATGTTTGGCGGCGAGAAGAGGATAGATAATTACTCGACTCTTTTTGTGCTGCAGGAAAAAGAGCCGCTTATCCTTCATGCGCTTTTGTCGCCAAAACTAAATTTTATAAGAAATAATGAATTTGTAGATTCAATAATATGCAGGCTTGCAGAAAGATTCATTACAGGAGAATTAACACAAAATATCAGGGATGATCACAAGGAAAAGTGCTTCATAGTTCATAGCGGAGCCTATAAGCGATACGGTGATAAATTACTTGATTGCTTAAGAACTTATTATCCCGGGTGTTTTTGTATATGCTACTTTACTGATCTCATAGAAAAAACCGGAATGGATATATCAAGGGTGGCAGAGAACTATGATGCTGTTTGTTCTTTTGACTTGGAGGATGCGCAAAAGAATGGTATATCATATTTGGACATGCCATTTGAATATTATGATCTTTCAATTGATGAAGGAGCAGATGAATATGATATTACATATGTTGGAAGAGCAAAAGACCGGTTGGATGATATTGTTAAGGTCTATGAAAAGCTGAGTAAAGCAGGATGGAATTGTGATTTTCATATATATGGAGTGGCAAGAGAGAATCAGGTTTACGCAGATAAAATCAGGTACAACGAATTTATGCGGTTTGAAGAGGTTTTGAGGCATGTTGCAAAGTCAAAGTCAGTTTTAGAGATTTCTCAAAAGAATGCCTACTCACCAACTGTCAGGTACAAGGAAGCATTGTTGTATGGAAAGACTTTGTTTACGGATTCCGGAATGCTTGAAAACAGCAATATAGATAATGTTAAGTGGTATAAAAACATTAAAGATATAGATTTTGATAGGAGAATGCTCGAGTCGTACCCATACGAAAAATACAAGGAATTATTTGGTATAGAATGTTTTATTTCTGCAGTAAGTTTGATAGTGACGGAGAAAAGAGATGAGCCAGGAAATGCATTCGACTAATACCCAATCTAAAAATGCAGCATTTTGGTTTGTTATTGCAAATGTCGCTATAAAGATGGTCAGCTTCGTTACGGTAATAGTTCTTACAAGAATAATAGCTGTAGATGAGTATGGCAAATACAGTGTGTTTAATTCTTATAAAGAAATTTTGTTTTTATTTGCTTCTTTTTCTTTATATAATGGAGCCTATCTAAGAGGACTGCTGTATTTTAAGGAAGATAAAGAAGCTTTGCTTCATAGTATTATTGCTGTTTCGGCGGTGTTAACGACTATTGAAGCGGTCTTGTTATTTGCCTTTAGAAACAGCTTGTTTGGTATCGTTGGACTGAGCATCAGGACCTATATTGCATTAGTGTTGTTGTTTTATGCTGCGCCTGCATTGAATTGCTGGATAGTATATAACAGATTTGAATACAAATACAAAACTGCAATAGTTGTTCTGGTCCTTTATAATGCGGTCCCTCTTATCGCAACAGTATTGTCGACCATACTAATATCAAACACGGCGGATACAGCCATAATGGCGTATTTAATTTCACAAAGTATAATCTGCATTCCTTTTTTGTTGAAAAGCATTAGCTTTAAGTCTTTGGCTGCTGATGCTGCCAAGATCAGAGATATAGTTAAATATAGCCTGACTTATCAGATTCCTCTTGTTTTTCATGCATTATCCTACTATCTACTGGCTCAGTCCGATAGAATGATGATTTCGCAAATGGCAGGGAATGATAAAGCGGGAATATATTCTTTGGCATATGGTGTGGCAAGCATGCTTACTATATTTCAAGTGTCTTTGCAGCAGGGTTTCCAGCCAAACAGACTTAGGCAAATTGAGAATAATGCCTGGGCCGGGTTCAGAAAAGATTCTTCATATATCATGTATGTTTTGACCACAATTGTAGTATTGTTTAACGTGGCTTTTCATGATATATACCGTATTGTTTTTTCCGAATACTACATGGAAGGAATGGGCATTGTCCCTATTGTTTCGGCAAGTGTAGTGTTTATGGGGGCGTATTCATTCTACATTGATGTTGAAACCTACTACCATAAAACCAGAAACGTAGCTGCAGCAACAGTGCTATGCGCTATATTAAATATGATTTTGAATTATGTCTTTATAGGTTACTATGGCTATATAGCCTGCGCATATACGACATTAATATGTTACGCGCTATTGGCATTAATTCATTTATGTTTTGCAACAAAAATCCTAAAACAATCCGGTGTTCAGGAAAGAATCATTATCCTGAAAGATCACCTGATATGTATTGTTTGTCTGCTATTAAGTATAGCTGTGTCGATTGTGTTTGCTGATTCTATGATCAGGTACCTGTTCATGGTGGGAGTGATAGTGGTTGTATGGATTCAAAGAAAAAGATTGTTTTTGCTATAGATACGAATATGCCGGGTGGAGCGGAGCGAGTAGTAGTAAATCTGGCGAATCAAATGGCCAAAATGGGAATAGATACTACGATTATCAATTCTGATAATGGTTCATGCTTTTTCGAAGTTGATAAAGAAGTATCTGTGGTTAAGATGAATCTGCATAATGGCGTCAACTATGCAGGCAGGGCGCTGCGCTTTGCGAAGAAAACGGCATTTTTGAAAAGATATTTTAAGCGCGAGGATCCTGACCTTGTTATTGCCTTTCTTCCCAATATGGAGATCCCTGCTATAATTGCCGGTTTTATTTCGGGGAAAAAGGTGTTCACATCTATCAGGAGCAGTCTTGATGCATATCCGTTCTGGGTGTCGCTGTTTAGAAGAATAGCATATCCCCATATTGGCGGTGTGGTATTGCAGAGTCAGAAAGTATATGACGATCTGTGCATTCCCGGGACAAATAAAACAGTAATACCTAATCCGATATCTGTCGGTATACGAAGGTCAGAAATGATACCTGCGCTATCCGAAAGGAACAACCATATAGTAAATGTGGGGAGACTTATCGGGTTCAAGAACCATGAATTACTGATTGATGCGTTCGATGAATTGGCAGATATATATCCCGGTTATGAACTTCATATATACGGAGATGGAGAATTGTGGGATCAGCTGAGTGACAGAATCAAAAGTAAAAGGAACTCATCGAATATAATGCTGCATCATTCGGAGAGCAATGTAATAGAAAAAAACAGATGCGCCAGAATGTTTGTCTCTGCTTCCGAAACAGAAGGGTTTCCGAATGCGGTAGTAGAGGCTATGGCAAGCGGAATTCCTATATTATGTGCAAGTTTTGATAAAGATGTTGTGAGTTCAATAATACATAACGGAGATAATGGCATTGTTTGCGAGATTTCCTGTGACGATCTTGTTGCCAAAATGCAGCAAATGCTGGAAATGTCAGAAACACAGACAGATGCTTTGGTTAAAAGTGCAATAGAATCGTGCCAAAAGTATGGGATAGAAGAAATCACAAATCAGTGGCTTGAGTTTGTATATGGACATTAAGCAAAAACTAAAATGTCGCCCCTGAGGATATAATGGAATTGTGATGAATTAAGGTGGAGAACTCATGAATTATCACGTTAACATAAACGGAATAGATGTGGATGCCCACTATAGCCCGGAAGCGGTAGAAGAGATTTTTAAGCCGCTTCTTTTGCGTCTTGCGAAGCTTTGCTCATCTAAAGGCAGGCGCCTTTTGGTGATGCTGGCTGCGCCTCCCGGGGCCGGGAAGAGTACCCTGGTGAGCTTTCTTGAATATTTGGGAAAAGAGATGAAACTGGAATACAAGGTTCAGGCAATAGGCATGGACGGCTTTCACAGAAGGCAGGAGTATCTCACCTCCCACACGATGACAGTAGACGGCAGGGAAATACCTATGGTTGAAGTTAAGGGATGTCCTGAGACTTTTGATCTTGAGAAACTTAGAAGCCGGATAGAAGGCGTTCTTAAGGGAACTGCTAATACCTGGCCCAGCTACGACAGGCATCTTCACAATCCTGTGGAGGATGCCATAAAGATTGATGCTGATATTCTGCTGTTGGAAGGCAATTACCTTTTGCTTGATGAGCCGGGATGGAACAGTCTTTCAGAGCTTGCGGACTATACTGTTTCAATAACTGCGGCCCCTGATATACTTAGAGAGCGACTAATAGATCGCAAGGAAAAGAGCGGCAACAGCCGCGAAAAAGCAGAGCAGTTTGTGGATTTCAGCGACATGCGAAATGTCAGGCTGTGCCTTGAACATACCAAAGAGGCTGATTTGAAGTTGACAAAAATATATTGAAATGTTGAAGGATTAACGGAAAAAGAAAGATTGCACAACAAACGTATGTTCGATATAATTATGTTTGGGTGCTACCATTCACGGTAGGCGGTTGGCTCTTTTGCCGGATAAAACATCCGAGAACTCTCTGTGTTTTGGGAGGGATACGTATGAGAAATCCAGAAAGAAGGGGCCTTGATGCTGGAGTCAGTCATTACCGGTATAAGTATTGTTGTCACACTTTTGAGTATTGCTGTGACGCTATACAGTATTTATATCACGATAAAGAAATAATCTATGACATCAAAAAAGACCGCCCCAAACTCTGACAAAGTTAGCGATCTTTTTTGATTGAAACTATTGTTTGAGCCAACCGTCTATCGGTAGCGCTCTTTGATAATATAATAGCATAAGCGGAGATATTTTCAATCTATGAATCGTAAAACATATTGTTACCCTTCACAGTTTAGCGCTCGGAGCTGGCGCTGAACTGTGAAGCAGCGCAGGTTTGACTCTATACTTCCCTAGAAGTATAATTATTATACTTCCACAGAAGTATAGGAGTGCGTTATGATCTTATATCACGGTTCTACACAAATAGTGAATAAGCCGATTTATGGCGAGGGCAGATCAGACAATGACTATGGCCGTGGCTTTTATTGTACTGAAGACATTGAGCTTGCAAAAGAGTGGGCGGCTATAAGCGCCAAAGGCGGATTTGTTAATGAGTACTCGCTGAATGCGGATGGCTTAAAATGCCTGAATTTGAATGATGGTAAGTATCATATTCTTAATTGGCTTGCGCTTCTTATGAGTAACCGAACGGTTCGGGTTACCAATCCTGTGGAAAAGCGCGGTATAGATTTTGTTGTTTCCAACTATCTTCCTGATGTCAGCAGAAGCGATCTGATCATTGGATATCGTGCGGATGATTCTTATTTCTCTTTTTCGAGAGCATTTCTCAGTAATACCATAACGATACAGCAACTGGCTCATGCTATGAAATACGGGGACTTGGGATTGCAGGTTATGCTTAGGAGCAAAAAGGCTTTTGGAGCAATCTCTTTTGTTCAATCTTATTCAGTAGACGGTAAGCTTTATTATCCCAGGAGATTAAAACGTGATACCGATGCAAGAAATGCATTTCGCGAGCTGTTGGAAAAGGAAGACAGAGAAGGAATATATCTGAGTGACATCATGAGAAGGGGGATAGAAGATGACGACACCGGCTTTTTCAGAACTTTATCTTGATGATGCTATGCGCAATTTGGGGGAGATGACTGAGTATACCGTGCTCGTTACCCCGGAAATAGGATTGGAAGAATTGTTCAGAATGTTTACCATAAGCGGCTATGCCGATCGTTTTGAGCATGGCGATCCTGCTGTTGTCAGTGGAATGTCGGGTACTGAGTTGCATCACAGAATAGTGGACAAATGCTACGGAGAGTACAAAAAATGGCCCCCTGCCTTGGTTAAGTATGATACTGAGGCTGAATACTGGTATGGGTATATCCTGGCGTATGTCCAATGGAGACTTGGATGCACTTTTTCAGATATACTTGAAAAAGTAACTTTTGATGCTCTGGCTAGATTATATCCTGCGCTACATACCGTTTCGGAAGAAAGAGCCTTCGCCGAAATCGAGAAGATGATGAATGCTTCGGAGAATCAGACCACAAGGCTTCAGGAATATAGAAAGAGAATGGGCCTATCTCAAAAAGAGTTAGCTGATGCTTCGGGAGTCAATATCAGGACGCTTCAGCAATATGAGATAAGGGACAAGGATATAAACCGTGCTTCTACCGATAAGATCATTTCTTTGGCGAAGGTTTTGAAGTGTGCGCCTGAAGACATAATGGAACTGTGACAAGCACTTTCCCTCACCCAATCTCCTTCAATATTTTTTCCCATATCACACCCGTTGGCTGTGGCTGATAGTGTATCCCGTCGTTTGGATCAATGTACAGATTGCCATTTGCAATCTCCCGGTTAATATAGTCGTAAAGCGGGATGACATTTACCGTACTGTGCTGCGAAGCCCAGTCCATAAGTGCGTTATTGTAAGCTATCTGGTGGTCGTTGGTGTAGTAGGTTTGGTCGAATTCGCCCACCAGAGTGGCGTCATCAGTGGGGCCCACGGTGCACAGAATAAGATTCTTGCCATTGGCAAGAACTTCCTCGTAGAAGGCCGCGTAGGGCGAAAAATCTCCCAGGTCGTTGCATCCCATCCAGGAGATGAGTGTATCAAAATTGTCATACCCCACCGAATTCACTGCGTTTATCATGTAATCGCTCCTGCAGCCGTGCTTGCAGAATACGCGAATCCCATCATGAGTCTCATCAAAAATCTCACCACGTGAAGCATCAAATATATCTACTGTTCTTGAATCTCCGGCAAAAATAATTCGCCCGTAATCCATTTTGTTATCGGCCATTGCTGAAGGAGCAGGAGGGTTCAGCATTATCTTGGAATCAACTTCGGAAGAGGGGGTAATAACAATTTTGGGATCAACTGCCGCGGACGGATCCGGAGCTTCATCCTCATCTTCCGCAGGTTGAACAGAATATTCACGGCTCGCCTCTAAGTCCGCTTCTGCCTCAGATTCTTTTCCCGGATCTAAGTCCGCTTCCGTTTCAGGCTCTTTTCCCGGATCAGAGTCGTTACCGGTGGTGACTTCTTCGCTTGAGGCTTCAGATGAAGAAAGTGCGAATGAGTCATCCGATTCTGCGACGGTGCTCTTGCTGCCGCAGCCTGTCATTATGAGTAGCGATATAAGAATGATGGGGACAATTGCGTAGAGTCTTTTCATAATGGAAACCTCATCTCTTTGTGGGTTTGTTGTAGTGAGTAATAAGACGCGCGGATAGTGCGTCTGATTTAATAATATATTACGTAAAAATGATAAACAAGCACCATGATTGACCCTGTATATGACACCATGTAAAATAATCCAAGAATAATGAAAAGGCGGCAAAGAAGATACATGAATAAACAATACATTATCGCCCCGCTGATCCTGGCACTGGCGCTGACCGGCTGCGGGAGTCTTGAACTGACAGATGCGCAGAAAGAGACTGTGGAGGCATTAGACAATAAGCTTGAGGAAACAGTGACGGAAGCTGCGCAGCAGCTGGAAGAATCGGCAGCAGCCATCAGTGATAACAAGGACGGGATCGGGCAGCAACTTAAGGAAGCAGAAGAGATGGCAAAAGAGGCTGTGGCTGCAAGCTCTGCGTTGGCAGATGCAGTCGCATCGGAAAAGACCACAGAAGATACGTCCGCAGAGGACTCTTTAGCTGACGGAATCCTTTCATCGCCTTCAGACATCGCCCTTACAGACACTGACGGCAAGGGTACTGATTACACCTTTCTTTACGACGGGCAGACCTTTGATGCTGTGTACAAGCCTGATAACTGGAAAATTTACGACTCTTACAAGATCACAAACGAAGCCGATATCACCATTATCTGTCAGGCTCTCATCGATGTTCATCAGATCCATGGAAAAGATATGGCATCCTACCGCACAGCCGATGATATGGCCTATGAGTGGCTTGTACACAATACAGCCTATGAGCTTCTTCCTGACGGCAACGAATTAAAGGAGCATGCCAGGGATGTTGATCTGGATCCCAAGGACCAGGGCCGAACACTTGAGGAAATCTACGAAGACAGAACCGGCAAAGAGCTGACAATGAACACCATCATGGAGTATATGCAGCAAAATACCGGGGAATGAATTATAATTGGAAATGACCTGCCGCTCCTGATATGTGGTTTCCTACCGGATTAGCCGGTAAGACAGGCACATATCTTTTCCTGAGCAGCAGGTCATTTATATTCATGTTTTCTTATCTTATTTTACTTTGATCTCCAGCTGAGCAGCTTTAAGGCCCTTCCCGGTGATATTGACTTTAACTGTTCCGGGATTTACTCCGGCTCTGATAATAGCTTGAGCCTTTCCGAGGAAGGTGGTGTGGGAATTTCCTGTAAAGCTCTCTTTCGGCGCGGGACGGGCACTTCCGAAAGCGATAAGGCTTCCTTCACCGGATACTTCAATGTTAAGCAGGGTATCCACGGAAGACTTGGTTATTCCATTATCTCCAACAAGATCAATATTGATATAGCAAAGGTCCTGACCGTTTGCCCTAAGCTCCTCAACTTCCGGAACTGCGCTGATCCTGGTGTCTCCGGTATCAGTGTAAAGACTCTTTTCTGCGATCATATTTCCGTTGGAAGCAAAGGACCTGGCTGTAATGGTTCCGGGCTCGTATTTCACATTTTTGAAATCGGCCAGGAACTCTTTTGTTTTCTTCCTGCCATAGCTTTTTTCGTTGACTATGAGTTCAACGTATTCTCCGGTGGAATATACATGTACCTTGTTTTTGGCGCCTTCACAGCCGGGCCAGGTCCAGCTGCTTACACCGTCGGTGAGTCTCCACATACTGAGAGCTCCAATGTCTCCTGCTCTGGTCATGGGCTCAACGCTTATCTCCGGAGTGGTGGTCTGGTGCCAGATCATTCGGTTCCAGTTGATCTCGGGACGGAATTTGCCGCAGATGTCGATGAGTCCTGCACCTCCTGAAATAATGAGGCGGTTGCTGTCTTTTTTGTCACTCTTATACTGAACTGTGCCGATTCCGGACTCGCCCAGGTAATCCATTCCTGTCCATACGAAGTCGCCCACCAGATAGGGGAGGCTTTCAACCAGCTTCCAGTTTTTGTAGGCGGCGCAGGGCAGTGTCTCTGAACCAACGATAACTCTTTCGGGGTATTTTCGGCCCTCATTTACATATCTTGAAGTGGCGTAGTTATAGCCGTTGATATCAAGGATACCCTCCAGAGATTCAGTCACTTTGTCGGCATCCTTCCTGGAAGCCATGCCATCCATGAGATTGCCCATGCGATTCATGAGCATGTTGAAGAAGGCGCTGGTAGGAACCGAATCGGTACCTGAGATATCTTTTTTGTCATTCCCGTAAAGACCTTTTCCCTTAGCTGCCATAACCGCAAGCATGAGGTTGATTCCGGCAGTGACCGGCCTTGTGCTGTCAATGCTTTTAACAAAATCCGTCAGCTCTTTTGCATAAGAAACTCCGCTGTCCAGACCCAGCTCTGAGATCTCGTTTCCTATGGAATACATGATGACGGAGGGGTGGGACATATCCTTGTCTATCATAGCCTTGAGGTCCTTCTTCCAATTGGCTGTAAAGTCCTCATTTGCATAGTCATATCTGGTCTTGTGGATGATCCAGTGATCAACAAATTCGTCCATAACATAGATCCCAAGTTCATCGCAGGCCTCGAGCATTGCTCTTGAGCATGGATTGTGGGAACTGCGAATAGCGTTGAAGCCGGCTTTTTTGTGAAGCAGGATTTTTCTTCTCTCGGCGTCGTCATATCCGCATGCTCCAAGTATTCCATTGTCGTGGTGGATGCAGCTTCCGCGAAGGAGCGTACGCTTTCCGTTTACCAGAAGTCCTTTTTGGGGCGACCACTCTATTGTTCTGAAACCAATCTTCAATTCTTCTAAGTCCGCAATCTTATCCCCGGTCAAAAGAGCTATCGTAAGTCCGTAAAGATCCGGTGATTCATCGCTCCAAAGAAGAGGTGAGTCTACCTGAAACTCAGCAAGGAAAGAACCATCTGTGACCTTGGTGACAAACTCTTTTACAAGGTTGTTTTCATGCTTTAGCTCAATCTTCACGCTGTCTCCGCCGGTGGTAAGACCCTTAATCCTGACACTTCCGTCTGCCCCGGCATCTGCAAAAACTGAATTGTACTGAAGATGACTCTTTTCTGCGACAAAGAGATTTACATTTCGATATATGCCGCTTCCGGAGTACCATCTGCTGTTGGGACAATTTGAATTATCGGCGATTACGGTTATGGTGTTATCGGCACCAAAAGTGAGACGGTCCGAAAGATCAACGTAGAAGTTGGAGTAGCCGTAGGCATTTTTATATACTTCCGTATCGTTCACAAGGATAGTGGCCTTTTGATATACACCCTCGAACTCAAGGGCAATATGCTTTCCTTCCCATTCTCCGGGGGCGTAAAGTGATTTGGTGTAATAATAGACTCCCCCTGCAAAATATGCGCTTCCGGTTCCCGAAGGAAATGTCTTTGATCTTTTTTCGCTGATCATTGCGTCGTGGGGAAGAGTGACGACTTTAGCGCTGCTCTTTTCATTTTCCTTATAGAAGGTCCAATCCAGATTAAACGGCTTTCTTTTCATTTCTTTCCTCCAGTCTGTCGTTGTCTCTTTCGACATTCATTGCTGCAAGAATAAGTGTCATTGCGATTATAAGGATGAGCGGAATTCCTCCGTATATAAATTTTATCATGTTGTTTACGGCAACGGTCTGGACCTGTGCTGTTCCGACAAAGCCTACTGCGGACAAAAGCCATCCTGACAATGCTGCGCCAAGACCGCCTCCCACCTTTACTCCGATTGAGGAACAGCTGAACATCATTCCTTCTGTGTGAAGTCCGGTCTTAAGATAGCTGTTCTGTGATACACAGGCAACCAGGGCGTTCAGCGAACCCATCAAAAATGCCAGAGTGATGGCCTTTAAAACTGACAGCACAATGATCGCACCAAGGTTCGCGGTATATACAAAGAAGAGAAGCACTATCGATATGATGGTTGAGGCTATGAAAGATATAAGGTTAACCTTGTACATTCCATATTTCTTAACAAGCATGGGATTTAATACAAATCCGATGATCATGAACAGTGATGCTGCGGAAACCGTTCCAAGAAGACCGGGGTCGCCCATTATGTACTGGAAATAAAAAACGCCGATGCTCGTTCCAAGGCTTGTGTTGATATAAAGAAAAAGATACAACCCCAAAAGGAGCAGATAATATCTGTTGGTAACTACTGTTTTCAGCAATACCCAGAAGCTTTCCTTCTCTGTTTCTTTTCCCTTCTCTGCGGCGATGTCCGGGATTTCCTTGCAGACAAGGCTTGCAATTGAGTTAAAGATAAGATAGATGACAGCAAATACAATCGCCATGGCTCTCCAGCCTGCAACTCCACCGCCCAGTGCATTTGCTATGGCAACTGCGGAGGAAGATACGATTATTGAAGCGAGCATTGCAAAAATGTACCTGAAGGACCCCAGCGAAACCCGCTCGGACTCATTCCTGGTTATAAGAGCCGACATAGTGGCATAAGCGATGTTGTTGGCAGTGTAGAACAGCGCATTGGCGCAGGTATAGAAAATGAAGAACCATGCATATTTGGCTATATCTCCCAAAGATGTGGGGACAGCAAAGATCATGATCATGCATAAAGCAAGCGGGAATCCGGAAAAGAACATCCAGGGCCTTGCTTTGCCCATGCTACTCCTGGTCTTATCTATAAGACTTCCGAAAAAGACATCTGTAATTCCGTCAAGGAGCTTACTTACCATGATAAGTGTGCCGACGATTCCCGGATTCATTCCGATCGTGTTGGTCATGTAGATGAGCACAAAGGAAGAAACCAGCATGTAAAAGAAATTGGATCCAAAATCCCCGGATCCATAGGCAATCTTTTTGCCCAGTGATAAATACTTTTTTTCGTTATCCATTAGAAAACCTCCCAATAACAATGATAATTATGTTACATGAATGAGTTTAGTATCTTTGTTTTGGGCTGAAAATGACACAAATAACCATTTGAAATTGAAAAATGTATCATATTCGACTATTATTAGTGCATGGATATATCAAATCTTTTTTTCACAACAAACGGACACGTGGATCATGAGGTCTACGAATCCTATACCGATGCTACCCACTACCGATCCAGAGGTGCGATCGATTTGACTTTTGAGACGGTTCACCCGGATCAGGAGGATGGAAATATTGTCTTTGCGCTGATTTCTCCAAAGCAATCCGTGCTGACGGTGATTCCCAAAGACCACCCAATGAACCCAATCCATAGATCGGTACTGCATTCCCACGATTTTTTTGAGCTTCTGTTTGTCATAAGGGGAGAGGTTTATCAGAACATTGAGTACGAAAGGCACCTGTACACCAGGGGGAGTCTTTGTCTTATGAACAAGAATATCCATCATTCAGAGGAATTCTCCACCGATTACAGAGCGCTGTTTGTCATGCTTTCCAAGGAATTGGTACAGTCACTGTTTTTGGGGCAGGATTACCTGTTTGGGGAGGAAAAGAAATTTGCAGGAAACCAGGTATTTGAATTTTTCAGGAATAATACAGGCAACAATGATTCCGGCGCAATGGAGTATCTGGACTTTATCCCGATAGATGAGAGTAAAGAGTGCTATGACAGAATGTACTCCTATTTCGAGAGGATGGTTACTATTTTCCTGTCTCCGGACCTTGGCAGTTCTTTTGAGATCAGGTCGCTTCTTTTGGAACTGTTTGAAACCTTGAGTGACAGCGGTTCCTACAGTACCATACCGATACATTTTGGTTCGGAAAAAGAGCTGGGAATATTCAATCAGGTGAGAAATGCCCTCGCATCGGCAAACGGAAGACTAAGCAGGAGCGACCTCAGTAAAAGGCTTAATTATTCGGGCTCCTATCTGAACAGCCTGTGCAAAAAATATTCAGGCCTGAGCCTTTTTGATTACGGAATGAATATCTGCATGAAAGAAGCTACAAAACTGCTTGATAACACCGATATGAATGTGGCTGAGATTTCAGAGCATCTTGGTTTCACCAACAGAAGTCACTTCTATTCTATATTCAGGGAGCATTATGGCATCTCGCCGGCTCAGTACAGAAAAAGAGACAGTGACTAATCCCGCAGATTTTTCAGCCTGTTCCACTCGTCGATGACTTTTTTCATATGCTTATAATTCTTTGCGGTAACAACAGAGTTGTCGTCATCAAACATTGACTCAATACCCGTAACGGCGCCTGCACCGGTAGAATCAAAGGAGTAGGCTTTTTTATCCGAGAAGTAAAATCTGATGCTGGAGGACATGTCGTACCCCAAAAGTTCATCCACTGAGACGTTGAAAAAATTGGCAAGCTCCATCAAAGTCATTATATCCGGCACATTGTTGCCGTTCTCCCACTTGGACACGGCGCCGATGGTCACTCCGAAGGCTTCTGCCAGTCCCTCCTGGGTCAACCTCATCTCATTTCTGTGCTTCTTGATGTTTTCACTAAGCCTAAGCTGCATATGATACCTCTTTTACATGATTGTCCTGAATCTGTAAATGTAGTTGAAACCGCCATTCATGAGGTTGTTGTAGCTCTCCATGTCGCGACGTCTCTCTGCTGTAAAACCTGCTGTTAAATTGCTGATCATTGCCTTGAAGTTCATCATCTTTGTCATAACCTTTACCTTGTCCTTTCTTGTGCGCCTTTCGGGCGGTTCTTTGTTATGACTTAATGATACAGGGCTATATAAAGAAAATTAACACATCATTTGTACAATTAGTATATTAAAAACTTTCCGTAATGGAAAAAATGGACTCGTGGTCTTTGAGGAGGGCAGCAATCTTGTTATTGACGGGCCCGGCGGGGGGGATAAGTTCCACCGCATCATGCAATATTTGGCAGATGTATAGGAAAATCTGCGCGATATTCCGTTTCCCGGTCCAACGCAAATGGTTATACTCGGACATTGTGTAGGAAGAATGGCCGGGGCGGCTCACTTTTATTCCACCGCATCATGCAATATTCGGCAGATGTATAGGAAATTCTGCGCGATATTCCATTCCTCGGTCCAACGCAAATGGTTATACTCGGGCATTGTGTAGGAAGAAAAGCCGGGTCGGCTCATTTTTGTTCCACCGCATCATGCAATATTTGGCAGATGTATAGGAAAATCTGCCCGACATTCCATTTCCCGGTCCAACGCAAATGGTTATACTCGGGCATTGTGTAGGGAGAAAAGCCGGGGCGGCTCGCTTTTGTTCCACCGCATCATGCAATATTTGGCAGATGTATAGGAAAATCTGCGCGATATTCCATTTCCCGATCCACCGCAAAAGGATTTTTAGGGAATTTGTATAGGAGGAGGCAACGATAATAGCTCCTCAAACAAGATTTCTCTCTTAAAAAACTCCCCTCCATTCGATATAATATCTTTTATAAAGGAGGTTTCACTATGAAGAACGTTACTCTCGGACGCACCGGCATATGCGTCCCTCAAAATGGATTTGGAGCGTTACCAATTCAGAGAGATTCTCTGGATGAATCTGTAAAGATATTGAGAAAGGCCTATGAGGGCGGAATGCGCTTCTTTGATACCGCAAGGGCCTACACTGACAGCGAGGAAAAGGTAGGGGCAGCCTTCGGAGACGGCTATGTGAAAAGAGATGAGATAATTATCGCCACTAAGACCGGCGCCAAGACTCCCGAGGAATTCTGGCAGCACCTTGAGACTTCCTTGAAACTTCTTAAGACTGACTACATCGACATCTACCAGTTCCACCTCATGGGGCAGTGCTGGAAGCCCGGGGATGGAACCGGTATGTACGAGTGCATGCTAAAGGCCAAAGAGATGGGCAAAATCCGCCACATAGGTGGCACAGCTCACAAGATAGGCGTTGCCAGAGAGATTGCAGAGAGCGGACTTTATGAGACTCTCCAGTATCCCTTCAGCTATCTTGCGTCCGATGAGGAGAAGGAGCTTGTTAAGCTCTGCAATAAAAATAACGTTGGTTTCATCTGCATGAAGGGCCTTGCAGGCGGACTTATCACGAATTCCAAGGCAGCCATGGCTTTCATCAGTCAGTATGACGGCGCGGTTCCTATCTGGGGAATCCAAAGGGAGAAAGAGCTGGACGAGTGGCTGGCATTTATGGATGAGACTCCTGCTTTTGATGATGAGATCAAGGCCTTTATAGAATCTGAGAGAAAAGAGCTGATGGGGAACTTCTGCCGCGGCTGCGGATATTGCATGCCTTGTACCGTCGGCATCCAGATCAATCAGTGCAACCGTATGACACTTATGCTCAGGCGTGCTCCAAGCGACAGCTGGCTTTCAGAGTACTGGCAGGCTGAGATGGAGAAGATCGAGCAGTGCATAGGGTGCGGCGCGTGCCTTTCAAAGTGTCCCTATGAACTCGAGATACCGACACTTCTTCGCAAGAACCTGGAGGACTACAGAGAAGTTCTTGCCGGGAACCGCAGCGTGAAATGACCACTGCATCAAACGGCACTATGCCAAATAGCCACTGCTTTCGGTGATGCAGCATAGATAAATGGAAGATACATGAAAGCTATATGAAAGGAGTTCCCATGAAAGTTCTGCAACTTGTAAGTGCTGACTTTGAAGATCTTGAACTATGGTGCCCTGTTATGCGCCTTAGAGAAGAGGGCATCCAGGTGGACCTTGTGGCCGAGAAGCCCGGTAAGTACATCGGCAAGTACGGTGTGCCCTGCGAAGTAACTATGTCCTTTGATCAGATAGATCCCAAGGATTATGACGGCGTCCTTGTACCGGGCGGCTGGGCTCCGGACAAACTAAGGAGATTCCCAAAGGTTCTGGAGATCGTAAAGAGCATGAATGATGACGGCAAGCTCATCGGCGAGATCTGCCACGCAGGATGGGTGCTGATCTCCGCAGATGTTCTTCGGGGGCGCAAAGTCACCAGCACTCCGGGTATCAGGGATGACATGACAAACGCAGGCGCCACCTGGCTTGACGAGGCGGTGGTTGTAGACGGCAATATCATTTCCGCAAGGCGCCCGCCGGATATCCCGGAGTACTCAAGAGAACTGGTAAGGTTCCTGAAATGCCGCTGAGACTCTCAACTTACCTCAAAAGAGAATATGGGGAAAAGATATATCGGCTCTCGCTTTCCTCCGGGTGCGTGTGTCCCAACAGGGATGGCACCACAGGGGATTACGGGGGCTGCTCTTTTTGCTCGGAAGGCGGATCCGGGGAATTTGCGGCAGTTGTGGCGGATATCGACACTCAGATAGAAGAGGCAAAAAAGCTCATAGCAGGTAAGTCCAATGCCAAAAAGTTCATTGCCTACTTTCAATCCTACACCAATACCTACGGAGATCCGGCCCGGCTAAAAGAATTGTATAAGGAAGCCATAGAACGGGATGACATTGTGGCGCTTTCTCTTGGAACCCGTCCCGACTGTCTTGGCTCTGACATCCTAAAGATGCTGGACGAGCTGAACCACATCAAACCAGTGTGGATCGAGCTTGGGCTCCAGACCATCCACGACGAGACTGCAAGGCACTTTCGCCGGGGGTATGACCTTCCGGTATTCGAAGAATCCTATCGGAATCTGAAAGCCCTTGGCATCACGGTTATCGTCCATGTGATATTTGGTCTTCCCGGAGAATCGCCGGAGGACATGCTTGATACAGTGCGGTATCTTGCTGCTTTAGAACCGCCTCTTGACGGCATCAAGATCCAGAACCTTCAGATACTAAAGGGAACCGACATGTTCACCGAATGGTCCCTGGGGACGGAGTCGCGAGAGCATTTTTCCAACTCCGCGAGTGATGGCAGCGAAAGCGCTAAAGAGGGGGCGTTTCATATCATGAACATGGAGGAATACACGGACCTTGTGGCGAAGGCGATAGCTCTTTTGCCTGAAAAGACCGTAGTGCATAGGATGCAGGGCGACGGCCCGAGGAGACTCCTTGTGGCGCCCCTGTGGAGCCTGGACAAGAAGCGGGTTCTCAACATGCTGACCCGCAAGACGAAAGGATTACTGGAGTGAAGTATCAGAATATTACCGAAGCCAAGTTCATATCCCGCCCCAACAGATTCATCGCAAGGGTCCTTATTGAGGGAAAAGAGCTGTCGGTTCACGTCAAGAACACCGGAAGATGCCGGGAACTATTGATCCCCGGCTGCAGTGTGTACCTGGAGAAGGCCGCAAATCCTGAGCGCAAAACTCCCTACGACCTGGTGGCAGTGGAGAAGGACGGAAGGATCATCAATATCGATTCCCAAGCACCGAACGTTGTGGTGAAGGAGTGGCTTTTACAGTCCGGCAAGTACGATGTGGTGAAGCCCGAGTATAAATTTGGCGATTCCAGGATCGATTTTTATATGGAAAAAGACGGAGCTAAGTACCTGATGGAAGTGAAGGGCTGTACGCTGTTTGTGGATTGCGTTGGGTATTTTCCGGATGCTCCCACCCAGAGAGGAGCCAAGCACCTTCGGGAACTGGCAGGAGCTGTGACACAGGGATATAAGGCGGCTGTTGCCTTTGTGATCCAGGGCGAGGGCATAAGCGAAGTGCGTCCCAATACCAAAACGGACCCTGATTTTGCCAAGGCTTTTGAAGACGCAAAATCGGCAGGAGTTGAAATTTTATTTTTGACTTGCAAGGTGACTAAAGACACTTTAGTGGTGGATGCTTAGGCGTGACCACAATATGTTGGATTTTATAAAAAAAGTATTAAAAAAGTTTGAACAAATTGGTACTGATGAGCACTGGGTTTGCTATTTGCGTACCCGTGAAACACTGATAAATACAGGCGTTGGCACGTGAAACAAAATCTCCGTTTCCTATTGACACGGCATACGAAATTTAGTTAAAATTAGCTTTGTCACTGCCCTTTTGGGAGAAGGTGCAGTATGGGAAATGTGAAGGGAGAAAAAAGCTATGAAACGTGCAACAAGGAGAGTTTTTGCCTTGATGACGGCATTTCTGATTGTTTTTTCTACAGCATTCGGAAATGCTTTTTTTGTCGCTGAGGCAACCGAGACAGCATCAGTAGTAGCAGAAGCTGTAGCAGCAAGTGACGCTGCATCTACAGAAGCTTCTGTGATTGATGACAATACCGGTAAAGACACGCCGGTGGTCGAAGAGACTGATGAAGAAAAGAAAGTCGAAGAAGACAAGAAAGAAGAAACTCAGAAGGATGATTCTGTTCTTGATAAAGACACAGTTTCAGACGATGAAGAGAAGGTAGAAGAGACTTCTGAGGAAGAACTCTTAAATGAAGAGACAAAGCAAGAGGAAGTGACCAAAACAGAGAAGTCAGTAAGCCTCATGGCTACAGATAATACTGAGTCTACAGGTGATGCTTTTTCTGTTGGTGAAAAACTTAGCGCTGCTCCCGTAAATGGCGATAAGGTGTTCATGGTAATGAATTCTAAAACATTCACTTCTTCTCAGAACAAGAAGAAGCTGGATGCTTATTCTTTCGATGCAACAGAAGGACTTGGAAGCGATGCGGTTCTTTTTGAAGTAACTGCAGGAGAAGGTTATTTCGCTTTTGAAGATTGCAATACCGGCAAGTTCCTTAGTGCATATGAAAACCCCGGTAACGGTCTTACATATGTTGATGAGATCACTGATTTAGCAAAGTGGACAGTTACAGAGAATGAAGGAAGCAATAAGGGTTATACAATTACCAGCTTAATTGCAACACAGGATGGTACAGAGAAGCAGATGCTTAGAAGAGATGGAGATCTCTTGACTACTGCTAAGTATAATTCCAAGAATCTTAACAAGCTTGATTATTTGGTATTCTTCTACTACGGATCAGCTCTCAATGCAGAGCCTGAGACTCCCGAGGAGCCTGAGAAGCCTGAGTTCAAGAAGGGCGAGCAGATCAAAAAGCTTGAAGATCTTGAGGATGGTGCTTCTTTTGTTGTTGTTTATTCAGAAGACAATACAAATGTAGTAATGACTTCTACAGTTGTTACTGACAATAAGGGCAACAAAAAGCTCAGTGCCGTTGATGGCGTTGTTGAAGAGGATCTTCTTCACGTTGAGAAGAGCGCTGACAACAAGGACCTTGTTGATTCAATAGTTCTTTTAACACTTAATAAGACGGAGACAGAGGGTGAGTATAATATTACAGCTGAGGTTGATGGTGTAACCAAGTACCTTACAACAGATGCAACAGGTAACTCACTTACTCTTGAAGATGAAGCCGGTGAGTATTCCGTATGGAAGATCGTGAACAATGAGGACGGAACATTCCTTGTTGGAAATACAAAGGCTTCTTATACAAAGACCAAAGATGGCGTATCCACAACTTATGAGCAGTGGATCGAATACTATAAGAGTGGAAATAACTTCTCAGCATACAGCTTTAATAAGGGCGAGACTGATGAGAAGATTTATACATTTAAGTTCTATGCAGAGCCTGAAGTAAAAGAGGTTGTGGAGCCTGAGACTCCCGCCGAGACAAACGAGAATAAGGCTCTTAAGGCTGGCGATACAGTTGTTATGTATTGTGATGGCCAGGTGCTTACAACAACAGCATCAGGAAAGAAGCTGAGCGGTGTAAGCGGAACAATTGATACTGATGGAAATCTTACAATTCCTGAAGGCGCTGTAGTTCTTACTGTTGAATATGATGAGACTACAGGTGAGTATGCATTCAAGGATGCTGAAACAGGCAAGTACCTCACCTCAGGCGCAGAAGGAAGTGAACTTACATTCGCAGAGGAACTTGCGGATCTTGGACGTTGGAGCCTTGAAGAGCAGACTATAGGTTTCTATGTAAAGAATAAGGCTGCTTTATACCAGAGCAAAACAGCTCAGTACATTGAGTACTACAGCGGATTTACAACATACTCATTAAAGAACGGCGGCAAGGCATATACAATCAGATTCTTCAATGCCAAGGCTGCTGCACAGGAGCCTGCAGGTCCTGATCTTACAATGGGTGAGAAGGTTACTGACCTTTCTAAGCTTACAGACGGAACATCATTTGTTATTACCTTTGGCAGTGACAATGTGATCATGACTTCTTCACTTTCAAGTGGAAAGCTTGCAGGTGTAGCAGGTGCTGTAAAGGATGAGCATCTCTATGTTGAGAAGAACAGCAGAATCAATGGTAAGCTTGTTGATGCAATAGCTCAGTTAACACTTAACACAACAGAGACAGAGGGCGAGTACACCATTTCTGTTAAGGTTGGTGAGAAGACCAAGTATCTTTCAGCAGAAGCTACAGGTCGAAAAGTAAAGCTCGTTGATACTGCAGATGATTGCTCAGTATGGAACATCGTTAGCGCAGACAACGGTGCATTCCAGCTCAAGAATACCAAGTCTGTAAAAGGCAGCGGTGATTCAGCTGTTGCGCAGTGGTTTGAGTACTTTAACGGCTTTACTGTATATGACTATACTGAAGGAACTACAGCAAAAACCAACTACACATTCAACTTCTACACAGTTCCTGATGTAGTTGAGGTTGTTGAGCCTACAATCACAAATGAGAAGGCTGCTTTTGAAGATGGCGATAAGGTCATAATGGTAATCGAAGGCATGGCTCTTACATCATCTCTTTCAGGTGTTGTTACAGAGGTTGCTGAGGACGGAACCCTTGCAGGAGAAGGCGCACTTGTTCTTACAGTAGAGAAGACTGACGATTACACAGCACTTAAGTACACAAATGCTGACGGTGTTGATAAGTACCTTGCTGCCAAGGTTTCCGGAACCAAGGGAAGCCTTGTGTTTACAGAAAAGGCTGCAGAAGAGCTTGCAGATGATTGCAAGTGGACTCTTGAGAGCCAGACAGACGGTGGATTCTATATAAAGAATAATTCTGCCGCTATTACAGACAAAAACAACAATGCAAATCCTCTTTACATTGAGTACTACAACGGAAGCTTCACAGCATATACTCTTGGCAAGGGTGGAGACATCTACCGCGCAAGATTCTATGCCGCTGAGGAAAAAGAGATTGTTGATCCGGCAGGTGCTAACGAGAACAGAGCCCTTAAGACCGGCGATGTTGTTGTTGCATTCAACAGCGATATGGTTCTGAGCAACACTGTTGATGGATCAAGACTTAAAGGTGTTGCTGCTAAGATTGACGAAAACGGAAAGCTTACTGCTCCCGAGGGCGCTGCTTATCTTGGCGTTACAGTTGATGAGGAAGGCTATGTAACGTTCAAGAATGTAGTTACCGGTAAGTTCCTTGCTACAGGAACATCAGGCGGAAATCTTTCATTTGTTGATACACAGTCAGACCTTACACTGTGGAAGCTTGAGAAGCAGGATGTTGGATTCCACGTTCTGAATAAGGCTGCCAAGCATGGTTCAAATCCTGACCAGTACATGGAGTATTATGGCGGAAACTTTACTACATATTCGCTGCAGGACAAGGATATCTATAACATCAGATTCTTTAATGCGACCATGCCTGCCATAATAGACAAGGATGTGACCATTGGTATCGCCAAGTGGGGCGGTAACGCCAATTACAAGGAAGCCGGCATTGAAGAAACAAAAGTAATCAATGGTGACCTTATCAGTGTCAATGATATGCTTGATACAAATGCAGAGTTTACTGCTGCAGTAAGTGGCGCCGCTGTTCTTCCTTATATTGAGGCTACGTCTTCCAATACAGGTTCTACCAACTATTACATGGGTGGAACCGGACTTGGTTCCGGAAAAAATGATTACATGCAGCTAAAGTTCCCTTATGCCGGCTTTGGTGCTGGAGAGATTTCTTTCAGACTAAGAGCAAGTAATACCGGCGCAGGATCATTCCAGCTGAAGTATTCTACTGATGGAAAGACATTTACCGATTTCACTACCGGTACATACTCATACCAGTATACCAACTATGCAAACAATCCTTCAGGAGAAGCGGTAAGCGGTAAGGGAGATATTACAGACGGTATTGCAAAGACAAGCTATATCCCCGGTCAATATATATCTTTTACATTTGACATTCCTGCCGGTGCTGATGATGCTGATGAACTTTATATCAGATTTGTTCCCGGCTCTGAAGCCGCAAAAAGCGACAAGACAATAAGCAGCGGCGGTACAATTCGCATCGATTCAGTTGAAGTTCAGGCTAGCCCTGTTATCAGCAGCGACAGATGCGGCTATGTTAAATCCACTCCCGAAGAGGGTGAGGTTGCTCTTGGAACGAAAGTATCCTTGTCTTCTGCTACAGATGGTGCGACCATCATGTATTCACTGGATGGAGCTGAGTTTGCTGAGTATAGCGATGAACAGAAGATTGAGATTACAAAGCTTCCTGTTGTCATTGAAACATATGCAACTAAAGATGGACTAAAGGACAGCATTGTTTCAAGATTGAAATTCACCCAGACCAAGGTAGAGAACGTTACTGTAACTCCCAACGGCGGTGCGATCAGAGAAACAGATAACATAAAGATGAAGTGCAAGACTGAGGGTGCTAAGATCTACTATGCATACACAGACTATGTTGCGGATTCTGAGAAGACAGAGGACGCTTCAGCAGAAGGAAGCACAGTTGATACTTCAGCAGAAGGCGCTTCTTCAGAGAACACAGAAGAGCCTGTGATCGACGAGTCAGGTCTTACATGGATCGAGTACACAGCACCTATCCAGGCAAAAGAGCTGCCTTGCACAATCCTCGTTAAGGCAACCAAGGAAGGCTGCATCGACAGCGCAATAAAGACATGTAAATTTACAAAGAGAACAAATGAGAAGTACGGCATTTATTTTGGACAGGTTCACTCCCATACCAACTATTCAGACGGTGCGGGATCCTGTGAGGAAGCCTTCCAGCACGCCAGAACTGTAGCTAATCTGGACTTCCTTGCTGTAACAGACCACTCCAATTCTTTGGACAATGAAAAAGAGTCTGTTATTTCCAAGAACGTTGATACTTCACCTGAGAACGAATGGACTAAGGGACATGCTCTTGCAGAGCAGTATTCCGATGAGAACTTCACATGTCTGTACGGATATGAGATGACATGGAGTAACGGTCTTGGACATATGAATACTTTCGCTACTCCCGGATTCCAGAGTAGAACACAGAAGGATTATTCTACATACGGAACAGCACTTACTAACTACTATGCAGCACTGAACACAGTTCCCGATTCAATCAGTATGTTCAACCATCCCGGAACTACCTTTGGCGATTTCCAGGATTTCGCATACTACAGTGAGGCAAATGATAACCTCATCAACCTTATTGAGGTTGGTAACGGTGAGGGAGCTATCGGATCTTCCGGATACTTCCCGTCATACGAGTACTACACAAGAGCGCTTGATAAAGGCTGGCATGTGGCTCCTGCCAACAACCAGGATAACCATAAGGGAAAATGGGGAGATGCAAATACTGCAAGAACAGTAGTAATTGCTGATGCCAACGACGAAGAGAACATATACAACGCCATGAGAGAGCGTCGTATGTATGCTACAGAGGATAACGACCTTAGCATTTACTACACTCTTAATAACTACATCATGGGAAGCATTCTTGAAAAAGAGGATGTAGAGGACAAAGTACACATCAAGGTTGATCTTAGCGATCCTACAGATTCAGCTATCGGTGATGTTTCTGTAATTGTAAACGGTGGTATTGAAACAGCTCTTACAACTCTGCTTGATAATGAGGGAACTGTTGAACTTGATATTCCTGCAACTTATTCCTACTACTACATCAAGGTTGTTCAGCCTGATGGAAACATTGCTGTTACAGCACCTGTCTGGGTTGGCGATGTAGAGGCTGCAGGAATTAACAGCGTAACCACTACAACAACTCTTCCTGTTAAGGGAGAAGATCTGGATATCAATGTTGAGTTCTACAACAACGAGAAGACCGATCTTCATATCAACCAGGTAAATATCAAGGTTAAGAATGCTGAGGACGAAGAGACAACAGTTGCAAACCTTTCCGGAGATGACCTCAAGGATGTTGCAACAGTTAAGGCCAACGGCACAGCAACACTTACTTATAACTATGCTTATCAGGATGCCGGAAAGGCAACTTACATCGTTACAGCTACCGGTGAAATGGGAGAAGTATTCAAGGTTTACCAGGGTAATCTGGAAGTGAACTATGTTACTCCCGAGATGGTAGGAGACGTTCTAATTGACGGAACGCATGGCAATGATTATGTTGCCGGCTACTATGCAGGAAACATGGGCAACTTCACTAAGCTTTGCGCTGATCAGAGCCTTAGAGCAACAGTTGTTACTGACAAATCTCTCTATACACAGGAGATGGTAAACAAGGCTAAGTTCATGATCATCTCTGCTCCTGCTTCGAAGGACGGAGAGGCCAACGGAGTAAAGTACAGCAAGTCAACATTCGAGCCTGAGTTTATTGAGCTTGTTAAGAATTATGTTGCGCAGGGCGGAACAGTTCTTGTATGCGGTCTTGCTGACTACAGCAATCCTTATGCGGGAAAAGAGCTGAATAAGATCCTTTCAGCGATTGGTTCAACCATCACTGTAAACTCCGATGAGTGTATTGATGATGAGAAGAACGGCGGACAGGCATACAGACTCTATCCTTCAAACTACAAAGTGGATTCACCTTATCTTTACGGAGTAAAGGCGGGCCAGGTATACAGCCAGTATTCAGGCTGCAGTATCAGCTTCACAGAAGGTGAGAATGACAGCGTAAAGGCTGCAGAGAAGCTTGTTTGGGGCTTTGAGTCCACATATTCCAAGGATTGCAAGAACGAAGAAAACGGAGATAAGATTGGTGATGGCGGAAACGGTATTCCTCTTGACAACAAGGGCGATGTAAACTTCCTTGTTCACCAGGAGACAAAGGCAGGCGGAGACATCTTCGTAGCCGGCGGCGTATTTGTTTCAGACTTTGAGATCAAGGCAGAGATGGATAACAACGATTCTCTTCCTTACATAAATCTCAATATTGCAAAGAACATCATCAAGAAGAATAAAGTTCAGATCAAGACTTCCACAATTGCTGAGGCACGTAAGGGTAACACCGGCGATGTATTCGCAGTTGAGGGATATGTAACAGTAGGTACAGATAACGAGTACAACAAGTTCTTTGATACCATCTATATCCAGGATGATACTGCAGGTATCGATATCTTCCCTTATGCGGAGACAGGACTTGCTATCGGAACCAAGGTAAGGATCACAGGCTATGTTGCTTCTTACCAGGGCGACCTTGAGCTTAAGGTTATGGAGGCAGAGGTTCTCGACGAAGAGCACAAGATTTATCAGCCTAAGGTTGTTTCTACCGAGGAAGCTATGGATTATGAGAAACTCGGCGGATCACTCCTTAAGACAGAGGGTAAAGTTACAAGAGTTCTTGTTGAGAACGGAGCAGTATCAGAGTTCTGGATTGCAGATGACACAGGAAAAGAGGCAGCTATCTTTATCGATGGTTACATCTATTCCGGAGAGACAGGAAAGAACGAGCTTGCAGCACAGATGGTTGACAGCGATGGAAAGATGCTTGAAGGCCTTACTGCTTCTGCAGTTGGTGTCCTCTACATGCATCCCGAAGGAAACAGCGACGAATCAGTTCCTGTATTCCGTGTAAGAAACTGCGACGAGATCATAGTTACCAAGAACAGCCAGACCGGCGAAGGCTCAGGAAGCGGCTCAGGCTCAGGAAGCGGAAGCGGAAGTGGCTCAGGAAGCGGAAGTGGTTCAGGTTCAGGAAGCGGAAGTGGCTCAGGAAGCGGAAGCGGCTCAGGTTCAGGAAGTGGAAGCAGCTCAGGTTCAACCGGCAGTAACACAGGTTCTAACACCGGTTCAAATGCAGGAACAACCACCGGCGGAAACACAAACGCAGGTGCAGGCACAACAACCGGAACAGGCGCAAACGCTGGAACAACTACAGGCAACGCTGCAGGAACAACCACCGGCGGAAATACCGGCGCCAACGCAGGTACAACAACAGGCACAGCCACAGGTAACACAACAGAGACAACAACTCCTGATGCTACAACCATCGAAGATGGACAGACACCTCTTGCGGAGAATCCCGATGAAGCTTCCG
Source organism: Butyrivibrio sp. (assembly GCA_015056575.1). GTDB lineage: Bacteria > Bacillota > Clostridia > Lachnospirales > Lachnospiraceae > Butyrivibrio. Next base: position 145,235 of record SVGA01000001.1, read on the forward strand.
AAGGCTCAACAGAGGAAGCAGTAACAGAGTCAGGTGACACTGCTACAGAGAATGCAAACATCGAGGATGGTGAAACACCTACCACAGATAAGCCTGAGACTAAAGGCATGCCTGTAGCAGCAATTGTTATCATCATTCTTGCAGCCATTGCAGCAGCAGGATTTGGTGCACTTAAGTTTTTGAGATCCAGAAATGCTAAATAAGAATTTTGACAAAAAAAGAATAATCATTAACACCCTTGTGGTAATTGTTTTTTCACTGGTAATGATTGGGGTACTGTTCCTGGTAAACAGGGACAGGCCCCGCTATACCACCACCTCCGATACCGGTGTGGAGTATGAGAAAGCACGGGTTCTCGCGGTGACAGAAGATAATTCTGTCATTGACGAGGACACCGAGGGTGTCCTTAAAGGGAGCATGGAATTAAAGGTGAAGATCCTCACCGGAAGGTACAAAGGCGATGTGTGCTTTGTCACCAACTATTTCAGCTCCCTTTATAACGTAGTAGTTGATGAAGGCGATACACTCTGTGTAAGGATCGACACCACAGGAGAGAATGTCTATAGCTGTAGTGTATATAATTACAACAGGGTTCCGCTCATTATCGGTCTGATCATCATTTTCTTCCTGAGCCTTGCGATCATCGGCGGCTTCCAGGGAGTAAAGGCATTTGTTGGTCTGATATACACCATTATCTGCATGTTTGGGATTCTACTGCCACTTACAATTAAGGGAGTGCCTGCGATCCCTCTCACCTGTGTCATTATCCTTGTGACCAGTGCGGTATGTTTTTACCTCATCGGAGGAATCTGTAAAAAGACTGTTGCGGCTGCCCTGGGGTGTATGAGCGGCGTTCTTATCGCTGCCCTTCTTGGACAGATAGCTGCCAACATTGGCGGCATCACTACTTTCCAGATGGATGAAGCGGAAGCACTTCTCCTTCTTAAGAGCACATCCAACCTTAAGATGAGAGGTCTTTTCACCAGCGGAATACTGATCGCGGCCATGGGTGCGGTAATGGATATCACTATGTCCATCTCATCTGCTCTTGAGGAGGTCCACATCGCAGACCCGTCCAAGGATGTGAAAGGCCTTATAAAGTCCGGCCTCAACATTGGAAGGGACGCCATGGGCACAATGGCCAACACGCTGGTTCTGGCTTACGTTGGAAGCGCGCTCAATATGTGCGTTCTGATTTATTCTTACGGAGTTGGCTGGAGACAGCTTCTTTGCACTGACTTTGTTGCCATCGAGGTTATACGGGCAGTTGCGGGAAGTGTGGGGATTATTTGCGCAGTTCCGTGTGTATCTGTCATTGCTGCGATACTTTATGGAAAAAATAATAAAAAATAAACATGATTCCGTATCAAAATGGTATTATTATCTTATACCATTGGTTGGAGGAAATCATGATGACAAATAATCGTCCGCTGCAGAAGATAAATAGCAAGATCATTATAATAGTAGGTGCACTTGTTGTTATAGGTATTCTGGCCGCAAGCACTTTTTATTCAATGGGAAGTGCAAGGCGAAGCACTGATGAAGCTGTAAACTCTGTCAGCCATTTTTACCTTGGAGAGCTGGCGGGAAGACGTGAGCAGGTTGTGGCCACAAATCTTGATAAGAGCATCGCCAACATGAAGGTGGCAATCGGTCTTATGGAAGAAAGCGATCTTTCGGATATGACCCATCTGCAGGCCTTTCAGGCTAAGATGAAAAAACTCTACGAACTTGAGAAGTTTGCCTTTGTGGATGAGAACGGGCTTATATATACTTCTTTGGGTACGCAGACAAATATAGACGAGTATTCTTTTGACTTCAAGACCATTTCAGGTCCCGAAATATCCATCAAGAATCTGGAGAGCATAGACAAGAAGGTTATTATTGCCATTCCTGTCGATGATATGCCCTTCGAGGGGCACAGATTCGTTGCTTCTTTTATGGAAATCGATATTCACAGGATGCTGGATGGTCTTTCTTTGCAGACAGATGAAAACTCCGCGACCTTTTGTAATCTCTACTACGGTAACGGCGTTCCTCTTACTGATATCATTCTGGGGGGACAGGCTGAGGGAGCGAATATTTTTGATGTTCTTGAAACGGCACGTTTCGATAACGTGGCTGACTTTGACAGAATGAAGAAGGATTTCGAGGCAGGGGAAGAGGGAATAATATCTTTTGAGTATAATGGTACTTCCGAGAATCTCTACTACATTCCGGTCAGAGGTACCAACTGGATGCTGACCTATCTGATCCGCGACAGCATCATTGCCGAAAAGATCAACCTGATATCACGGGGTATCATAATCAGAAGTCTTATTCAGACCATTGGCATAGCGGCTGTGATGGCGTTCTTTTTCGCGATCGTTATCGGTCAGAACAAGCGCACAAACCGTCTTATTCTTGAGCAGGAAAGAGAGAATGCGGCGAATAATGCGATTCAGGCAGAACTGGAAGAAACCCTGCAGCTTCAGGATGAACTTCTGGAACAGGAGAAGAAGGCACGCAGGGCTGATGCCATGATTTCCGCCATGGCTGCGGACTATCGAAGCGTTTATTACGTTAATCTGGACAAGGATTACGGTCTGTGTTACAGAGCGGATGACAATGAGCAGGATGGCATTTCAGAGGGGGACAGCTTTGCATTTTACGAGACCTTCAAAAAATACGCCATGGAAAGGGTTTCCGAGGAGGACAGGGACAAATTCCTTGATTTCATTAACCCTGATAATATACGCAAAAGACTTGCATCAGAAGCTCTTATAAGCTGCAGGTATTTAAAAGACATAGATGGCAGGCAGCAGTACGAGATGCTGAGGATGGCAGGAGTGCGAAGGCCCGGAAAGGACGGAGAAAGCGAATTAAGGTCTGTGGGAGTCGGATTCTCGGATGTGGACAGGGAGACCAGAGAATCCCTTATTCAGAAGAAGGCGTTGACTGATGCACTTGCTCAGGCAGAAGAGGCCAATGCGGCCAAGACATCTTTTTTGTCCTCAATGAGTCATGAGATCAGGACACCTATGAACGCCATAATAGGTCTTGACAGTATCGCACTTAAGGACAAGGATGTTCCGGAGCATACAAGGGAATATCTTGAAAAGATAGGAGCCAGCGCCAAGCACCTTTTGGGACTGATAAATGATATCCTGGACATGAGCCGTATTGAGAGCGGCAGACTCACGCTCAGCAATGAGGAGTTTTCCTTTAAGGAAATGCTGGAGCAGATCAATACCATGGTGAACGGTCAGTGTCAGGATAAAGGGCTTTCCTATAAATGTGAGGTGAAAGGAAGCGTTGACGACTTTTATATTGGGGACGATATGAAACTCAAGCAGGTCCTCCTTAATGTCCTGGGGAATGCTGTGAAGTTTACCGACAGTCCCGGAGAAGTGTTCTTTAAGATCGAACCTGTTGCCAAATACAGTGGCAATGCCGCGATCAGGTTTATTGTACAGGACACCGGCATTGGAATGGACGAGGATTATATTCCGAAGATATTTGATCCGTTTTCGACAGAAAACTCCGGCAACGGAGGAAAGTACGGCAGCACCGGACTTGGGATGGCTATCACCAAAAATATTGTAGAGATGATGAACGGCAAGATAGGCGTCGAGAGCAAAAAGGGTGTCGGATCAACCTTTACCATTACTGTATCTTTAAGGACTTCGGAGAGAAAAGCCTGCGATATGGATCAGGAGGAAATAACTCCGGGTGACATGAGAGTTCTGGTCATAGATGACGATCCCATTGCCTGTGAGCATTCCAAGCTTATCCTTGAGGAGGCCGGTATATCCTCTGAGTTCTGTTACAGTGGCAAAGAGGCCTATGAGCTCATTAAAGTGGCGAGAGCAAGGGGAGAGGCATACAATCTGGTGCTTACGGATCTGAAAATGCCGGAGGAAGACGGTGTTGAGGTTGCAAGGAAAATCCGTGAGATGTCAAATGATGAGTCCACTATCATTATTATTACGGCTTACAGCTGGGATGATATTATTGAGAAAGCCCTTTCTGTCGGTGTTGACAGCTTTATGGCAAAACCTCTTTTTGCCAGCTCGGTAATAGAGGAATTCAGAAGGATCGTAAGAGACAAGAAGCAAAGGGAGCTTATGGGGCATAAAGCGGAGCTTTCGGGACGACATATCCTGCTTGCGGAGGACATGCCCATAAATGCCGAGATTATAAAGAAGATCCTCAGTATGAGAGGCATAACAGTCGATCACGCATCAAACGGAGTTGAGGCAGTCGATATGTTTCAGCAAAGTGCGGATGGAACCTATGATGCAGTACTTATGGACATTCGTATGCCTGAGCTTGATGGACTTGGTGCAACAGAGCGCATACGAGCCCTTGATAGGAACGATGCAAAAGAAATTCCGATAATAGCACTTACAGCAAATGCCTTTGACGAAGATGTTCAGAGATCCCTTCAGGCCGGAATGAATGCGCACCTTAGTAAGCCCATAGAACCTGACCATCTCTATGAGACTTTGGAGCATCTGATCCGTGATTAAAGGAGAAAATATAGGAATAATTTGAAGTTTGGGATTCCTTAACCACTGTGTCTGTGCTATGATTTATCAATGACTACTTTTGAAACAGGAAACAGGGAAGAGGCAATTAAATACAGATTCACACTAAAGGAGTGTCTTTTCGGAGACGCTGCCTTTTACAGAAGAGTGGCTATGATTGTGGTCCCGATGATCGTTCAGAACACTTTGAGCAACATCGTGGGTCTGCTTGATAATGTCATGGTTGGACAGGTGGGAACACTTCCAATGTCCGCGGTGGCTATCGTAAATCAGCTGCTCTTCATTTTTTATCTGTGCATATGGGGGTCCCTTGCGGGAGCGGGTATTTTCAGCACACAGTTTTTCGGCAAGGGAGATATGGACGGAGTTCGCTATTCCATCCGCTTCAAGCTGATAACCGCTGTGGTGATATTGACGGCAGCGCTGCTTATCTTGTTCAACTTCGGACCCGATCTGATATCTCTTTATATTGCAAAAGACACATCACCTGCGGATGCTTCAGCAACAATGGGCTATGCGGTGTCCTACCTCAACATTATGCTGGTGGGCCTTGTGGGCTTTAGTATTACCCAGGTTTACGCCAGTGCCATGAGAGAATCGGGCAAGACAACGCTCCCCATGATCGCCAGTATGGTGGCCATGCTTGTGAATTTTGTTTTCAATGCGTTGCTGATCTTCGGACTTTTCTTTTTCCCAAAGATGGGTGTTCTGGGCGCGGCCATTGCCACGGTCATTTCAAGATTCACGGAGCTCTTTATCGTGATAGCGGGAGCTCACAGGAAAGGGTCAAAATATAAGTTCTTCAAGGGCCTTTACCGCGGATTCAGGATCCCTGTGAACCTTATATGGCCCATACTTTCAAGGTCTCTGCCGCTTCTTATGAATGAGTTTTTGTGGAGCCTTGGACAGGCAACTCTGATGCAGGCCTATTCCATTCGAGGAATAGCAGTTATCGCTGCCATGAACATCAGCGGAACCATTTCCCAGATCTTCAACGAAGTTTTTTTATCCCTGGGTAACTCTGCCGGGATTGTTGTGGGGCAGGAGCTTGGCGCGGACAGACTGGTGAATGCCAGAAGGACTGCCTGGAGAATGGCGGCACTTTCGGTGGGGAGCACATTTGTAATGGGAGCCCTGCTTGCAATCGCGGCGCCGCTTATCCCGCGCATTTACAATATTGAGCCCGATATCAAGAAGCTGGCTACACAGTTTATTCTGGTGGTGGCCTGCATGATGCCCATACATGCCTTTGCCAACGTGTCCTATTTCACCATGCGTTCCGGCGGGAAAACAGCCGTCACTTTTATTTTCGACAGCTGCTACGCCTGGGTGATCTCGGTGCCCACAGCCTACGTGCTCAGCAGATTCACGACTCTGCCTGCCATCAATGTATTTATAATTGTTAATCTGGTGGAGATCGGTAAGGATATAATCGGATTCTGCCTTGTACGAAGCGGAGTCTGGGTCAGAAACATAGTAAAGAGCTGATAAGAAGAGCCGTCACAGATTGTCTGTGGCGGCTTTATTGCATGGTATACATCAAGATCGGCTAAGGATTTTAGGGGAAGTGCTTTATAGTTGAGGGTAGTGGGTTAGGGGGTAACGTATCTGGACATAATGTCTTTAAGCTGTTCTACTTCTTCCTCAGAGAGGTTTTCATTGGCATATTCCAGCATCCCTTCCGTATCCCCGCTTGAAATGTAGGATTGGACTTCAGGGATGTCCTCAACATTTACGTTATTGGCGATTATCTCGGTGACAGTATCCATATCCTCTTCGCTCATGGATTCTGCAATTTCTTTGACTCTCTCATTGTCGGTATTTTCAATGTAAGTATCGAGAGTCTTGCTGACAATGGCCTTGGTCACGGGATTGGCCTTACCTGATTTTGCTGCCTCACCTGAGGTGGCTGAATCCATGTCTTTAGAAATTGACTTCATTATCGAGCCTCTTGCAACTATAAAAATACATCCGATCACAAGAACGACGATCAGGGTTATCATAAATGACTTAAGTGCTTTCATGTCTGTTTTGGTTCCTTTCATGATTTCTTAAAGTTTCTTTTAGGTTGACGTTATATACTGTTCCTATAGAAACCTGAAAACCAAATGCATTATATGGCAGTAAAAAGGATATGTCAAAATGAGAAGTAAACAATTTATTATAGGAATACAGGTTGCGATACTGGCGATGACGGCGGCGCTTAGCGGTTGCGGAAGGCAGGCAGTGCCGGAAGTTGAACCAGATGCTGAAGTGAACGTGACTGAAACAGCTGGCGAGGATGAGGATGTGAGCGCGGCTGAAACAGCTGGCGGAGATGAGTATGTGAGCGTGACTGAAGCAACTGGCGGAGATGCTGATGTGACCGTGACTGAAGCAACTGGCGAGGATGCTGAAGTGAACGTGACTGAAACAACTGGCGAGGATGCTTCACTCATTATCACAGCGCTCAAGGGCGGAGCAGCAGATTCTTTTGCCCTGATATCGGAAAACCATGTGGTTGTCATAGACACGGGGCTTGAAGGAAAAGCTGATAAGTTGGTGGAATTTCTTAAGGAGCAGGGGGTCACAAAGATTGATGAGCTTATTATCACCCATTTTGACAAGGATCATGTGGGCGGGGCGGACCATATTATAAATGAATTTGAAGTTGGGAAGGTCTATACCACCTACCACTCCAAGGAATCCGATGATATTACGGAGTACCTTGCTGCGCTGGAAGCTGCAGGACTTTCTGAGACCACAGTGACAGAGAAAATTTCTTTTGCTGCGGACAATGTGACCTACACCATCTACCCGCCGCAGAGTACGAGCTACGCTGACAGCGAGAGCAACAATTCCTCTTTGGTGATAAGGGTAGCTGCCGGAGAGAATTCCATGCTATTTGCAGGGGACGCGGAGGCAGCCAGAATAAATGAGCTTCTCGCTACATCAGGTCTTGAATCCACGGTCCTCAAGATCCCTCACCACGGAAGGCTTGAAACAAACACTGCTGAACTCATCGAGTACATCGACCCGGATTACGCCATTATCACCAGCAGCAACTCAGAACCGGAGGATCATGAGGTCCTGGACATTCTTGCAGATAACGGCACTATTACCTATCTTACCAAAAACGGAAACGTGACTATTGTGATGGATGATAATGGAATTGCCGTGACTCAATAGTTTTATGGCTATTTGCATAGTTATTTGGTTACATGCACTTGTAATATGGCTGCTTGCATGTAACATGGTTAAATATGGCTGTTTGCATGTAATATGGTTAAATATGGTTACCGGCATTGTTAAATAGTTATCTGCACTTATTAAATATATCTATTTATGATTTTTACAGCAAATTGCGGTGGACTTACAAGATTTCGATGATTTCGAAAACAGAATTCCACCGCATTTTCTATTATGATTCAATTGCGGTGGAATTATTTACGACATAACGAACATAGTGACTTTAACGCATACGGGAAAGCGATAACCTGACGTTCAAACCATCTAATTATCAATATACCGATAAGTTTATCGGCTATTTTACCTACTCAAATGGTCGGAAAACCATTTTGCGTTGGAAAAGCCACTTCGCCCGGCCGGGCAGCCCCCGCTCAGAGAAAACCCACCCATCCACTACAAGGCTAAGTCCTTCTCTTAAAAGTTTTTTTACTTCCAATTTCTACCTAATAATAGTAAACTTGAAGTGTTATGGACTTATTTGAGTATATGCGTGAAAACAATAAAGAGAAGGAATCTCCGCTTGCCGCCAGGATGCGCCCGAGGACCCTCGATGAGGTTGTGGGGCAGCAGCACATCATTGGCAGGGACAAGCTTCTTTATCGTGCGATTTCCGCGGATAAGCTAAGTTCCATCATCCTGTACGGACCGCCCGGTACAGGCAAGACCACTCTTGCCAAGGTCATTGCGGGTACCACGAAGGCGGAGTTCATGCAGCTTAATGCCACTACCTCAGGCAAGAAGGATATGGAGGAAGTGGTGCAAAAGGCCAAGGATAACCTTGGCATGTACGGCAAGAAGACGATCCTTTTCATCGATGAGATACACAGGTTTAACAAGGGGCAGCAGGACTATCTGCTTCCGTTTGTGGAAGATGGGACCGTGGTGCTTATTGGTGCCACCACCGAGAACCCGTACTTTGAGGTGAACGGGGCTCTTATTTCAAGGTCGGTGATATTTGAACTTAAACCCTTGAGCACAGATGACATCAAGGTGCTTTTGGAGAGGGCAGTGAACGATACCGAGAGGGGCATGGGAGCCTATAAGGCAGTGCTGGAGCCTGATGCGGAGGAGTTCCTTGCTGACCTTGCCGACGGTGATGCAAGACATGCTCTAAATGCAATCGAGCTTGGTATTATGACCACACAGCGCAGCGAGGACGGGCTTATCCATATTACCAGGGAAGTTGCGCAGGAGTGCATACAGAAGAAGGTTGCCCGCTATGACAAGGATGGTGATAACCACTACGACACCATCTCTGCTTTCATTAAGAGCATGAGGGGCTCGGATCCCGATGCTGCGGTCTACTATCTGGCAAGGATGCTCAATGCGGGAGAAGATCCCAAATTTATCGCAAGAAGAATGATGATATGTGCCTCAGAGGATGTGGGAAATGCAGATCCCCAGGCGCTTCAAGTGGCTGTGGCTGCTTCTCTGGCAGTGGAGCGGCTGGGCATGCCGGAAGCCAGGATCACTCTGGCTCAGGCGGTCACTTATATTGCAACGGCACCAAAGAGCAATGCGGCTTACCTGGCTATAGATGAAGCAATGTCTACAGTCAGAGAAACCGGGAATCTTCCCATTCCGTCGCACCTTCAGGATGCCCATTATAAGTCGGCGGCCAAGCTTGGACACGGCATAGGCTACAAGTATGCTCACGACTATCCGGATCACTACGTGGAGCAGCAGTACGTGCCCTACGAGCTCAACGGCAAGGAATTCTACAGCCCAACCGGCAACGGGTATGAACTCAAGATTCGTGACCACATGAGACGCCTTAAGAACCGCGACCGTAAGGATGCGGATTATAAGTGATTTTACACATGCTCCCGCGAGCATACAATGCATAAGTGATTTACGCATGCTCCCGCGAGCATACAATGCATAAGTGATTTTACGCATGCTCCCGTGAGTATGCCGGACAACAAGTGACAGCACGCGCACTCGCGTGATTTATCCATAGATTGAGTAACACCGGATACATGAGGATTTAATGAAAAAGAACTATCGCAGGATGCATACGGGCAGAAAAGCTCGCAGAAACAGAAGAATAGTGATGCTTTCGGGTGTGGCCGCTGTAAGCGCAACACTTCTGGTGCTGGCTCTCATTGCCTGGATGATCGTAACCGGAAGAAGCAATGACGAAGTGGTGACCGCAGACATAGATGAAGCCATATTTGAAGCTTCCCTTGAAGCTGAAGAGGAAAAGAATTCAGAGTATATCAACGTAAATACCATAAACAGCATTGTGGACGGAGGCAAGACAGTTTCGGATGCCCTGGCGGCAAGACCTGCCACGGTGGAGATGACAGCCGAGAACAGAGCTGAGTTTGTAACAATAGACAACTGTCTTATAGTTGATTCCGGTAAGGTCGAGGTCTCTGTTAAGTCAAGTGGAATCCCCAAGAGCGATGACAAGTACTATTATCTCTTCGAGGAACCTACCTACCAGGATGGCATTGTAGAAGGAAGCGAGCCGATAGCCAAGGTCTATAAGAGTGATGATACATCTTTTAAGATTGATCTCAACAAGGGAGCTGCCAATTCAAGGCTCTTTTCCAAATTTCAGGTGGCGGTTAAGGAAAACGATCAGTTCGTCAGCATAAGCCACGCCAGGTACATCACAAATCCCGGTGCCTGCGCGGGTTACAGCTATGGCGGAATGAGCCACCACTCCATTAAGGGAATCCTTCCGGATCCTCTGAGGATAGGAGAACTCCCGGATCTTGGAGTTAACTACTGCACCTACAATATGCCTCTTAGTCACCTGCTTACCACCTCCGGCGGAATAGCATATTCCTATGGCGGAGTGACCTATCATTTTAATGCAGGTATCATCAATAATTACGACACGCTCTACAAGCGTCTTAACGGCATGGGTATCGATGTGGCGGCTATTATCCTGAACGATGCCAGTGTGGGAGCTTTTCCGGAGATAACTCACCCTGATGCTAGAGGCGGATCGACTGCGCCCTACTATATGTTCAACGCCACCAATGAATCAGGTGTTAAGGCCCTGGCAGCAGTTGGAAGCTTCCTTGCAAACAGATACTCGGGTTCAGGCCATGGCAATGTCAGCATGTGGATAATTGCCAATGAGGTCAATGCCCGCAAGGAATACAATTACATGGCAAAAACGGACGTTGGCACCTACACAACTGCTTACACCAGAGCTTTCAGGGTGTTTTACAATGCTATAAAATCCCAGAATTCAGCCGCAAAGGTCTACATTCCCATTGACCAGCGCTGGACCTATAATACAGAGAAGACAGGTGATTATGACGCCAAGGATGTGCTGGATATTTTTGCATCCTCCCTGAAGGACTACGGCGACATAAACTGGGGACTGGCGGCCCATCCCTACTCCTTCCCCAACGGGAATACAGCTTTCTGGAAGGCTTCCAAGAATGTTAACCACACTTATTCAACCCCCATCATCACCATGGACAACATTGAGGTTTTGACAAACTATATGCATGAGCCGGCAATGCTTACGGCAGAGGGGAACAGAAGGTCCATTATCTTAAGCGAGCTCGGCTATTCCTCCACCTCAGGCGAGGCACTTCAGGCAGCGGCCATTGCCTATGCCTACGTGAAGATGGAGAAGAACGGCAACATTGACGCTCTGATGCTCTCAAGGCAGACCGATGCCGGAGACGAGATAGCAGCCCTTGGCCTGGCTTTGGGACTTCAGACCACAGGCGGCCAGAAGAAACACGCCTATAACGTATTTAAATATATCGATACAGATAAACGTAGCGAAGTTATTTCTTTTGCCTATAATATAGTAGGAACGACCTTCTGAGACGAAAGGGGAAACCAAAAATGACAAACGCTGAAAAAGCCCTTAAAATGCACGAGGAGTGGAACGGTAAGCTGGAGATCAGATCCAAGGCTAAGGTACAGAGCCGTGAAGATCTGGCAATTGCCTACACACCCGGAGTTGCTGAGCCTTGCAAACTTATTGCTGAAGATAAGGAGCTTGCTTACAAGTACACATTTAAATCCAACACCATTGCCGTAGTTTCCGACGGCAGCGCGGTTCTGGGTCTTGGCAACATCGGACCTTACGCAGCCATGCCTGTTATGGAAGGAAAGGCAGTTCTATTCAAGGAATTCGGAGGAGTGAACGCAGTGCCCATCTGCCTTGATACACAGGATACAGAGGAGATCATCAAGGCTGTGACCTACCTGGCACCGGGCTTTGGCGGCATTAACCTGGAGGACATTTCGGCTCCAAGGTGCTTTGAGATAGAAGAAAGGTTAAAAGAAATCCTGGATATCCCCGTATTTCACGACGACCAGCATGGTACCGCAATCGTGGTCTTGGCGGGCATCATCAACGGCCTTAAGGTTGTGGGCAAGTCCAGGGAGAGCTGCAAAGTCATCGTAAACGGTGCGGGAAGCGCCGGAATCGCCATCACAAGACTGCTTCTTAGCTACGGCTTCAAGAACGTCACCCTCTGCGACAAGGTGGGAATTCTTAATAAGGATACCGAAGGCCTCAACTGGATGCAGAAGAAGATGATGGACGTAACAAACCCTGAGAACCTCTCCGGAAGCCTTGCAGATGCTCTCAAGGGAGCCGACATTTTCGTTGGAGTTTCAGCTCCCGGAATTGTGTCAAAAGAGATGGCGGCGTCCATGAACACAGATGCGATCATGTTCGCCATGGCAAACCCTGTACCCGAGATAATGCCTGACCTTGCAAAGGAAGCAGGAGTAAGGGTGATAGGAACCGGAAGGAGCGATTTCCCTAATCAGGTCAACAATGTTCTGGTATTCCCGGGAATATTCAGAGGAGCTCTTGAAGCAAGGGCTAAACAGATCACAAATGAGATGAAGCTGGCAGCAGCTGAGGCTCTTGCGGGTCTTGTGCCTGAATCCGAGCTTAGTGATGTAAATATCTTACCTGCGGCCTTTGATCCCAGAGTTGCCGATGTTATCAGCGCAGCGGTTAAGGCCCACGTAGTTGATGGGAGAAACAATTGAGTTCAACATATCTTACACTGTACAAGATGATAGTGCTGTACATGCTAAAGCGCTGCCAGATGCCTCTTAGCAAGTCACAGATATATGATTTTATCCTGGAAAAAGAATATACGAACTTCCTTACACTTCAGGAAGTATTCAGCGAACTGGCCTCCTCCGGACTTATCACGGAGAAGACCATGGCTAACAGGACTTATCTTGAACTGACCGAGGACGGAGCCAAAACTCTGGAGTTTTTTGGCAACAGGGTAAACCCCGCCGTTCGCGATCAGATCGATGAGTATCTGAAAGCCAACAACATGAAACTTATCAATGAAACATCTATCAAAGGGGATTACAGGAAGGTGGCTGACAATAACTATGAGGTCAGAATGATAGCCACTGACGGGAATCAGGTTCTGATGGATCTTACAATGTCTGTCCCAACTGAGGAGACGGCACAGAGTATTCTGGATAAGTGGCAGAACTGCAACCAGGATATCTACAGCTATCTGGTAAAAGAACTAATGTAAAGAGAAATATCTCATTAATTCAAAAAAGCCCGCATCCGGCAGCCCGGACGTCGGCTTTTTTTACTTGGGGAAAAGCTGCTGACGAGAATCGAACTCGTGACCTCCGCACTACCAATGCGACGCACTACCGACTGTGCTACAACAGCTTGTCCTGCCCTTTTAGGCAGTCAACAGATTGTATCATACCACTCTTGCAAATGGTTGTCAATAATTAAATTTCCGAATTGATAACTGACATGTAATATGAGTAGAGACTTCTGTAAGTATCCTTGTTGTAATGAAGTCCATCTGCAGTTGAGAAGCCTGTCTGAGTCAGATATGAGTAACCGTCAAGCCACTTGATCCTGGGATCGAGCTCTGTCTGCATTCTGGTATTGAAGCTCTCTATCTGGGCATTGGATACTGTAGTGCAATCTCCTACGGGAGTAACTGCTGCGTAGTAAACCGTGATTCCGGCCTCTGTCCAGGCATCTATATTGCTGTTGATGAGACTGATATATTTGCTTACATTTCCAAGATCGTTGACACCGAAGTTGATGATCATAACGGATCCGTTTCCGGCGTAGGAAGGGATCTGTGAAAGAGCTGTATTCTTGAACCAGCTGTAACCTTCCCCAACCTTGGCAATATAGGCCTTATCGGAAGAACCGACAGCCATCTGCATCTGGACTGTTCTGGAATCTCCAACAAAGACGTAAGGGGTTCCCGGAAGGTCTTTTACCATGTAGTCACCTTTGATAAAAGCGGTGATGCCCTCGTAGACAACTTCATACCAGCCGTTATCTGTCTCGCCGGTTACCGTAAGCTCTTTGCCCCAGCGAAGCTTGCCTACCTTGTCGTAGTCGGTTCCTGCGCCGGATCTTACATTGACGGTGTCGCTGGTGTACATGGTCACCGGCGCCTCATATTCCTTAACGGAATAAGCGGTCCGTTCAGGAGCCCGGACAGGCGATTCGGATGCCAGAGAAACAACATTAGCCTTGGTGTCTGCAGATGCGGTCATGGGAACGGCAACTTCCTTCGTGACTTCATCATTATAAGAAGAAATGTCCGTAACGGTGTTCACCACCGCGGGAGCCGCAGAAACTTCCCCGGCGCTCCTGTCTGCGATCGTTGATGCAGTAACCAGGATGGAAAAACCGGCCGCAAAAGCAGCAAGTAATATTAAGTTTCCTGAGTTTAGTTTAAATTTTTTCATCGAACAGATTTTACATTAGTCGTAACAATATGTCAAATTTCGTAATTTGACAGAGACAGTACTGTAAACTTATAATTATTTAGAATATGCCTATATAAAAGAAAGGAACAAACATATGAGAGTAGTCATCCAGGATAATTACGATAAAATGTGCAAGTGGGCAGCGGGCTATATAAAGTCACGCATCGCAGCTCATAATGAAGGCCCTGACAAGGATCGTCCTTTCGTACTTGGCCTCCCTACAGGTTCCAGCCCTATCGGCGTATACAAGGAGCTTGTAAGAATGAACAAGGCAGGAGAGATCTCTTTTGCCAACGTAGTTACATTTAATATGGACGAGTATCTTGGCCTTCCTCGCGAGCACGATCAGTCCTACTGGTATTTCATGCATGACAACTTCTTTAACCATCTTGTAGATATGAAGCCCGAGAATATCAACATCTTAAACGGCATGACAGATGATCCGGTAAAAGAGTGCGCCGATTATGAGAAAAAGATCGCGGAATACGGCGGGATCGACCTGTTCATGGGAGGTATCGGTGTTGACGGACATATTGCTTTCAATGAGCCTTTCACAAGCCTTAATTCACGTACAGGTGTGAGAGATCTGACTACCGACACAAGGATTGTTAATTCCAGATTCTTTGGCAACGACCCTGAGGCCGTTCCTGCCCAGGCGCTGTCAGTAGGCGTAGGAACCGTAACAGATTCCAAAGAGGTGCTTATACTTATCAACGGCCACAACAAGGCAAGAGCTCTTGCTGCAACTGTTGAAGGAAGCGTAAGTTCCAAGTGGACCTGCAGTGCTCTCCAGATGCACAACGGCGCCATCATCGTCTGCGATGAGCCTGCCTGCGGCGAGCTTACTGTAGATACCTACAAATATTTCCTCGATATCGAGAAGAAAGAGAGACTATAAGTATGTATACCATTTCCGATCTTTATGATCTTGACCACACTCTGGCTGCGGATTATCTGCGCCAGTTCACTTATCCCTGGGAAGCTCTTAAGGGTATCAAGGATATGATCCTTGAACTTGGACCCAAGCTCGGTGACGACTACACCGAGGTTAAGGAGAATGTATGGGTACACAAGACCGCTACCGTTTTTGAGAGCGCTTATCTTGGAGCCCCTTGTATCATCGGACCCGGTACCGAGGTACGCCACGGAGCATTCATCAGAGGATCAGCTCTTGTAGGTGCTGACTGCGTTGTCGGTAACAGCGTGGAGCTTAAGAACGTTATCCTTTTTGACCACGTTCAGACTCCTCACTACAACTATGTGGGAGATTCCATCCTTGGATATTACTCACACATGGGAGCGGGCTCCATTACTTCCAACGTTAAGAGTGACAAGAAGCTTGTTGTGGTACATAACGGAACAGAGAACATCGAGACAGGCATGAAGAAGTTCGGTGCAATGCTTGGAGATCACGTTGAGGTTGGCTGTAACTCAGTATGCAACCCCGGAACCGTCATCGGCCGTAATTCCAACGTTTATCCCACTTCCTGCGTAAGAGGAGTTGTTCCCGAGAATTCTATTTACAAGAACAGCGGAGAGATCATCCACAAGGAGGAGAGATAAATGGGTAAATATTTCGGAACAGACGGCTTCAGAGGTGAGGCCAACAAGAACCTGACTTTCGAGCATGCGGTACAGATCGGAAGATACCTTGGCTGGTACTACGGTGCAAACCATGGCAAGAAGGCCAAGATCGTAATCGGAAAAGACACAAGAAGGAGCAGCTACATGTTCGAGTATGCACTTTGTACCGGACTTATGGCAAGTGGCGCTGATGCGTACATCATGCACGTTACCACAACTCCTTCCGTAGCTTATATCACAAGAGTTGATGATTTTGACTGCGGTATCATGATCTCCGCATCCCACAATCCTTTCTATGACAACGGTATCAAGCTTTTCAACGGAAACGGTGAGAAGATGGACGAGGAGACGATCCTTCGGGTTGAGGATTACATCGACGGCAAGATCGATATCCCTGTTGCAGAGAAGGCTGAGATCGGAAGAACCGTTGACTACGTAGCCGGAAGAAACCGCTATGTGGGCTATCTTATTTCCAATTCCAAATACAGCTTCAAGGACAAGAAGGTCGGCCTTGACTGTGCTAACGGTGCCTCCTGGCAGATCGCCAAGGCTGTATTCGATGCCCTTGGTGCCAAGACATATGTTATCAATAATGAGCCCGACGGACTTAATATCAATACAGATTGCGGATCCACTCATATCGAACATCTTCAGAAGTATGTGGTTGAGAAAGGGCTTGATGTGGGATTTGCATTTGACGGTGATGCTGACAGATGCCTCTGCGTAGACGAGAAGGGCAATGTTATCACCGGAGACCACATCATCTATATCTACGGCCTCTACCTCAAGGAGAGAGGCGCCCTTGTTAACAACAAGGTTGTTACAACGATCATGAGTAACTTCGGCCTTTACAAGGCTCTTGATAAGGTTGGCATCGAGTATGAGAAGACCAAGGTAGGGGACAAGTATGTTTACGAGAACATGGTAACCTACGGACACAGGGTTGGCGGAGAGCAGTCGGGACATATCATCTTCACAAAGTATGCCACCACCGGCGACGGTATCCTCACCAGCCTTAAGATGATGGAAGTTATGCTGGCTAAGGAAAAGACCATGAGCGAGCTGGCAGCACCTGTTGTATTCTATCCTCAGGTTCTTAAGAACGTAAGAGTTAAGAGCAAACCCGATGCACAGAATGACCCCGACGTTCAGAAGGCAGTGGAGGAGGTTTCCAAGATCCTTGGCGATAGCGGAAGGATCCTGGTAAGAGAGTCAGGTACAGAGCCTGTTATCCGTGTCATGGTAGAAGCAGAGAGTGATGAGATCTGCGAGAAATATGTGGATCAGGTAATTGACGTGATCCGTCAAAAAGGTCATTTGGAATAATTTTGGAGAGTTAAATTATGTGTGGAATAGTAGGTTATATCGGTCACAAGCAGGCGGCACCAATTCTGCTTGACGGCCTTTCAAAACTTGAGTACAGAGGATATGATTCGGCAGGACTTGCAGTAAGGGACGGCGAGAAGGATGCCGTAGTGGTTAAGGCTGTAGGCAAGCTGGTCAATCTGTCCAACAAGACAAATGGAGGAGCAGCTCTTCCCGGATGCTGCGGTATCGGACATACCAGATGGGCTACCCACGGTGCCCCCAGTCTTATCAATGCTCATCCCCATGTGAGCGGAAACTGTACAGGTTCGGGATCAGGGGATGTGGAGTCTGAGGTTGTGGGCGTTCACAACGGTATTATCGAGAACTTCCAGGAACTCAAGGAGAAGCTCATAAGACACAACTACAAGTTCTATTCAGACACCGACACAGAGGTTCTGATCAAGCTTGTGGATTATTACTACAAGAAATATAAGGTAGGCCCCATCGATGCCATTGCCAAGACTCTTGTGAGAGTTCGTGGTTCCTATGCCCTTGAGGTTATGTTCAAGGACTATCCCGGTGAGATTTATGTCGCAAGACAGCAGTCACCTATGATCATCGGTGTATCGGGAGATGAATCCTTCATAGCTTCCGATGTTCCGGCCATTCTCAAGTACACAAGAGATGTTTACTACATCGACAATATGGAGATGGCAAGGATCAGAGCAGGTGAGGTTACATTCTTCAACCTTGACGGCGATGAAGTGGAGAAAGAGGTAACTACAGTTACTTTCTCTGCGGAAGCAGCCGAAAAAGGCGGCTTTGAGCACTTCATGATGAAGGAGATCCATGAGCAGCCCAAGGTAGTTGCCGATACCATAGGCAAGTATTTAAGAGACGGCAAGATCGATCTTTCCGAAGTCGGAATTACCAATGAAGAAGCAAAAGAGATATCGCAGATCTATATAGTTGCCTGCGGATCCGCATGGCACGTTGGCGTAGAGATGCAGTATATCATCGAGGACCTTGCAGGTATACCTGTAAGAGTAGAGCTGGCCTCCGAGTTTAGATACCGCAAGATGGCAATAGACAAGAAAGCTCTGGCAGTAATCATCTCCCAGTCAGGTGAAACTGCGGATTCCCTTGCAGCCCTTCGTATGGCCAAGGAGCAGGGGCTTAAGACTCTTGCTATTGTAAACGTGGTAGGCTCCTCCATTGCGAGAGAAGCAGATCATGTAATGTACACGGCAGCAGGTCCCGAGATATCGGTTGCCACAACAAAGGCATACAGCTGCCAGCTTATCTGCGGATACCTTCTGACACTCAAGCTTGCTGAAGTTAAGGGAACTCTGGAAGATCCTTCAAAACTTGATTACTACATTGAGGAGATCAAGAGCATTCCCGAGAAGATCGATAAGATCCTTGAGGAGAAGGAGAGGATCCAGTGGTTTTCAGCTAAGTTCTCAAACGCTCACGATATCTTCTTTATCGGACGAGGACTGGACTATGCTATCTGTCTTGAGGGAAGCCTTAAGATGAAAGAGATCAGCTACATCCATTCAGAGGCCTATGCTGCGGGAGAACTTAAGCACGGCACAATTTCACTGATAGAGGAGGGCACCCTGGTAATCGGTGTTCTCACACAGCCTTCACTGGATGAGAAGACCATTTCCAACATGGCTGAGTGCAAGAGCCGCGGAGCATACCTTATGGGACTTACCACCTACGGCAATTACAACGTAGAAGACCAGGTAGACTTCACGGTATATATTCCCAGAGTTGATGAGCACTTTGTGGGAAGTCTTGCCATCATTCCTCTTCAGCTTCTTGGATATTACACCAGTGTTGCCAAGGGCCTTGATGTTGATAAGCCCAGAAACCTGGCAAAGAGTGTTACTGTAGAATAAAGTACAGAAAATAAAAGGGACGACTCGCTCCGGCTTGAAGCCGGGCAGGATCGTCCCTGTTTTTTATGTTTAGGAAATCAACTGCCTCACTTTACATCATCTGAGCACGCAGAAGCTCTGGGGCTCCATGATCAGCGAGGCATCGCTTAAATGCACATTACCTATCTCAAAGACTTTCTCCATCTTTCTGGGAAGAGTGGCGGAAGCTTTCTTTTCGGAGGGGTTAACGCCTATGATAAGGTTACCTCTCTTGAACACAAAGGGAAATTCATCCTTCTCCGCATAAACAACTTCAAATTCAGCATCGGCCTTAAGGTCAGGCTCATTGTGACGAAGAGCTGTAAGGGCTTTTACCGTGTTAAGCAAAGATGAAGGATCTTTTTCCTGATCTGCTACTGTGGGAGCGTCATCGGCAGGGTCTACAGGAAGATACAGCCTGTCGGCGGGAGCGGTGGAAAAGCCTTTATTGGCACTGTTATCCCACTGCATGGGAGTTCTGCTTCCTGTTCTTGCGTAGCCGCCCTCCTTGGTGTGAACATCCTCAAGATATCTCATTCCGATCTCGTCGCCGTAGTAGATGAAAGGAACTCCGGGAAGAGTAAGGAACATGGCATATGCCACCTTGAGCTCCTCATAGGAAAGAGTTCGCCTGGGCCTTGGTGTATCGTGATTGCAGGTGATAAAGCTGATATAGCCGACATCACTGGTCTTATCGTATTTGGGCAGATAGTCGTTGAGAAATCTGATGATATCGCCGTTTCCGTCCTTTTTAAGGAAGCTGTGGTCACCGCCGGGAGTTTCGTTGTCACGGATAAGGGTGTTGTAGCCGTTACCGTGATGATCAAGATAGAAGTCGGCGTGGAAACCATATTTAAGGGCCAGAAGAGGATTACTCCACTCGGAGATAAGAGCTGCTTCGGGATAATCATTATCCAGCATTTCTCTGACTTCCTTCCAGATAGCTCCGGTCGCGGATTTGTTCTCGTCATCCTCTTTGACCAGAGAATCTGCCATATCGACTCTGAAACCGTCACAGCCTTTATCCAGCCAGAAGCGCATGATGTCCTTCATGGCCTCTCTGGTCTCGATACAGGCGGGCTCATCGGGAGCCATCTGCCAGTCTTCGGTCCGGTTAAGAAAACCGTAATTGAGAGCAGGCTGACATTTGAAGAAGTTCAGCATGTAGCAGCCGTCTCTGTCGGCCTCACCGCCAATATAGGGGTGCCCTCCGATACCCTGGAAAGCGGATCCAGTCCAGACATATCTGTCGGAATACTGATTTCGATCAGCCTTTTTGCTCTCAAGAAACCACTCATGCTCCTCGGAGGTGTGCCCGGGTACCAGATCAAGAAGTACATGGATGCCCTTTTTGTGTGCCTCTGCAAATAATCTGTACAGGTCCTCGTTAGTTCCGTATCTTGGTGCAACCTTCTTGTAATCCCGCACATCGTAACCCGCGTCCTTGAAGGGGGAGTCAAAGCATGGATTGATCCACAGAGCATTGCAGCCAAGGGAAGTTACATAATCAAGCTTCTCAATGATTCCCTCAATATCACCGATTCCGTCTCCGTTGGTATCCTTGAAGGATTGAGGATATATTTCATAGAAAACAGCGTCTTTTAACCAAGCAGGCATATCCATTGACCTCCTCATAATATGAATTAATGTCACAATATCATAACCGTTCCCATTTGAAAAGAGAAATCAGGAAACGTTTCCGACTTTGATACTGATAGTATCAGTTTACTTAAATTTCATTATAAGTTTACTATATTTGGAACAATAATTTGCTATACTCAATATATATCGGATTTTTGGGAGAAAATCTATGAACCCTGAGGGTAACAACAAAAACAGTGCTCTGACTAATTATGTCATAGACAATATAGATGTTGCCATTAAGAAGGGATGGATAAAGGTATTCTATCAGCCTGTTATCCGTTCTCTCACAGGGCAGCTTTGCGGAGCGGAATCTCTGGCCAGATGGATTGACCCGGAGGTTGGCTTTCTTGCGCCCGATAAGTTCATCGGCGCCCTTGAGGACAGCAGACAGATCCAGAAACTGGACTGCTTCATAGTTGATACCGTGTGCCGCGATATTTCGAAACGAATGTCGGAAGGCCTTACCTCGGTTCCCGTTTCGGTGAATTTTTCAAGGCTTGATTTTGAGACGACTGATATGCTTAAGGTCGTGGAGGATGCCGTTGACAGATACGACATTCCGAGAGACAGCATACATATAGAGATTACCGAGAGCATGATCGCATCCGATGCAGTACTGATGGAGAAGGTTATCGAGAACTTCAGAGGCACCGGTTATGAAGTGTGGATGGATGATTTCGGAAGCGGTTATTCTTCACTGACTCTTTTGAAGGATTATCATTTCGATACCATTAAGCTTGATATGGGATTCCTTCGCACCTTCACCGAGAGGTCGAAGGCTATTATAACTTCCACTGTTACCATGGCCAAGGATATCGGGATCAAGACTCTGGCTGAGGGTGTTGAGACTCAGGAACAGGTGGAGTTTTTAAAGAGCGTCGGCTGCGGCAAACTCCAGGGATATTTTTACGGAAAGCCAATGCCCATTGATGAGTTTTTTGACCATATAGAAGAAAACGGCATCGTCATGGAAGAGCGTGGGTGGCGGCATTACTATGAGACGGCGAGCTTTGCGGCAAGGCACAGTGATGAGCCCTTGGAGATCGTTGAGGATGACGGCAAAGAGTTTGTGACTCTGTTCATGAATGAGCCCTATAAAAAGCAGGTATTCCCAAGGAGTATTTCTTCTACGGAAGCAGATCGCCTGATCTACCACACGGACTCTCCTCTTTTGAAAAAATACAGAGAATACGCCAATACCATTGAAAGAAGCAAGAACGTTGAGACTTTTTATTACACCAATAACGGAAATATCATGAGGTTCACAGGCCAGCTCATAGCTGAGAATTGCGGCAGATACCTTATAAAAGGGGCCATCTGGAACATCTCTTCTGACAGTGATGTAACAAAGAGGAACAGTGTGGACTTCAGGCTTAAGGAACTTAATCACTTGTACGAAGTGGTTCTTCAGATAAATCCCGATATGAACAAGGTTGTTCCTCTTCTTGGAAAATTCGGCTACGGACTTGACACTAATGCCTATAGTACGGACCTGAGCCTCAAGACCAGGATATTTCGTGATAATATCATTGATTCCAAGGACAAAGCCAAGTATATGGAGTTTATGGACTTTGAGACCATGAACGAGAGGATTGAGGCTTCAGGAAAGGGATTTATCGAAAAGGTTTTCAGAGTAAGGCAGGAAAACGGAAGCTACATGCTCAAAGAGATTTCCGTTATGGTAATTCCCGGAACAAGGGGCAAGGAATATCTGTATTGCATGAAGACTATTCCGGATAATGCAGAAGACTTTATTTCCGGTAATGAAGCGGATATGATGCCCGTTAAAGAAAACAATCTGAGTGAAGAGACTATCCGTGCTAAGCTTTTCGACAATTTTGCGGGATATTCCTCAATTATGTTTTTCTGGAAGGATGCCGAAAGGCGCTATCTTGGAGCCAGCGCGGCGTTTCTGAAGTATTTTGGCCTTTCTTCGGTGAATGAGATCATAGGGAAAACCGGCAACGACACTAACTGGGCAGTGGACGGAATAAGATATACGGAGAATGAGCTGGAAATCCTGGAAAAGGGAAAGAGCATTCAAAATGCCCCGGCACAGTGCATAATAGACGGAGTGGTTCACAACATTATTTATAACAAGGCACCTGTCTATGAGAGAGGAAAGGTCGTCGGGATCATGGGCTACATAGTCGATGCGGACATTGAATCCGAAAAGATGGATTCGCTCCACGAGATAGGCATGATAGACAGACCTACCGGACTTATGAACGTCAAGGGATTCATAGGGGCACTTGTGGACTACTGTGCTCAGTATTCTGATTATGGCAGAGACTTTGGCATTATCGTCATTCGCAATGAAAAGAATGAACGCATAGTAAGCACCTATGGAGGCAAATTTGCAGACAGGCTCGCAAAAAGGATCGGTGAGATACTGGTGGAGGGTACACCGGTGAACTGTGTTGTAGCCAGAGTCAAGAACGGTGAATTTGCGGTCCTGACTTATTTAAGCGACAAGGATAAGCTATGCACCATGATGCAGCAGCTTTGCAAAAAGGTAGAAGCTGTAAGAGAACTTGAGGGAAACAGCGTGACCATCAAGGTTAAAAGCGGATGTCACCTTAGAAGTGATGAGGGTATCACCGATATCAATATGTACCATCTGATACAGGAGAGCCTCAGCTAGAGAGAAGTTTAACTTCGTCATTTTTTACAATTGAAATTTTGGTCAAAAAAGTGTATTTTATACTTGTCTGTATGACTGGCGGATAAGTGGGTAACCACATGGGAGTACAGATTTATAATGAAAAGTCGACCGCCTGGGCAACCGCTGATTGGTATGCTCAGGCGGTTTTTTCGCGTGAAGCAGAGTCATGCAGTTACATGCATGTGCATGCTCGCATGCAGACATACATGTAACTATATGACGAGCAACGCGAACGAGGAAATGCGCAGCATTTTCGAGTCTGCTTCACGGTACAAAGCAGAGTCATGCAGTTACATGCATGTGCATGCTCGCATGCAGACAAACATGTAACTATATGACGAGCAACGCGAACGAGGAAATGCGCAGCATTTTCGAGTCTGCTTCACGGTACAATACACATTAAGGAGGAAAACATGGTAGATTTAGCAAAAGAGATCGGAAGCACCAGCTATCCCGGAAGGGGGATCGTGATCGGAACATCCAAGGATGGTAAGTATGCGGTATGTGCTTACTTCATTATGGGAAGAAGCGAGAATTCCCGCAACAGAGTATTTGTATGGGAGGGCGACGGGATCCGCACAGAGGCTTTTGATCCCTCCAAGATGGAAGACCCCAGTCTTATCATTTACGCTCCTGTAAGAGTTCGCGGCAACTCAACCATCGTTACCAACGGCGATCAGACCGACACGATCTACGATCTTATGCAGGCAGGACAGAGCTTCGAGGAGTCCTTAAGGACCAGAGAGTTCGAGCCTGATGCGCCCAACTACACACCCAGGATTTCAGGTATCATGAACGTTAAAGATGGTGCATACGACTTTGCGCTTTCAATCCTTAAGAGCGATCACGGAGATCCTTCGAGCTGCCATAGATTCACCTTTACCTATGACAAGCCCAAGGCAGGTGAGGGCTATTTCATCCACACCTACATGGGAGACGGCAATCCGCTTCCCAGCTTTGAAGGTGAGCCCACACAGGTAAACATTGAGGGTGACATCGATACCTTTACAAACAATATCTGGTTGGCACTTAATGCGGATAACAAGGTATCTCTTTTCACCAGATTCATAAACATCGAAACCGGCGCTGTAGACAGCAGGATCATCAACAAGAATGTTAAAGGAGACAAGGCATGAAAGAGTTAGCACTTAAATACGGATGTAACCCCAATCAGAAACCGTCAAGAGTTTATATGGAGAACGGACAGGACCTTCCCATCGAAGTTCTCAACGGCAGACCCGGCTTTATCAACCTTCTGGATGCCTTCAACGGCTGGCAGCTGGTATCCGAGCTCAAGAAAGCCACAGGGCTTCCCGCAGCAACTTCCTTCAAGCATGTATCACCTGCAGGTGCTGCTGTGGGCACACCTCTTACCGATATCGAGAAAAAGATATATTGGGTAGAGGATCTTGGTGAATTAAGCCCCCTTGCAAATGCTTATGCAAGAGCCAGAGGCGCAGACAGAATGTCATCCTTCGGTGACTTCATCTCTCTTTCAGATGTCTGTGACGTTGACACAGCAAGACTTATAAAAAGAGAAGTCTCAGACGGGATCATTGCTCCCGGCTATACAGATGAGGCTCTCGAGATCCTTAAGGGCAAAAAGGGCGGCAACTACGCAGTTATCAAGATCGATCCCGATTATGTTCCCGAGGCCATCGAGAAGAAGCAGGTATTCGGAGTTACCTTTGAGCAGGGACACAATTTTATCGAAATAAACGACGATATGTTTGAGAATATCGTTACAGACAACAAGGATCTTCCCGAGTCTGCGATCATCGACCTTAAGATAGCTCTTATCACCCTTAAGTATACCCAGTCCAATTCCGTATGCTACGTAAAGGGCGGACAGGCCATCGGCATCGGCGCAGGACAGCAGTCAAGAATTCACTGCACAAGACTTGCAGGATCAAAGGCTGATAACTGGTTCCTCC
Source organism: Butyrivibrio sp. (assembly GCA_015056575.1). Classification (GTDB taxonomy): domain Bacteria; phylum Bacillota; class Clostridia; order Lachnospirales; family Lachnospiraceae; genus Butyrivibrio. Next base: position 170,772 of record SVGA01000001.1, read on the forward strand.
GTCAGGCACCTCAGGTACTTAATCTTCCTTTCCTTGATACCATCAAGCGCCCTGACAGAGACAATGCTATCGACCTTTATATCGGTGCTGACTACATGGACGTTCTTGAGGACGGCAAGTGGCAGAATATCTTCAAGGAGAAGCCCCCTGTATTCACAGAGGCTGAGAAGAGAGCTTGGCTTGACAAGAACACAGACGTAGCACTTGGTTCAGACGCTTTCTTCCCCTTTGGAGACAACATTGAGAGAGCATTTAGGAGCGGTGTAAAGTACGTTGCTCAGCCCGGCGGATCCGTAAGGGATGACAACGTTATCGAAGCTGCCAACAGCCACGACATGGTTATGGCATTTACAGGACTTAGACTGTTCCATCACTGATCAGTGAGTCTACCGGGACTCCTTTTCCCTCATATACTACATCCCAAAAAGACGGGCACCTTGCGGTGTCCGTCTTTTGATGCACAAGACCGGCAAGCGAATGGATGCTTGCATACAGATTCATTTGCCGGTCGTAAGGACATGGAGCACGAAGTGCGGAATGTCTGTGTGCATAATCGAGTAGGAGTCAGCCTACTCGATTGTGTGCGCCTTGGGGCGAGCATTCATTGATATTCATTTACATGTATAGACTTACGAGAGTATCCCGTAAAGTTATGCCTCTTTAGCTACCTTTCCCGTAAGCGAGGGAAAAAGGTTGGCCCTGTTCAGAGCAGGACGCAGTGCGTTGTAGATGACTACGGCAAGCACTGAATTGATGACCGCATTGATGATCGTAGCATAGGTTGTTATTGCCAAAAGCGCGCTGATGGCTGATGCTGCCTTTTCAGCGTTAGGCGTAAGGATGGTAAACCAGAAATACTTAAGTGCAGGTTCGAAGATGCAGTTAACGGCAAGGCCTGCTACAGCTGCAATGGCGGACCACTTGATGATGTAGGATTTCTTGTGGTCTTCGGATATCCTGGCTATTTTGTGAGCTACAAGTCCCACGATGAGACCGATCACCAGCTTGGTGATAAAGGTTCTGGGAGCTGAAGCTGTATATCCCAGTGTAAGATCTGCGATGGAAAGTCCTACTGCTCCTGCCAGTCCACCATAACCCCCACCAAGCAGAAGAGCACCGAGGACAACAAAGGCATTACCGATGTGAACCTTGGTTCCTGAAGCGTTGATGGCAGGGAAAACTGCATATCCAACATAGCAGAGGGCAGCCATCAGTCCGGCGAAAGTAAGTTTTTTAACGTTATCGATTTTCATAGTCTCCTCCATTTATTAACGATATTTTGTCTTGACTAATAACTTAGTACAATATAACATCAAACTGATAATATTAAAAATATCAAAAACTGATTATTTTATATGACCAGATTTTGGAGAATTCCATGGATAAAGAGAAACGTTATCTTAGAGTATATGAGCAGGTAAGAGAGGACATCATAAACGGAAGATATCCGGTGGATACCAAGCTTCCCTCAAAACGGGTGATGGCAGATTCCATGGGGGTCAGCGTCATAACGGTGGAGCATGCCTATGAGCTTCTTGCCGAAGAGGGGTATATCATTCCCGTACAGAAGAGCGGCTATTTTGTGACTTTTGATGACAGCGACATCTACAGTCTTCCGGGAAAAGAGACAAAGGCTCCCGCGCCAAAGCCCGGTCAGAGTGCCGCTTCCCACACCCCAAGCGACGAGCCTCAGTTTTCCTATTCAATATATGCCAGGACCGTCAGAAAGGTTCTGAGTGAGTTTGGCGAATATCTCATGGAGAAATCTCCAAAGAACGGGATGTTTGAACTAAGGAATGCAATAGCCTGGTACCTTTTAAGATCCAGAAGACTTGAGGTGACACCGGATCAGATAATAATAGGTGCCGGAGCAGAATATCTGTACGGCCTCATTGTTCAGACCTTTGGCAGAGAAGTAAGCTACGGGGTAGAGAGCCCTTCTTATCAGAAGATAGCAAAGGTCTACGGCGCAGGCGGAGCCAGACTGGAAATGCTCAAACTCGGAAACGATGGGATCGAAAGCACGCAGCTGTGGGAGAGCAGCGTCAAGGTTCTTCATATCACACCCTACCGAAGCTTTCCCAGCGGAGTTACCGCTTCTGCCTCAAAGAAGAGAGAATATCTTAAATGGAGCAGGAAAAACAACGGCTTTATCATTGAAGATGACTTTGAGTCCGAGTTCACCCCCAGCCGAAAGCCGGAGGAGACCATATTTTCACTGGATGATGAGGGCAGGGTCATCTATGTAAACACATTTACGAGAACCATAGGAAGCTATGTAAGGTGTGCTTACATGGTCCTGCCGGAGAGCCTTACAGATAAATTTACGGAAATGATCGGATTCTATGAATGCCCGGTGCCTACTTTGGACCAGATGATCATAGCAAGTCTTATAGACAGCGGAGATTTTGAAAGACATATAAATAAAGTCAGACGTTATAACAGAAATAAGTAATCTATGATATAATATATTTGTGGTATTGTCGAATCAAGAGGGCGAGCTGTGAACAACTCCGGATTATTTGAAATCGAGAACCATGAACATATTGATGAACTTACCGGTTTTTTGAAGCTAAGCGGTATTCTGAGTCATATTCAGAGCAGTAAGCAGGGCGATGTAAAGGCCGGTATGGTCATAATCTATTTGAATGTTATGAATTTCAAGACCTTCAACAGGCGTTACGGTTTTGCGGGAGGCAATGAGTTCCTTAAGGGAATTTCAAATGAGATTCGTAGCATCTTTCCTGATGAACTGGTGGCCAGAACAGGAGGCGACCACTTCATTATTTATGGCAGATCCCTTGATGAAAAAGAAATATTGGACAGACTGTCAAGACTTCGCGAGGCTGCAGTAAAGTACGAGAAGGCTCTTCCCATGCGGATCAAGGCGGGTATCTACCTTGCCGCGGGAGATGAGGAGGATCCTGTTATTTCTGTTGACAGAGCCAAGATCGCCTGTGACGACATTATCAGAGTCTACGATAAGTATGATAATTTCTTCAATGATGAGCTCAACAAAAAGAATGAGCTTCGTCAGTACGTTATAGATAATTTCGAGAATGCCTTCAGGGAGAAGTATTTCAAGGTATACTACCAGAAGGAAGTCAGGGCCATTACAGGTAAGGTCTGCGGCTATGAGGCCCTTGCCAGGTGGCAGGACCCGGAGATGGGGCTTATTTCCCCTGCCATTTTCGTTGAAGTATTGGAGAGCGTGCACCTTGTGCATAAGCTGGATACCTATATTATACGCCAGGTGTGCAGTGACCTTAGGACTGATATTGACAGCGGATACATGGTGGAACCGATATCCGTAAACCTTTCCCAGCTTGATTTTGAGCTGTGCGATATCCTGGCTGAAGTGGATAAGTGCAGGGAAGAGTACGGCATTCCAAGGGATCTTCTTCACATAGAGGTCACCGAGAGCGCCATCGCCTTCGGAGCTGATTTCCTTCGAGATGAGATACGAAGATTCAGGGAAGCGGGATACGAAGTCTGGATGGATGACTTCGGCGCAGGCTACAGCTCTCTTAATAACCTCAAGAACTACGACTTCGATGTTCTTAAGATAGACATGAATTTCCTCAGGTCCTTTGAGAACAACAAGAGGTCTCACGTCATACTGGCAGCCATAGTGAACATGGCTAAGGAACTGGGTATACATACCCTGGCAGAGGGCGTTGAGACCAGGGAGCAGTATGAATTCCTTAAGAAGATAGGCTGCGAGAAGCTTCAGGGATACCTCTTCGGTAAGCCCAAGCCTGTTGATGACTTTGACAGGGCAGCAGAGCTAACGGCTGAGTTTTGCGAGGATCATACCTCAAGTTATTACTACGAGGCCATCGGGGAGATCAATCTGCTGGGAAACACTCCCTTAAGGACAAAAGAGATGTTGGTGGAGAACAACATTCCCATAGCCATAACGGAGCTTTTGGCGGATGTGCCTCAGATCCTTTATGCCAACGATGCATACCTGAGTGTTCTAAGCTCCATGGGATATTCAAGTCTTGAGGAAGTAAATGCGTTTTATGCGTCCCACGGGGAGCTTCCCGAACTTAACAAATATGTACATGCATTAAGACAGGCAGAGGAAACTTCTGATCACAGAATCCGTATAAGTACAGTGGCCAATGGCTCGATTGCAGACAACAAGATCAGGTTCCTTGCAAGGAACGGGGATAAGGCTGCCTTTGCCATGGTGACCAGGAACACCTCTCTTAGCCGTCAAGCCGATCTGTCCGAGGATCTTCAGGTGGCCATGGCCCATGTGTTCAATCAGTATTTCAGAGTCGATCTGTTTGACGATAACGGGAAGGTTGATAACATCTACCTCAATGCAGACCAAAGATCTGTGGCAGACGTGGAGAACGATGCAGTAAGGGCGGTGGGCTATTATGCCGAACTGTACCTCATTCCTGAGGACAGGGAGCGGTTTAAAAAGTTCTATTACATCCCCACTGTCCGGGAGAGAGTCAAGGAGTCAGGCGGTGAGTACCTTGTTGAATATTTCCGTTCTGCCATGCCGGGAGATAACGGCAGAATGCAGATGTACATGATCCTGCCCTTTTACTATAATGGTAAGTGGAAATATATCTCATGCTGCAGATATGCAGATGAGATAAGGGATGACTATTTGAAATAACGGGGTTGAGATCAGGGTATGCTCAGGTTTTGTTTTGGGGCGTCCGGAGCGGGGAAGAGCACCGGGCTTTATAAAGAGATCATAGAAAGAAGTATGAAGGAAAGGGAGACGGATTTTCTTATCCTGGTCCCTGACCAGTTCACGATGCAGACCCAGAAGGATGTGGTAAAAATGCATCCCCTGGGGGCCATTATGAACATAGATATATTGAGCTTTGGCAGGCTTTCTCACAGAGTTTTTGAGGAAACGGGCCATAGCTCTTTTTCTGTGCTTGACGATCTGGGCAAGAGCCTTGTGCTGCGCCGGATCTCCGACAAATTGGGAGACCGGCTTCCTATAATCGGAAAGAACATGCACAAGCCCGGATACATAGACGAGGTAAAGTCCACCATCTCCGAATTCATGCAGTACGGTATCGGGGACGAGGACCTCGCCCTTCTTGAGGAAAAGAGCCTTAGCAAAGGGGCACTTTGCGCCAAGCTTAAGGACCTTCGGCTTCTGTACCGGGAGTTTCTTGATTACATAAACGGAAAATTTACAACTCCGGAGGAAACTTTGGATATCCTCTGCAGAGCCCTTCCGGATTCGGAGCTTATAAAGGACAGCGTAGTGGTATTTGACGGCTTTACCGGCTTTACCCCCATCCAGTACAGGGTCATCAGACAGCTCCTTGCCCTGTGCAAAGAGGTTATCTTTACCGTTACCATAAGCCCGGAGGAGGATCCCTACTCGGATAAGCTTAAGGAACAGGAGCTGTTTCTTCTTAGCAAAAAGACGGTTCTGGAGCTGGAGAAGCTGGAATTTTCCGTAATGCGGGAAAAAGGCAGCAATATCAGTGACTTTGCCGCCTTCAGAGCCTTAAGACACTCACAGACCGGGGCCATGGCGGATATCTTTATCCGTGAAACTCCGGTAGCAAGGCTTAAGGACAATCCACCGCTGGCATATCTTGAGCAGTCTCTTTTCCGCTATAAGACAGAGAAGTTTGAAGGTGAGAACGATTCCATCACCATCTTCAGGGCATCCACAGGGGATGAGGAGATCCGCCAGGCCATGATCATGATAAACCGGCTGGTCAAGCAGCAGGGCTATGCATACAGGGATATAGCCCTTCTTTGCGGCAGTCTTGATTCCTACGCTGATATTGTGACAAGGCAGGCACAGAAATTCGATATACCCATTTACGTGGATAAGAATACCAGCATCCTTTTGAACCCCTTCATCGAGTACATCACCAGTGCCATCAACATCGTTATCTCAGGCTACAGATACGAGGATGTTTTCCATTACATGCGAAGCGGAATGACGGACTTTGAGAGGGACGACGCAGATATCCTTGAGGACTACGTAAGGGCTCTTGGGGTGAGGGGCAGGAAGCAGTGGGAGGACAGGTTCCTAAGGCACATGCCCCGAAGATATGGGAAAAGAGCCGGTAAGGAAGAGGAAGATCTTCGTGAGGTTCAGCTTTTAGAGAAATTAAACAGCATCAGGCAGAAACTCTCCGGGGATCTGATGCCTCTTTTTGATACCAAGGAGAAAACCGTATCCGGTATAACAGACGCTCTGATAAAGGTGATCGAGGCAGGGGAGTGTGACAGGAAGCTTCAGGAATACAAGGCGATGTTCGAGGAGCTGGGAGACCTTAAAAAGGCCAGGGAGTACGACCAGATCTATGACAAGATCATGACTCTTCTTCAGCAGATGAAGTCCCTTGTGGGGGATGAAGTCATAACCCTTGAGGAGTACAGAGACCTTCTGTCTGCGGGCTGCGGGGAGATTGCGGTTGGCACCATTCCCCAGGACGTTGACAGAATAGTTGTGGGAGATATAGAAAGGACAAGGCTTCGCGAGATAAAGGTTCTGTTCTTTGTGGGAGTCAATGACGGCAATATACCCTCAAATGCAGGCAGCGGCGGGATACTGTCGGATATTGACAGGCAGTTTTTGCTTGACCTTGGGACACAGATCGAGTTTGCGCCCACACCCAGGCAGCAGATGTACATCCAGAGGCTCTATCTTTATATGAACCTTACAAAACCTACAGATAAGCTGTTTTTGTCCTTTGCGGAGCTTGGAAGTGACGGAAAGTCGCTCCACGCGGCATATCTGATACCAAAGATAACAGGAATGTACGAAAATCTTGAAATAAAGCGGCCGGAGGATCAGGATGCCCTGTCCCAGGTGGTGAGCACCGATGACGGCATGGTGGCTATGGCCGGCATGATCCGTGAATATGCCGCAGGAAGAGCCACCGATGAGGAAAAGAAAGAGTTCATGACTCTCTACAAGGTGCTTGGACAGATGGGTGATTTAAAGCTCCTTGAAGATATTACCGGGGCGGCCTTTACCCATTACAGGAACAGGCCCCTTGCCAAGGCCATTGCCACAGCTCTTTACGGGGTAAACCTGGAGAACAGCGTAACAAGGCTTGAGCAGTACGCCTCCTGCGCCTATGCCCACTTCCTTAAGTATGGCCTTGGACTTGAGGAGAGAGCGGAATACAAATTTGATCAGGCAGATCTTGGAAACGTATTTCATGATGTCCTTGAAATGTACCTTAAGGAGATCACCTCAGGGGGAAGGAATTTCCGCAGTATCACCAAGGAGGAGTCCGATAAGATACTGGATGAAGTCGTAAATAAATGCGTGGACTCCTATGGTGAGAACATTCTTCGCAGTACCTCAAGAAACGAGTATGTTGCGGACAGGATCCATAAGATCCTGATAAAAACCGCAGATACCATGAGGTATCAGCTCTCCAAGGGAAGCTTCGAGCCCGCCCACATGGAGATGAGCTTTGAGGAAGCCGGAAACATTGAAGATATCAACATTGCCCTGAGGGAGGATGAGAAGCATGCCATTACAGAGAGCATGAAGCTTAAAGGCCGCATCGACAGAGTTGATATCTGCAGCGATCCCGACCATGTATATGTGAAGATCGTGGATTACAAATCCTCCAAACACAGCTTCAGTGTGGCCTCTCTTTACTACGGCCTTCAGCTTCAGCTGGTGCTGTACATGAATGTAGCCATGGCTTCCGAGAAGAAAAAGGCCAAGGGAAAAGAGGTAGTTCCCGCGGCGCTTCTTTACTATCATATACACAATCCCGAGTTTGAATCCGAGGAGGAGCCTGATGAGGAGACACTTAATCAGGCCATCAGGAGAGAGCTTAACACCAGAGGCCTTGTCAGTGAGAACCGGGATATCATAAATCTTTTGGACAATGAGATCTCGGGCAGATCAGATGTCATTCCCGTTGAGATCACCAGCAAGGGTTCCCTGGGAGCGAGGTCCCAGACGGCGGCTCCCGAGGTCATAGAGGGGCTTTCGGAATATGTTGGAAGGAAGATAAGGCAGCAGGGCAGAAACATCCTTGACGGAGATATAGAGGTAAATCCATTCGAGGACAAGAAGTATAACTCCTGTACCTTCTGCGACTTTAAGTCCATCTGCGGATGCGACGAGAAGGTGCCAGGATACAGGAAAAGACATTTTGAAGTAAGCGATGACGAAGCAACGGCCCTCATCATGGCGGAAGTTAAGAATACTCCGGATGATCCTGACAGGGATGAAGAAGATCCCGATGGGGCTATAAGCTGAATTAAGGAAGATACAGATAGATGGGAATAGAATTTACCAGGGAACAACAGGCGGTAATTGACGCAAGAAACAGCAACATATTGGTATCGGCGGCAGCCGGCTCCGGCAAGACTGCGGTCCTTGTTGAGCGCATCATTCAGATGATGGGTGAGGGGCTTGATATCGATCACCTGCTGGTGGTGACTTTTACCAGAGCGGCGGCTTCTCAGATGAAGGAGAAGATCACGGCTGCCATTCACGAAAAGCTTTCGGAGGATCCTGAGAATGCCCACTTTCAGAGGCAGGAGACTCTTATTCACAACGCGCAGATAACCACCATCGATTCCTTCTGCCAGTATGTGGTAAGGAATAACTTCAACACCATAGGGCTTGATCCGTCCTATAGGGTGGGGGATGAAGGTGAGCTTAAGCTTCTTTCCGAGGAGGTCTTAAATGATCTCTTGGAGCAGGAGTACGACAGAGCGGCAAAGGATGAAGACAGCGATTTTATCTACTGCATGGACTATTTCAGCCAGAGCAGCAGCGACAGGGCTGTTTCGGAGTACATAAACACTCTCTACAAGTTTTCAAGAAGTATGCCCTGGCCGGAGGACTGGCTGAAGCAGAGACTTCATGATTATGAAACGACGGACCGGGACTTCGATGAGCTTGATTTTGTCAAGGCGTGCATGGAGCTTGCAAAAGACATCCTTGGGGAAGCTGCATCGAGACTTGAACTTGCCCTTAAGCTGGCTTCAGAGCCCGACGGCCCGTATATGTATGCAGATCAGTTTGAGAGCGAGCTTAATGGTGTACAGGCTGCGTTAAACTCCCGGACCTATGATGAGTCTTTTGACCTGTTGAGGAACATCAGCTTTGACAGGCTCCCCGGCTGCAGGGACAAAAGCGTAAACGGGGACAAGAAGGAGCTTGCCCAGAAAATGCGGGTAGATGCCAAGGATGCTGTGGGAAAGCTGGTCAAGGACTTCTTTGGAAGCAGGAGCACAGGGGTAAAAGAGAAGATGGCTTACTGCGACAGGGCTGTCCGTGAACTGGTAAGGCTGACCCTGGAATTTGCCGACAGGTTCGCAGAGGTGAAGAGAGAGCGGCATATCATCGACTTTTCCGACATGGAGCACTTTGCACTTCAGATCCTGGTTGACCACCCTTCAGAGGAGGTTTCGACGCCCTCCGTTGTGGCCCTTGAATACAGGGATTACTATAGAGAGGTTCTTATCGACGAGTACCAGGACAGCAACAGCGTTCAGGAGATGATCCTAAAGGCCATATCCGGCGAAGACCCGAAGGTTTCAGAGAGGTTCATGGTGGGCGACGTCAAGCAGAGTATCTACAAGTTCCGCCTGGCAAGGCCGGAGATCTTCATGGAGAAATTTGCTTCCTTCGATAAGGCTGAGGGCGCCGAAAACAGAAGGATCGATCTTCACAAGAATTTCAGAAGCAGAAAAGAAATCCTTGATATTACAAACTATATCTTTTGCAGGATCATGGGATCCGACCTTGGAAAGGTTGACTATGACAGTGATGCAAGGCTTGTTTACGGTGCAGACTACAAGGAGCCTTTGCTTGACGTAACTCCCGAGCTTTTGCTTGTGGACGATGCGGAGGATGACGGCAGCAGTGCTGAGGAGCTTACTCAGAAGGAAAAAGAGGTGGCGGTGATAGCCTCAAGGATACGGGAACTGATGAGAGAAAACCCCGCCCTGTCCTACAAGGACATAGTCATCCTTCTAAGATCCCCATCAGGCTGGGTGGATGTGCTTAAAAAGGGACTTTCCGACAACGGGATCCCTGCATATATGGAATCCAAGAGCGGATACTTCACCTCCTATGAGGTTTCCGTGCTTCTTAATGTGATGTCCGTGATAGACAATCCAAGGCAGAACATAGAGCTCATAAGCGTTATGAAGTCCCCAGTGGGAGGCTTTACCGATGAGGAGCTGGCAAGGATAAAGATATGCCTAAACAGCCTAGAGGATCCGGAACTTAGGGAATGTTATTTCCTCGGAATGAAGAGCGGGCTTAATCTTGAAAGTGAGCTTTCTGATAAGATATCGGGATTCGTGGCCCTTATTGAAAAGTTCAGGACCATGTCTACCTATGTTCCTGTCCATGAGCTTTTGCAGCTGTTCTTAAATGAAACGGATTTTGAGACGATCGTTACAGCTATGCCCTATGGCAATCAGAGAAGGGCCAACATAGAGCTGCTGCTTAACGACGCCGCCAATTTCGAGAAGACCAGCTTTAAGGGGCTGTTCCATTTTGTCAGATATATCGAGCACCTCAAGGACAGCCAGGTGGATTACGGCGAGGCCGGTGTGATCGATGAGAACGCCGATGTTGTCAGGATCATGAGTATCCACAAGAGTAAGGGCCTGGAGTTTCCTGTGGTTTTTGTGGCCGGAATGGGACAGCGCCTCAACTTCAGGGACAGCACCGGAAACTTCATCCTGGACATGGATCTGGGGCTTGGGGTCAAGTACATTAACTCAGAGCTTGGTATCAAATCAGACACCCTAAAGCGCGCAGTTATCGCGGACTGCATGAAGACAGAAAGTCTCGGCGAGGAGCTGAGGGTTCTTTACGTCGCCCTCACAAGAGCCAAGGAAAAGCTCATCATGACTGCCGGGGTGAAAGACCTGTCTAAGAAAGTTACGGAGCAGCTGGCTCTCATAGCGTCCCTCGGAAAGAGCGGGGAGCTTCTGCCCTACGGAAAAAGAAAGTCAGCCCAGTGCTACCTTGACCTGGTCCTTCCTGCTGTTTTCCTACATTCATCCATGAAGGAGATCTTTGACAGATACGAAATCCCACAGGAAAGTTACAGCTTATATTGTGATGAACAGGGAAAAGAGCCGGCTCTTAAGATAAGGGCAATGAGCGCCAATGATATTACCGTGCTGCAGCTGGCAGACGAGGCTGTTTCCGAGATCAGGAGAAAAGAGCTGGAAACTCCCGCGGCAGATACCGAACTTGAAGAGCAGCTTGTAAAAAGGCTCGGGGCTGAGTATTCCCATCCGGAGCTTACCGGGCTTTTCACCAAGACTACGGTTACGGAGCTTAAGAAAAAGATGCTGGAGGAGGCAGGAGAGTTCGATGCCCATGAAGCCTCTTTTGCCGGGGAGAGGGAAGAGCAGGGCGATAAGGAGAGTGCATCAAAGGACCGGCTTACGGGAGCAGAGCGCGGTACGGCTTATCACCGCATAATGGAGCTTCTTGACGGGAATATCTACGGGGACGAAAACCTTACCTCCAAAAGCAGAAAAGAGGTCTGCACAAGGCTCGATAAGTGGATTGAAAAGCTGGTGTCTGAGGGTATCATTCCGGAAACTTACAGGGACTGCGTCGATACCGGGGATGTTGCGATATTTCTTTTTACAGACCTTGGAAAGCGCATGGCAGCAGCATACAGAAACGGGAAGCTTATGACCGAGAAGCCATTCATGATGGGAGTTGCGGCATCGGAGCTTGATGAAAAGTTCCCCAAAAGCGAGACTGTTCTGGTTCAGGGAATCGTGGATGCCTGGTTCATTGAGGGGGAGGATATCATCCTGATGGATTACAAGACAGATAAAGTCAGGGAAGATAAGGACCTGACGGACAGGTACAGCATTCAGCTGAAGCTCTACAAGAGGGCTCTGGAGGCTGCAACGGGCATGAAGGTAAAGGAAATCTTTATTTACTCCTTTGCCCTTGGAAGGCAGATTCAGCTGAGCGTATAGATAAGGGCCACAAGGTTGGCCAGTGAGTGCATGAGAAAGACCAGAGACAGCTTTCTGTAGCGGTAATAGGCAAAGGTTATGAGAAGTCCCATAAGGAAGCCGTAGAGCATCTGCACGGGATTTAAGTGATATATGCCAAAGATGGCAGCAGTCAGAATCACGGATACTACTGCGTTTTTGGAAAAATGGAAGATGATGTCAAAAAGAAAGAATCTGAACAGTATCTCCTCAAAAAGGGGAGAGACAATGCAGTAGAGAAGGATGAGGATAACAGTGTTGTCGCCAACATCCATAAGTGAATCCGAGGCGTTTTGAAAGGATTCGATTTCGGTGAGACCTGTTATATTGAACAGCAGGGTGAGAAGGAAGGCCACAGCGCAGGAAATAAGCCCATAGATGACATATGTGGAGGCTGAAGTGACCTTTATACCTGACCTGTCTGAAAATATATTTTTCATTTCCTATTGACAATCCCTTTCCGTGAGTGTTTAATGTAGATGAATTTAATAGACTGCTAGGGGAGCAATGCTGAGAGTGTACGTTTCAAACGTCTAACCCTTATTACCTGACCCGGATAATACCGGCGTAGGGAAGCTTTTTACCTGTGATGTCATTTGATTATATCATAAATGGCAGTGTTTATGCAGGCAGTAAGGATATGTTATCCTCCCCGAAGGTCAATGACAATAAGGGAGGATTTTTTTATGAGTTTATTTTTGGAAAAGGTAGTAGCGGACGGATATGTTACCTACAACATTACCAAAGGAGGATATGCGCTGATCATCGGCCTTGCGGTCCTGGCATTTCTTACCATCAGCTATTTCCTCAACAAAGACGGCAAGTTCAAAATGAGCGTCAAGCAGACAACAGTTTCTGCACTTTGTCTGGCACTTGCATTTGTATTGTCCAACATTAAGCTTTTCAAGCTGCCCATGGGCGGTTCCGTAACATTCTTCAGCATGTTCTTTGTGACTTTCATCGGCTATCTGTACGGACCCAGGATCGGTCTTGCATCTGCCTTTGCCTACGGACTTCTTCAGCTTGTGGTTGATCCTTATATCATCAGCGTTCCACAGCTTCTTTGTGATTACATCCTTGCATTTACAGCGCTGGGACTTTCAGGTTTCTTCTGTAACAAGAAGGGTGGAATGATAAAGGGTTATCTTCTTGCTGTTTTCGGAAGATTTATCTTTTCGGTTCTTTCCGGAGTGGTATTCTTTGCGGACTATGCACCGGAAGGGATGTCACCTCTTGCTTACTCGGCAGCCTACAACGGATCTTACCTTGCTGCAGAGAGTGCCATCACAGTGATAGTTCTTTTGATCCCTGTTGTACATGATGCTATCTACCGTGTAAAGATCGAGGCACAGGAAAAAGAAGTCAGAAATCAGGTATCACTTGGTTAAAGTGAATCTGCGGTATTGATTGAGGGGAAATATGGTGTACAATCAAAATAGATTGTACACCATGTTTTTTTATAAAAATTTTATTAAATTTAGCAAGGGCCGTACTTTCATTAATCCATAAAGTATCATACTATATAATGAAGTTTGTGTATTTTTTGGCAATCGGAGATCATATATGAAGAAACTCGTTGAAATAAAGGATGTAAGCAAGATATACAATCCCGGAGAAAATGAGGTCAGGGCCTTAAACCATGTATCACTGACCATCGGAGAGGGAGAATTTGTGGCCATCATCGGTCAGTCCGGCTCCGGCAAATCAACTCTCATGAACATGCTGGGGTGCCTTGATACCCCCACCAGCGGCAAGTATTTTCTTCATGGGCAGGATGTTTCCCACATGTCCGATGACGAACAGTCCGACATCAGGAACAGGGAGATAGGCTTTATTTTTCAGGGATTCAATCTTATACCGTCGCTGACGGCTTTGGAAAACGTGGAGCTTCCTCTGATCTACAGGGGAGTTTCCAAGAAGGAGAGGCTGCGTCTTGCCAATGCCGCACTTAACAGTGTTGGACTTGAAAAGAGAAAGACTCACAAGCCCAGTGAGATGTCCGGCGGACAGCAGCAGAGGGTTGCCATCGCAAGGGCCATAGCCCAGGCACCGCCTATTCTTCTGGCGGACGAGCCCACAGGTAACCTTGATACCCACTCCACCAAGGAGATCATAAGGATCATAAAGAGGCTCTACCATGAGGGCAGAACGGTCATCATCATTACTCATGACCCCGGAATAGCCAAGCAGGCCAAGAGGATAATAACTATCTCAGACGGAATGATCCAAAGCGATATCAAGAATCCGGAATATAAGGATGAAATCTGATTGTTATAGAAAAAAAGTGTATGGAGGAATGAAATGTCTAAAGTTGATGAAGTTAAGCAGGGTGCGAGTGTGACTGAGCAGCCTGATGTAAACAATGAGATCAAAGAGACCACAGGATCTGAGATGGAGATCTACGAGGACTACGATACCACCGATCTGTCAGATTCGGCAGGTAAAAAGAAAAAGTTCAAGAAGCGCTACGTGGTTATTGGAATAGCTGCTCTTGCCCTTATCGGAATCATTGCAGGGGCTCTTAACAGCAGGAAGAACTCTGTTGTATATGTTGAGACCTATACCGCTGCTCCCGGAGCCATTGAGAATGTTATCTCAATATCCGGTACCGTTCAGAGTGCTGATAGCAAGAGCTATTTTTCTGATGTAACTGCTCCTATTGAGAAGATCAATGTGAAGGTCGGAGACAAGGTAAAGGCCGGCGATGTGCTCTATACATTCGACCAGGAGGCGCTGGATCTTGCCCAGAATAACGCAGAGCTTGCCATCAAGCAGGCTAAGGGTAGCTACAGCGCTACGGTTGCAGGTGCAACAGCTTCGTCTTCCGCTCAGAACTATGCCAATACCATGACACTGGCCCAGATAAATGACAGGATCGATCAGATCACCAATGACATCGAGGCTGTACAGAAGCAGATAACTGAAAAGCAGAACAGGATCAATCAGACCATCGACGAGCTTAGGAAGGTTCAGATGGACTATAACCAGAACAGAGTAACAGACTCAGCTGAAGGATATGCTGCTACAGACAGAAAAGACAGCGATGGAAATGAGATGTATCTTCAGACTCAGGAGGCGCTGACTGATGCTACAGCTGCACTTACCAGAGATCCGGAGATCATCGCCTGGCAGGATCAGATTACAGCCCTTAAGGATGAAGCTACCCGTCTTGGAGAAGCCAAGTCCCTTAAGGTAAGCGGAGGAAGCGTACAGTCTGCCAAGGCAGCACTTGATACTACCCAGCTCAATCAGGAGGATACCCTCTCCAAGATTGAGGAAGCCAGAGCAGGAGTGTCTGCAGAATTCAACGGCGTTGTTACAGCTATTCCCGCCAATGTAGTGGACGGAGCAACCGTTACCGCAGGCTCAATGGTTGTTACGCTGGCAAATCTTGATGAAGTTCAGGTTGCGATTCAGGTTTCAAAGAGCGATCTTCCCAAGATTTCCGTTGGACAGAAGGTTGATGTAACAATTAACAACAAGACCTATGAGGGTGAGATTTCCAAGATCTCCGGAACCGCAACAAAGAATGCCAACGGCGTTGCTGTTGTAGATACAGTTATCGTTATCACAAACCCTGATGACGAGATAATCCTTGGAGTTGAGGCCAACAACAAGATCCATGCGGAGAAGGCAGAGAACACCATTGTCCTTCCTTATGAATATATTCAGACAGATGCCACCGGCGACTATGTTCTTGTAGTTGATAACGGCATCGTAACAAGAAAAGATGTAACGATAGGTATTTCCACCAGCACTGACGCTGAGATCACAGAGGGGCTTTCTGTGGGAGATGCGGTTATTTCCTCTGATGTAAGTCTTCTCACGGAAGGAATGGCTGTTCAGGTACAGTAATGAGTAAATTCGGCGAGTATTTCAAAAGCGCAATTAAACAGATAATTGGAAACGGCTACAGAACATTGATGACCATGCTTGGCATAGTCATCGGAATAGCTGCGGTTATTGCCGTAGTGGCCCTTGGTAACGGGATGAGTTCCTACGTAAAGAACTCACTCAACGACCTGGCGGGCAACTATGGCGCTTTATCCCTGAACACCTCCAAAACTTCGGAGAGATTTACCAGGGAAGACATAGCTGCCCTTGAGGAAGAGCTTCCGAATATTAAGGGTGTATCACCGATGCTGAATTCCTACGGCAAAGTCAAGGGAAGAAGAGATACCGTCAACTGTACCATAACAGGGGGAGCGGAAAGTCTTCTTTACAATGCCGGGAACGGGATTGTTAAGGGCTCTTATTTTACAAGGCAGCAGGTTGATTCATGCCAGAGAGTCTGCGTTATGCTGTTAGATGATGCGGTGAAGCTCTTTGGGACTGAGGAAGCTATAGGTAAAGAGGTGGAGATAACCGCCTATGGTAAAACTGCCACCTATACCATAGTGGGACTTCGTGATCACATGAATGATATGTATGCTTTCCTCATGGAGGGGCAGGATTATTTCGCGCAGATAGAGATGCCATACACCTCCCTTGGTGCAGACTTTGACTACGAGACCAACGAGTTTACTCAGCTGTATCTTTTTGATAATCAGGACAGCCTTTCGGATTCCGTCAGCAAAGCAGAAAACATTCTTACAAATGCACATAACTTAAGGGGGACAAGTGCACTCAGTGCCTACAGTATGGCGGATTTTGGTGATGAGCTTAATTCAATTCTCGGTTATGCCCAGAGCTTCCTTTTATTGGTGTCGGTAATATCTCTTGTAGTAGGCGGCATCGGCGTTATGAACATTATGCTGGTTTCCGTAACGGAGAGGACAAGAGAAATCGGGATCAGAAAATCCATAGGTGCCAGTACCGGCGCCATTATGATACAGTTTTTGTCAGAGGCGGCAATCCTGACGCTCCTTGGAGGGATCGTGGGGATAATCCTGGGGATAGCTGCGGCTTTTGTGATCTGCACCGCCATTGGGTTTGATGTTATCATTACACCCACTTCCGTAGCAGGAGCAGCTCTTTTCTCCGTTTTGATAGGTCTTTTCTTCGGGCTGTATCCCGCAAGGAAAGCGGCTAAAATGAAGCCGATCGACGCACTGAGACTGTAAAAGTTTAGGAGATATATGGGAACTTTCGGTGAATATATAAAAAGTGCATTATCCAGCATTCGGAATAATAAGGGCAGGTCTTTTCTGACCATGCTTGGCATTATCATTGGTATTTCCGCGGTGCTTACGGTCCTTATCATCGGCGACGGCATGAAAGCCACAGTCAACAGTGAGATAGATTCACTGGGAGCCGCAACGATCTCCGTTTCTTTGGACGATACCAAAACAGACAAGACCATCACCAGGGAACAGCTCAGACTGATAGAGGAGAATATGTCCAATATCTATGGCATTTCCCCCAGTGTAAGTGTCTACGGAGACATCAAAGGAAGAAGAGATATTTACTCGGTATCCCTTGACGGAGGTATGGCAGCTTCCGAGAACGGCGGAGGTGTCAAGGTACTCCACGGAAGATACTATTCAGAGAGCGAAGTTGAGGATGCCAAAAATGTTCTGGTGGTGAGCCAGACCTTTGCAAGAGAGCTCTTCGGCTATGAAGAGGTTGTGGGCAAGAGTGTTGAGATCACTGCCAATAATCAGATAAGAGAATTTACCATCGTGGGAGTAAGAGAAGACAATCCTATTGATGTTGCCTTTGCAAGCTTTGGTGATGATATCATTATCATGGCGGAAGGCCCCTACACATCTGTGGCGGAGGCTTTCAATATTAACATTGATGAGATGATCACGTCCTTTAGCATATATCTTGACAGTGAGAACAAAGGAGAGGTCTTAAGTCAGACCAGAGCTGTCGTAGAGAACATAATGGGGCTCAGAGGAGAGAATGCTGTTAAGGTTTCCTCCGGCACGGGCTTTGATGCCACCACCAACCAGATCCTTGATATAATCACCACGGTAGTTGCACTGATCGCTGCCATATCTCTTCTTGTGGGCGGTATCGGCGTTATGAACATCATGACGGTTTCTGTTACTGAAAGGACAAGGGAGATCGGGATCAGAAAATCTCTCGGTGCAAGGACTTCCTCCATACTGACACAGTTTCTGGCTGAGGCTGCCATTCTGACCTTTGTTGGCGGCGTCATCGGGATCATCTTCGGACTTACCGTATCCTTCATAATCTGTAAGGTTATTGACTTTACCTTTACAGTTAATCCTGTGCTGGTGGCTGCAGTAGTAGCCATATCCACGGCAATAGGCCTTTTCTTCGGCATCTACCCTGCCAAAAGAGCTGCCGATCTCGACCCTATCGAGGCCCTCAGAACCGAGTAACCTTCTTCGGCTGTCGGCCCACGGCGCAGCCCATTACCTGGCCGCCACGCCCCGCGCCCGCAGCCTGTAACGCAGAAAAAATTGCAAATCTTCGCGGATGTTTTTGCGCCGGTTAATGGCACCCCAAAGCAGGGCTTCGTTTCTGCGGATCAAACTCCCTTCGAAGCACACAGGATGCCGCAGCCAAGGTTATTCCCGCTGGTGAGGATAGCGAGGAATGCCCATTTTCCGGCAGCCTTAAGCAGATTTTCAATGTGCGCCCGAAGGTTGTCTGACGAGATCGGCGTGGTTATTTTCATCGAAAAAGTCATGGCTTGCGTACGCAAGCCGGGAATAAAAAGAACCTGCTCCCCAAGCTCGCTTGGTAGGAGCAGATTCTTTTTTATTCCCGATGCATGGCGCGCTATAAGCGCCATGCATTACATGACGTGTTATGAAAATCGCCGATCGAGGAGTTTCCTTTGGGCGCACATAATAAAAGAAAATCTGCAAGGCCGCCTTGGAAAATGCGCGTGACGAGATCCCGAGACAGCGGGAATAACTTGGCAGAAGGCCCCTGTGGCTTCGAAGGTCAGACAAAGATCCGCAGACAGAAACGAAGCACAGCTTTGGGGCACTCATTAGCCCTGGTGCAAAAACATGATGCTCAGATTTACAGCTTTTTTCTGCTACCCGGCTGCGGGCGCGGGGCGTTTACGCCGGATGGAAGGGCGGCGCCTGGGCAGGCAACCCTCTAAAAGCGTAAGGAGTTAAGAGCCTCAAGCCCTCGCCCGACTTGCCGCTTTATGGTATAATATCTTGGATAAATTGTTTTTTGGGGTGAGTTGTGAGAGAGATAATTGACCAGTTACTTCAGGGTAAATATGCATATACGCAGCGGAGTCTGGACTTCTCCACTGCCAGAGTTGAGCTGTCCATTATCCCCGGTGAGTCTGTCGAAGGCTCTTTTACCATCTTCGGACCGGAGAATGCCCCCACTTACGGAACCGTAACAGCAACAGAGATCAGAATGAATGTCCTTACGGAGGAGTTTTCGGGCTCTCCCTATGAGCTTTCCTATAGATTTGACGGTCAGGGACTCTCTCAGGGAGACGTTATCAAGGGGGATTTCAGGATCATTTCCAATCAGGGCGAGTATGTTCTGCCCTTCGTAGTTACCGTGCGTCTGGATCATATCGCATCAAGTCTCGGCGACATCAAGAACCTTTTTCATTTTGCAAATCTGGCAAAGTCTGACTGGAATGAGGCGGTAAACCTCTTTTATTCCCGTGAGTTCATTTCAATATTCAAGGGCAACGATGCCCAGTACGAGAGCCTTTACAGAGGACTGTCCACCAATCCGGACAATATCCAGAATGTAGAGGAGTTTCTTATTGCCATCAATAAGAAGCAGCCGGTGCAGTTTACGGCGGAGCCCGGGGAGCTTCTTATAGATTTCAACGGACTTTCCCATGATCACGGTATTATCATAACGAGAAGCGGCTGGGGCTACACAAGCCTTAAGGCCAAGGTTGACGGGGATTTTATAACCCTTGACAGGACAGAGCTTTCCGATGACGACTTTTCCGGAAGCTCCTGCAGGATCAAGGCCAGGATCCGTCCCGAGAATCTTCATGAGGGCAGAAATTACGGCAAGATAATCCTTTGCAATTTCTTTGTGACCCTCGAGATCCCGGTTACTGTGGTGGTAGAGCTCTCCGGAAGGCACCTTACTTCCGACTATCAGGAAAAGAAAAAGCTCCTGGTGGATCTTGTGAGAATATATGAGGACTTCAGCTGCAAGAAGATAAAGTCAAGGGAATGGCTCTCGGAAACCGGCAAGATCATCACCAAGATGAATGCCATAGACGATACGGACCTTGAGACAAGGCTCTATACCGCTCATTACTACATTACCGCGGGCCGTGTGAATGAGGGCAAGTGGATCCTCGATCAGGCTGCAAGGGAAGTGGAAGAGGCTCCGGGAGATACCCTTTACAGCTACTACCTGTATCTTTCTACCCTTTGCAGCAGGGAAGATGCTTTCATTAACGACATTTCCGAGAGGCTTGAGGGAATCTTCAGGAGAAATCCCGACAACTGGCGCATCGCCTGGCTTCTCCTTTATATAGCAGAGGAATACAGTGCCAGCACTCCAAGAAAGTGGATGGTTCTGGAGGAACAGTTCTCCTTTGGCTGCAGAAGTCCGATCCTTTATCTGGAGTCCATGAACCTTCTCAATGATTCACCGTCCATTCTCACAAGACTTGAAGAGTACGAACTCTATGTGCTGGAATACGGCGCCAAGCGAAAGATTATTAGCCTCAACCTTATAGACCAGATAGTGTACCTGTCTCTGAGAGTCAGAAACTTTGACAGCAGACTGTTCAGAATCCTGAAAACCTGCTACGAGATACGGGTCAGTGATGAGGTGCTTGAAGCCATAGTTTCCCTGCTCATAAAGGGTGGCAAGACAGACAGATTCGCCTTTGAATGGTATGAGAAGGGTGTGGACAGGCAGCTTCGGATAACAAGGCTCTATGAATACTACATGATGTCCATCTACACCGATGAGAACGGACTTCTTCCCTGTGAGATCAGCAGGATGGTCCTTATGTATTTTTCCTATCAGAGTGACCTGGAATATGATAAAAATGCCATTCTCTACAGATATGTTCACGAGAACAGGGAGGAATATCCTGAGCTTTATGAGTCATACCTTCCTCAGATTGAGAAATATCTTTTGGCCCAGCTTGATAAGGGCAGGATCAACAGAGATCTGGCTTATCTTTACAAGAATATGCTCACCAGACAGATGGTGGATGCCGCCAATGCCTCCAAGGTCCTGAACATTCTCTATACGGCTGAGATAAAGACTTTAGACAAGCGTATCAGCGGTGTTGTTGTGATCTACGATAAGCTTGAGCGGGAGATGAAGTATTCCATGGTCGACGGCTGTGCTTATGTACCGCTGTACGGCAGCGACTATGCGGTTCTCCTTACGGATCATGATGATAACAGATACGCCGCCACTGTGCCCTACACCAATACCAGGATGATGCTGCCGGGTAAACTTGCGGCATTTACGATTCCATACATTCAGAAGGGCCGGGAGAACCTGGATCTCTTCCTGTGCGACCTTGGCAAAAACGCCTACACCATCGATATGGACAATGTGAGCAGATACAGGGATCTGGCGGAATCAGACTTTGTAAGAAAGAGCAGCAGAAACGAGATCCGCAATAATCTCATCAGGTTCTACTACGACAATGACTTTACGAGACAGCTCACAGAGTACCTTATGGCCATGGACCTGGGGGAGGTGGGAACCCAGTCGCGGAACGAGATCCTGGAGATCATGGTTATGTCGGGGCTCTATGACAAGGCTCTTGAGTGGATCAGACTTTACGGAACCTACGGTGTTGATCCAAAGGTTATACTCCGTCTGTGCGTAAGGCTTCTCGACCGCGGGCTTCTTCCCGTCTCGGAAAAAGAGCTGAATATCGCCTACAGTGCTTTCAGGAACGGCAAGTATGACGAGCAGCTATTAAGCTATCTGGTGGAAAACTTCGACGGAACCATCAAGGAGATGAGGGATGTGTGGAGAGCAGCTGAGTCTTTTGGCATCGACACATACGGTCTTTGTGAGAGGATGCTGGTTCAGATGCTCTACAGCGGAGCCTATATCGGAGAGAAGATAGAGGTCTTTAAGTCCTATGTTCAAAGCGGCTCCAATTCGGACATTGAGATGGCTTTCCTTGCTCAGAGCGCCTATGACAGCTTTGTTCAGAACAAGATCACGGACAGATATGTATTTGAGCGCATCGAGAAGATGGCTCTTGATAATATGCCTCTCCAGGAGGTGTGCAAGCTGGCATACCTTAGATATTATGCGGGAGAGAGCAGCTCCGAAGAGGAGATTAACGAGAAAGTGGCAGCTCTTTTCCTGAAGGAACTGCTGTCCAGAAATATAGTATTCCCCTTCTACATGGAGTATCAGGACATACTTCCGGATATGGTCCAGTTTATCGACAAGACCATGCTGGAGTATAAAACAACTCCGGGGGCCAAGTGTGTTGTACACTACAGATTGGCCAATGACGCCGGCAATGAATACCATGTAAGACAGATGCAGGAGATGTACGACGGCATCTATGTTACGGAGTTTGTGCTCTTCTTTGGTGAGCAGATGCAGTATTACATCACCGAGGAGGGAAGCGACGAGGGCAATCACACAGAGAGCGGTACCATTCAGAAGAGTGATATTGTCAAGGAACAGCTCACGGGGCGCTTCTCCATGATCAATGACATCATGATCGGTGAAACTCTGCAGGATTACGGCACTGTGGACAACCTTATGGCCGAGTATTACAAAAAGAGGTTTATCAGCGACACACTCTTTAAACCGGTAGAAGATGAGGAAGCGGAAGGATGATAGAGGATGCTTTTTGGAAATTCTGAAGAAAAGCGGTTTGTACTTGGATACGATCTTGGGGAGAAGGTTTCCCAGATCAGTTATCTGGCCTCCGATGCGGATATGCCGGAGACACTGTCGGTACTGGCCGGTTCCGAACTTTATAATATTCCCACGGTTCTTTGCAAAAGACGTGACGTGAACCAGTGGTTCTACGGCAAGGAGGCTGCAAGACACATCGAGGATGGGGACGGCATTGCTGTGGACAACCTGATCTCAGCGGCCAAGAGCGGCAAGCCTGTTATGGTTGGTGAATCTGAGTACGACCCCATTGCTCTTCTGACTCTTTTTGTTAAGAGGAGCCTTTCCCTTCTTTCCATGGAGCTGTCCATGGACAACGTGGATGCCATCATGTTCACCACCAAATCCCTGGATCACAGGATGGTGCAGGTGCTCAATGCGGTGACCACAGCGCTGGAGCTCAAGACTTCCAACATCTATTACCAGAGTCATGAGGAGAGCTTCTACAATTATATGCTCTATCAGCCGGATGAACTGACAAAGCATGCTGTACTGGCCTGCGACTATGATCTGGAGAATCTGTCTGTTTACGAGATGAGCCTTAATTACAAGACAAAGCCTGTGGTTGCAACCATTGACGTGCACAGCTTTGATGAGCTTAATATTGGTGCGGAAGGCTTCCCTAAGGAGGCAGCTCTTTTCCATAAGACCTGTGAGAGGCTGGATGATGAGTTCCTCACCATCATGCAAAGAGTTTGCGAGAACAAAGTGATATCCACGGTATTCCTTTTGGGAGACGGGTTCCATGAAAAATGGACCAGGAGATCCTTGGAGTTCCTGTGCAGGACAAGGCGTGTGTTTCAGGGCAATAACCTCTTTAGCAAGGGCGCCAGTATTGCCGCAAGGGAGAGGATACGACCCGGCAGTAACACCGGAAAGTTTGTGTTCCTTGGGGAGGATAAGCTTAAGTCAAACCTCGGAATGAGGCTCCTTAAGTGCGGAACGGAAGTGTATTATGCGCTGCTGGATGCCGGTGTTAACTGGTATGAGGCAGAGACCAGTCTTGATATCATTATGGATCCAAGCGGAATCCTCAACATTGAGGTGACGCCTCTTACCGGCAAGATGCCCAGGATGGTGCAGTTTTATCTGGATGGTCTTGAGAAGAGACCCCAGGGCACCACCAGACTTCGCATAAACATGGATATGAGCAGCGTAAGCAATGTGAACGTCAAGGTCACGGACCTTGGATTCGGAGAGCTGTTCCCGGCTACCGGCAAGGTTTGGGAGCAGACCATAGAACTGTAACTATTGTGATGAATGGAGATACCTGATGAGCAAACCTATCCTTTGCATAGGAAGTTATGCCAAAACACCATATCATATTGAGAAGATCGGCAGAAACGTATACTGCATAGAGGAACTGTGTTACTGCATCGTAAAAAATGCATTTCTTCTGGATGAGGAGAGCTTTGGAAAGGATCTTTTTGACTGGATAGAGTACGAGTGCTCTCTTGTGAAGCTGTCGGATGAGCTCAGAAGTATGGCTGCCAAGAGATGTTCCATGGCTTCCCTGGCAGGAACCATCCTGGATTATGTTGGCTACAACACCAGAAGGGAAGTGGACAGGACAGAGGAGATCCTTCGGGAGAATGCCGGCATGGATATCTACAAGAAGAAGCTGGCAAGGGCGGATTTCCTTATGAAGAACGGCAGGTACAACATGGCCTTCAGGGAGTATGAGTTCCTGCTTGCCAATACCCCGGACATAGACAGGCAGCTTCGGGGCAGGATCGAGCACAACGAGGGAGTTATGTACGCAAGGCTCTTCCTTTTCGGCAAGGCGGCGGATATGTTTCTTAAGGCCTATGAGGACTGGGGCAAAAGAGAATCCTATCTCCAGTATCTGTCTGCAGTCAGAATGAACCTTTCCAATAAGGAATATATTTCTTTTATCGCCGACAATGACGAAGCCTATGAAGCTTCAATGGAAATAGAAAAGAGAATGAATGAAGCTGAGCAGCTCTATGCTGCCAGTGACGATAATCACGTGATAGGAACACTGTCCGTTATCAAGGCGGAGGGTAAGATGCACGAGTATTACGACCGCATCGGTCAGATAACGGATGACCTGAAGGCTGAGTACAGGGAACTTGTAAAGGACAAGAAGTGATATGGGATTATTGGATGTCTTTACCGGCAAAACAAAAGAAGAGGATTGGGCGAAGCAGTCTGAGCTCCAGAACTGGAATGACATTGTTTATACCAGGAAGGCTCTGGACATGGATGATCCCGTTCAGAGAAGAGAGTATATAAACAGCTGTCTTCAGCAGATGCAGGAAGCTTCAAGAGAGCTTGATGCCCTGGAGCTTGAGTACAATGATGTCACCAGTCACTTAAGGGACATGGAGGAGATCGATGCCCTGCCCCCTGAGCAGAGAGCGGAGATCAACGACTGTGCCATGAAGATCCTGGAGTCCCAGGAACAGCAGGAGAAGTTTGCAAGGCGAAAGAGCCGTATGACCGATGCAGAGTTTGAGCATATGGACAGGCTTCAGTCCGCTGCCAGAGAAGGGGCAGGAAAGCTTCATGAGGCAGAGGAATATCAGAAGAAGATAAGGAACGACTTGAAGCGCCTGGACGGCGAACACGAGGCTTATATTTATCGCGAGGAAGAGCTTTACAGTACCATTGAGAATACCAAAAGACTTATGATCGCCATCTCCGTATCACTGGTGGTCATCATGATATTTCTTTTGTTCCTGCAGTACGGCCTTTCTCTTAACGTTATCTATGGTTATATGATCACTATCCTTCTGGCGGCAGTGGGCATAACCATTCTGTACTTCCACAACACCAATGCGGTTGTGGAGCTAAAAAGTGTTGGAAAGTCCATTTCCAGACTTATCATGCTTCAGAATTCCGTTAAGATCCGATACGTCAACAACACCAATCTCATAGATTACCTGTGCCTTAAGTACAGAGTCAACAGTTCAAAAGAGCTGTCTGATCTCTACGACAGATATCTCAAGGAAAGGGAAGAACGCGAGAAGTTTGAGGATGCCAGAAAGCTCCTTGATACCAATGAAAAAGACCTCGTTTACATGCTTCGGCACTTCCGTGTAAGAGACCCGGAGATATGGATACATCAGGCCGAGGCTCTTGTAAACCACAACGAAGAAGTGGAGATCAGGCACAGCCTCAATGTTCAAAGACAGTCTCTTAGAAAGCGCATGGAATACAACCGTGATGTGGTGGCGGGCAATGCAAAGAGGGAGATCGAAGATACGGCTCGTCAGTACCCTAAGTACACCCAGGAGATTCTGGATATGGTATCCCGCTATGAGGAGAAATACCCGGAAGCATAAAACCGGCCGGATCCTGGCTCCTATTAATAAACAATATACAAAATTAAATTTGTCTAAAATACGTTGAATCCCATATGTGGCAGAGCTACAATTACAATAGTGCTATTACGTGCAAGGGAGGCGAATTCTTTTGATCAGAACAGCCTTTATTATCATATTCGCTACACTGATAGTCACATTATTGGTATGTGCCTTTATTTCAGTACGTTCAGACAAGCCCATTGGAAAACAGGTGCATTTCTTTTGTCTCTCTCTTATTCCGCCGGTTCTTGGCAACATGATCATCATTGGAGCCACTACTGAGAGTGTTGCCCTTGTGGGGTGCTATATCTACTACATCGGCATGGATCTTATCATGTTCAGCTTTATAAAATTCACCAATGAGTATTGTCGCATAAGGGATGAGCACAGCAGCGGCCGGGACAGTGTGCCCGCCTGGATCAACTGGTTTCTTCTTGCAGACGTTCTGCAGCTTCTTATCAATATCTTTACGGGGCATGCCTTTTTCCTTCAGGAGATAGAAGCCTACGGCAAGCCCTATTTCATCATGAATCCCCGTGCAGGACAGACCTTCCACAGAATAGTGTGTTACTTCGCCCTGTTTATGATAATGATCGTCTTTATCACAAGGACCATCAAGGTTCATCGGCTCTACAAAGAGCGCTACATCGTGATCCTTGTCAGCCTCATAATCGGTACCCTGTGGCAGACATTCTATATCTTTTCCCAAACTCCCATAGACAGATCCATGGTGGGCTTTGCAGTATTTGGACTTCTGATCTTCTATTTCTCGATCTATTACAGGCCTCTTCGCCTCCTGGACAAAATGCTTGCGGATATCGTGTCCGACACCAAGGTTGCGGTGCTTTTGTACGGACCCGAGGGAAGGTGCATATGGGTTAACCATCCGACAAAAGAGCTGACGAAGAACAGAAGCGAAGACTATGAGAGCATATCTCACGAATTCATGCAGATGTTCGGCGCGGTTAACGATCTGCCCGAAAGAACTGAGACGGAATACACAAAAGGACCTTACGGAAACGTCAAGCACTATATGGTTGCCAGGGGAGTATTCAGGGACACCTATGGGAAAAAGCTTGGATCCTATATCAGGGTTAGAGACATAACGGAAGAAAAGAACCGCATAGAGAGAGAATTGTTCGCAATGAACCACGACGCCATTACAGGACTTTACAACAGGGAGTTCACCTTTAAAGAGATATCCGATCAGCTGTCGCAGCATGCTCTTAAGGATTACTACGTGGCAGTTATCAACATCATAGATTTTAAGATGTTCAATGATGTTTACGGAAGAGATTTCGGCGATGCGGCACTTATTCAGGTGGCGGACTGGCTTAGAAAGTACTCGGATATCCACTGTATCTATGGACGTATCTCCGGTGATACCTTTGGCTCGTGTCTTCCAAAGAACATGTTCATCAGCGATATTATAGAAGAAGATCTGTCGAAGTTTACGGTTAAGCTGGGTGATACCGAGCAGCATCTTGTTATACACATCGGCTTTTGTGAAATAGAGGATGATGACACGGATGTGACTGTTTTGTACGACAGAGCATACATGGCGCTTGATTCCATAAGGGATAATTACAAGAAACATGTGGCCTTTTTTGACAAGGCCATAAGAGACAGGATGGTCTGGAACCAGGAGCTCTCATCGTCCCTTGGCCCGGCAATAGAGCAAAACGAGATACTTCCTTATCTGCAGCCAATAGTCGACAACAGCGGACGGATCGTGGGAGCCGAGGCTCTGGCAAGATGGATCCACCCCGAGCACGGATTTATGCCTCCGGCTGATTTTATTCCTCTTTTTGAAGAGAACGGAATGATCGTTGACCTTGATAAGCATATATGGAAGTCAGCCTGCAGGATACTTGCGGATTGGGAAAAGAAATATCCCGGGCTTTTCATCTCCATAAATGTGTCACCCAAGGACTTTTATGTTACAGACGCCTTTGCCGATATTACAGGTATAGTATCCGAATACTCCGTAGATCCCGGAAAGCTGCGTATCGAGGTAACCGAGAGCAGCATGATGAGGGACACCGATGACAAAATGAAGGTTCTTGAGGATTTTCGGAAAAAAGGCTTCATAGTGGAGATGGACGATTTCGGCAGCGGCTATTCATCTCTTAATATGTTAAAAGACATGCCGGTTGACGTGCTTAAGATCGATATGAAGTTCCTTGGAAAGGGAAGCGATGAGAACAAAGCCAACATCGTGGTCAAGAATGTCATAAGACTTACGGAAGATCTTGGAATAATTTCCCTTACAGAGGGAGTTGAGACCCGTGAGCAATTCGATACACTTAATAAGCTGGGCTGCAATCTGTTTCAGGGCTATTACTTCTCAAAACCGGTTCCCGTGGTGGAATTTGAAGCTCTGCTGGAAAAACAGTATGCTGATAACAAAAAATGACAAGGGGCGGATCTGGACCGGTTATCGGGAGTTAAGATCATCAGAGACTTTACTGGCAGCTGATATTCTAAGAAAATAATTCATAAGACGTTTCTCACGACCGGAGAGCTGATGGTAGTAGATCAGTTCCCGGTCTTCTATTGTGACCCAGCGGTTAAGTTCCCTGGGAGACATGTCAGAGCACTTTTTCAGAAAATCATTGTATATAGTATCGAGACGATCCTCTATGTCTTCGTCTGACAGGACATATTCTGCGGATTTTATGTCCTTGTTTTCCAAAGCCCTCCATTTTCGATGGTAAGTCAAAAATTATTATTAGCATAATACAGTAAGTAGCAAGGCAAAAATAAAGTATATCAGCAGTATAATTAATCTTGCATATGATATTAAAGAAATCATTTTATTATATTTCAGGTCACAATTATTAACTTCAAGAAGCTCTTATAAATAAACGAAATTCAATTAATAAAAAATCATAAACTATCCCTAAACTACAAATAAAATATAGTTAAAATATCAAAAGCGTGTTGTTTGATATTCTAAATATCGTATAATTAATTCAGTCGCCGCTTTTAGGGGTGGGAGAATAATTCAATCTAAAAGCAGCAAGGAAGGACTTATTTCACTATTATTCATCGCTTTCATACGGCAAGGAGGCCGGTGAAAAGAAAAATGTGTTGTGAAAGGAGAGTTTTTTATGAGAAAGAAACTGTTTGGAAGACTGCTCAGCATAGTTCTTTCAGCAACTCTGGCATTCACTCCATCTATGACCGCGTTTGCGGGAGAAGTGGGTGAATTGCCTGAACAGCCGGAAGAGACTATAGAGCAGACTGAAGAGGGAGAATCTCTTGAGGTGAAGTCTGAAGAGGAAGTTCCTTCAGTTCCGGAAGAGACTCCTACGTCGGCAGAGGATGAGACTCCTGCGCCGGAAGCAGAGGAACCTGCGGAAGAGACTCCTGTAGAAGAGGAGGTTTCTGAGGAGGTAGAGGAAGCTTCAGAAATTCTTTCTGTAGAAGAGGAGTCAGAACTTCTGACTGCACAAGAGTCTGATCTTCCATCAGCAGAAGAGATTAGAGATGCAATTTCTGTTGCGACTCTCTATGACAAGGCAGAAAAAGTTAATCCTGTTATAGAAGGCTACGGTGTGGACGTAGAAGTTACAGGTGCTAAGGAAATTACTGCAACGATCCATGGTAATAATCTTAAGAAGCATACGATTGGAGATGGTCAGCAGGCATATTTGTTAGGCCTTGCCATTAACAGAGCAGCATTAGCTAAAGACGGATATTCAGTTAAGTTTTATGAAGGATGGAATGCTCCAACAGAAAATTCGGAATATTCTGAGTATGACGAAGAAGGCTGTGAAGATACTGTTAATTATCCTTTCTATTACGGAAAGTTACAGCCTAAGGATAATAAGATTCCCACATTCTATGTTGGAATCAGATATTATGTCGGCGATGATATAGCAAAAACATATGTTATCACGATTGAGAACGATGTAACTTTGGCCAGCACAATTGAAGTGCCCACAAACATCATTGCTGCAACACTTCATGATACAGATGATAAGAATATAGTTGGCGATGGTGATATTTGTAAGAATTACGGTATCGGAGAGGTTACAAAGTCCGGAACTACGATCACTGTCCCGGTTACAGCAAATGAGCTGAAACTTCACAAGGCAGGTGACGATGCCGGATATGGCTACTGGGTTGGCTTTGGTATTCCAAGGATTAGCGAAAACATAACTCAGGAATACGAGCAGTCATACGTTGCTAAAGAAGAGCATACCTTTAAAGCTGAATTGGATAATACAATGACAGTTGGAGAAGGTAGTGCTGCTGTAACATATGACACCGTATACTTCAACGCAAATGACCCTCGCCTTGTTGACAAAAAAGGATACGTATATGTTAAGTATACAAATTCTGTTAATGACGAGACTGTTATCTACACCTATGTGTTTGATATGTCAGGTGTGACTATTGATGAGGATCTTCCTGAAGCACAGACAAATCTTATTGCAGCTAAGCTTCACGATGAGACAACAGGCAGTGACTTTATTGCCGATGATGAGCTTTATGATGCTAATTCTTATGCACTTGGTCAATCTGTTGTGACTGAGAATACTATAAGAGTTCCTGTGACCATCACAGGCCTTAAGCAGCATAAGGCAGGAGGCGCAGGTCAGGGATACTGGATAGGCTTTGGGATCCCCAGAGTTGCTGACCACAAGACTGAGTTCAAGCAGGCATATAATAAGGCAGAGATTGAGAGTAAATCATTTGGACCTGAGCTAGACAATACAATGACTGAAGGAACAGGCGAAAGCGCTGTTACTTATGATACTGTATATTTCAATGCGGCAGACCCAAGACTTGTGGATTCCGTAGGATATGTACTGGTAAAGTATTGGGATAAAAAAGAGAAGAACTCTGTAGTATATACTTATGAGTTTGATATGTCAGGCGTCCAGATGAACAACGGACTGCCGGAATTAACAGCAGATGTTGTATCTGCCCCCATAGTTGACAAGGCTGCAAAACCTAAAACTGATCTTTATACGGAAGGTACATATCAGGTAGGCCCTGGTGTTTTAGGCGAAGACGGTAAGACTGTAACAGTTCCCATTTCCGTAAAGGGACTTGTTGAGCATGATTCAGATGCTCCTGCCCCATATAAAACAGGGTATTGGGTTGGATTTGGTATACCTAAGCAAACCGGTGTAACTACATACTATAAGCAGTCCTATACAAAGATTGCTGATCCTTCAAATATAAGTTGGACTGATACGAGCCTTGACAGCACAGTAACTGTGAATAATAAGACTTATGACACAGTATATTTTAATGCTAACGGAACAGGTGATAAGGCTCTCGTAGATAAGACCGGTTACGTTTACGTTAAGTACACAGCTCCCAGAGGAGACGAAGTTATCTACACTTATGTAGTAGATATGGGCGGCGTTGAGCTTAGCGGTATGCCTACGATTGCACAGGCAACAGGAGTAGTTGCTCCAACTCTTGAGGATCATCCTACAGAAGGCTTTGATAAGATTACTAACCTTTATACAGAGTATGGAATAGACGAAGTTACAGGTTCTAACGGCAATTACACTGTTACTGTAACTGCAACCGATCTTCGTGCTCATATGAATGGTCAGGGTACAAATGGATACTGGGTTGGCACAGGATTTTATTGGCCAAAGGGAACTGCTAATAACAGTAATGTTACAACCAAGTATTACATGAACTACACAACACCGGCTACAGGTTCAACAGAGTTTAGGGAAATCGAAGCTGGTGAGGATCCTTATGTGGATCCGAAAGATGGAACTTCATATCTGGCAATGTACTGGAATATGGCAGATAATCGCATGCCTGAGAATAAGAAGGTATATGCCGGTATTGAGTACATTAGCGGATCAACATCACAGAGATACTACTACACAATTGATCTTTCAAATGTAACAACATTGAATGATTATCCTACTGTTGACCAGCTAGCAGCTATTCAGAAGGCTCCTATAGCTGATACAAGCGGAACTGATGTAATACCAGAAGGTGAGCTTTCTACAGGCTATAAAGCGGAGTACTTGGGAACAGGTACTTGGACTGATGTAGATGGAAAGAGCAATGAAGGACTTTATGTTTCTGTATCAGCCGATGATATTGTTAAGCACAAAGCCGGAGCAACAGGCGAGGCTGGTCTCGGCTACTGGGCAGGTATAGCTATTCCTGAGATTACAGGAGCAAATTATACTGTACAGTATGCACAGTCATATGGCTCATATGACGGATCAGGATTTGAGTGGAAAAATGACCTTGATAGTTATCTGACAGATAAGGACGGAAATATCACTCACAGAACAGTTTACTTCAATGCCGGAAGTAATAAATTTGTCTTCAGTGACTCAGGCAAAACAGGATATGTATATGTAAAATACACATCGAAACGTGATACAAGCGATTCCAAGATTTACAGATATGCAGTTGATTTATCCAGAGTTAAGTTCAATATTGCAAGTGATGTAAACAATATCATTCCGGCAAAACTTCATGATAATGCAGAAGGTGGCTATAAGGATGATGCCCTGTTTACAAAGGATACTTACAATGTAACTACAAGCAGCGAACTTGACGAGGTAAGCCCCAGCACAACACCTTACACAGTGCCAGTAAAGGTTACGGCCAAGGATCTTAAGCAGCACATGGCATCAGAAGGTGCAGGCTATGGTTTCTGGGTAGGAATAGGACTCCCTCAGTCTCTTAGAACAGATGCAAGTCAGACTGTACGATATGCTTATTCTACTACTTATCCGACAGGTCTGTTTTATGGTAAGTGGTTTGAAGGTGGTGATCTTGAATGGGCTGATTATAAAGACTTCTTTGATAGCGAGATTGCAAAGTATGATACAGTTTACATCAATGCTGAAAAGCTGGCCGGAACTACAGCAAAGAGATACGTTTCTGTAGTAGTCGCAGAAGGAGAAACAATATATAATGCAGATTCGGCAGCAGTCATTGTTTATGAACTTGACTTCAGCGAGATTACACTTTCAAAGACCGAGTACGATGTAGAAATTTCTGAGACTGCCAATAATATTGGAAAGCTCATCAAGGCAGGCACAACCGGCTCAGTTACGGTACGTGCTCATGTAACAAATACTGATGATGAAAAAATTGCCAAGGGTGTTCCTGTAAAATGGGTTTCAAGTGATAATAATATTGCAACTGTAGCAGGCGATGCGTCTACCGGTGCGGATGGTTATGCAACTGCAACAATTACATTTAATTCTATCAACAAGGCTGCAATAGTAAGCATCAGTGCAATAGCTGACAGCGCAAGTGCTGCATCTGTTAAGTACGAGCTTTACGAATTTGTAGAATCACCTGAGACAACACTTGACCTTGAACTTCCGGGAGAGACTGAGGCAGTTCTTTCACCTACATTTATTCTTCCTGTTGGTTCGGAATATGCCATCAGGTGGTCCAAGACATCAGATACACGTACAGATGATGGCAAGGCTACTGCTAAATTTGACAACGATGGTGTTGTATACGCGGTAAATAACGGAACAGCTAAATTTGCTCAGGCGATCATTGATCCCGAGAGCGGTTTGGTAGTTGATAAGATGGGAAGAACAGACAGAGAGTCCGGACTTCTTAAGACTGCAGATGATTACTATACAGTAAATGTTACAACAGCTCTTTCAAGTGCATGGATCGTTCAGAACAAGGATGTATATGCAAATGAAGAAGATAGTTTTGATGTTTTTGGCATCAATTATTCACCTGAGACATTCGACCCCAACCATGCTACTGTATCATGGAGCAGCAGTAACAGATCTGTAGCGACTATAACAGCTGATGGTGTCATCCGAGGAATTAAGAAGGGTGCGACAACAATTCAGGCTACCATTACAGTTGGTGATAAAGTTTACAAGGCTTCTTATGTACTCAGGGTAAAACCTGCAATAACAAGCATTAGTATTAAGAAGCAGGGAAGTGATGATGAACTTGAATATGTAAGTGTTAAGAAGGGCAATGTAGTCAAGCTCGTAGCTGATATAACTGCAGATGATGAGGATGCAGACTACAGTGTTACATGGTACTCAAGGAATCCTAGTATAGCGTCTGTGGCGCCTAATGGAACGGTTACAGGATTTGGACAGGGGAATACGGAAATTGTAGCTGTATCTGCTGATGGCAAAACTGATGAAATATATGTATATGTTTATGAGTACATCACTTCCATCAGTACTAATGTATCTAACCTTAACATGGCAGTTGGCGACAAAGTAGCTGTAAGTGCAGCAGTAACACCTGAAAACGCATACTATTCTACTTACTGGACATCAAACAATAGTGAAGTGGTAGCTGTTGAATATGACAGTGTTTCAGAAACTTACTTTATTAGAGCAATTGCCAAGGGAAGTGCTCAGGTTACAGTAAAAGATACTGATTCCGGTCTTTCCGCAAGTATTAAAGTTACAGTCGGTGGTAAAGACACAGCGCTTACCGCAATTACACCGGTAACAACAGATTATACATTATATGTAGGCAAGCAAGCTGACCTTGCATTTACTACAAAACCTGCAAATTACACAAATACAGTATTTAACTGGGCATCAAGTGATGAGTCAGTCGCTACTGTAACAAACGGAAAAGTTACAGCTATTTCAGAAGGTACAACCAAGATCACTGTAGAAGCATATAAGATGACCGGTGAGCTGAACGAAGATGGAACAAATAAGACAGAAGCTACAGGAATCAAGGCAACTTATGACGTTACAGTTAAGGCTGCACCTGTAGTTGAGTCAATCTCAATTGAGCCTAAGTCACTTACACTTCAGGCACCTGTAGCCGGTATTAAGGCAGGAGAGAGTGCAAGACTGATTGCAAAGACATATCCTGAGTACGCAACCGGAACAGTTACATGGGCATCAAGCGATCAGAATACGGTTTCTGTAACATCTGAAGGCGTAGTAACAGCACAGAAGTCAGGCACAGCAGTGATTTCGGCAACAAGTGGAACTGCTTCTCAGTCAATTGTTGTAACAGTAACTGATGAAATTGATGCGGCAGATCTTAATACAGGTCGCTACGCAGAAGGCGCTGCATGGATTGGTGCAATTGATGACTATATATATACAGGATCAGCTATTAAGCCTGAGCCTAACGTATATTATGGAACAGTTCTTTTGACACCGGGTGTGGACTATACATATTCATACAAGAACAATACCAATGCAGCAAGAAGTAAGAACGAACCTACTGTTACAGTTAAGCTTAAAGGCAATTATGCAGGAACAGCCACAGCTTCCTTCGTAATCAATCCTGCATACATTGATTATGATGTAACAGTTAATAATGTATCTGCAGTCGGCAAGCTTAACAAGAAGACCGGCGCTTATGCAGAGCAGCTCCTTAAGCCTGTACTTACATTTAACGGCAAGACACTTAAGGCAGGAACAGATTATGATCTTTACTATCTTGACGATGATGAGGATGCTTATGAAGTTCCCGGAACATGGCCTATCACAATTGTAGGTAAGGGTAATTACACCGGTGAGACAACTGCTGATGAGATCATTGTTAATCCTGCAAACGCAGTTAAAATCTCCAAGGCTGTTGTATCAGGTGTGGAGAAGTCATATCCCTATAACGGCTATGAGATCATTCCTGAGAATATGGTAGTTACATATCAGGCAAATAAGAGTGCAGCAGTTCTTACACTTACAGAGGGAAGTGATTACACAGTAACATTCTCCAATAATGTAGGACTTGGAACAGCTACAGCTACCATCACAGGTATGGGACAGTTCTTCGGAACTAAGAAGGTTACATATAAGATTGTTCCTGAGACAGTAGATCTTAGCACAGCTACTATTACCGTAGGCATTAATGGTGAACCCGTCGAGGTGACCGGAACAAAGGCTTCGGATATTGAAATTCCTTATGCTAAGGGTGGCACAAAGCCTTCATCAGTAACAGTATCTTACGGTGACTATGACCTTACATCTGCAGACTATACATGGACTAACAAGGTTAATGCTAAGGCCGGTATTGGAACAGTTACCATTAAGGGTAAAGGCAAGTTCTACAAGAAGTCCGCAACAGTAGCATATAAGATTGTTAAGCAGGAAATTTCAAATCTTACATTCGCAGCTGATGACTTTGTATACGCTGCAAAGGCAAAGGCATACGAGAAGAATAAGATTACTGTTTATGATCTTGATGGAAAGGCACTTAAGGTTAAGACAGATTACACTATTGCCTTCGAGGCAGAGAGTGCAATACCTTCAATCGGAAGCTATGTAACAGCTACGATCACAGGTACAGGAAACTATGAAGGTAAAGCAACTGTATCCTTCAAGGTTATAGACAAGGCTTACAAATTAAGTGCAGCATCATTATCATTCCTGGTTGATGACGAAGAGATAGCAGCTAACAAGTTCTACATTAAGTATGCCGGATCACCTGTCACAATCTCAGAGGATGACATTGTTCTCAAGATCAAGAAGAAAGTTGGACGTACAACTAACCTGGTTACAATTGATAGCAACGATTACGAGATCGTAGCTATTCAGAACAACAACAAGGTTGGCAAGGCAACCGTGATCATCAAAGGTACCGGTGAGTACGGAGGACTTAAGACTATCAACTTCAGTATTAAAAAGTAAAATCTAAGCAGTAATACCAAAATGGTCGACCCCTATTTGACTTTCACAACACACACGACATCAAATAGGTAGACATAGAAAGCGCCAATGCCGGAGTGCATTGGCGCTTTTGCTGTGTATGGCGGGTTATACCCATAAAAACAGGAACCGGTAGCAATACAATATGCCGGTTCCTGAATTATGTTAATGGATATGGAAATTATGAAGGTCAGCCTTTTTGGGCCTTCTCCAGAGCCCTCTTGAGCTGGGCCTGGAGATCGGCGATGGTCTTATCTCTTTCAGCGATGGTCTTTTTGTCTTCAGAAATAGTCTTGTTGGCGGCGTCAATCTTTTCTTGAAGCTCATCGATCACAGGGGTGAGCTTTTCTTCTGCATCTGTGTAGCCGGCAGTGTACTGCGAAGCAACCTGCTCTCTGTATCTGCGCTGGCCTTCAAGTATCTCTCTTTCTTTTTGATCCATATTCATCATCAGCATAAGATCACCTACCTCCTTTATCACCGGATTGTCACACGCAATGTCCTTGAACTCTTCCCAGGTTTTGGCATTAAACAGCTTTGCCCAGAAGACAAGGTTATTGTTGGAATCTACTTCTGTGGCGTTATCTATATACTGTAATTGTAACACGCCTATACTAAGATTTTTAGAGTAAATTTGGTGGGTTTTTTCCTCCATGAGATAGTAGGAGGAGTAGAAGGAAGTGTTCCCGGGGAGAATATCCAGATCGGCGATACAGAAGTGAGTGGTGGGTTTGAGCTTGGAGTAATCATCGCCTTCCTCGAGGCAGTCGTAGCCGCGGCACATATAGAGGAGGGATCTCTTTATCCAGTATTTATCCCAATAGACCTGAAGCTCGATGTTAATGATCTCGTTCGAGTTAAGGGTGAGCTTGAGGTCCATCACGGTCTCTTTTGGGGCGGCACTTATATCAATGGGATTCATAACCTCAAGGTCTTTGACGGTATCGGGGCTGATGCCCTTCAGTGAACATACCAGCCCGATGAGGGCTGGCTTGGATCTTTGCATAACGTAGTGGAACAGCAGATCGGACTTTAAAGTGAATTCTATTGGCCCGGTTGCCGTTTCATAGGTTGGAAGAGACTTCTCGGTGATGCTTTTGGTGTTTGTTTCTTGTGACATTTTTTAGTTCCTTTCTTGTTTTGGATTGATTAGTCGGCGATATGCCGGGCCTGCTGCGACTGCAGCAAGAGGTGCCCAGAAAGGGGCGACAAGAAAGATTCTAGCATGTAATTCTTAAGAAATACCGTCGAAATTTCTTAAGATTTCTAAAGAATTAGAGGACCAATGGAGAATAACCTAACGAAGCTATAGAAAGCTGTGGTATTACTTTTTTAAGTAAAAATCCGGGCACTGTTGGTGCCCGGGAAAGTTGTGTCAATTGTTTTTGTGGCTTTTATTGTATTCCTCGAAAAGTAAGTCAAGGAGTTTGGGGTCGGAGGCAGCTCTTTTGACATCGTTGTCACGACCGATTGAGAAGAGCCAGGAGTAGAGGGTATTTAGATTGGCTAGGCCAGTTGCTTCGACTTTGGTGTAGTTCTCACCTGAGATGATTTATTTCTTATTTTCCAGAGCCTCAATCTTTGCCTGAAGCTGGGCGATGGTAGCGTCTTTCTCGGCGATAGCCTCTTTATCTTTGGCAATAGTCTTGCCGGCATCTTCCAGCTGCTTGCTTTTCTCTTCAATCCGTTTATTTGCTTCATTCAGATCCCGCTTCAAGTCAGCGATGACTTTCTTTTGATGAGCTTCATGAGCAATAGCATCCTCCCTGGCGCGGCACTGCTCCAGAATGCTTATGTCTGCATTGGATAAATATATAGATTCTGCAGCGGAATTCATTGATGGGTTGTCCTTTGTGATCATCTTGATTTCCTCCCACGTGGTGGCCTTGAATAGCCTTGCCCAATCATTGATATGATTGGCTTTATCCTGCTTGGTTGCTAAATCTGTATGATTCAATTCTATCACGTAGAGGTTGAACTTGTCAGTATATTGATAATTGTCCTTGATGTTTCTGATCTGGTATATCCCGCAGAATTCCGGATGATCCTCAAACAGCGTGAAATCCAAAAAACCAATGTGATATACAGGCTTCACCATAGAATAATCCTGACCCCTTGCCACGTTATCAAACCTTCTGCACAGATATGAAAGAGACCGCATAGGCCAGTTATTGTAGTTGAGCACCTGCATTTCCAGATTTATGTAGGTGTTGTCATTCAAAAGAACCAGTATATCCATCTGAAACTCTTTGTTGTCGACACTTTTTCCGGGCTCAACAGTGTTTTCAATCTTAACGTCCAAGATCTCATCCCTTGGTATCCCAAGAACAGAGCTTATCAGATTGATCAGTGTCTCCTTATCCCGCTGAAGGACCATACGAAACATGTAGTCATTGGTCATGTTGTAGTGCAGCTTTCCTGTTGCTGCCAGGTAGTTGTAGCTTTGTTGCATAGTTTATCCTCGATTCTATTCGTTATTTGTTACTTCCCGGAATAGCTTTGGCCGGAATTGCCTGATGTTTCTAAGAATGTAACTTAAGATGCACTAAGACCGGTGCAGATAGAATCATACCACCCAATTCTTAAGATTTACCGTCGAAATTTCTTAAGATTTCTTAAGAATTTGGAACGGGAGATATTATTCAAAAGAAAACCGGACACCAGTGGTGCCCGGGAAGGTTGTGTCAATTGTTGTTGTGGCTTTCGGTGTATTCCTAGAAAAGCAAGTCAAGGAGTTTGGGATCGGAGGCGGCTCTTTTGACCTGCATTTAAAGATCCAGGGTGGCGTTCAGGAATGCAGTCAGATCTCCTCCCGTCAGTATCTGACCGCCGCTTTTGCCGTAATATAGAGCTTATCGTATAAAGGTCAGTCTTTTTTGTTCTGCTCCTGAGATTCCTTGAGCTGGGCCTGGAGTTCGGTGATGGTCTTTAAGGCTGCGTCTAACTTGGCTTGCTTCGTTGCGTTTTCGGCCAGGGCTTCGTCCCTCTCAGCTTTGATTCTCTCGATATAGCGCTCATGCTCCTGTCTTTCTCGAATGACCTTGCGGATGTTGTAGTCTTGGTTGGAAAGGAATATAGATTCAGCTGCGGATGTCATTGATTCATTATTCTGTGCTATCATCTTGAGATCCTCCCATGTTTTTGCTTTGAAGAGCTGTGCCCACTTGTCGACGCCGTAGGCTTTGTCCTCATCAGTTGCCAGTTCTGTTTGATTTAATGATACCACTATGAGGTTGAACTTGTCAGTATATTGATAATTGTTTAAGCTTCATGGATGGATAGGGCAAACCCTTGAAACACGCGTCGGATGATGGTATTATTTGTGTGTTTGTATCAAGAGTTGATCATTGCTATTTGGGGAGATAGGATGCAGCAGAATACAGATAGATTGGAATCTTACAAGCACCTTAATGAGGAGTGCGGAGTCTTCGGAATGTATGATTTTGACGGAGGCAATGTTGCTGACTCGATCTACTATGGGCTGGTCTCTTTGCAGCACAGGGGCCAGGAGAGCTGCGGTATTGCGGTCAGTGATACCAAGGGTCCTAAGGGTAAGGTGTTAAGCCACAAAGATATGGGCCTTGTGAATGAGGCTTTTACACCGGACGAGCTTGATAAGCTTAAGGGCGATATCGGGGTCGGACATGTACGTTATTCTACGGCGGGCAGCAGTACAAGAGAGAATGCCCAGCCTCTGGTTCTTAATTACGTTAAGGGCACTCTTGCGATGGCCCATAACGGCAACCTTGTCAACGCACCGGAACTTCGACATGAGCTTTCTTATACCGGTGCCATTTTCCAGACTACAATTGATTCGGAAGTCATTGCCTATCACATTGCCAGAGAGAGACTGGTCACACATTCTGTTGAAGAGGCAGTTGGTAAAGCCATGCAGAGGATTAAAGGTGCATACAGCCTTGTTATCATGTCACCCAGGAAGCTTATCGGAGCCAGAGATCCTTACGGGTTCAAGCCCCTTGTGATCGGAAGAAGAGAGAACTGCTATGTCCTTGCTTCCGAGACCTGTGCTCTGGATACCATCGGCGCAACATTTATAAGGGATGTTGAACCCGGTGAGATAGTTACAATATCCCCGGATTTTGGGATAAAATCAGATAAGAGCATGTGCATTGAAGCATCAAGGCACGCCAGATGCATATTCGAATATATTTACTTCGCAAGACCCGACAGCACCATAGACGGCATCAGCGTATATGATGCAAGGATTGCCGCAGGCAGGTTCCTGGCAATGGATTCACCTGTGGAAGCCGACATGGTGGTGGGAGTTCCGGAGTCGGGAAATGTTGCGGCTTTGGGATATTCTCTTGAGTCAGGTATTCCCTACGGACAGGCTTTTGTAAAGAATTCTTATATAGGAAGAACATTCATAAAACCCAAGCAAAAGAACAGAGAGTCTGGCGTTCAGGTCAAACTCAATGCCTTAAAAAGTGCAGTTGAGGGCAAGAGGATAATAATGATAGATGACTCCATTGTAAGGGGCACCACTTCTGACAGAATTGTCAGGATGCTTCGGGATGCCGGGGCCAAAGAGGTCCACATGAGAGTCAGCTCGCCGCCGTTTTTGTGGCCCTGCTATTTCGGCACGGACGTTCCCGCAAGGGACCAGCTCATAGCCTATAACAGGAATATCGAGGA
The DNA here is from genome assembly GCA_015056575.1 of Butyrivibrio sp. Taxonomy (GTDB): domain Bacteria; phylum Bacillota; class Clostridia; order Lachnospirales; family Lachnospiraceae; genus Butyrivibrio. The sequence goes on from SVGA01000001.1 coordinate 212,119, forward strand.
TATCTGCAAGATCATCGGAGCAGATTCTCTGGCCTACCTTGGCATCGAAAGACTTGAGGAGATGGTGGGAGGAAAGCTTGGCATCTGCAAGGGATGCTTTACCGGCACCTATCCCGTAGACCCGCCCAATGAGGACATCAGAGGGGATTACGAGGAATAACCGGGATTGTGAGAGTAAAGCCGTGCAATCCCTACCGCATTAGCATAAAATATTGTTTATCACAGGAGGAGTTCACATGTCTACAGACCGTTACAGCAGCCCATTATCGGAGAGATATGCAAGTAAGGAGATGCAATACATCTTTTCCCAGGATATGAAGTTCAGGACCTGGAGAAGACTCTGGATCGCCCTTGCTGAGATTGAGAAAGAGCTTGGCCTTAACATAACCGATGAGCAGATCGAGGAACTGAAGGCTCATCAGGACGATATCAATTACGAAGTGGCAAGAGCCAGAGAGAAGGAAGTCCGCCACGACGTTATGAGCCACGTATATGCATACGGCCAGCAGTGTCCCAAGGCCAAGGGGATCATTCATCTTGGCGCCACCAGCTGCTACGTAGGAGACAACACGGACATCATCATCATGACCGAGGGTCTTAAGCTGGTCCGCAAAAAACTCGTCAACGTCATCAATGAACTGGCAGGTTTTGCAGACAAGTACAAGGATCAGCCTACTCTCGGATTTACACATTTTCAGCCGGCACAGCCTACCACAGTGGGCAAAAGAGCCTGCTTATGGCTTCAGGATTTCACCATGGATCTGGAGGACCTTGACTTTGTCCTTGATAACATGAAGCTTCTTGGCTCAAAAGGAACCACCGGAACACAGGCTTCTTTCCTGGAACTCTTCGACGGAGACCTCACAAAGGTAGACAGACTCGATCCCATGCTTGCACAGAAGATGGGCTTTAAGGGATGCATGGCAGTTTCGGGCCAGACTTACAGCCGCAAGGTGGACATGAAAGTGATAAACGTTCTTGCAGGCATCTGCTCATCAGCAACCAAGATGGCTCAGGACATAAGACTTCTGCAGCACCTCAAAGAGGTGGAGGAGCCATTTGAGAAGAGTCAGATCGGTTCTTCCGCAATGGCTTACAAGCGCAATCCCATGAGAAGTGAGAGAATCTGTTCCCTTTCAAGATATGTGATCACAGATATGCTCAATCCCGCTATCACAGAGGTTTCCCAGTGGTTTGAGAGAACCCTTGACGATTCTGCCAACAAGAGGCTTTCAATTCCCGAGGGCTTCCTTGCAACAGACGGTGTTCTTGACCTGTGCATCAATGTAGTTGACGGACTTGTGGTTTATCCCAAGGTTATCGAGAAACACATGCTCGCCGAGCTTCCTTTCATGGCTACAGAGAACATCATGATGGATGCGGTTAAGGCAGGCGGTGACAGACAGGAGCTTCACGAGAGGATAAGAGAGCTTTCCATGGAAGCTGGCAGGACTGTTAAGGTTGAAGGTAAGGAGAATAATCTCCTGGAGCTTATCGCGGCCGATCCCGCCTTCCATTTGAGTCTTGAAGAGCTTCAGGCATCCATGGATCCCAAGAGGTACGTGGGATGCAGTTCTCATCAGGTGGATAAATTCCTTGCTGAAGTCGTTAAACCGATCATCGAGGCTAATAAGGAGGATCTTGGTCTGTCAGCCGAGATCAATGTATAATATTATGAAGATAAAAGACCTTTTTAAGAATAAAGAAGTAACGCTATCCTTCGAGGTTTTTCCGCCCAAAACCGATGAGGGGTATGAAGCAGTGGAGAAGGCGGCTTCCGAAATTGCTGCTCTTAGGCCTGATTTCATGAGTGTTACCTATGGCGCCGGCGGCGGAACCAGCAAGAATACCGGAAATATTGCGGCTGACCTTCAGGACAAGTACGGCGTTCCCGTGCTTGCTCACCTTACCTGCGTATCCTCTACCAGGGACCTGGTAAAGGAAGTGATCAAAAGCTACAAAGAAAAAGGCATCGAAAACATCATGGCCCTTAGGGGAGATATCCCCAAGGAGGGCAGGACCATCTTTGACTACAACCATGCCACAGAGCTTATCTATGATATCAAGTCTTTGGATGAGAGCTTCTGCATCGGCGGAGCCTGCTATCCCGAGGGACACGTTGAGTGTGAAAGGCAGTCCGAGGACATAATCCACCTCAAGGAAAAGGTGGACGCCGGATGCGACTTCCTGACAACCCAGATGTTCTTTGATAACTCAACTCTCTATCAGTTTCTGTACAGGATCAGGGAGAAGGGTATCGAAGTTCCCGTTGTTCCCGGCATCATGCCCATTACCAACAAGAGACAGGTGGCAAGGAGTGTCGCTCTTTCAGGTTCCACCATACCTCAGAAGATGAAGATCATGGTAGACCGCTTTGCTGATGACCCCGAGAAACTCAAAGAAGCAGGGATCATCTATGCCAGTGACCAGATCATCGACCTTATATCCAACGGCGTAAGCCACATACACGTGTATTCTATGAACAAACCCGATATTGCGGAAGGCATCATGAGAAACCTTTCCACCATCATCAGGTAAAAGAATTGGAGATTTAAAATGGACGTTAATAACAATATGAACAATCAGCCTCAGAACAGGGAAGATATTTCCGAGGCGGATTTCCTCTATTCCCAGGAAGTTATAGGAAAGCTTTCTTCCTACTTTGATGCCAAGGTTGTGGGACAACAGCAGCTGAAGTTTTCACTGATCGGTTCCATCATTGCCGACGGACATATCCTTATCGAGTCTGTGCCCGGTCTTGCCAAGACCACTGCTGCTAAGGCAATCTCAGATGCGGTAGAGGGTAAATTCGCCAGGATCCAGTGCACACCGGATCTTTTACCCGGTGATATCATCGGAACCCAGATCTACAACCAGGCTACAGGCAAGTTTGAGAATATCCTCGGCCCTGTATTTGCCAACTTCGTGCTTCTTGATGAGGTAAACCGTTCCAGCGCCAAGACCCAGTCAGCGATGCTGGAAGCCATGCAGGAGAAACAGGTTACCATCGGCGGCAAGTCCTATCGCATGCCTGAGGATATCTTTATTGTAATAGCAACCCAGAACCCCATCGAGCAGGAGGGTACCTATCCCCTGTCCGAGGCCCAGACCGATAGATTCCTGATAAAAGAGGTAATAACATACCCCACAGCTGCGGAGGAAGTGGAAATCCTTAACAGGATTGAGACGGGAGCTATTGCCAATGTTGCTCCTCCCGTTCTTAGCATCAAGGATGTGGATAAGGTTCAGGCCATCGCTGAAAAAGTATATGTGGATGATGCCATCAAGTGGTATATCTCAAGCATTGTGGTAGCCAGCAGACGAGCTGCCCAGATCCAGGGCCTTGAGCTTGGCAAGTACGTCAGGATCGGTGCCAGCCCCAGAGCTTCCATTGCCTTCCTTAAGATGGCAAAGGCTGTAGCACTTATCCAGGGAAGAACCTATGTAACTCCCGAGGATGTCAAGCAGGTTAGCCACCAGGTACTCCGTCACAGGATCGGCCTCAACTATTCAGCGGTTGCGGACAACGTTCCTGTGGAAGCAGTTATCGATGCTATTGTAAATTCAGTGAAGGCACCCTGATGAAAATAGATTACGAATACCTATCCAAGATACGAAGGGCGGTAGCTCTTTATACAAATAAAAAGACCTCCAACATTCTGGACGGTGATTTCCATTCCCTCCACAGGGGCAGAAGCATGGAGTTTGATGACCTCAAGGAATACATGGTAGGTGACGATGTCCACGACATAGACTGGAAATCATCATCGAGAATGGGAACCATCCTGGTCCGCAGATATATGACGGACAGGCGCCACAATGTTATGTTCATATGCGACAGAGGCAGCAAGATGCAGGGAGATACGGCATCGGCCGAGGCCAAGAAGGAACTGATGCTGATGACCTTCGGGACTTTGGCCTATATTGTCGGAAGAAACGGTGCCGACTACGCCATGGCTTATCCCGGTGAAGGAAGCTCATCCATAAGCTACTTTAAGTCCGGAACCGAACATCTCGAGAAGCTGCTTTACGACTACGAGAGTAAGATCACCTCTGATGTTGATCATACAATAGTGGATACATTAAACGAGGTCCTCAATACTGTCCGTAAGAAAATGATCATCTTTTTGCTGACTGATATTGAAGGACTTTCCCTGCTTTCAGAGGGCACCGTCAGAAGTGTTGCCTCAAGCCACGATCTTCTTATAATCAATGTGGAGGATGCCTTCCTTACAGGGGACAATGTTTTTGACACAGAGCTTTCAAGATATGAAAGATTCTTTTTATCTCACAGTAAGGCTCTTCACCTTGAGGAAGTAAGGCAGAGGGAGGCCATTATCGGCAATACTTCCGAAATCTGCAAGCGCAACAGAGCGGCTCTTATGACGCTCTCATCTGAGGAAGATATAATAGGCAGAACAGTGGATCTGCTTGAAAGGTACAGAAATGGTTACTACGGTTGAATTGCAGGCCCCATTTTCATATAGCTGGTGGGTCTATCTGATAGTTGCGGTGATCCTTATTGCAGCCCTCGCGATCGTTATTTATGTGATCCTGAGTCTTGTGAAGATATTTAGGACCAAAAAGGAGGCACCTTTGACGCCTCGTCATATAAGGCTCACTCCCGAAAGGCTTGACAGGCTCAGGAAGGAATATATCAGCAAGGTGCATGATATACAGGTGGCCTATTCTGCAGGAAGAATGGACAAAAGAGACGGCTACCAGCGTCTTTCTGCTGAGATAAGAGGTTTTGTCCACGAAGCTACCGGGATTAACGTTGAGAATTACACTATTAAAGAAGTTAAGGCCATGGGCATCAGAAAGCTTGACGAGTTGATGGAAGAGTACTATGTGCCTGAGTTTGCCGAAGACGAAAAGGGTAAGGACAAGGATCTTGTTAAATCCTGTCAGGCGGCAATGGGAGTTATCAAATCATGGAACTGAAGTTAATGTATGAGAAGTTCCTGATCATCAGCCTTTTTGTGCTGGTGGCGGGACTGATTGTTCTGTTTTTTATACACAGAAAAAGAACCGGTATATATACCGGGGGTACCAAAGCGGCCAATACGTCCAGGATCAAAAACTCTCCTCTGTACCGCTCTCTGACCATAAGATACAGTATTTTATCAGCGGTTATGCTGGCGGGGATCATTGGCAGTATTGTGGCGGGTCTTTTCCTTATAGCAAGGCCCTACAGAACCGACGACACTGTCAGCGGAGTCAAGAAAAGAGATATCATCCTCTGCCTGGATGTTTCCTATTCCCTGTATGATCTGAATTCTGAGATAACTGATTATCTTAAGGGAGTTGTTGCGGGACTTGAGGGAGACAGGTTCGGAATAAGCATTTTCAATACTTCTTCCGTTACCTACGTTCCCCTGACTGATGACTACGACTATGTCATCGACAGACTGGATGAACTCAACGATTACTTCAAGATGCAGAAGGAGTATTATGAGGATTATTATCTTGTGTACGATGACCTTAGATATGTCCCGGATGATAAATCGGAAAGACTCAAGGAACTGAACGAGAGGTTGGATTATTTTGAGGCGGGAACTCTTTACGACAACTGGTACAGAGGATCCTCCCTCATTGGAGAAGGCCTGGGAACCGCCTTATACTCTTTTCCCTATCTTGGTAATTCCGAGAGGACGAGAGTTATCATCATGAGCACAGACAATGAGCTCAATGCCTACGGAAGAGAGGTCATCAATCTTCAGGAAGCGGCAAATTACTGCAAGAAGAACAAGGTTACCGTGTTCGGCATCTTCCCTTCTGAGGAGAAGTTCTATCAGCCTGAAGAGTACAGCTACTCATCGTGTCTTAACGGCTTTAAAACTGCGGTGGAGACCACCGGGGGCAAGTTCTACGTAAGAACTCCAAGCCTTCCCGTTTCTTCCATTGTTCAGGATATCCAGAAGCAGGAGGCCATGATGGTCAAGGTTGTTATGACCAGGCAGACCGTGGATCTTCCGGAGATTCCCTATATTATTTTGATTATTTGTCTTGCACTGGCTTGCACGACAGGATTGGTGTTACAGAAATGAAGTTTCAGCCTATTTTACCCATGGGAGCGCTGGTGGCGGGCACTGCACTGCTGTTTGCCCTCACTGCGTTTCTCATTATCAACAACAAGGCTCACAGAGCTGACAAGATCGGAACCCTGATACGGCTATCCCTGATATATGCTCTGGCTTTTCTGGTGGGAGCAAGGCCCTGCATTGTGGAGAGCCAGTATGAGTTTGCCACCAAGAATCTGGACGTATTGTTTGTCATCGACAATACCATAAGTATGTGGGCCCAGGATTACAACGGCAGTAAGACCAGAATGAGCGGTGTTACAGCCGACGCTAATTACATTATCGATGAGCTGGCCGGCAGTAACTTCGGTCTGGTGACCTTTGATGACAGCGCCCATGTGCTGTCACCCTTCACTCAGGATCTGGAGTATATAAGGGATCTTATGGATACCTTTGCTATGCCTGACAGCTACTACGCCAAGGGCAGTGATCTGTCAATTCCCTACCAGGATATAGAGGCTCTTCTTTTGTCCTCCCAAAAAAAGGAGAACAGGAAGACCATTGTTTTCTATATAAGTGACGGCGAGATCACCAACGGCAGACAGCTCAAGGATTATTCGGAACTGGCACAGTACATAGATTCAGGATTGGTCATGGGCTACGGCAGCGAAAATGGGGGGAAGATGAAAGACAACTATGGCTATGTCTACGATTACGCCACCCATAAGGATGCCATATCCCGTCTCGATGAGAGTAATCTTAAGGCCATTGCCGGGCAGCTGGGACTTGAGTATGAGAACATGAACAGTGGAAAAGAGGCGCTTAAGGGCCGGATCCAGATCATCAAGGAGTCAAGTAAGACTGTGATAGAAAGCGGCCAGGGAGCGGAGATCACCAGAGATCTCTATTACTTCTTTGCAATGCCGCTGGTTCTCATGATACTTATCGAGCTGTTCATGATAACCAGAAGAGGGAGGTTATAAGCCATGAAAAAAATACCTCTTAGAATGTACTTCTACGGAATAGTGGGACTGATTCTTCTTTTGCTTGGCATTTATCAAGCAGTAAGACTTGGAACGAACATGTCCTTTGTCAGTGCTTACAATAGGGGAGAATTCAAAACAGAGGCTGAGAGCAAGCTTCTGAAGTACAATTTCCCGGAGAGTTATCTTCCCTATTATAATCTGGGAAATGGCGCCTACAAGCAGGGGGATTACAATGCGGCTGTAGGCCATTATACCGAGGCTTTAAAGCAGCATCCCACTGAGGAAAAAGAGTGTGACATCAGAGTCAACCTTGCTCTTTCCCTTTGCAATACCATTGATTTCAATAACCTTACCAGTCAGGACAAGATAGATACGGCACTGTTTATACTGTATAAAGCAAGGGATATACTTCTTGAGAAGGGATGCGCTACAGATGAAGGTGAGCCCGGACATGATGCGGATGCCCAGCAGCTCAAGGAAGATATAGACAGGATGATCGAACAGCTCAAGAATCCCGATCAGAATAACAGCAGTCAGGATCAACAGGATCAGAGCAACAGCAGTGATTCTGAAGAAAACTCCGGTGAAGATTCCAAACCTTCCGACAAGGAGAAGAAGGTCCAGAAGGAACTGGAGGAAAACAAGAAGAATGCTCTCGAGGACAGAAAAGATCAGCGGGATACCATGGAGAAGTGGGGCGACTACATAGGCGGAAATCCCGAGGGAGATGAGGAAGGCGGCTACGGCTCTGACTACAATAACAGTCCCTGGTAAAGATACAAGGTTTTATGGCAAAAAATTTTTTAGATAAACGGAGGTAATAAAATGGCACAGAACCCAATAGTAACAATCACAATGGAAAACGGAGATGTGATGAAGGCTGAGCTCTATCCTGAGATCGCCCCCAACACAGTAAACAACTTTATCTCACTTATCAATAAGCATTTCTACGACGGACTTATTTTCCACAGAGTGATCCGCGGCTTCATGCTTCAGGGTGGAGATCCCGAGGGAAGCGGAATGGGCGGCCCGGGCTACGGGATCAAGGGAGAGTTCTCCAGCAACGGATTTAAGAATGACCTTAAGCACACTGAGGGAGTTCTTTCAATGGCCCGCTCCATGATGCCCAACTCAGCAGGCTCTCAGTTCTTTATCATGCACAAGACTTCACCTCATCTTGACGGTGACTACGCTGCATTCGGTAAGGTCATTGAGGGACTTGAAGTGGTTAACTCTATTGCAGAGACAGAGACAGACTGGAATGACCGTCCCGTAAAGGATCAGGTTATGAAGACTGTTACCGTTGAGACTTTCGGTGTTGACTATCCTGAGCCTGAAACTGTTTGAACCTGATGAGGGTCTTTCGAATCTGGTTCGAACGTTGTTCCGGCGAGTGCTTTGGCACGAGAGCAGAACTTCCTTATGACGTAAATAAATTCTAAATGCATGGCAAACTCCCCCGGAACCGAAGTTCCGGGGGAGTTTTTATGGGTTTATGTTTATATAAATGTATTAACAAGGAAGTTCTGCTCTCACGCTTCGCGTTCGCCAGAACACGTTCGAACTAGCTTCGGCAAAACCTCAGCAAAGTGCTCTGCTCTGGGATTCTCACTAGGCTCGACAATACCTCGCCAAGTGTTCACCCATGGCTCGCACTAAGCTCGAAAGAACCTCGCTAAGTGCTCTGCTCAACCCTTTACCGCTCCCTCGATCATTCCTTCCATGATCTGTTTCTGTGCAATAAGGAAGATGATGATCATGGGAATGATGGCAAGCAGTGCGGCGGGAAGGATCCTGTCCCAACGCTTTACGTATGATCCGACGAATTTCTGAATGGCAATGGGAATTGTCATTACTTTACCGTTCTGACCAAGCATCATTGAAGGCAGAAGATAGTCGTTCCAGATCCACATTCCGTTAAGGATAGTAACTGTTGTGATAACAGGTGTCAGCAGAGGGAAGATGATCTGGAAGAAAGTCTGCTCAGGAGAACATCCGTCGATTGAAGCAGCTTCTTCAAGGTCGAAGGGTACACCCTTGATGAAACCTACAAGAATGAATACCGTCATGGCTCCGCCGAATCCCAGGTATGCGAATACGATACCGGGTACTGACTGGAGCATCGGGAAACCGATGAACTTACCTACATCACGGAAGGTAGAAATAAGCGGAAGCATAACTACCTGGAAAGGAATGATCATTGATGCGATGAAGGTGAAGTAAATAACTGTTGACCAGGCGGTCTTGTTACGGCAGATAACCCATGCTGCCATGGCTCCGAACAATGCCAGAAGAACCAGAGACAGAACAGTGATGAGTGCCGAGAATCCAAAGGAGCGCCAGAACAGGAAGTTGGGATCGTTAATAACTTCATGTACGTTGAATCTGAACTGGCCAAAACTCATTCCGTTAAAGCTGACAGGATTTGAGGTGATATCCGATGTCTCTTTTGCCGAGTTGATCACCAGCAGGAAGAACGGGAACAATACATATATTGCAACGATAACTGCTATGATCATTCTGATCACTACTGAAGACGTTTTCTCTTTGGTATGCATTACAGTTCCACCTCCCTCTTATTAGAAATACGTACCTGCATGATAGATACGGCTGCCAGGATGATAAAGAAAAGGACTGCCTTTGCCTGGCCAAGGGCATAGTCGTTATTAACAACCGCTGTGCCGTAGATGTTAAGAGCAAGCATCTCGGTACCGTTGGCGATGTACTCACCAAGGAACTGCACGGAGCCCTTACCGTTTGTAAGAGCAAGGTTTACATCGAACTGCTTGAATGCTGATGTAAGTGTAAGGAATGTACAGATTGTAATTGTGGGTGCGATCATAGGAAGCTTGATGTTGAAAAGCGTCTGAAGCTTGTTCGCACCGTCGATGGCAGATGCCTCAAGTACATCTCCGGGAATCGTGTTAAGACCGGTGATATAGATCAGCATGATATAACCTGCATACTGCCAGATGTATACGATGATGATAGCGATGAATGCTGTCTTTGTGTCCGAAAGCATTGAATATGTACCGGTAAATCTTGTGACAACGTTACTGAAAATGAACTGCCAGATATAACCAAGTACGATTCCTCCGATAAGGTTGGGGAGGAAGTAAGCTGCTCTGAAGAACCCAAGGCCTTTGATCCTTGAAGTACATAAAAGAGCCAGAAGAAAAGCTACAAGATTAACGAGGATCATGTTGAAAACAACGAAGAGGAATGTCAGCAGTATTGACCAAAGGAAGGAAGGCTGCTTGAACATTCTGGCATAGTTGGCGAATCCTACTACACCTTTCATGGTGATTCCATTCCAGTCGGTAAAGGAATATCCGATACCAAGAACCAGAGGAATGATCACAGTTACCGCAAAAGCAAAGAGCAGCGGGAACAGGAAGATGATGTTGATGATGGTGCGATGATACTTAAATGTTGGAAAAAGATACAGGCCAAGAATAAATAAGATTATTCCGCATACAAACATGACGCCTCTCCCCAGAATGATAGGCGCTCCACTACCGGGCATGGTTCCCAGGATTAGATCGCCTGCTTTGGTAATGGATAAGGCAAGTCCGGCGATCGCAAGCACTGCGCCCAGAATCAGGCTGCCAAAGGATGCGACTTTTCGGCCTATTGAAAAAGTACCCATTTGTAATCCCCCTTTCAGATTAAATTGTTTAAATGGTTGCTTTTTTTATTGAAAAAACAGGCAGGGCATGCATGCCCTGCCTGCATGTTCACAATTACTGTGCGTAGTAGCTGGAGATTACCTGAGCCATTGTTGATACAAATCCGTCTGCATCAAGCTTGCCCTTAGCATAATCAGCAAATACGTTACATGTCTGGTTCTGGAGACCGTCCTTCTTAAGCATTGTGTGCCATCCTGAGTAGTTGCCTGCTGTGATGTAGCTGTTCATGCTCTTGTAGAAGGGGTTAACTGCCTCATACTGGCAATCATCGAAAGGAGATACAAGACCTGCATCATTAACAAGGATGTTCTGAGCAGAATCGCCTGCACACCAGTTGAAGAATGCCTTAGCGCCCTCAACGTTGCCGTTTGAATATGCTACCCAATATGAAGGGGGACCGGCGATGATAGTGTTGATACCGTCCTCAAATGCATAAGGAGCAAATCCGCACTCAAAGTCTACATCGTCAGGTGATGTTACACACCAGTTACCCTGTGTGATGAATACATACTTGCCTTCCTTGAAGCCGGCTACCTGTGTATCATAGGTTCCATCGATAAGAAGAGAAGGATCTGAGTACTGGTTCATCATGCCTATGAAATCAGCGAAGTCCTTCATTCTTGCTTCGTCGATCTTGCCGCCGTCGTTAAGAAGGTCGATGTATGTTGTGTCATCAGCCTTAAGACCTGCGTCGAGGTACTGACCAAATACGTGTGTTCCTGAAGACCAGCCAAGGTTTGTGGGCTCTGCGCACCATCCGAATACAGCTGTGATGCCAAGCTCGTCCTTCTTGGAATCAAGAGTCTCGCAAGCCTCTTTCCATGCAGCAGGTGATGTAAGAGATGCGGGATCAACGCCTGCAGCCTTAAGAAGGTCAGCGTTGTAACCAAGGGCTGTAGCCTCTACTGTGTAAGGGAATCCGATTGTTCCCATGTTTGCATCAACAAGTTCGAAGCCTGTCTTGTTTGTCCAGTCCTCGCCTGCAAGGTCAGCAAGCATGCCGTCCCAGTTAGCTGCCTGGTTAGCTTCGATAACGAAGATGTCAGGCATGTTGTCAGCCTGATACATTTTCTTAAGCTCGTCAGATGCGTTTGTGTCACCACCGATTGTCTCAACTACGAGAACATTGCCTGTCTCTTCCTGATACTTAGCTGCAAGAGCCTGCATCTGGTCGTTGATCTCGGGCTTACCGTTGAGAAGACGAACCTCTCCAAGGTCGCCTGTAGCTTCTGCTGCAGGAGCTGCTTCTTCAGTAGCAGCAGGCTCAGTAGCTTCTGTAGCCTCTGCCTGAGTCTCAGCTGCGGGAGCCTCAGCGGTGTCAGTTGTGTCGGTTGTTCCTGTAGTACCGCAAGCTGCAAGTGAAAGAACCATTGAGCCTGCAAGAACTACTGACATCAGTTTCTTTTTCATTCTTTACCCTCCTTTTTTGCACTTTTGTGCATTCTGCCATATAAAGTAACCTTTTCACAGTTACTTTTGCGCATAAGTTGTACGCTTATTTCACGATATCACATACAGTACTAAAATTCAAGCAAAAAACCATAAAAAGAATTGCGCAAAATGGCGTAAATATGCCAAAAGCCGCGTATTTAGAGGGCTTAATCGTTTACTCTAAAATGTAAAAAAACAATAAAACATTTCTAAAAATTATGATAAAGCGTAAAAAAGACCAACTTATGCGCGTAAGCATAAGTTGGTCAATCTATACAATAATAACCTGATTTAACTGTTTAAGTTTTTGACAGTGTCACGGATCACAAGCCTTGTGGGAAGTTTTATCTGGTTTGGGGTCTTCTGTCCGGAGAGCTGTTTGAGCAGTGTGTCTGCTGCAGTGACGCCCTTGGCCTTTACATCCTGGTGGACTGTTGTGAGAGCGGGACGGTAGAGCTGTCCCAGCATATTGTCGTCAAAGCCCACAACCGAGATGTCATCGGGAACTGAAACGCCTCTGTCTAAAAGAGCTGACATGAGAGTTACGGCATACAGATCCGATACGCACATGATGGCGGTGAACTCGGAAGCTCTGTTGCAGATCTCATCAAGACTCTCATCAATATCCTCAGACCTTGGTCGTATCTGTAAAAAGTCGGTGCTTTTGAACTTAAGCTTGTTGTCCTTGAGTGCTTTTTTATATCCGTTGAGTCTTGCAAGGTCGACGCCTTTGGTGTTGTCGGACAGAAAAGCGATCCTCTTGTGCCCCTGAGAGATGAGATAGGAGGTCATCTCGTAGGCGCCCTGTTCATCATCAAGTCCCACATTGGTAAAGTGCTTGAGTCCCTCGAGGGAATAGGTGTCTATGCATACGATGGGCTTTTTGTATTTCTCGCTGACACGGATCCCGTCGTCATCAAGCATTCCGAAAAGGATCAGTCCGTCTACGTTCCAGGTGGAAACATGTCTCATGATCTCGTCGGTATCCCTTGAGATGTACAGCATCATAAAGTAACCGGCGCTGCGGATGGTCTCTTCAACGCCACCTATGAGAACGGATACAAAGGGATCCATGATAAGGTTTTCGTACTTGTCGGCACGGGCCTTCAGCGCAAGGCCGATGATCTTGGATTCGTTCTGGGCAAGATTACGTGCACTTATGTTAGGCACATAGTCCACCTTCTTCAAAAACTCCTCCACCTTTTTCTTGGTGTCCTCAGACACCTCCCCGGCCTTTCCATGGATAACATTTGAAACCGTTGTAGTGCTCATATTTAGTTGTCTGGCGATTTCTTTGATAGTTATCATGTTTTATTTTGGGACTTTACAACGAAAAAAAGTTATTGTATCTTGTTCACAAAATAACACGGTCGAATACATGTTGTCAAAGTATTCGATTTTTTTATGAAAAGGAATGAGGAAAAAATGAACACTAAGTACAACAGAATAACAGTGAATGTTTCTGATGTTAAAGAGAAACTAACACATGCGTTGGAAATCGTTGCGGATCTGACTGTTCCGGAGGATATTCCCCACGGTGATATGCCCGGAGATAAGATTGAGATCGGTGAGAGTCACATTGCTAAGGCAAGGACCATCTTCCCCAAGCTGGTAAAAGAGCTGGCGGCCGTGATGGAGACAAATCCATACAGCCGTGCTGTTGTGGCGGTTTGCGGAGGCTCCGGAGTAGGCAAGTCTGAAATTGCGTCACTTCTGTCATATATGCTGGAACAGGCAGGAATAGGCAGCTACACCATGTCCGGTGACAATTACCCTCACAGGATTCCTATGTACAATGATGCTGAAAGACTTCATACCTTCAGGGTTGCGGGCATGAGAGGCATGGCTGACGCTGGCGTCATGAATCCTGAAAATGTTGCTAAGATCAGAGAGTGGCAGCAGGCTGAAACAGACGCAGACAAGGCCCATGCAGAGACTGACACCTGGTTCATAAAGTATCTTGAGGCAGGAAGAGAGGCTCTTAAGAATTATCTCGGAACACCCAAGGAAACAGATTTTGAAGAAGTAGATAATATAATGAAAGCCTTCAAGGACGGTGCTGATGCCCTCTATCTTAAGAGAATGGGAAGAGACGAGGCATCCCTTTGGTACGATCTTGTAGACCTCTCGCAGAAGCAGGTCCTTATTGTGGAGTGGACCCACGGAAACAGCGACTATATGACTCAGGTTGATATCCCGGTTCTTCTTAACAGCACACCTCAGGAGACACTTGAGCACAGAAGATCAAGGAACAGAGACGGCAAGCTTGACAGCCCCTTCACCACAATGGTTCTTGAAATCGAGCAGGCTAAACTTGTTGATCAGGCTCACAAGGCCAGGATCATTGTATCCAAGGCGGGAGACATTATCAGCTACGATGAGTTTAAGAAGCTTATGGCTGTGAACAGCTGATTAAGAAAGGAAATACTATGTCAAAAATTACAAATAACGGACCTATGCTCAATGCTTATCCTGACAGTATGGGCGGAACCATGTCGGATATCCTTGCGGTTCTTTCCAAAGAAGAGTTTAAGGATGTGTTCCAGTCTTTTTACATCCTTCCAAGCATCTTCAATACGGATCTGGACAGAGGATTTTCGGTGATCGACTACAGTATCAATGAGCAGATGGCTGCCCCCGGAGATATAGATAAACTGGCTGATCTTGGGATCGACCTCAAGCTTGATTTTATCCTGAATCACGCCTCGGTTCTTTCGCCCCAGTTCCAGGATCTTCTTAAGAACGGTGAGAATTCAAAGTACAAGGATTTCTTCATCAACTGGAACAGGTTCTGGGAGGGTTGCGGTGACATGACCGAGGAAGGGTACATTCAGCCAAGGGAAGAGTACATCAAAGATATGTTCTTCAGAAAGCCGGGACTTCCCATACTTATGGTCAGAATGCCCGACGGCAAAGATGTCCCTTACTGGAATACCTTCTACCAGGAGGTTCAGTACAAGAAGCCCGATGTCCAGGATCTTATGGACAAAATGAGCATTCAGTATCTGACAGCGCAGAAGCTTTCCGAGCGCATCAGCAAGGGACTTGATGAGGGCAAAAAGCCTTCAGAGATAGATTTTACGGGCTTTGAGAAATATAAGGACGCTGCGGTAGATCTTCTGGAATCCGGTAGACGTTATCTTGGACAGATGGACCTTAATATCAAGTCCGAGCTTGTCTGGGAGCATTACAGAAACACATTAAAGAGCCTTTCGGGGTACGGCGCAAAGATAGTAAGACTTGATGCTTTTGCCTACGCTCCCAAGGAACCCGGTAAAAAGAACTTCCTCAACGAGCCCGATACCTGGGACGTTCTTGAAAAGGTCAAGAAGCTTGCCGATGAGTTCGGAGTATCACTCCTTCCCGAGATCCACGCAAGCTACGGGGAAAAGATATATGAAACAGTGGCAGACAAGGGCTACATGACCTACGACTTCTTCCTGCCCGGACTCCTTATCTATGCCATAGAGAGCAGGGACGGAAAGCTGCTTTTAGACTGGGCAAAAGAGATCTACGACAAGAAGATCCGCGTTGTAAACATGCTGGGATGCCACGACGGAATCCCGCTTCTGGACCTTAAGGGACTCCTTCCGGAAAAAGACATTCAGAAGATGATTGACATAATTGTCGGAAGAGGTGGATATGTCAAGGATCTTCACGGTGCCAAGAACATGTACTATCAGGTAAATGCTACCTACTACAGCGCTCTGGGAGAGGATGATAAGAAGATGCTCTTTGCAAGGGCAATCCAGATGTTCATGCCCGGCAAGCCTCAGATATGGTATCTTGATCTGTTCGCAGGAAGGAATGACCACGAGGCGGTAAAGCGTGCCGGCGCAGGCGGACACAAGGAGATCAACAGGACCAACCTCACAATGTCTCAGATTGAAGAAGCCCTGGGAAAAGAAGTAGTAAAGGAGCAGCTGAAGCTCTTAAGATACAGGAACACAAATCCTGCATTCGGCTTTGACTCCAACTTCACCGTAAGTCTTGAGGGCTCTGTCATGACCTTCCTTTGGGAAAAGGACGGACACAAGGCTCAGCTTAAGGCTGATTTCTCGGATTACAGCTATACAATAGACTGAACCTGATCGGTGATCCGACATAACAGAAGGCAAAATAAAAGCCATCGCCTTATAATCCTCACAAGATTAACGGGTGATGGCTTTTTGTGTTATATTACTGCGGAGGCATCTGATATTGAGCCTGGGCTGAGCCCTGTGGATCAAAAGGCTGAGAATAGGTCTGCGTCTCATCATAGAAATTGGAGCTGACAGAACCCTGTCCCGGTTCGCAGTTTTGGCGGCTTAAACTTATCTCATAGCCAAACTGGCCGGCGAGATAAATAAGACCGGCGCCCCACAGAACGTCGCCTGTATCATGAGCTATTGCTACACGCTTTTCAATCTCTTTTATAAGCACATGTCTCGGATATTTGATCAGAGCAGTTACAGCTTCTGTGAAATACGGTTTTTGAATATCTCTTGTACAGTCAAAGAGGAAGTTTATTGATTCCTCATCTTCTCTTGGACCAAGCTTCGAAAGAAGACGGGCACCATTTCCGACACACATGTCATCCTTGAAATCTGATATCGTAAACCAGCCTTCTATGCTCTTGATCCGTTTATCCTGTACGGCTTTGCATATTATATCTATTTCCTGATCTGTAAGAGTTCTGGTATGAAGTGAATTAAGTGCATAATCGGGGAGCCTTAGAGCTTCTCTTAACTTGTTTGCCCTGCTTCGCTCGAGAGTATCTTCGGCTTCTTTGGATACTGCTTTTTCCCATTCATAGCGGATCTGATCCCAGTCGGCCTTTGCAAGTTCTTCATAGCTTCCCTTCCAGACGGTGTTAAAAGCCTTTGTGGTGATGCTGTCGAGAAGTGCCTTTTTCATGCCAACCTCGTAGAGCCTGTTGGCTTTAAGAAGATCCACGAGAGCCTCTCTGGTACCCTTGTTTTTGAGCCAGTCCTGATTAAGGAGCCTTGTTCCGTCTATCATCAGAAGCTCGCCCCTTGCATAGTCAAAGCCCCTTACAAGATACAGGGGATAATAGTGGCCGGCCACATAGAACCAGCGGCCGCTCTTGCTGACTTTAAGACTTCTGCAGACCCTTCCGCTTCTGAGAGTATATGGGTGAAAGGTCTCGTCCTCCAAAAGCCTGATGGTGTTATGACGTCCGAACTGATTGCCCCAGTAGGGAACATGAGAGATATCATCAAGGGTTTTCTTGTACTTTTCTTCGTATTTGTTGAAAAGTATGGATCCGATGATGAACCCGAAGAACCAGGAGCCACCGCCTATACCTATCAATGTTGCAAGAAAGAGAAAAGCTCCCGTAATTCCAACGAACGCAGCGTGAAACTTTTTGCCGAAGCTTCCGCTGAGAAAAAGACCTTTAATATAATTCCACATTTTCCATTCCTTCTTCCTATTAATAGCAAATAATATAGTATATGAAAGTTTTTTAAAAAACAAGGTGTGCTTTAACGTCAGCAACCATACAAAATAGCGGTTTAGATGGTATAATTTTTTATATATTCTATTTGGGTCCATACGAAAGGTGAGACATGGTAAACAAAAAAACGTTGACAAGCGGAGCTGCAAAAGTTCCCGTTGTAATGCAGATGGAAGCCCTTGAGTGCGGGGCTGCCTGCCTTGATATGATACTGGCTTATTACGGAAAGTGGATCGCTCTTGAGCAGGTGCGCCTTGACTGTGGTGTTTCAAGGGACGGTTCCAATGCAAAAAACATATTGAGGGCGGCCAGAAACTACGGAATGCAGGCTGCCGGCTACCGCATGGATCTGGAGAGCCTCAGAAAAGAATGTACGTTTCCCTGTATTGTTCACTGGGAGTATAACCATTTCATAGTGCTGTGCGGGTTTAAGGGGCAGAAAGCCTACATAAACGATCCCGCCAGGGGAAGCGTCGTTATTCCCATTAAGGAGTTCGAGAAGGGATTCTCGGGAGTGGCTCTTACCTTTGAGCCTACAGACACATTTGAACCCGGAGGCAAGAGAAAGAGCGTCTTTGAATTTGCGGGAAAAAGACTTAAGGATGCCAGGGCGGCTGTGATATTTACCGTACTCATCACACTTTTTTCCTATGCTTTCACCATTATAAATCCCAAAATGTCCGAGTATTTCATGGATAAGCTTCTGACAGGGGCACCTGACGGCGAGCCGGAGGGCTTCATTATTCTGCTGTCAGGACTTGCTGTTTTGCAGATAGCTGTGTCCTGGGTCTCCGCGGTATATTCCCTTAAGATCGGCGGAAAACTGGCCATCAATGGAAGTACGTCCTTCATGTGGAAGATACTAAGGCTTCCGATGGAGTTCTTTTCCCAGAGGATGTCCGGTGATATTCTTATGAGACATTCCACCAACGAGGAGATTGCGGGGGTCATCGTCAACACCTTTGCGCCTCTGTGTCTGAACACCGGAATGATGATGTTCTACCTGGTGGTTCTTGTGAGATATTCCGTGCCCCTTACAGTCCTTGGCATTTCAACTGTTGTGATCAACCTTTTTATTTCCAAGATAATCTCTGATCACAGGATAAATGTTACCAGAGGAATGATGATCGAGCAGGGCAAACTTGCCACGCAGACGCTGTCGGGCATCAGCATGATAGAGACCATCAAGGCCAGCGGCGCCGAGAACGGATTCTTTGAGAACTGGGTTGCCACCAAGGCGGCTGTAGACGAAAAAGAGGTTGAGTTCATGCGCAAGAACACCTATCTGGAAGCCATACCCCAGATAGTATCCAACATGGCCAACTATGCTATCCTCATTGGCGGTGTCTTTTTTGCCCTGAACGGGGACTTCTCGGTTGGTATGATCACGGCCTTTCAGGGAATACTTCAGTCCTTCATGGGACCTGCCACGACACTGACAAACGCAGGACAGACCATCCTTGAGATGCGCACGGAAATGGAGAGGGTCGAGGATGTTATGCAGTACAGAAACGATGAGTACGCGGACAGGGGCGATGATGACACCCATGTTTTTGAGAAGCTCTCCGGTAATATTCAGGTGAAGAACCTTACTTTCGGATATTCAAGACTTGATAAACCGTTTATCAAGGATTTCAATATGGAACTTACCCAGGGGAAAAGAGTCGCCATCGTAGGGGGAAGCGGATGCGGAAAATCCACTGTTTCCAAGCTTATCTCCGGACTATACAAGCCCTGGAGCGGCGAGATACTTTTTGACGGAAAGTCCATCCCGGAGATAGACAGGAGTGCATTTACCGGGTCGGTGGCAGTGGTGGATCAGGATATCATCCTCTTTGAGGACACCATTGAGAACAATATCAAGATGTGGGATGAGTCCATCGAGAACTTCGAGATGATCCTTGCGGCAAGGGATGCCAGGATCCACGATGACATCATCCTTAAGCCCGGCGGCTATCAGTACAGGATTGCCGAGGGAGGAAAAGACCTGTCCGGCGGCCAGAGGCAGAGACTTGAGATCGCCAGGGTTCTTGCAATGGATCCTTCCATTGTTATCCTGGATGAAGCCACCAGCGCCCTGGATGCCAAGACCGAATATGAGGTGGTGAACGCCATCAAGGACAGAGGGATAACTCTTATAATAATTGCCCACAGGCTCTCCACCATCAGGGACTGTGACGAGATCATAGTTCTTGATAAGGGAGAGATAGTTGAGCGTGGAACCCACGAGCAGCTTATTGAGCATGACGGATATTACAAAGCTTTGGTCAGCAACGACTGACGACTGCAGCCTTTTGACGGCTGTGACCGGCAAGACATACAAGCAGCGGCCGATGAAGGCCGGTGACTATCGATAAGATACAGGAGCGTTGAAATTGGGCTGGTTTGACGAACAGATAAGACTTAGAAAAAGAAGAGACGAAGAGCTGTACCGGGAGTCTTATGACAAGATTGCCCACAAAGTGCTTGGGGAGAGGATGAAAACCGGGAACAAGAGATTCAGTGTGCGCAATGCCATTGAAGATGTTTTCATGTACTATCATCTTCCTTCCGTGGAGATCCCGGGGAATATCAAGGATCCCATGGAACAGATAGAATATGCCGCAAGCTCTGTGGGCATGATGAAGGCTGTAATTTCCCTGAAGGAGGGCTGGTACACCGACTGCTTCGGTCCCATTATCTGCCTTCTTAAGGCGGACCATTCTCCGATATGTCTTTTCCCAATGGGGTTTGCAATGTATTACTTCTATGATCCCTCTACCGGAAAAAAGACGATGGTAAACAAGAAGAATGCGGATCTTTTTGAGGAAGAGGCGGTGGCCTTTTATGAGCCTCTGGCACTGAAGAAGCTTGGGATATCAGATCTTATCAGTTTTATGAAGGACAGACTTTCCTATTATGACTATTTATATTACGCCTTGGCGGTGCTGGTGGCTGCGGCTATTTCCATGATCCTTCCCATGGCAGCTGAGATCATGACGGGAAGGGTTATCAGGGATTCGAATATTACGCTGTTTGGAGTTATGGCAGTGACCATAATGGTTACCATAGTTTTGTCCGGCTTTATACAGGCATTTGCGACGGCAGTGTCCATGCGGGTGAAGTGGAAGGTTACAATTCCTGTGGAACAGGCGGTGATGCAGAGGATACTTACTTTGCCGGTGCCTTTTTTCAGGCAGTTCAGCGCGGGTGAGCTTTCAAGCAGATCCGGAAGTATAAATTCCGTCTGCCAGATCATTATTGAAGATGTCTTTTCCCTGGGATTGTCCGCTATTGCATCGCTTATCTATATTGTTCAGATCATGAGATATACACCGATGCTGGTGATCCCGTCAGTGGTGATCATTGTACTGAGTCTTTTCCTGTCTGTGATCGCGACCCTTATGCAGATGAGGATAACCAGGCAGAGGATGGAACATCTGGCTAAGGAAAACGGTCTTAGCTATGCGATCATCAACGGCATTCAGAAGATAAAGCTTGCGGGAGCGGAGAAGAGGATTTTTGCCAAGTGGGCAAATCAGTACGCAGAGGGAGCGGCATTGGCGTATAATCCGCCGTTTTTCCTTAAGATAAGCAGTGTTCTCGACACCGCGGTATCGCTGATCGGAACTGTTGTGCTCTATGAGATAGCCATTGGTTCGAAAGTTGCTCCGTCGGAATACTTTGCATTCAATATCGCCTATGCTGCGCTGTTTGCGGCATTTTCGCAGCTGTCATCCACATCCCTGTCCGTTGCCAGGATCAAGCCCATACTTGATATGGCAGAGCCGATCCTTAAGACAGAGCCTGAGAAGACGCATAAGAAGGATATTGTGACCAAGCTTAACGGAAGTATTGAGCTGGGCGGCGTATACTTTAGATACAACGAGCAGGATCCCTATATACTGGAAAACTTCAACTTAAAGATAAAGGCCGGTGAGTATGTTGCCATCGTCGGCAAGACGGGATGCGGCAAGTCTACGCTGGTCAGACTTCTTCTGGGATTTGAGAAGCCAAACAAAGGCGTGGTTTTCTATGACGGTAAGGATATCGAGAGAATCGATCTTAAGTCCTTAAGGCGCAAGATCGGTTCGGTGATCCAGGACGGCAAGCTGTTCTTTGGAGATATCTTTCACAATATCGCGATTGCCTCGGAGAAGCTGACTCAGGAGGAGGCCTGGGAAGCAGCCGAGATGGCCGGAATCGCTGATGATATTCGTGCAATGCCCATGGGAATGCACACCATCATCGCAGAAGGCCAGGGAGGGATCTCAGGAGGCCAGAAGCAGAGGCTTCTGATAGCCAGGGCAGTGGCTTCCAAGCCAAGGATACTGATATTTGATGAGGCCACCAGTGCGCTGGATAATATAACCCAGAGGCAGATCTCGGAGGCCCTGGATGGCCTTAAGTGCACAAGGATCGTGATTGCCCACAGGCTTTCGACTATTAAGAACTGCGACAGGATACTGGTTATGGACAGCGGCCGGATCATTGAGGAGGGCAAATATCAGGATCTCATAGATAAGAAGGGCTTTTTCTATGAGCTTGTGGAGAGACAGCAGTTGTGACGGAGATTGGAGCGAAAACTAAGAGGTTACGATGCTTCCGGACAACGGCACTTGCAGCAATTGCAGTTCATGTCTTCCTGACGGTGGTTTTAAAAATATGGGTGAAATGTACGAGGTAATATGAGAAATGGGTAATGTGATTATTGCAGTAATTTTGATAGTAGTGGTGGTTCTGGCGGGAAAAGGAACAATAAAGCATCTGAAAGGAGAGGGAGGCTGCTGCGGCGACGGTTCTTCAATTAAGGAGCCTGACAAGAAGCTTACCGGTCCGGTGGTAAAGACTAAGGTCTTTAAGATTGACGGAATGCACTGCGAGAACTGTACTGACCGGGTGAAAAGAGCTGTGAACAGGATTGATGGCGTTTCGGCAAAGGTTAACCTTCGCAAGAAAGAAGCTGTGATCGAGTATGAGCATGATGTGGACGATGCAAAGATCGTAAACACCATTGAGTCTCTTGATTACAAGGTGGTATCTGTTAGTGACAGGCCATGACCCAATTGGCTGATAAGGATGTCCTGTCTGAACTTTCAGATGTATCACTCATGCAAAAAAGCCTAAGTTTATAGAAAATTTACTGTAAATTACAAAAGAAATAAACGATAATATAAATAGACGCTTTTTACACATGTGGATTAAAAAATGAGCTTTGCTCTTTGAAAGGAGAATCAGCATGGATGGCATGAGTACTCAGGATATGCTTAACGGACAGGATCTTTCCACAGCGAATGTGGATGATTTGCTTGCGGCAATGGCAGCTGTTGAGGGAGGACAGGCAGAGCCTGCTCCTGCTGAGGATGCTCTCAAGCCAAAACGCACACGCAAGAAAGCTGCGGAGCCTGAGCCTATAGCTGATATTCCGAATCTTGATGATATACTTGCGGCAACATCAGATGAAAGTGCGGCAGCAGAGACGGTAGATCCTAGTCCCGCTGCAACAGCTGAAGCTGATGCTATGGCTGCAGCTATGGCCGCAATGGCAGCTGCAGAAGCAGCGCCCGCGGAAGCAGTCCCTGAAATGCCTGCTATGGAAGAAATTCCTGCAGAGCCTGCCCCTGAGGCACCTGCTGAGGAAGCAGCCCCTGTCGATGTAGATGCAATGATGGCAGCCATGGCAGCGGCAGAGACAGCTACAGACGTAGATGCGATGATGGCAGCAATGGCCGGAGCGGAGCCGTCGCCGGAAGCGCCCGCTGCAGATATAGATCCTGTTATGGCAGCAATGATGGCAGATGCAGCGGCAGCAGAAGCAGCTGCAGCCGCAGAGATTCCCGCCGAGGCAGCCCCTGTAGATATGGATGCAATGATGGCAGCCATGGCAGCAGCCGAGGCAACCCCTGAAGTGCCGGTGATGGAAGAAACTCCCGCAGAGCCTGCACCTGAGGCACCTGCCGAGGAAGCTCCTGTAGATATGGATGCAATGATGGCAGCGATGGCAGCAGCCGAGCCCGCCCCTGAAGTGCCTGTGATGGAAGAAGTTCCTGCAGAGCCTGCTCCTGAGGCACCCGCCGAAGCAGCCCCTGTAGATATGGATGCAATGATGGCAGCAATGGCAACAGCCGAGGCAGCCCCTGAAGTGCCTGTGATGGAAGAAGTTCCCGCAGAGCCTGCACCTGAGGTACCTGCCGAGGAAACTCCTGTAGATATGGATGCAATGATGGCAGCAATGGCAACAGCCGAGGCAGCCCCTGAAGTGCCGGCGATGGAAGAAGTTTCCACAGAGCCTGTCCCTGAAGTGCCGGTGATGGAAGAAACTCCCGCAGAGCCCGCGCCTGAAGTGGCAGCAGCCGAGAATCTGGATGCAATCCTTAATGCGGAAGTTGATGCCCTTGAAGCAGCACCGGCAGAAGCAGCACCTGAGATGCCTGCCATGGAAGAAATCCAAATCCCTGCAGAACCTACACCTGAGATGCCTGCCATGGAGGAGATCCCCGCGGAACCTGCTCCCGAGGCACCCGCAGTAGATATTCCTGCAGAAGAGGCTCCTTCAGATATGGATGCAGTCATGGCAGCGATGGCGGCAGCAGAAGCAGAGACTGCCCCCGAGGCACCTGCTGACCTTGATCCTGTTGCGGCAGCTATGCTGGCAGCGGAACAGTTTGCCGATGAAGAGGGCGAACAGGCTCCTGTTCCCATGGATATGGATGCTGCGGCAGACGCCATGGATGGAGCAGTTGAAGATATAGAAGAATTCCTTGATTCAGAGGATTACGAATATACAACGGTTAAGACCGGCACTGTTACCATACTCATCATGAAGACAGCAGACGGAAATTCGATGGCCATCACCTATGACGGCAATGAATTTGAATCCCTGGATTCGGCTTTTGAGAAAGACGGAAAGACCGGGTATAAGGAGGTTATGAATTCCTTCATCAAAGAGGCCATCAAAAATGGAGGAAGCAGCGGGATAACAAGGCACAAAGGTTCCAAAGTAGTTGCCAAATAAAATCAGCACACAAACCAAAAGGGAGCTGTTCTGCTAAGGACAGCTCCTTATAATCATTGCAAAGAGCAGCATAATACCCGGACTATTATCCGGATCCTCAGGTGCAGAACTCGCCGCCTTCTACCTCTGATTGACATTTTGTGGTACGATATTCTTTATGGACGGAAAAATGACTAAGGGGAATCCTCTCCCCATAATTCTCAAATTTGTACTTCCCATATTTCTCGGGTTTGTATTCCAGCAGTTTTACAACATGGTGGATACTTTTATCGTGGGCAGATTTGTCAGCCCCGGAGCCCTTGCGGCGGTTGGATCCACGGGAACGATCATGTTCATGGTGATGGGGCTGGCCAACGGAATGACCACGGGGTATACGGTTCTTATTAGCCAGCGCTACGGCGCAGGAGATATGGAGGGAACCAGGAAGGCATTTGTAAATGCCATACTTCTTAGCATCATCAGCACCGGGATCATAACGATCATTGCCTTCAAAGTGATGCACCCCCTCTTAAAACTCATGAATACTCCGGCGGACATTTACGACGACGCCTATGCCTACATCATAACCATCTGTGCCGGCAGCATCGCGCTTATTGGCTACAATCTTCTGGCAGCGTCCTTAAGAGCCATCGGAAACAGCAAGACTCCACTGTATTTCCTGATATTTGCAGCTCTTTTGAACATTGTTCTGGATCTTTTGTTCATTATTGGATTCAAGCTTGGAACCTTCGGCGCGGCCCTTGCCACCGATGTTTCACAGGGCGTTTCGGCAATCCTGTGCATGATCTACATAATAAGAAAGGTTGATGTTCTAAAGCCCCAAAAGAGCGACTGGCGCCTTAACAGGCAATACAGCGCACAGCAGCTCAATATCGGGATTCCCATGGCGCTTCAGTTCGGAATAACCGCTTCGGGAACCATGGTGATGCAATCCTCAATAAATATTTACGGGTCAGTTGCTGTTGGCGGCTTTACCGCTGCGGGAAAGGTGAATAACCTGATGACTGCAGGCATGCCATCCATCGGGCAGACCATGGCGGCGTATTGCGGCCAGAATTACGGCTACGGAGATATGGACAGAGTACATCAGGGGACAAAAGACGCAATGAAGATATCCGCTGTTTACTCCCTGATAAACGCAGGCTTAGCGGTAGCTCTTTTACCCTATATAATAAGGCTGTTTTTTGATGCCAACGTAGATGTGGCGCAGTATCTGCCTTATGCCAGAACATACATGTACCTTTGCGTTGTGTTCTACCTTCCTCTGGCAATGATCTTTATTTACAGGAATGCCATGCAGGCCTGTGGCTTTGGCAAAACCGCGCTGGCTCTGGGAATCATGGAGCTTATTGCCAGACTTATTACCGCATTTGCATCAATGAAGCTTCAGAGTTACACCCTGGCTGTGGCGGGAGACGCCCTGGCATGGGTTACCACCGGCATTTTTGCACTGATCCTGTATCTGCTAATAATGAAAAGGCTTAAACAACGGTTTTCGGAAGGTAAGCCATAAGCACCGGGGCCGTAACAGATAACATTTATTTATCCGGGAGATAATATCGTGAACAGAATTTCGTTATCAATTTCTGAGGAAGGATATATAGAAAGAGCACTGGACTTCATTAAAGCGTACCTCATCGAGAAAAAGGTGTCCAAAGCCAATATCATAAGGACACAGCTGCTCTCCGAGGAGTCCATCGTGCTTCTTGAAAAGCATGCGCCGAAGGGCAGCACATTGAAGGTTGGCGTAAGAAAGCTTCTTGGAGATGTATCCATAGAGCTCACTATGGACGGAGACTCTTTTGAACCGGATATAAGTATTGCGGATTCATTGGGAAAAGAGGCTGTTGATGATGCTTCAGAGGACGCCATTCGGGCGATCCTCATGAAAGCTTTCGGAGAAAAATACAAATACAACCACAAGAATAATGTGAACAAAGTCAGGATCATAGCGGAGAAAGCCGGAAAATCCGCAATCCTTACCACTCTTATAGCCATGGCGCTTGGGCTTGTCTTCGGCGTTTTGATGTCTGTGATTTTCCCGCCGGTCTTTTCGGAGACCATTTGCTCCTTTGTACTGCGCCCCATAAAGACGATCTTCATGAATTCCCTGAGTATTATCATTACGCCGGTAATATTCTTTTCGCTGGTGTCCTGCTTTTCGCAGTTTAAGAATCTCTCAGATCTTGGGAGAGTGGCATTTAAGATCATGATGGTTTATCTTATTACAACCCTTGTGGCCACAATGCTGGGTTTTGTGGTGACAGGTATTGTAAGCCCCGGAGAGTGGGGATTTGCCTTGGGAAAAGATGTATCGTCAATGGGAGCGGTTTCGGAAAACGAGCAGATGAACTATTCCCTTTATAACACGCTTATCAGTATTGTGCCCGATAATATTGTTGCGCCGTTTTTGGAGGGCAATACCCTGCAGGTAATGTTCCTTGCGATCCTCGTGGGCACCTGCGTTGGGATGATAGGTGAGTATTCCGCAGTCCTTACTGAAATCTTTGAGGCCTGCAATTCCCTTTTCATGACTATAACCACCATGATCACAAAGGCTATCCCTGTGGTGGTTTTCTGCTCAATTGCACTGATGGTAAAAGATATTGGCTGGGGATCCATTCTCATGGTGACAGAGGGCCTTATTACGCAGATCAGCGCTATATTTCTTATGATCTGCTTCTATGGCCTGATGGTCCTTGTGGTGTGTCATCTGAATCCCATCAAATTCTATAAAAACATCAGGGAGGGAATGCTGACAAGTATGTCACTTTGCTCCAGCTCTGCGGCCATGCCGGTGAACATGAGAGTATGCACCGAAAAGCTTGGGATTCCGCCTGTTATCAGTAATTTCTCAATACCATTGGGAGCCAGTGTAAATATGGATGGGACTTGCATCTACCTTGCCAGCATGATTCTGTTTTTGGCCAAAGCCTACGCTGTTTCCATTGAACCTTCCAATGTGGCGCCTCTGGCGTTGACCATCATACTTCTGTCGCTTGGCGCCCCGGGAATTCCCGGAAATGCCCTGGTGTGTCTTAGTGTAGCCCTGGTCCAGGCAGGAATTCCAATTGAGGCTGTGGGGCTTGTGATAGCTATCAATCCAATCGCTGATATGTTCGACACCATGAACAATACAACAGGAGATATGGCAGCTGCCCTCGTTGTGGCTAGCCGGGAGAAGATGCTGGATATAGATAAGTTTAATGCTGATTAACAGGGGAAAACGGGATAAGGAGTGTAAAAATTATGAAAAGAGAATTGGTAACAGGACTTTTATGTGCGCTTATGCTTGCAGCGGCAGGATGCGGAGATAAGGTCGAAGACAGCAGCGGTCTGGTAAAAGAGCCTTTGCCGGAAACTGCTAAGACCACTCAGACCGATGAAGCTGAGGATAACGGGAACGTGGCAGAAACAGACGAGGCACAGCCCGAAGAAACAGCAGAAACAGCAGAAGCGTCAGGTTCGGATCTCTATGAGGCTTTCAAGAACGGATCGGCAAAGGTTAAGTACAGAGGCACAGGAGATGTTACTTCTTACCTGGAAACCCGCGCGGTTCTCACTGAAGGTCAGTCCTATTCTTTGGAAGAAATAGTGGATGCACTGGCTAAGAATGAGGAATATTCCTACATAGAGCTGACCCTTACGGATACAGAGTACAGCATGATCGATTGCGGCAGTGACGGTGTTCCGGAGCTTCTTGCAACAGCCTATCTGGGAGATGAGTTCAGCCTTTCGTTCATAATCAAGGAGATCGACGGTGAGCTGGTTATCTGCTACGATCAGGATTCCTGGTCAAGGAGCAGCACGGTTGTAAATGAGGACGGAACCATCGAGACAAGCGGATCCGGCGGAGCAGCTGTTCATGTATATGAAAATGCATTTGTAGATGCTGCGGGGGATTACAAGTTCTACTATGGCTTTGAGGAAACCCTGTCCATTTACGACGAGTATTACGCATACAAGACCGGAGAGGATTACGTTACCATAAGCAATGAGGGTCTGGATTGGGAGCACATCGGAGTAAATGACTATTACTTCGAGCCTGATTATCAAAAGAGAACCCACTATTACAACTATTTTATGTTTGACGATAACTATGAAGATGTTACCACTGATGCCGATTATGACGATTCCAATCCTGTGAAGCAGAAATTTACCGAGGCCGGGATCAATGTTTACACCGCATCTGAAATAAACGACATGCTCACAAGCAGAGCCAAGGAGATTGGCTGGGTAAAATAACTGCTGCATGATTTTTAGGGGCCATCCCCCTGATGATCAGTGATCATCAGGGGAAAGGCTCTTTTTTTATACTTCTTTAATGGACAATCCGGGGCACAGCGGTTATAGTAATGATATGCGGAAAACGATTTCCGTGATCGGAATCGCTTCGGAACGAGAAATTATCCAGAGAAGAGGAACAGCATGGTATCCATAAAAGACGTAGCCAAAGAGGCGGGAGTTGCCATATCCACAGTCTCCAAGGTTCTCAACAACTATCCAAATGTAAGTGAAAACACCAGGAAAAAAGTCATGGATGTGGTGGAAAGACTTGGCTTTGTGCCCAACGCGGTAGCGGCAAGTCTTTCTTCAAAAAGGACAGGAAGGGTGGCACTTCTTATCAAGCTTAATCTGAACACCCAGGCCAGTGACGAGATCAGCATGCAGTACATCTCGGGCGCTGTCCACCGGGCAAAAGAGCTGCAGCTGGATGTGATCACAGTGTTCACCTCCATGATCGAAGACATGAATGTGGAGGAAGTCACTTCTTATTTTGAGTCCCAGGGAATAAAGGGAATAATTGTCTACGGCCTTACCACCAGGGACAAGGTGGTACACAAGCTTATTGGAAGCGGACGTTTTAAGATGGTGGTTATTGACGCTCCCATGGTCAACAGCACTACCTCCTCAGTGAGCATCGACAACAAAAAGGCCCAGTACGATATAGCCAAAAAGACTATCATAGAGAACAAGTGCAAGAAGGTTCTTTATCTTGCGGGAGAGGACTCTGGCTATGTGACGGGAGAGCGACTTGATGGCATCAAAAAGCTGTGCGATGAAAAGAAGCTTAAACTCAGCGTACGCTACGGCAATTTCTCGGAGCTGCGGGCAAGACAGCTCACCATGCGATTTGCCAGGAATAACGACTGCGTTGTATGCGCATCGGATCTTATGGCCATCGGAGCCATGAAGGCTCTCATAGATATGGACATTTTCCGCCCTGTCTGCGGTTTTGACGGAATTATCCTTATGGGATATGTGGGCAAGCAGATGAACACAGTCAAGCAGGACTTCGTTAAGATTTCCGAGGTTGCACTTGATGAACTCAACCGCCTGATGAGGGGGAAGGAAGGCCGCAAGGTCACTGTTCCTCATACATTGGTGAGAATGAGATATGAGGATATCATCAGCTGATAATTTTAATCCGAAAATTAGTACTTGCGGAAAACGTTTTCCTGTGATATATTACTACCATCGGAGACGAGAAAACGTTTTCCGAAGCCATGGCAAAGCAAATGCCTGACGCAGATCACAGTAAAGATCACAAGAGCACAGCTCTTACAAAGACCAAGACGAAACGTAAATTCAAGTTTTATGAATACGAGAGGAGAAACAAAATGTCAAAGCACACAAACATGCAGCGCGACGTACTTGTAACCAACCTTGAGGAACAGCTTGAGAGCATCGCTTCAGAGAAGTTTAACAAGACCCTCAGGGACTGCACCGACAGGGAGACCTACTTCGTACTCCTTGAGATGACAACACGTCTCATGGATGTTGCGGAAGTATACAACGGTGAGAAGAAGGTTTACTACATTTCCATGGAGTTCCTTATCGGTAAGCTTCTTTCCAATAACCTTATCAACTTAAGAGTATATGACAGGGTCAAAGAGATCCTTGAGAAGAACGGCAAGAGCATTGCGGATATCGAGGAGTGCGAGCCCGAGCCTTCTCTTGGTAACGGCGGTCTTGGAAGACTTGCAGCATGCTTCCTTGATTCCATCGCAACTCTTGGTCTTGCGGGAGAGGGAATCGGACTCAACTATCACTTCGGTCTTTTCAAGCAGGTGTTCAAGGATCACCTTCAGTACGCAGAGAAGAATGAATGGATCGAGGATCAGTCCTGGCTTGAGAAGACAGATACTACCTTTGAAGTTTCTTTTGGCAAGGAGAAGGTTGTGTCCCGCCTCTACAATATGGATGTTGTGGGCTATGACACAGGTGTTAACAAGCTCCGCCTCTTCGATATCGAGACCATTGACGAGTCTTTAGTGAAAAAAGGCATCGATTTTGACAAGACCAAGATCGACAAGAATCTGACTCTTTTCCTGTATCCCGATGACTCTGATGAGGCCGGAAACCTGCTTAGGATCTATCAGGAGTACTTCCTGGTTTCCAATGCCGCACAGCTTATCCTCCGCGAGCAGAAGGAGCGCCAGTACGATCTCCACGAGCTGCACAACCATGCGGTTATCCAGATCAACGACACACATCCTACCATGATCATTCCTGAGCTTATAAGGATCCTGGTTGAGGAGAAGGCCTTCAACATTGACGAAGCTATCAATGTTGTCAGCAAGACCTGCGCTTATACAAACCACACGATCCTTGCCGAGGCTCTTGAGACATGGCCTCTTGCATACCTTGAGAAGGTTGTTCCTCAGCTTGTTCCCTATATTAAGGAGCTGGACAAGAGAATCCGCGACAAGTACAAGAAGAACTCCAAGGTTTGGATCATCGACAAGGACAAGAAGGTACACATGGCCTTTATCGACATCCACTACGGCTTCTCCATCAACGGTGTTGCCGCTATACATACAGACATTCTTAAGGACAGCGAGCTCAACGATTTCTACAAGCTCTATCCCGAGAAGTTCAATAACAAGACCAACGGTATCACCTTCAGAAGATGGCTTCTTAGCTGCAACCATCCTCTGGCTGATTTCCTTTCCCAGACCATCGGCGACGGCTTCAAGAAGGATGCCACTAAGCTTGAAAAGCTCCTTGACCACATCGGCGAGCAGGATGTTCTTGATAAGCTCGAAGATATCAAGATGGGCAAGAAGAAAGAGCTGGCTCTTTACCTCAAGGATCACGAGAAGGTTGAGGTTGATCCTGAGTCAATCTTTGACATTCAGGTAAAGAGACTTCATGAGTACAAGAGACAGCAGATGAACGCCCTTTACATCATCCACAAGTATCTGGAGATCAAGGGCGGCAAGAAGCCGGTAAGGCCTCTTACATTCATCTTCGGTGCCAAGGCAGCACCTGCTTATGTTATTGCCAAGGATATCATTCACCTTCTTCTTGTACTTCAGGAGATAGTAAACAACGATCCCGAAGTTAACAAGTACATGAAGGTAGTTATGGTAGAGAACTACAACGTAAGCTATGCAGAGAGACTTATTCCTGCCTGCGACGTATCCGAGCAGATTTCCCTTGCGTCAAAAGAGGCATCGGGAACCAGCAACATGAAGTTCATGCTAAACGGTGCCATTACCCTGGGAACAGATGACGGTGCTAACGTAGAGATCCACGAACTTGTAGGGGATGACAATATCTACATCTTCGGTATCAGTGCAGATGAGGTTATCGAGCACTACAAGAAGGCTGACTATGTTTCAAAGGATTACTACAAGAAGAGCCCGGTTATCAAAGAGGCTGTGGACTTTATCGTAAGCAAAGAGTGCCTTAAGGTTGGACACAAGGAGAATCTTGAGAGACTCTACAAGGAGCTCCTTAATAAGGACTGGTTCATGACTCTCATCGATCTTGAGAGCTATATCGAGAAGAAGGATCAGATCTTTGCAGATTACGAGAAGCGCGATAAGTGGAAGAAGATGATGCTTACCAACATTGCAAAGGCAGGCTACTTCTCATCCGACAGAACCATCGCAGAGTACAACAGAGACATCTGGCACCTGGATTGATATAAGACTTTACAAAAACTGCGCACCGTTAAGGATGCGCAGTTTTTTTATGCGAGCCACAGGGGACATCAGTATTGAAGTAATTTCAGATTAAACCCATTAAAAATGCCTAAATCATTAACCAAAAAACTGTTAAATATCAACTAAGGAGATTTGTGGCGTTAGTTTAACAGGTATGTTATTATATTAACGATATCCCGTATGGGGTATGGGGTTAGTAACTATTATATTTTGAAGGAGGATTTAGGTAATGGCAAAAACAGCTATAATCACCGGTGGCTCAAGAGGTATCGGTGAGGCAATGGCACTTAAGTTGGGTGAACTTGGTTACAATGTTGTGATCAACTACAGAAGCGAGTCTTCCAAGGCTCTTTCTGATAACCTTGCTGCAAAGATCAGCAGTCAGTACGGCGTTGAGACACTGGTTGTAAGAGCAGATGTCAGTAAGTATGAGGACTGTGAAGCGCTTGTTAAGGCAACTGTTGATAAGTTCGGTGAGAACATTGATGCTCTTGTTAACAATGCAGGCATCACCAACAACTGCAACTGGATCGATATTAAAAGAGAGCAGTATGAGAACGTTATCAATACCAACCTTATGAGTTTCCTTCACATGACACACCTTGTGCTTCCTTATATGGTTAACCACAGCAGTAAGGATAATCAGTGCTGCATCGTTAATACATCTTCTGTCGGAGGACTTACCGGCGTTATCAATCAGGCAGATTACTGCGCATCCAAGTCCGGTATCATCGGAATGACAAGAGCCCTCGCTCTTGAATTCGCAGGAAGAGGCGTCCGTGTAAATGCTATCGCACCCGGAATGATCATGACAGATATGCTCCGCGGTGTTAACCAGGATGAGCTCAATGCTCTGGCAGCTACGATCCCTCAGGGATTCATAGGAGACGTATCCGATATCGCAGGTGCTCTCGGATACATTCTGACAGCTCCTTATCTGACCGGTCAGATCATTTCACCTAACGGCGGATTCGTGCTTCAGTAATATTAGAATTCATACGCCTTTTTAAGACGTGATATTAAGATATACAAGCGTCCGGTGTCAAGGGCTTCTGAGTGCAGGAACTCAGTGAGTTGCCCTTGATACTGGGCGTTTTCACGCATTGGTAACACTTAACGGCAGAATGCGAAAAAAGGATTCTGAGCCGTAATCAGATTATCTCGTTGTAAATACTAATGAAGAAAGCGGATACAGATGGGAGGCAGAAGATGAGAAAAAGTTTCGGCAGGGGAGTAGCATTATTACTGGCGCTTACATTGATGGTGGGGAATACACAAAGCGTTCATGCGGCAGATGCAATTGTTGAAAGTTCCGAACCGGAGTTTTTGGAATATGAGGAAGAGAATAACGGTTCAGAAGATACTGCTAATGAAGTGAGCAACTCGGAAGACTTAGAAGAAACAGCTTCCATGGATGAACAACTGCCGAATATCTCAGATGATGACTCTGAAGAATCAATAGAAGAAACGGGATTAGAGGAAGAGGAAAACAAAGAAGAAAAAGAAGAAAAAGAAGAAAAAGAAGAAAAAGAAGAGTCAGAGCTTGTGGCTTCCATGAGTGAAGATCTTCTTTGGCTCAATGATTATCAGATAAATGATGCGGATGTAGATGATGTTAATGGGATAATTACTTTACAACCGGGATCCTATAAAGGCGAAAGGCAAAAAGCTGATCTGGTGGTATATTCTGAGGCGCAGTATAACAACAAGGTTTACAGAATTGCTATTGCACCGGCAAAATCTGTTGGTGATGATAACGCTTTTGTTAATGTTTGGGGGAAAAAATCCTCCAGCAGTATTGCCAGTACAGTAAATTCATTGACCATAAAAGAGGGAGTGATTCTTCCTGCTAGCTTTTATGGTTTATTTGGAGGAATGTGGGAGCTTAAATCCATTGTTGTAGAGGCAAAGGATGAATCATCAGAAGATGGGATGCTCCATATTACAGATGCCAAGCTGGCATTTAGTGATTTAGATAGCTGTGAAAGAATCAAGATTTCCGGAGTAAGCACAGAAAAGGTGCAATCTTTTGCTGGGATGTTTTACATGGATTTTTCTCTTACTGATATTGATCTTGATGATTCTGTATTTGTGACTTCTTCAGCAAGCTCACTTTCCAGTATGTTTGGTAGATGCAAAAAACTGGAAAGTCTTCCTAAGATAACATTTGACACTTCAAATGCTACAAGTATGGCAGTTATGTTTGATCAGTGCTATAACCTTTCAGCTGTTGATGTATCATCGTGGGACGTGTCTAATGTCGAGAGTATGAAAGAAATGTTTTCCGGTTGCTCGAAATTGAAGTCATTGAATACTTCAGGATGGAAAGACACCAAATTAACAGATGCTTTTGGTATGTTTTCCGGATGCAGTGAGTTAACTACGCTGGATTTGAGCGGTATTGATTTCTCCGGATTAAAGAAAGATCAATATAATAAGGTCCCTTACCGGCTTTTTTCGAACTGTAAAAGCTTAACGGAAGTTGCAATCAATAATTCAATCGAACGATTTGGAGATAATTGTTTTTTAAATACAGATTCCCTTACAACTATAAACTTCATCGGAACGCGGGAAGAATGGGGAAGCTGTAACGATTGCAATGAAGACGAAAACGGAAACCGTCCGGATACTATACTGGGGCGTTCTGACCCCACCGGAAACGAGATACTTTACAATGAAAGCCTTATAGTTAATTTTCTTAACTCTGAAGAGTTACAGATGGAAAGTGTATCAGGGTGGGAGTACGATGGAGAGGGTTTGCCGAGCCGTTACAAAAAAGGTAATGATTACCTTAAAAATGGTGAATATCCTCTTTCCATGCGAGTGAATGGAAACACAGTTATTACCGGATGGTGGAGATTTGATAATAATGGTTATGTACTTACGGGACAGTGTGGAGAGAACTACTATAACAGTGTTAAAAACTCAGATTTTCCCTATGGTATAAGAGTATCAACACAGAAAATAATAGATGCACTCAAAGAAAAACGAGCGAGCTCTGTTTTTGAATCATACAAATACTCAGCATCCTTTTCTCAGGATGTCTCATGGTTTATAGCCGCTCTGCACGGTGCTGCGGACTGGGGAAAAGTAACACGAGCAATTTTTGGTAATTTCATTACAGATCTTTACTGGGGGAATTATGTTCCGGCAGATGAGTTCTGGGCTGATGTAGCAGATGACTACATGAACGATCCTGTCAAATGCAAAGAAGTATTTAAGAAAATAGCTAAGAGCAAAGTAGAGAAAGAAGTCAGCTTTTTTGATCAGATCAATTCAGGAGCACTTGCGACGCCTGAGTGGGATATTATAAAAAACGCTTATACCATAACTGAGGATAGTTTGAGCGATGCTTTAAAGGAGAGGATGAAAGAGGATGCTGCCAGACTGGGAGCAGGAAATTATAAGGTTGATAATGAGGATTACAAAAAAGTTCTGGAAACTATCAAAAACAGTGAGGATCCGGAGCTTTACTATAACATGTACGCTAAGCAGATAATAAGTACTCTTGGGACTATTTATAGTGTAAGTGGAGATCTTATGGACAACCTGAAGGAAGATGAGGCTGTAAAAGCTTATCTTGAGCAGGTTATGGAAACCTTTGATGAGGGTACTAATGTTTCTGTGGCTGCGTCCAATGTATATAAGGATTATCAGGCTGAAGTGGCCAGAGCTATGGCCTCGGTAATGATAAATACATTCAATGAGTATAATTCCTGGAAAAAAATCCTTGGAAAGAACAACTTTGGAGTGAGTGTTCCTGATTTTGGGGGAGATCAGGAAGAGTTTACAAAAGATGCAATAGTACAACTGGCAGATGCTTTTTTGAAGACTAAGCTTGGAAAGGTATCTAAATTCTTTGAGTCACTGGAAGCAAACAGTGACATGATGAAGGCTTTCGATGAAGTTATAACAATATCCAACATGAAATTTGAGGCTCTAAGGAGGCTTGAGGAAGCCGAGAATGTCCTTCTGAGAGAAGGGTATGATCCAACACTTCAGGATATAGTGGATTACCAGATGGCATTTTCTGTATGTAAAGATCTATATGCTCTGGAATATGAAGACATGTATATGTACTATGCAGTCAATAATATGGAACCGGAGAAGGTGCCACAGGAATATAAGCCCATCCGGGATCAGTTCAAGTCTTTTACAGATATAATTTTCGCGGATAAAACGTTTGGAATCAAGTCACAGTATATAAAGGCGGAAAAAGATAAGATCAACACCATGACTTTTCTGGATTATAAAGATCATGGTTCTTCGATATTTCTAAATGGAGGAGTATGTGAAGCTCCCGGAAAGATAAGATATTATGTATCCCCCGGAGTATATATCAAAGATGCAATGATAACCATTGATGGAAATCTATATTATTTTTCCAAAGATGGTTATATGTATTCGGGTTTTCTTAATGTTGGCGACAGCACCTATTATTTCAATGAGTTTGAAGACTCAAGGGAATCCCTTGGCATTTCCGCATCGATACCTCAGTTTGCGGCAGTTAAAGGAGTATTTTCTGTCAGGGATAAAACGTATTATGCAAATCCCAATTCATATGCGCTTGTTAAGAACCGTATGATCACTATTGCGGGGACGCAGTATTATCTTAATGCTAATGGAGAGAGATATTATCCTGAGGACAAACGGACTGCGCAGGAGAAGATGTTTGATCAGAACGGTATGTATGAAAGATATGGCAACTGGGGATACAACGTTGTGTCATCAAAATGTCCGGTTGATGTCAGAGTGTATGATCTTGCCGGAAATGTGGTTGCGGAAATTACTAATGATCAGCCAACATCGTTCAGAGAGGATATATTTGCCGAATTTGACGATAATGAGATAAAAATGATTGGCATTCCTGCTAATGAAGAATTCTCGGTTCTCATCACGGCTATTGGCTCAGGAACATTGGACTACTCTGTTACTGAGTTTAGTAAAGACGGCTTTGTAGAGCGAAAAACTGATTTCTTTGATATCAGCATTCAGAAGGGGGATGAGCTTAGTGGAACTGTGGCTGCTACAGCCCAGGATGCAGAGACGAGTGAAAACTATCATTTTCACAGTTTAAAAAGAAATACTGATGAGGCTGACCTTGCCGCTTCCAGCATAGATATTGGAGCAAATAAGGTGGCTGCTATTGTGAACGTAAAGGGGAATGGCACCTTTATCGGAGATACGATAGCACTTTACGGCGAATACATTAAGCTCACTGCTGTACCTGATGCAAACAGTACCTTTGACGGATGGTATGATGAGGCGGGGAATCTTATCACTGTCGAACCTGATTATAGACTGCGGCTCACAGAAAACACTTCGCTTACCGCCAAATTCGCAACCGGAATGTATATTGCAGATATTGAGCCACAGAAATATACAGGGACGGCAATCAAACCGATATTGCATGTTTTTGATGGAGACAAGGAACTTACTGCCAATGTAGATTACAGGATTACATATAAGAACAATACAAACAGTTATACTCATACCGGTGGACAGGAGGATTTTGAGGAGAAGAAGGCACCGACTGTTGTAATTAAAGGTATCGGAAATTATAAGGGAACTGAAAGTGCATCCTTTGTAATTGAGCCTAAGAACATAGAAGATGAAGATGTGAATGTAGGCAGCATTACGATAGCGCAGGAAGATGGTAAGGTTAAAAAGCCTGTACCGGCGGTTACCTGGGGAAAGAAGAAACTAAAGCCGGGGACTGATTTCGCTGTTTCCTATTTCATGGAGTCCGGCGAAGCTGCTGTTTGTAAGGGTGCCGGCAAATATACAGTAAGACTTGAGGGGAAAGGAAATTACACCGGTAGTGTGGATCGTTCATTTGAGATATATGCAAAAGACATTGTGCATATTTCCAAAGTGAAGTTGGATAAGATACCGGATATCGACTATACCGGTGAGGCTACATTCCCATCGATACGACTTGCCTATAAAGGAAAAGAACTGGTAAACAATGAAGACTATAAACTCGTCTTTGATGATGACAATACAAGCGCCGGTAAAAAGACACTTAGAATCATAGGCGTCGGAAGATTTATCGGAGAGAGAACTGCTTCATACAATGTTAGGGGGTGGCAGATAAAGAAAGCGAAAATTGAAGGCATTGAAGCTTCCTTGCATTATACGGGTAGCGATATAACACAGCCTCTTAGGCTGACATATACGGACGGAAAAGGTGACAAACAGAGGGTTTACGAACTTGAACCTTCTGTGGATTATGAGGCAATATATGAGAATAATCTTTACCCGGGCATTGCAAAGGTAAAGATTAATGGTAAAGGACGATTTACCGGAAGCATTGAAAAGACCTTTAAGATAATCGGTACTCAGATAAAAAATGCAGATATCATGAATTTTGAGCCGGAGATGATGTACACGGGTGAAAAACTTGCTCAAAATGAAACTTTGATTCTTGCTGGGAAGAAACTGGTACGTGCAGAAGATGCTTCGGATACAAATGGTGATTATGTTGCTGTATATTCCGGTAATTTAAAAGCAGGTACGGCGAAGGTTGTTTATAAAGGAATCAACGGTTATATCGGCACCATTACAAGGAACTTCAAAATAAGCAAAAAGAATATCGAAGAAAGCGATGTTTGTCTAACGGTTGCAGATACTGCTTTTTATGTGAAGGGTGGTAGCAAGCCAGAAGCAGAATTGACATATAAAGGAGAAACTCTTGTATTAAACAAAGACTACACGGTCTACTACAAATATAACAATACAGTTACTAGGGAGAATACCAAAAATAAGCCTTTGATAGTGGTCAGTGGAAAAGGAAATTTCAGTGGAAAACTCAGCCGGGAGTTTTCTATTCTACCAAGAAATGTGCAGGAAGCAGGAGTGCAGATTCTGATCAAAGATGTTGTTGCATCAGGCAAGGCTGGTAAATGGAAGTCGATTCCGGTAATAACGGATAGCAATGGAAAAAAACTGACTGCCGGCTTGGATTATGATAAAAATATCAGCTACTTTATCGATGGTTCAGATAAGGTACTTACTTCCAAGGACATTGTTGGTGCCGGAGAGAGCATAAAGGCGGTGATAGATTTTAAGGGGGCATATTGCGGAAATGCTGAGGCAACTTACAGAATTACTCTAAGAGACATATCCAAGGCGAATGTAAGGGTTGAAGCCATAACCTATACCGGAAACTATGTGACTCTTGATCCTTCAGACATATCAATCTCCTATAAGAAAGAAATCCTCACATCAGATGATTATGAGATTGATGATACAAGCTATAGGAACAATCTAAAGAAGGGAAAAGCTACAGTTGTGATCAAGGGCAAAGGCATATATGGTGGCAGCAGGCAAATATCCTTTACCATAGGCCCCAGAGGAATTGTCTGGTGGTTTAGAAATCTTATTCAATAAATTATGGTTCGTCTTGTATACATTATAAGTGGCAGGGATTGCTCCCTGCCACTTCAGACTGTAGACAAAGTGGTCTTGAGAGCATAGCTCTCAGGACCATTTTTCTTATCTTACGTTTCTTTTGTTTAG
>SVGA01000025.1 GCA_015056575.1 Butyrivibrio sp.
GACTCCTACTCGATTCTGCACACAGACATTCCGCACTTCGTGCTCCATGTCCTTACGACCGGCAAATGAATTTGTATTCAAGCATCCATACGCTTGCCGGTCTTGTGCAACAAAAAGGGCGAAGCCGTCGCTTCGCCCGCAATAAAGGTCAATTCTTTATTCAAAACATCTCTTCACAATCTCGATGATCACATCCTGCTGCTCGGGAGTCATCTTGTTGTCTGAAGGAAGGCAAAGTCCTCTCTCAAAGATATCCGATCCGACATCCAAAACAGCACCTTCATCGATATAAGCGTTGCTTCTTGCCCTGCCGTTTCCGGCTTCGGTGATAAAAGGATTCATCCTGTAAATAGGCTGCATATGCATGGGCTTCCAGATGGGTCTGCCTTCTGCGTTGTACTTTGCAATCTCCTCAAGGATCTGTGTGGGGCAGCTCTTGCCGGGTTCGGTCACATAGAGAGCATCCTTTTCGCCCCTAACCTGTTTGCACATGGCATCCTTGTCAATGATGATGCAGGAGAGCCAGTAGTTGGGCTCGGATTTATCAAGATCCATGGGATTCATGCTAACGGGAAGATCTTTGAATCCCTCTTTATATCTCTCAAAGATGGCCTTCTTCTGGGCGATGTGCCCCTCAAGATGAGGGAGCTGTCCCCTTATAACGCCGGCGATCACATTGCTCATGCGATAGTTGTAGCCCATCTCCTCATGCTGATACCAGGGCGCATCCTCTCTGGCCTGAGTGGACCACTTGCGCACCTTGTGTGCATCCTCAAGATTATTGGTAAGGAACATTCCGCCGGCTGAGCCTGTGATTATCTTGTTTCCGTTAAAAGAGATAATGCTGTAATCCCCGAAGGTTCCGGTCTGCTTTCCCTCATAGGTGGCGCCAAAAGACTCTGCGGCATCCTCCACGATAAGGGCTCCGTGACGGTCACAGATCTTTCTTATCTCCCCGATCTTTCCGGGAGTGCCGTACAGGTGGGCAACTACCACCAGCTTAACCTCGGGATATATCTCAAAGGCCTTCTCCAGAGCCACCGGGCTCATGTTCCAGGTCTCATACTCTGTATCGATAAATATTGCTTCGCCGCCTTCGTAGGCCACGGGATTAACGGTGGCATCAAAGGTAAGATCGGAGCAGAAGACTCTTTTCCCATCAAGGACTCCGGCGGCGGTCTTGGGCTGTCCGTAAAGCCTCTCTCCCGCAAGCCTTATGGCAAGATGGAGAGCCGCTGTGCCGGAAGCCAGAGCCACGGCATCCTTGCAGCCGATCTTGGCGCATACAGCCTTCTCGGATTCATTTATGTTGGCGCCCACGGTGGACATCCAGTTTGTCTCGTAGGCTTCTTTTACATATTCGATCTCCTCGCCGTGCATTGTGGGCGAAGAAAGCCAAACTTTTTTCTCAAAGGGCTTGATTTCCATAATACAGTTCCTCCTGTATCAAATTTGAGCTTGATTCCGCGAGCCGGTGTTATCAGAACAGCAAGCACCGCGCCGCGCTCCCTTACGTTCCTGTTGAATTGATAAGCTCTGAGGTCTTGGCCAGAGCTTCCTTGCGCTCCCTTGTCATGACGTATCTGTGAACGTCGGGATGATAGGTCTCAACGATCTCCTTGACGATATCGCGGATTTCGGGAGACTCCTCCCTTGCAGCCACGTTGAGCTTCTCAAGCTGGGAGAAGAATCTCATCTCATCCATTTCGATGGGCTTTCCTATGTGGATCATCTTGTTTGCAGTGTCCTGGAGGCCTTCCTCGTCCATGAGCATCTCCTCGTAGAGTTTTTCACCGGGACGAAGGCCTGTAAATTCGATCCTGATGTCCTCTCCTACCTTGTAGCCAGAGAGCTTGATGAGGTTCTCCGCCAGGTCAAGGATCTTGACGGGCTCGCCCATATCAAGGACGAAGATCTCGCCACCCTTTGCAAAGGCTCCCGCCTGAAGCACAAGGGATACGGCTTCCGAAATGGTCATAAAATAACGAATGATATTGGGGTCTGTTACGGTAACGGGGCCTCCGGCAGCTATCTGCTTCTTGAAAAGAGGGATGACCGAGCCGTTGGAACCCAGAACATTTCCAAATCTTACCGCCACAAACTCAGTATCGTAGTGCTTGTCAAAGGTCTGGATTATCATCTCACAGATCCTTTTGCTGGCTCCCATGATATTAGTGGGATTAACAGCCTTATCCGTGGAGATCATGACAAACTTCTCGCAGCCGTTTTCCGCTGCTGCCATGGCAGTCTTGAAGGTTCCGAACACATTGTTCTTGATGGCTTCTGTCGGGCTGTCCTCCATGAGGGGCACATGCTTGTGGGCCGCTGCATGATAGACGATCTCAGGCTTGTACTTCTCAAAGATGAGGTTGATCCTACGGGTGTTGCGCACAGAAGCGATGAGCACCACAAGATCAAGCTCGGGATATTTTACCTTTAGCTCCTGCTGAATGTCGTAGGCATTGTTCTCGTAGATGTCCACGATGATAAGGCGTTTTGGCTTGTGATCCGCGATCTGTCTGCAGAGCTCAGAGCCGATGGAGCCGCCTCCACCGGTGACCATGACGGTCTTACCCTTTACGTAGCCTGCGATGGAATCAATATCAACTGATATCGGATCTCTTCCAAGAAGGTCTTCGACCTCAACGTCACGCAGTCTTGATACGTTGACTTCGCCGTTTACCAGCTGGTACATGCCGGGCAGGGAACGAAGCTTACAATTGGTGTTCTTACAGATATCCAGGATCTTTTTGAGCTCCTGTCTGGAAACGGA
This sequence comes from Butyrivibrio sp., assembly GCA_015056575.1. Lineage (GTDB taxonomy): Bacteria > Bacillota > Clostridia > Lachnospirales > Lachnospiraceae > Butyrivibrio. The sequence goes on from SVGA01000025.1 coordinate 2,774, forward strand.
GGGAATCGCCACAATGATCTCGTCGATGTCGTAGAGGTCTGCGCATTCAACGATCCTGTCCCTTCCGCCCACAACGCGGATTCCCTGGATATATCTTCCCCACTTGTTGGTGTCGTCATCGATGATACATTTGATGGACATTGTGGAGTAATTGCTGGTGATGATGTCCTTAATGATGATATTGGCAGCCTCTCCGGCGCCGATGATCATCACAGCCTTGCTGTTGTTGCGGTTTCCCGCCTGCTGCTTCATGCTCCTGAAGAATCTGTAGGAGAATCTGCTGACAAAAATTCCGGTGATGAGAAGGAAGGTGTACAGGAAGTAGTAACTCTGGGGAACAGGCTGGCTCTGGGACTTAAAGAACTGAAGTCCGATGGCGTTAATAACGCCGGAAAGCACGCAGGCCATGACCAGGTTCTGCATCTCCTTCTCACCTGCATACGCCCACAGACTATCATAGAGCTTAAACAGGTAGAAAATAGCGATGGTGATGATAATGTTTATGGGCAAAAACCCTGTGACAGGATCCAGGAAGTGTTCGGGAATGTTACTCACCCTGAACTCGTACCTCATGAGGATCGCCACGTAGCTGGCCCCGATAATACAGAGAATATCGTAGATTATCAGCCCCACACGCCTATAAAGTTTTTGAAAGTTAAAAGGTTCTTTTTTATTACTCATTTCTCTTTAATCCTATATGTCAGCGGTGCCAAAGACAGCATCAGTGCTATTGTCATAGGGTTGCTGTACATGAATACCCACTCTGAAATTCCGGCAACCATAAAGCCGATAATGATGGCGCAGGTAACCAGTGAAAGGGGCTCGCTTTCTCTTTTCCTTAAGTAGTATCTGATACCCGTGATCAGGCCGGCTACAAGGGTCACTGCAAAAAGGATCCCGGTGGGAATGCCGTGGTCATGCGCAACCTGGATATATGTGTTGTGAGCATGGACCGCTATCTCTCCGTTTGGAAGCGGTACTCCCATCTCATCGTGTCCCGTCATGTTCAGTTGACTTAAATATGACTTGAATATGGTTATACGTCCGTTAGATATTACATCAAGAGGATTTGATGTGTCTACATAGTCCTCAAGATCGTCGTAGCTGGCCGTATCGTAGTCCGGGACTTCATATGCGCCCATATCCTTGTCTCCTGCCAAAAATGAGCTCATGGCTTCGTTTCGGGAATCCGTTTTGACCGCAGACGCCAACGGGACCATCTTGCGGGCAGCCTCGGCTTCCGCGGAAGTTTCATAAGCAGCAGCCAGCAGCCCCTCTCCGGGCATAACCGCATCTTCCGGAAGGTCGATAGCGCCGGTTTTCTGATTCTCCGGATTGTCGGGACTATCGTCAAAGGGTCTGCCGTAGTCGTCGTAAAGAGGCGCACCGTTCGGTCCGTCGTAGTTGTAGATATCGATGGGATACTGATAAAGTCCCACCTCTGCCCCAAGGATCTTGCTCAAAAAGAGATTTGCAAATCTCTCAACGCACATGAAATTGGTGTTGTCCCAGTCTGCGCCGCCTCTAACGAACTCATCGGCGTCGTCGATGGGATAAAACACAGGGTCTGCCACCATGGTGGGGATGATCCTCTGCAAAGTAAAGGATGCGGGGAAGCACAGCACCACAGACAAAACCAGCACCGCCAGGATCCTTCCAAGCTGCCGTCTGTGGCTTGCCGCCACAACTACGATGGTAAGAAGCACCGTTCCTGCAATCGCCGCATAGGCAGTCCTAGATACGGTGAATATGGCATAGGACATTATAAAGCCGAAAAGAGTCATCTCCTTCCAGGCAGAAACGATAACCCCCCGCAGATTGGTGCCCTTTGGCAGAGCAATGATCTTCACAACAAGCATCACCAGCGCCACGGCCCCCATAAAGGTCAGGTACTCCGCAGTCACTGTAACTGTGTGGAATATAAATGCAAATCTTCCGCTGACGTAGCCCGTAAAATATCTGTGGAGCCAGCTGAATACCAGCGAAATGGCAAAGTTCATCATGAGTCCTCCGGAGAGGATCTTGTAAAAATCTTTCTTTTTGTTCCAGGATCCGATCCTGATGTAAAAAGCCGTGAAAACCAGAGCCAGATAGATGCCCCACAGCCTTGTGTTCCTGAATACGATCATGGTAACAAACAGAGCGATCAGTAAAACTCCGAACAGCGTAGGCCTTACCGGATGTATCTTTTCCCTGTGGGCAGGTGTCTCATTCCTGTCCCGTATGGCGATCACCGTAAGCCGCACCAGATTCAGCGCCACCAGCCCCGCCAGAATGCCGATGATAACCGTAAGCATCAGCACCTTATTGTGGAGATCGTACTCAAATTCGCCGAAGTACTTCCTGTGGTAGTCATAGTACCTGTAGCCGTAAAGCCCTGCGCCGATAACCCACACCAGGTTGTAAACATTGAAAAACTCCCGCAAAGAGAAGGTAAACAGCAGCATAATCAGGAGCCAAACCGTCACCTGCCTCTCGGAAATGCTGTGGTAGATATCAAAAAGGTCATTCATATACTGAGAGCCGTACCAGATGGCCATGGCCATGGAGAACATGATGGCCAGATACTGGGCCCTGTCCTCATACCGCAGGCTCTGCCAGAAGGAGATTCCCACCTCGTGCCTGACGGGCTTGTGATTGATGGCATAAAACACGATAGCCGCCGAAACAATAAGTCCAATCTCGTAGAACAGGATATCCGGCACCCTTGAATCAAAAATCTTCAGCGGGAACACCATGATCATCAGCGCCGCAAAGATCACAGCCGCCACCGGGTTTGCAAAGCTTTTGACTGCCTGCCAGATGGTGACGATCCCGTCTTTCTTTGGCTTTCTTCTGAAATAAAATCCGGTCAAAAGACACATCACAGCCGCCAAAGCTGCGATGATACCTATAGCTGTCAGCGACTTTCCCTTTGAAAGTGGAAGCTTGTAATTGTACACGGCTGCCAGGTGAAGTCCCTCTATGTTCTCGTACTTCCACTTAAGATTTCCCACATATCCGGGCCGGTCCGGCACATCCTCAAAGGCTACATAGTACTTGGACCTGCAGTCTGTCAACCTGACGGTATAGGTCTTGCCCACCTCCAGGTTGATCTCCATGGGGATGTTCACATACCCCGGTATCTCTTTGCCCTCAGTATCAACGAAGGTCTTGAAAACCATGGCTCCGTTCTCGTCGTAGAGCACGCAGGCGATGTATCTGCCCTTCTCAACTTTTGTGACATAGACGTCAACCGAACTCAGCCTGTCATACTGGGCCACAAATTCCTGCATGAGGTTGTTGTTCTCAAAGTTTATGCCCTGGGACTCGGACACTATGGTCCCTCCCCCGGATGCGGGGAGGATGCTTTTAAACAGCCTCAAAGGGAATATACAAAGGATCCCCAGCAAGGCAAAAGCTATGATAACGGCCTGAAATGCCGTACTTTTGTGAATTATCTTTCTCATTCTCCCATTTGCCTCTTCAAAAAAATCATCACAAAATAATACCACACCGGGCTCTCTTAATCAAACCGCCCGGAAACCTGAAGGAGCGGCGCGATAAGCCACAGATACAGCACATAACGCACAAGATAGGTAGGCCCAAGGAGCACGGTGCAGAAAGTAAGCACCATCGGCAAAAAGGGCAAAATCCCCTTGTAATTCCTGCGGTAACCCCTGTACAGCAACACAAACATGAACAGTATCACATACAGACCCGGGGAAAAGAAAAGGTGGATCACAGGAAGGTCGCTCTGGAAAGTTCCGATGGAAAGGTATCTGTAGAGTTCGTCCAGAGGCTTTAGCATGCTCTTTCGCTCACCGGGGACCTCAACCTCGTAGCCAAAATAGGAACTATCCTCATAGGTAAAGGTGTACATGCTGTTGCCCTTGTATACGTTGATCACGGCCGGCGGATAAACATAACCATAGGAAGTCAGCATCCATGCGTTAAGATAGGTCATTGGATGCTGAATGGCCAGCTTTTTCCACACTTTCCAGAAGCCTGCGCTGTCCTGTTCATATAGTTCATTGTTAAACCCAAGCTTTACAAGGTCCGAAAGTCTTGGCGTGTACTTTTCCAGGTTTTCTTCGGGGATATAGGCTGTGATCGCCTCAATGTCCTCGTTGGTCAGTTCATCCTTCTCGTATGCATAAACCCTTGCCAGCTGCATTATAGGCACCGTCAGCATTTCCTGATGGTGGGTGCCCTCGCTTACATGGCAGGCCGCGCTAAGCAGCGGCGATATCACAAGATACAGCACCAAAGGTGCGATCAGCATTGGCGTAAGAAGGCTCTTTAGGCTCTTCCTGAAGTGGATCAGGGCAAAGGGCACAAATACCAGATAAGCATAAAAGCCGTTGTGCCTAAAAAGCGGCATCACAGTTGCTGTCAGAATGAAAAGAGCCGTATCCTTCCGGTTCGCCGCAAAGGCCTTAGGATCTTCCGTCAGCTTCAACAAAAGAACCGTAAGAAGAAGCAGCAGCGCCGAAAACAGCCCGTCCTTGCAGGAGCACAGGGTGTACATGACAATGGTGGGAAATGCGCCATAAAAAAGAACCCAGAATATCCGGCTCTTTTTCCCGATGCCCTTCTTCTGCATGTAGGTGATGGCGTAGGCGTAGATCGCAGTCATCACCAGCATCTGAAGTACCAGATAGGTGAAGATCCCGGCATTCCAGGAGCCGGTAACCTTGTGAACCAGGGCAATAATGCCTCCAAGGAGCAGCACGTGCAATAGCGGGTGGTGGGTGGTAAAGGTCCTTGTCAGGACTTCATTCAGCTCATCTGCCGCATCATATACAAAGAAGCCGGGAAATTCCGCCATAAACACCGGAATACTAAGGATGATCATGCAGCTCCAGTTTATGAAAAAATCTCTTTTCCCGGGAAGGTCAGTGTCACGGTAGACGGGAAGCCTTATAAAGCCAAAGAGCTTTCGTCCCTCAAGAGCCAGGTTGTAGCCCCTCCAGATGTATCTGGTATCCATGGCGATTATCACAATGAGCATTCCCAGGATCAGTAGCAGATTCCTGTCGGAAAGGTCGATGCGGTCAAGCTTTTCCAGCTGATAACCAAAGGCTAAAAAGCTTCCTGTTAAAATGCCAAACAAGCCTGACAAAAGCCAGGCTCTGTTGTTGTCTCTATCATTTTTCATCACGGGTAGTCTCCCGAATCACATATTGAGGGTTGTTATTCTGGGAAATGTACAGTCTTCCCAGGTATTCGCCGATCATGCCCAGCATCAGCATCAGCATTCCTCCGATGAACATAAGAGCGCTCATAAGGGCTGAAAAGCCCACGGGGACACTTGGAAGAACGAATTTCTTGATAATGGTGTAAATGCCATAGATAAAGCCAAAAATGGCAAAAATAGTGCCGGTTGCAGTGGCGATCCTAAGTGGCTTTACCGAAAAGGCGGTAAAACCGTTGATCCAGAGGGCCATAAGCTTGCTGAAGGTATAGCCGCTGGTGCCCACCTCCCTGGCCCTGTGGGTTACATCGACATTGACGATATTTCTGGTGGTGCGAAGTACAAGGCCTATAACGTAAGGGTAGGAGCTGGTGTACTTTATCATCTCATCCACCACAAAGCGCCTTACGGCGAAATAGCTGGAAACATACAGATCCTTGGGCTTACCCAGCATGACGGAGGCCATCCACTCGTTCATGGCTGTGCCGAAGTTTCTGAAAAGATTGTGTTTCTTGTGGCTGTAGCGGGCATAGGCAACGTCTGCTCCCGCTTCCAGGGCAGCGATGAGCTTATCCGCCTCGTTTGCCGGGGTCTGTCCGTCATCGTCAAGGCAGATCACGTAGTCTCCGTCTGCAGCATTGAGGCCTGCCATAAGGGCTGCGTGCTGACCGAAGTTCTTTGCAAGGTTTATCCCAAGAACTCTGTTGTCACTTCTGCCTGCCGCGATCTTTTGCAGAGTATCCCAGGTGTCATCGGGAGAGCCGTCATTTATCAGAGTTATGTCGTAGTCATATCCCGCCATACCCTTCATGGTCTCATCTATCTCATTTATTACCCCGCCGATGGTCTTTGAGGACCTGTAGCAGGGGATCACAAAACTAATCTTCTTATCTGCCATTTTTATTGAACCTTTCAGTTTTCAAGTGACCTTTCCATCAATATCATATCATCTTTTCGGCCATCACTGCACTCAACCTGCGGAAGATCCGCGGTTTTTACGAATCCGGCGTGCTCATAGCTCTTTATTGCTATGGTGTTAAAGGTAAAGACCCGAAGGATCAGCTTTCTAAGTCCCATTTCGTCTTTTGCATACTCCGCAGCAAGCACCGCCGCTTCATTGCCGTAGCCAAGTCCCAGGGCATCCTCCTCGCCGATAAAAATGCCGTACTCAGCGCTGTCATCCTCTCTATTGATGTCCCTAAGGTGAAGACAGCCGACGGGACGCTTATCCCTGCCATTCTCGCAGATGATAAGCTGCACAACCTTCCCGGTATCCAGCATGGTCTCCTTCCAGACCTTCATGCCTTCCACCGTAAAGTCCTTCCTGTATACATGATTGTTTCTGATCCGGTCCTTGTTCCTCCACTCCACAACCAGCGGAAAATCCGCCTCCTCTATGGGGCGAAGGGAAACTTTGGGACCCACTTTTACAAACTTATCCATTGAATCTCCATTTCAGCATAAACCCGCGCAAATCCTGATATCCTGCCGCTTTGGTATCATCCTTTACTAAGCGCTGTTTTTTATTCTGCGGTTACGCTGTATACCGCAAACACGTCAGCCACCAGGTCTACCTGCTCTACGCTTACGCTCATGCCCTTGTCCTTATAGTAATCCGAGAGCCACTTTGTGTCCCTGCCCTTAAGCTGCACCATGTAGACGTTATCCAGAAGAAGTGCCTTCTCCATGCTTTCAAAGCCGTTGTTCACGAGCTTTTTATAGTACAGCGGGCTCTTGGAGGCCCAGCCTCCCATGATGTCGTGGTTGTACTCGCTGTTGTCGACATTTTCAAACATCTTCTCCGAGAAAGTCTCCTCGCTGTAGTCGATGGCATCAGCCACAGACACCGAGGTGTACACATCCACAAAGTAGAAATTGTCGCCATTCTCCTTAAAGTATTCATAAAGCGGCCCGTAATGCTGCCGCATGCTGTCACGCTCTCTCATCTCCTCATTTATAATGCTCACCTGGTTTGGCACGGAAACTGTCGCCACCAGAGCCGCTATCACCACGGGGATAAAGACATTTCTTCTGTATTGCTCATGCTCTGCCAGGATCATTCCCACCAAAACAGCTATTTCCACAAGATACATGGGATGGGTGATCCTCACGGGATCCCTGCCTCTTACGATTATGTAAAGCCATAAACTGCTTCTGCAGGCAAACAGCAGAGCCAGCATAAGTACCACCGGCAGTCTCTTTTCTTTCTTGCCGGAAAAGAGATAGAGAACAAGCGCACCCAGATACAAAACACACGTTATTATATTCCATGGATAATCCGACATGGGATATTGATAGCTCTTTTGCCCGGCCACATGACGAAGTCTGTAGAGGTATTCAGGCACTGCATTTATCAGCCGGGTTGTCAAGGAAACCTCATCGGTGCGAAGCTTATCCGCATATGAAGCCACCGCCCGCAAAGTTTCTGTGTTTATCTCTTCATCAAGGCCGAAGTTATAATTTATCAGCAGCTGCTGCTCGCTCTTATCAAGGCCGATCTCGTCGTAGAAGGCCTTGTTCTCGTTATAATCGGGGATGTACTGGAAATCGTAGAGCTCTGTCCTTGCGTCAAAGAAGCGATCAAAGTCCTTCCATTCGAGGGACGAATAGGCAACCCTGTGGGCAATGGCAGAAACCGCGATGCAGGCCACTATGGCCACGCACAAAAATACGTAGTTGTTAAACAGCTCTTTTCGCTTGCCGGCACGGGATACCATAATGTTCCCCTCCTGCCTGTCCTTAAGGTCAAGGCGCACAAGCCACCATTTTGAGAGTATCCCTACTCCCACCACAGGCAGTGTCAAAAGAAGCATCTCCGATCTTATAAGGTACGCAAGAAATATAAGAAGTACCGGGAGGATGAAGGCTCTTTTCCCCTCTTCCCTGTTTGTGAGGATAAGGAAAACGGCGGTTGCGGACAAGAAGCCGCAGGTGAAAGTGTACTGCACGAAAATAAAGTGCGCTCCCACGGCACCCAGCATGAAAGCCAGCTCCATTGCGGCAACCTCAGCCTTAAGAAGGTTGTCCCTGCAGAGCTTTTGCGATCTGTAGAATACCATGAACACGCACAGATACTGGCAGGCGCACAAAAAAATGCCGTACCAGTCAAGGCTCCTTGCCGCCCTGTATAGAAGGGCGATAAAGACGCTTATGGGGTACAGCATCTGTATGTTATGTCCGGCGGGAGTTCCGGTATAGGCTCCCGATAAAATGTCCTTCATCAGGACATCGTCGTTTAGGTCAAAGTAATAATCCCCAAAAAAGCCCGCAAAAATCAGAACTACGAGAGTCATAAGCACAGAAACTATGAAGTTCGGGCTGATGCGCGGCTTTTTCATGTGAACGCTCCGGGATTATGTAAATTTGTAATACTCCTTTACTCTTCTGACAACCTCGTCCAGGTCATCATTGGTGAGCTTGTAATACATAGGAAGGCGAAGGAGTCTCTCGCTCTCCCTGGTGGTAAATCTGTCCTCTCCGTGGAAGCGGCTGTACTTCACGCCGGCCTTTGAAGAATGAAGGGGCACGTAGTGTGAAGCCGGGAGGATATCATTGGAAAGAAGGTAGTCGATAAGGCCCTTCCTCTCCTCGAAGTCCTTGCACTTGATGTAGAACATATGGGCATTGTGGACACATTCCTCAGGAACATAGGGAAGCTCAATAAGTCCAGCCTCCGCAAGAGGCCTTAAGGCCTCGTAATATCTGTTGTAGTGGTCCATCCTGTCGGCATTGATCTCCTCAGCCATGGTAAGCTGTGCGTAGAGATATGCGGCGTTCATGTCGCTGGGAAGGTAGGAGGAACCGGGCATGATCCAGGAGTACTTGTCTACCTTGCCAAGCTTGTAAAGGGTTCTGTTGGTTCCCTTCTCTCTGATGATGATGGCGTCGTCAATGAAGGTCTCGTCTCTTAAAAGTAGCGCTCCGCCCTCACCCATGCTGTAATTCTTGGTCTCGTGAAAGCTGTAGTTTCCGAAATCTCCGATGGCGCCGAGGGCCTTGCCTTTGTAGGTACTCATAACGCCCTGGGCTGCATCCTCTATAACATAGAGATCATGCCTCTTTGCGATGTCCATGATGGTGTCCATCTCGCATCCTACTCCGGCATAGTGTACAGGCACGATCGCTCTCGTTCTTGGAGTTATGGCATCCTCGATGAGGTTCTCGTCAATGTTCATGGTGTCCGGCCTTATGTCAACGAACACAACCCTGGCTCCCCGAAGGACGAAGGCATTTGCTGTTGATACGAAGGTGTAGGAAGGCATTATCACCTCGTCCCCCTCCTTGATCCCCGCAAGGATTGCAGACATCTCGGTAGCGTGGGTGCAGGATGTGGTCAAAAGAGCCTTCCGTACCCCGGTCTTCTTCTCTATCCATTCGTTGTCCAGAGCTGTGTATTTGCCGTCGCCGCAGATCTTCTGGGCTTCCACACACTCTTTTATGTAATCAAACTCTTTTCCCGTATAAGGGGGTACATTGAAATTTATACGCATGGCTGTTTCTCCTATATGACAGGCGCCCTTGGAGCCGGTCAGTCTTTTTTCCTGAATACGATGAGCTTACTGATAACATAGTTCAGTACTATCACAACAAAGGTTGCGGCCAGCTTAACCGGCATCTTCGGGAATCCCATGAGGGTGATGAAGATGTAGATAAGAAGGTCTTCCACTACCAGGGTAAAGAGCCTTCCTGCGGTAAAGGAGCCCGCCTGCTTGAGGAAATCCCCGGTGCTGTCCACCTTTCCGTCAAACACCCAGGTTCTGTTTGTAAAGAACTGGAAGGCTACACAGATGATCCAGTCGATGGTGTTGTTCACCACCTCGTTGAGGTGCATAACGGTGTCCATGAACCAGAACAGGAAGATGCTCAGAAAGAAAGCCAGCCCCCCGAAGAACAGGTATAAAAGGCCTTCTTTGTGTTTCTTGTAAAAAGGTTCAAAGATATTCAAAACCGGCAGGGACATGATCCTGTCGAAAATATCCTTTTTTTGTGTTTCGTTTGTTTCCATAATTCATTAACTCCTATTCGTTACAGGCAAAGATTGTAAATCTACCATTCTCAAAGACCTTATTATAATCATGATTTGTAATATAGTCCAATAAAATATCATACTTGGCCTGTATCCCCGCATAGTCCGCCATTTCATTTCCGACAATGATGACAGGCTGCTCTTCACCGGACGCAGAGAGCCTCATGAGCTCATCGCTTAGCTTCTGCAGTGAATAGCTGTCAAGGTCCGGCCACACGCTGTTGATGGCAGGCTCCATGTCAAAGATATAGGAAAGGCCCGGAACTCCCCCGAAGAGGATAACCTTTTGGTCTGTCAGGCCGTTATCCTTCAGTGCTTTGGCAAGTTCGTTTATGGAATCGGCGTTATCCCCGGTGGTAACCATCTGTTCCACCTTGGGTATGGCAACGTGACAGTCCAAAGGCGAGCCCATAGCCCCGTCCCCGAAGGACCATTTTCCGTGGAAGATGGTGCCCTGAATAAGGGTCACAACAATAACCATTGTTATCATTGCCTGCCAGGGGAAGTGATAGTTCTTTTCCCCCATTCTCTGCATGAGGCGCCTGAAGATCCAAAGGCTTATGGGCGCTGCAACAAAGAGGTTGTTGATGACAGGATAGGTGTAATTGTTGCTGCCTATGGGAGTTATAAGGATGATCATAAGGGCGGTAAAGGCAAGGGTCTGCTCCTGTTTACTGCCGTTTAAGACTCCAAGGCTTCCAATAACACACATTATTATTGAGAAGATGATAAACATCATGGCAGCGGAAAATACGCTGTCATAGTACCAGTAGTTTCTTGTAAATACTCCCTGGGCAAAGTAGAAACGCACCAGGATAAGGAGCCCTAAAATGTACAGAGCTTTTTTGACCATTACATACTTCTTTGGCAGGAGCATGAACATGATGATGCCCGCGCCGATGCAGGGAAGCATGATCAGCATATGGGAACCCGTATGCAGGTACGCGTCTGTAATGGACGAGAGCATTCCCCCTGCGGTGTAGTCCGATGCCCCCTCGGTCATACCAAAGAGGCCGCCAATCATATTGAAATAGGCCATGGGGCTGTATATAAAGCTAATGGCAGCAAAGGGGAAGAAAAGACCTATCATGTATCCCCCGATGCAGATCAGTGTCTTTTTGACGGTCTCAGTGAGCCTTCCGCGAGTTATCAGCTGGAAGAACCACAAAATCAGTATAAGCGCCGCCTCTGTGATGTTGGGAAAGCGCACCATTACGTTAAGCCCAAGGCACACTCCCGCAAGGAGCAGGAAAAGAGTCTGCTTCTCCCACTCAAACAGGCCAATGAGGAGGAAAAGCACTCCAAGCGTCATAAACAGGTATGTCAGCGTGTTGTAGAGGATCACCCTCGGACACCAGAACAGGCTCTCCGCCATGAAAAGCCCAATAAAGTTCATCCACCCCGGCATCCATTTTTGAAGAAGATAGTAGGCGGCAAGGGCTGTGGCGCAGATAAACAGCGTGCAGTAGATACCGATCCCCAGCATGCCTGCGCCAAAGGGAAGCTTCATAAGAATACTTCCAACCGCATTTGCCAGGTAGGTGGACAGCGCCCACATGGGATCAAGGCCTTTTAAATACTGAAAGTTTGAAAGGCTGTAGGTGGTATCCGCAATATCCAGCCCTCTGTTCACCCCGATAAAGGGATACAGGAACAGTATAACCGGAAATACATATGTCTCAAGAGGCTTCTGGTACTTCTTGAATCTGTAAAAATAGCTTCTAAGGTTCTTTAGCATAATTCCTCGTCCAGCTCTCTTATCTTCTTAAAAAGCCATGTATCATGCATTACTCTTCCGATAAACTCGAAGATCATCTTCCTTATCCAATCCACAAATATGCCGGCCGCAAACACGATAAGGATCGACCTTAGGCCGTGCCATGCAAACAGCAAAGCACTGTGGTAGGGAACGGGGCCCAGAAGGTGCTCCATCCAGGTAACCCATCTGTCCCTGATCTCGATGTGCATGTGAAGAAGATATACTCCGAAGGTAAGCGGCCCCACAAAGCGCACCGCATCAGCAGTTCTCCCCTCTCTCATCCTGTAGAACCTGAAGAAGGAAAAAAGCCCCAATGCCCCTGTCAGGGTAAAGAAAAAGTTATGGTTAAAGGGCACCTCGGAATAGTGAGCAAGGCCGCCGTGATTAAAGTTGATGTAATAAAGAGAGATGCTCATGGTTGCGATGATCGCGCAGGAGATAAGGAACACCATGGCACTCTTTCTTGCGGAGTAAAAAAGAACCACGTTATATTTGCGGATATAAGCGGCAATAAGATACAGACAGATAAACCAGCCGTAGTCATATCCGAAATGGTCTGTAGGGAAAAGAACCGGAACAATGCTCTTGATAAAGCAGAACCAGATAAGAAGTCCGATGATAACGGCCTTCATCTGCTTTCTGGAGAGCTTCTCCACAGCAGCGTTCATAACAGGTGCCAGCACATACATGATGACGTAGGCTGTCACAAACCAGTAATGCTCCGAAGATATGGGAAAAAGATATTCCACCAGCCTGTAGGCAGTGTTTCCCGCCTGAAGTCTGTAGGTTCCCACCAGCATCATGACCAGAGAGACAGCAAAGGTATAGAAGTAAACCTGAGCGATAAGCTGAAGGATCCTGCTTGGCTTCACCTTACCCTTTGACAGGAAGAATCCCGAAAGGAGCACATAGACATTAACCCCTGTTATGGCAAATGACTCCATGACATTGGCAAATACAGCAGTCCCCGTAGCGGGAATCCCAAGCTTAAGCATGGCTCCCGTCTGGGTATTGTAATGGAGAGTGATGATCATAAGCATCGCCACTATCCTTAAAAGCTCAAAACCGGGATTTCTTTTGCTTTTCTGAAGTTCGTCAGCAGTTCCCATAACCTTCGGTTCCCCCAAACCTGTTACTTTTCTTCTTTAAGTGTTGCCTTGCCATCGCCGATGCTGTAGATCATATCGCATTTTTCAATGGTCTGAAGCCTGTGGGCAATGATAACAAGTGTTTTTTTTCCATGAAGTCTGTTAATGGAATCCATGATGGCTGCCTCTGTGTCGTTATCAAGGGCAGATGTGGCTTCATCCAGTACCAGAACCTCCGGGTCTTCAAAAAGAGCTCTCGCTATTCCAATCCTCTGACGCTGTCCGCCGGAGAGCCTTATTCCTCTCTCACCGATCTGTGTGTCCAGGCCTTCCGGCAGCTCTTTTACAAATTCATCAAGAGCGGCCTCCTTAAGAGCCTGCCATACCTTGGCATCGTCTATCTCATCCTCGGGAACGCCGAAAGCCACATTCTTCCTGATGGTTGAGTCCGTCATAAATATTGTCTGAGGGATGTAGCCTATGTTCTTGAGCCACCCCCTGTAATTGGTGTTAACATCAACGCCGTCCGCTAGGATCCTGCCGTTCTCGGGCTGCAGCAATCCAAGGAGTACGTCCACAATGGTGGTCTTACCTGCCCCGGAGGTTCCAACGATACCCACGGACTTTCCAACGGGGATGTCCATGGTGGCTTTTTCAAGGATAAGCTTGTCGGTGCCCGGATATTTGTAGGTGATATCCTCAAGCCTTATGGTCCTCGTTACGGGAAGCTTCTCCACTGCCTCTTTTACCCGGTAATCATCACTGTTGTAGTTAATTGTGGTGTCGTGGATCTCATTTTGGAGATTGTCGCTTACGTTATCAAGGAAAGGCTCAAAGTATGCGATGGAGGTAAGGTAATTGTTGATCCTGTTGGCGCTGGGAAGGAGCCTTGCCGCTGCTGCTGCCAGAACGGTGAGCTGAGGAAGCAGGGAAGCGATGCTGGTTCCCGTGGCCATTACCGCCAGCATATAGCCTATCATGCCTGCGATGGCGATGGTCTCGATCAGGAGCCTGGGTGTTGAATTGTAAAGGTTGTATTTCTGAACTGCGTTGACGTAGCCTGCTCCGCAGTCTGCATAGCCGTTGATGAAATAGTTCTCCTTGTTGGCAACCTTGATCTCCTTGATGCCGGTGACAGACTCATAGATCCACTTGTAAAGGCCGCTGTAGTAGTCCTGGTTGTCCTGTCCGGCCTTGACCATGACGGGCTTGATGAAGAACTTGATCACAAGAAGCACGATAACAAGTAGCGTCGCGATGGTAAGGGTCATTTTGGCATCCTGGCTAAGGAGTATGATGACCAGGCATACGAATACGATCATCTCACTGATAAGCTGCAGGCAGCTCAGGATCAGAGCGTAGAGGTTATTAACATCCGAGGTGATGTTTCTCTGAATGACAGTTGTGTCAGCATTAAGGTAATACTCATAGGGGCGCTGCATGAAGTTGATCATCATGCGGCGGGAGGTGGCAAACTGGTTGGTGTAGACGAAGCGAAGCTGTACAACGTTCATGAAGTACAGGAATACGTTCTTGACCACAAATACCAGGATCAGAGCCACCATGATAAGGGCCGCCAGCTGGGTGGTGCTGCCAAGGTGGAACAGGCTGTAGATCCCTGAAAGTATCCTGCTCTCCTCCACCTGTTTGGGGTCAATGACAACCTGCATCACAGGGGCGATCATGGCGATACCGAAGGCTTCAAGTACGCCGCCTATGAGCATCAGGATGACTATGCCCACCATCTGTCTTTTTTGCCTCTTATCAAGAAGCACCTTGAGTTTACTGTAAATCTTTCGCATTTAAATTCATTTCCTTCCGCTTCGAAGGTCCCTGTAGAACCAAAGAAGCCTGTAATAAATATAAAAGAAGAGGTGTGACTTCATCTGGAAGCCGATAAGCTTCTTCTCTTCCGGGTGGATCTTCTCTATGTAGTAAGGGTTTTTCTGAAAATCGGGAAAGGTCTCCTTCATCTCTTTTCCCAGGGCTCTTGTAAAACTGTAGCAGCCGGGAACCTTGAATTTCTTTGGCATTGCGGAGAACAGGGTGTTCACGTAGAAAAGCACCGTGTACTGAAACTCTATCTCCTGCCGGTAATCCTCAAAATAGCCATTGTCTTTGGCTTCCTTAACTATCATGCGGCCTGCGGCCATTCTGTCCTCAAGGTTTTTCCTGGAGATGCTGTGGACCGTTGAGGCATCGTGCTGATAGTAGAAGTACATGGGCTCCTGAATATATTCAAAATGCCCGGATCTGATCATCCAGGTGTTGCTGACGGCGTTGTCCTCGTAGAAGATGTTCTCCGGGAAAACACTCAGCTTTTCCCTGGTGCCGGGAACATAGTCCCCGAGGATGAGGCTTCGCCTGTAGATCTTCACCACCAGGCTTCCGGTCTCGATAAGGAGCTTCCTGTATTTCTCTTTGTCCATGACACCGGTCTGCTCAAAGTTGTTGTTGTGGACTACCTGCCCCACCTTGAAACTGTGCTCATGGGTCAGATTATAGTCACAACCCACCATGTCGGCGCCGGTCTCCTCCGCCTTTTTTATGAGTTTCTCGTAGTAGTCCGGGGTGATCCAGTCGTCCGCATCGATAAACCCCAGCCACTCGCCCCTTGCAATGGCAAGGCCTATGTTCTTGGCTCCGCCCTGGTGAAGGTTCTTTTCCGAATGGATGGCTATGAAGCGGTCCGGGTATCTGTCCCGGTAGCCCTTAAGTATCTCATAGGAATTGTCCGTAGAGCAGTCGTCCACTGCTATTATCTCATAGCTTCCGGGTTCCAGAGTCTGGGAAACAAGGCTGTCCAGGCAATATTCAAGTTTTCCGTCCGCTGCCATGTTGTAGACAGGCACAACCACGCTAAGTTTCATTTACACTTTCCTGATCGCAAAAGAGTTCCGCCAAGGGCAGTACCTCTTATCATAAAAAGGAAGCATCGGCCGCTAAAAGACCTGGTGCTTCCGATTTGTTTGCAGCTTATTTATCTGTCAGGCAGGCAGATCAGTGATCAACCGCCTCTGAAAGTCTGTTTCTGATCTCCTCCACGCTCATCCACTCTGTATTGTTGCCTGAGCTGTAGTAGAATCCGTCGGGAACTTTTTTGCCCGCAGGATCGGGAGTCTGCCACTCGTTGAAGGTAACCTGAGGATAGATGACAAAGTGTTTGTCGAACTCATAGGTGAAAGGAGCATCCTCTGTGGTAACCATGCACTCGTCCAGCTTCTCGCCGGGACGGATGCCAACCTCAACGGTTCCGATGCCGGGACACATAGCCTCTGCCAGGTCCTTGATATGGAAGGAAGGGATCTTGCTGATGAAGGTCTCGCCGCCCTTGGCCTCTGCAAGAGCCTTAAGAACCAGCTCAACACCCTGAGGAAGGCTGATCCAGAACCTTGTCATCCTGTAATCTGTGATGGGAAGCTCTTTTTCCCCCTTCTCGATAAGGCTCTTGAAGAAAGGAATGATGGAGCCGCGGCTTCCTGCCACATTGCCGTAGCGCACGATCGAGAAATTGATATCCTTGGCACCGGCGTAGGCATTGGCTGCGATAAAGAGCTTGTCCGAAACCATCTTGGTCGCACCGTAGAGATTCACGGGATTAACGGCCTTGTCGGTGGAAAGAGCCACAACCCTTGAGACACCTGTGTTGAGAGCTGCATTGATAACGTTCTGCGCTCCGTTTATATTGGTCTTGATGGCCTCATCCGGATTGTATTCACAGGCGGGAACCTGCTTAAGAGCTGCCGCATGGATGATATAGTCCACGTTCTCGCAGGCTCTCTCAAGTCTTGCGCCGTCTCTCACATCGCCGATAAAGAAACGCATCTTCTCTGCATTATCTCTATAAATCTTCTCGTTGGACATTGTGAACTGCTTGTACTCGTCCCTTGAGTAGATGATTATCTTCTTGGGGTTGTAGTGCTGGAGCAGATATTCGGTGAAGCAGTGCCCGAAGGAACCGGTTCCGCCTGTAACGAGGATCGTCTTGTTATCAAGTATTGATCTTTCCATTTATAAATCCCTCTTATTTTAATGATAGTTTAACTAATTGATTATAACGTAGGATGATTGTAGTGTCAAAAATGAGCCCAGTGCTGCTCTTTTTACTGGCAGTACTGCTCTTTTCTATTGGCAGTTCCGCCAGTTATGGTGAAAATAATACCAAGCCTTCAAAAACCCCTGGTTTGGTATTACAAAAATAATACCAAACTTGTTATATATGTCCCTTATCACTACAAAATGCCTCTAAAAGCCGGTAAAAGAGCTCTAAATGTAATACCAATCCCTGCCTTATCAGAGGTATGGTATTATTTTTACCGTTTTAGTCATCTAAACCCGGGAATCGTCACCCAAGACTGTTTTCTCCAGATTACGTGTGAGGAGTCACCCGGGACGATTCTCTTAAACCTACTTTTTGGTCAAAGATGAAGTCACGGCGTGACCTCATAGGTGTTCCACATATCCTCGCCGGCGATCCACTTAATATTCGTCAGGTTCGCACTGCTCTTAAGGTTGTCGAAAGCCTCCTTCTGGTAATCGTCGTCCGCGGCATAGAGGACTATCTTATCCGCGTTTATCACCTCAGTGTCCGTTATCTTATCAAGGTTCTCCTCATCCATGTAAAAGACCTTTGGATATTCCAGCAGTTCATCCGTCAGCCTCCACACATTCTGGGGCGTAGTAGGATTAAACATCACAACGGCAGTCTCCTTGGAATTTGCTGCGGCATAAGCCATCTTTTCCCTGTCCTCGGGGTAAAGAAACAGCACCCTGCCGTCATTTATCAGGCCCTTAAACAGGAAAGCCAGCATCACGGCTCCCATGACCCACAGAAGCGTTCTGTTACCAAGCTTTGACAGCACGTAGTAGCCATCCAGGAATATCAAAAGGATAAGTAGTCCGTAAACAGGCATCTCATATCTGTTTGAGGCTGCCCCCACCAAAAGAGCGGTCTTGGAGGTTAAAAGGAAATAGCCGAAAGCCCCCACCGTCAGAGCTGCAAGCTCCGGGCCGAATTTAAATTCCGAACCCAAATCGGACGCCGCGCCAAATTTAGGCCCTGCGCCGCCTGATGACTCATTCTCCCGCTCTCTGCCGGCACTTCTTCCCCCGCCGGTCATATTGGAGAGCCCGTCATAGCGGCTGTTTAGTATTCCTCTTGCCTTCTTGTTACGAAGACCAATTCCGTAGGCAATACCCAGGAAAAGAATCAGCGCTATCACCACCAGGCCTCCGCCAAACACGAAGTCATTCAGAAGTCCCATGAAGAAGGAAATTCGCATCCAGGTGTTATTCATATCAAAAAGGCTTCCTGAGGCGCCTGTGCCTCTGTAGCCTCCGAACATATGACGAAGAGCCGAGGGATATGTTGCTACGGCAAGCAGTAAGCTTGCTGCGCACATTCCAATATAAATAAATCCTTCTTTAATTTTTTGCTTTTTAAACAAAAGCCAGAAGGCGCAAACCGCTCCGATACATACAAAGAAGAAAATATAAAAGTACTGGATCAAAAAACCAAGGTATGAAACAATCGCAATAGGCAGGAACCCCTTAAGAACAAGCCCCTTCAGGTATCCACTCACGCCCTCGGAGCCGGGCTTTTCGAAACCGGCATTCTCGCCGCCGGGCTTTCCGGTTCCGGGCTTCGCACCTCCGCGCTTCGCGCCGCCGGTCTCTGCACTCAGCTCATCCCATCGCTTGATCAGTCTCACATGGAAATAAGCGCAGGCCATAACCGCTGCCCCAAGCCAGGCATACATCCTTATAAGAAGATTACAGGAAACCGTCTGAGGATTAAGCCCCCAGAACACCAGTGTAAATATCTCCAGAGGAAGCGGTATTTGCAGCTCTTCCATGAGAAGACACAGGAAAATAAAGGCAATAACAAAAGCTATTAAATTGGTGATAAGGCCCGGCCACTTGGAGAACTGCCCCGGCACAAAGCTGCACAGAGTGTGAAAGATGAAATAGTAAAAGGGCGGATGAACATCCCAGCTCTGGACCAGCTTCACCATCCCGTAATTAAAGCCCTCCCCGGGCTTTACCGCAAACTCATCAAGTATGGTCTGTCGATCCTGCCACTCTCTGTCCGGCTGATATAGTCCGATGCTCCTGTTTGAGGAGTAGTAGGTATAATATTCATCTTCGTGATAGCCGCTTTTCTGAATTCCATAACATATGCTCACAATCAGCGAAAGAGCCAGAATAAATCCAAATATAATTTTTTTCATAAACTCATAGTCCTCGCAGTTTTGCATGGATTTTCCTAGCCAGTTTCGGAGCCGGTGCCAGCACCTTCAGATAGGTCTTTTGCTTCCCTGTAAGGTACTGATTCCTCTTTATGGAAGACATGTTTTTACGCACATAGGAGACCACCGAATTGTAGAATTCGTTGTCCTTTGTCATCTTTGAGATCGGTATGTGAAGAAGATAATCCAGCCTCTGAACATAGCCAAAGCGCTCCGCAACCTCCGTTAATTCAGGATGATTCTTCTTTACCAGTCCAAGCGCCACATCGGCATTCCTGACGATATCAGTAAACACAGAAGGGAAATAATCCTTGTCCTCTTTTGTCTTTCTTGAGTTGCTGCCGGTTCTGTAGAACACGTGATAAAACTGCTGCGGGAGGATGACCAGTTTGTTCACCTTCTCCAGCATGTGGATCATAAGATAGAAATCCTCGTTCAGCTCTCCCTCAGGAAACTTCATCTCATCTGTAAACAGGCTCCTCTTCGTCAGCTTTGTGCAAAAAGAAGCATCCCCTGTATGCATCAGAAGAGTTCTCAAATGCTCCTCCGGTGAAAACTCGATGATATCCGAAGGTGGAACAACAACATCCGGAAGCCTCGTGCCATCCTCTGCTATCTCATCCCTGGAAGCCTGCACCATGTCTGCATCATGCTCCAAAGCCGCAGCCATCATGACTGAGTACATCTCTTTGGACACAAAATCGTCGCTGTCAACAAAGCCCACGTAATCTCCGGTTGCCACAGAAAGTCCAACATTTCTGGCGCTGCTGGAGCCGCCGTTTTCCTTGTGGATGACCTTGAGATTGCTGTATTGCCCGGCCATCTCATCCAAAATCCCCGGTGTTCCGTCGGTGGAGCCGTCATCTACGACTATCACCTCCAACAGGTCTTTCGGATAGTCCTGATCCAGCACCGAAGCCACGCACTTTTTTACCAGCTTCTCCGTATTATATGCAGGTATGATCACCGTTATCTTCTTGCCTGAATCATTCATGGACTTCCTCCGGGATATTCATCTGGAGATACAGATCGCGGCCAACCGCCAGTATTATCACCAGCATAGCTACAGTTAGCGGCCACAAAACCGTAACCGTTGAGCCGAACAAAAATCTTGTGTAAGTGATCATGGCTATGACCTGTAAAAAGGCGCATACAGCCACTTTTTTATGATCAAGCAAACCGTAAACCACCGCCAGAAGCTCTGCCACATAGGCATATCTCTCGTGCATGGTAGGAAGGCAGAAGCAGCAAAGCAGCATGGTAAATATCGCAAGAGTCACCATGTATTTCTTTGTGATCCTGAACTTCTTATTTCTGATAACATAGGCCAAAGCGCCAAATATGGCAATGGTGCAGATGACCCCTGCGGGGATCAGCTGTTTTCTTATATCTGTATCCAATTTGCCGGTAATTATGGTATAAATGCTGGGATAATTCATGGAAAGCCTTGAAAACATGGTTGCCTGACTGCCATAAATACCCATAAGCTCGCCGAAATCACGCCCTGCAATAACAGCTGGTATTGTTGAAAGCACGTATATCACCGGCACCCAGAACACGTACCTAAGCTTAATCTTATCCTTGAGCCACAGTATGATCACGAAAGGAGCCAGAAAAATGGCCTGCTGCTTGAAGCTGTAGCTGATGGCCAGATAAATGAAGCCCCTGTTGCTGTTTCCCTTCATGAAATGAAGAAACGAAAGCAGAAGAAATGATCCGAAAATAGCATCGTTCTGGGCCCATGCCCCGCTGTTAAGAACCGAGGTGGGAAGAAACATAATGCATCCAAAGGCCAGCACGGACTTTCTCACATCACCGGAGGTTGCCTCGAAGGTTATCCTTCCGATGGTCACGGCGCAGACAACGTCGAATATCACGGACACAGTCTTAACCAGATATATGTCCTTTACTCCCCCTCCGATGTAGTGAAGCAGTACGATGATATACTGAAACATGCAGTTGTAGTCAAAGGTACTGGCATCGGAAACTCCGGGCTGTATCCCAAGATAGGCGATCCCTCCTGCCTCGTGGCACTCTCTCATCCAGTCGGCAAAAGACAATGTGTAATCCCCGGAGGCTATGTCATACAGGGCCAGTCTGAAGATCAGTCCCAAAGCCAGCATCACGGCAGCAAAAATCAGGTCCACCATTCTGAACCTGACTTTAAAGTATGTAGCTTCCGCATCCAGCAGCTTGTCGATAGTTCTCATCTGTTCACTCCAGCCGGTTTTTCTCTTCCAGAGTCCGCTTAAATCCCGGCGCCTTAATAACCTGTGCTCTGCTCATGGGGCCGTCCTTTGAAGGCACAGGCCTTCCGCTCTCAAAGAACTCCTTGCAAAATCGCACCAGCTCCCCTGCGGCCACTTTGGCATTCCAGGTTTTCTCTATAGTATCAGCCGCCCTGCGGCCAAGGCTATCTGTTCTGTCCCTGTCTTCTATGAGCGACAGAGCCTTTTTCTCAAAATCCTCGTAGTTTCCGTCTCTGTATACAAGACCGTTTACCCCATCTTCGATCAGGAACGGCACGGATCCTGCCTCAGCGGATGCCACAACCGCGCAGCCGCAGGACATGGCTTCGTTCACCACAGCGCCCCAGCCCTCAAGATAATTACTGGTGAAAAGAAATATCTGCGCCCCGGCCATGTACCTTCTTACCTCAGCAGGTCTTTTCCCGCCTGTAAGATTCACCCGGTCGGAAAGCCCCGCCTCTGTCACCATGGATTCCAGCGTATCCTTCAGGGGACCGTCGCCTACTATGTCCATCGTAAACTCTTTTCCCAGACCCTTTAGCTTAGCGGCAAGGCGCACAGCAAATTCAGGATGTTTAAGATCAATGAGCCTTCCGGCCCAGCAGATACGAAGCTTAGCACCTTCCCTCGCGCCGGGTGACAGTTCTTTTCCATCACTCTCCGGAAAATACCCCCATTTCAGCATCTTCCCGGGATACGCCTTGATCAAATTAAAGTCCGAAGCCACATACGCTCCGGTGCAAAGAAGATATACCGGCTTGTTCCGATACCTGATATGCTCCTTGTATTTGGCTATAAGCCCCCTGGGGGAAATGAACTTCCACTGCCCCTCCCGGTATATCCTCTCACTCACCCTGAAAGAGAGTTTGCCGGAAGAGAGTCTTTTTTCCTCAAGGTCTGTAATCCTCCCCTCGGTCCAGCCAAAGAGCACCACGTCGCTCTCCAAGATCAGCTGCATCGCCCGCTCCCGGTCCTTATAATACAGCACCAGAAAGGGAATGGCAGTCTCGTCCACGGCCCATCCCATGCTTTTTCTTTTCTCCTCCATGGGCATGACCTGGACAAAATAAAACTCTGCTTCCTCCCCGAAGGCGCTGATGGCTCTGCAGAAAGGAAGCTGATGATGGTTTATGTAGTTAGATACAAAGGTTATAACCAACTTTTTTACCCGCTTATGATGGTCTTGTATATCTCAATGAGCCGCCTGTAATTGGCATCCGCATCGTGGGTGATACGGGCGTGGGCTGCGGCATTATCGCCGTAAACCGCCGATATCACCGGCTCATCCCATATCTGAAGGATGCATTTGGCAAGCTCCTTTACGTTTCCTTTTTCAAACAAAAGCCCATCCTTGTTCTCAGCAACCATGTCAGGTATACCGCCGGTCCTGGCTGCCACCACAGGAACTCCAAGGAGCATGGCCTCCCCCACCGAATTGGGGGAATTTTCTATGATAGATGGGCAGACAAAGACGCTGCTCTCCAGAAACTGCTGTTTCATGCCTTCATCCGTCAGCATGCCCACCATGGTAACCTTCTTCTTCAGGCGGTTTTTAGAGATGAGGCTCTTGATGTATTTGCTGTAGGCGCTGGCCCTGAGGAAATACGGGTACTTGCTCCTGCCCATGATATTATTGCCTGCAACGTACAAATGCGCATCCGGGTATTTTTCCAGAATTTCAGGCATGGCACGGAGCATAAAGTGGAAACCTTTAAGAGGATAGTCACCCTGTGATAAAAAAATACTGTGGCTCTCCGCCTCTTTCTCGTCCCATTTTCCCTCGTAGAAGCAGGGTCTCATGGTCTCGTTCATGTGGAAATATCTGGCTTCGGGATTGATATTAGAGCTCCTCTTCTTGTCAAAGGCCGTGCGTCCCGTGATGTTCCCAGCCAGCAAAATGGCCTCGCGCTCATGCTCAGCCCTTATCTTGAATTTCTCCTGCTGCTGCTTTAGAGAGTCATCCTTGAGCCTGTCCCTGAAAGTCACGTTATTCTGCACTTCCTCAGGGATATCTGCCATATACTCCTCAGCAATGGCACCGCAAAAGCCCTGAATCCCAAGAAGAACCCTGTCAGGGTTTCCAAAGGCCCGAAGCATTGCCAGTGCATGGGGAAATTCGGTTCCAAAGATATGCACCAGATCCGGCTTAAAATCATCAAGGATCACATGAAGCCTGTTCTCGATAGTCCCATCGTAAACCTCGGGATGATCCAAATCCTCCCTGAAGCTGTAATAGGTCACGCCGTCTATCTCTTCCCCGGCGCCGGTGCCCCCTTCTTTTACCGGAAAGCAGACTCCCAGAGTCACCTCTTCCTCATCATCTTTTTTTTCTTTAATTCTGCTAAGGCAACCGGTCAGCCACCCCTCCCGGACCGAATAGTCCAGGCCGTGATGCATGGCGTAGGCCGGAAGCATGATATTGCAAACCCAAAGGATCCTCAACTTTCGCTCCTCCCGGCAGGGAAAAGAAATATCTCCCAAGCCGTTACTTCTTTCTGATGGCGTAAATGGCGCTCTTGATGCTGTTGTAAGCCCCGGCCGTTATCTTATTGCCTGCAAGAGCCGTGCGGAGAGGCGCCAGAGTAACTGCCCTCAAAAGGTCGTATTTTCTGACCTTCTCGGCCGGCAGATACATCAGTATGATCTCTCTTCGCTCCTGCTCCGATATCTTCCTGTTCTTATCCGAAAAGCCGCCGCCCTCATAGTCCGCTATCAGCACCGGCATATACACGGTCTCTGCTTTCTCCCTGTAGAAGCACCGAAGGAACTGCTCGTAGTCCGCTCTTACCCTGTACTTAAGGTCGAAGGGATTCCTGTAGATAAGCCTCTCGTCATAGAAGCAGGCCTGGTGTGAAGGCACGTTCCTGTAACAGGCAAGGTCGTCGATCTTGGGATTGGAAGCCACCCTATTTCCCGTGGTGGAATCAAAGATGTCCCCGTAGTAGATCACCGGCAGTGTCGTCCCCTCAAGGCTGTTCCTGTCCTGAATGATCCTGTGGACATCCCGTAAAACATTTTCGTTCCTGAAATAATCTCCGCAGTTCAGGAAAAAGATATATGAAGGGCTCTCACCCGCCTTAAGGATCTTAACCTCAGCGCCCTCAGGGCTATCCTCTGCAGCTCTGGCCTCCCGGATCTTCCCATCCAGAAAAGCCGTCGCGATATTCATAGCGTGGTAGATGCCGTTGTCGCAGCTCTCCAACAGGGTTATCCTGCTGCCATTGTCCTTCTTTGTTATATCCAACGTATCGGCGCCGACTACGTCAAAGGATGCCTTAAGCTTCTCCACAGAGCCGTCGGTGGACATTCCGTCCTTCACAAGGATGCGATAGTCGGTGAAGGTCTGGGAAGTGATACTCCTTACCGTCTTAAGGAGCTTATCGCCGGCATTATATGAAACTACAATGATCGTGAAAAAAGGCTTCTTCATAGCTTTGTCCTTAAAGGGTCCTGCCGTGTCTTACTCCGTTGAGAAGCAGCCTGTAACAGACCGCAAACCCTTTCTTTCTGCACATTTCATTCCTGTTTTTAAAAAGAAATCTGAATCCCCACAGAGCTGCTGCCTTGCCATATAGAAAATGGTACAAAACGCCCCTGTCAAAGAAAAACTTGTCCGTATAACCCTTGAACCAGGTGGATTCTCCCGGCTGTTCCTCTCCGATCTTAACCGGTGTTCTGTATAGTTTAAGTCCTGCCTTCAGACAGTCGTGCAAAAACAGGCTATCCTCGCCGTTCATGTAGGGCGCTCCGCCCCCGAACAGCAGCGAATATCTGACACCGCTGTCAATAATTTTCTGCCTTCTGGCACAAATGGCATAGGCCGGATATCTTCCGTAGTTGTACCATGAAATCTGCTTGTAATCAGTATTGTGGTAGGTCTCTCTTCCGGGTTGCTGCTTCACGTTAAAAAGAAGCACATCCGCCTCGGGGTGTTTTTCAAACTCGGACAGAATTTTATCCGCGTAGCCCCTGCTGTAGACAATGTCATCATCCCCAAACTGGATTATTTCTTTGTCCGCAGCTTCAAGGGCGGTGTTTCTGGATAGTCCCACGCCCTTTTCCCGCCTTGTGATGACCCTAACCTCATGTTCCTCATAGGAAAAAGAGCTGTCTTTCTCCATTGCTGCTCCATAAGCCACATCCCCGTTTAATTCCTGAGAATCATCGCCTATCGGCGCTTTCTCCCCGATCAGCTGGTTTACGATCACCGCATCGGACTCAAGGTTCATGCGCTTTGGCATCAGAGAAACATCTTTATTTACCGCTGATATAAGAATCTGTAATCCAAAATCACCCATTCTTCTCTCCATCAGCAGGCTTCCTGGCTGTGATCTGATTCTCATCAACTCCCTCGGTACTGTCCGGAGTGAAAAGGATCTTCACAGTAAGAAGCATAAGTTTGATATCAAGCCAGATCGAGTAGTTCTCGATGTAGGTAAGATCCAGCTTGAGCTTGTCATAGGGGGTTGTATTGTACTTGCCATAAACCTGGGCATAGCCTGCAAGTCCGGCCTTAACCTTGGTCCTGAAAGCAAACTCAGGCATCTCCTTAAGGTACTGCTCCATGATCTCGGGCCTCTCGGGTCTTGGTCCGATAAAGGACATCTCTCCCTTGAGGATGTTGAAAAGCTGTGGAAGCTCGTCAATCCTGCAGGAGCGGATAAACTTACCGATAGGGGTGATCCTGGAATCGTTCTTGGCGGCCAGTCTTGCTACGCCATCCTTCTCAGCATCCACCTTCATACTTCGAAACTTCATGATCCTGAAGTGCTTCATATCCTTGGTGCAGCGAACCTGTTTGTACAGCACAGGGCCACCGTCATATGCCTTGATGATGATCGCCGTAACCAGCATGATGGGTGAAGTGATGACTATCAGCAAAAGCGACAGCACAATATCAATAAGTCTCTTAATAGCTCTCTGTTCAATCTTGATTGAATACTCCCTGATAAGAAGAACCGGTGTATCAAAGAGGTGAAGCTGGGCAGAGCCCTTTAAAAGAACATCTGTTATCTTTGGCATCACGTAAACTCTTATGTTATTGCCATAGCAGTACTTCACCAGCCCGTTCCTGAACTGACTGGGAACGTCCCAGATGATAACACCGTCGTAACGGCCAAGGCACTCTTTATAAACCTTATCAATACCTTCCGATATGTTCATCTTCTTTACGATGTGATACTTGTCAACGCGGCTGTTAAATTTCTTCTCGATGTCGTCTGCAGGATACTCGCCGCTGATAAGAAGAAGCTCTCTTGGCGGGAATATGGCCATATAAATAGCATTTGTTACGCGAGCCCACACAAAGGAGATCACCAGCTCAATGACAAATATTTCCACCATGGGAACCACGGGAACCAGCCAGTTATTCAAAAGCGCTATCTGGAAATAGGAGATAAAATTCACCATGAACAATGCGAATATCTGTGAGAAGAACACGTCCATGGGCTTAAGGTAGCCTATCTTGAGACCACCGTAGGTATTTAAAAAGAAAAGAAGCAGAATAAAATAGATAGCCAGTATCAGAACATGTCCCCTGAAATACAGCTTAAGTCCGTTTCCGAGAGCATATCCGTCCACACTGACACGAGGTCTGGATACTATGGGATAATAGGTGTTGAACCAGAACCAGGCGTAAACCGCGGTATGCATGCACAGCCCCACAAATGCCAGGAACAGTACAAGGATCCTCTTCTTAGATTCTCTTTGCTTCATATCATACCCCGGACAGACCGAGACGACGAAGTGTCGCTCTTACTGCCCATCCTCCAAAATAAAATAGTGACGCCGGCGCCGAAAGACCCGCTATGTTCCTGTAGAGGAACCATATCCTTCCAATGGCTGCCAGCTTATTCGATGACAGGGACTTCCCCGGCCTCCTGTATATCGCCAGATTTTTATCAAGGCCGTAGGCCTCGTAACCGCTCTTAAGTATCCTCCACCAGGTAGCGGTATCCTCGCTCGGAACCTGGGGCATATGGATTATATCCATATCTATCTTCTCTGTATCAAACATAACGGTTGTTGTGAAAATAACCGTCCGTGACAGAGCCTTCCTGAATGTGAGCTTCTCCGGAACATGAACGATCTTCCCCGTGGGATTGGCATCCCTGTCTCCAAACTCGTAGGCGTGAAAAGAAAATGCTGCTCCGGTTTTCTCCATGAAAGCAATCTGCTTTTCAAGTTTCTCAGGTCTCCACACATCATCGGCATCCAGGAAGGCAATGTATCTCCCCCCGGCCGCATCGATACCTGTATTTCTGGCATTGGCCGCCCCGGCATTGAATTCCATCCGGATAAGCCGGATATTCTTTTGCCCGGAGGAAATGATCCTCTCTATAATCGATGCGCTTGCGTCTGTAGAGCAGTCGTCCACCAGTATGAGCTCCCAGTCCGTATAGGTCTGGGCCTCTACCATCTTAATCGTGTTCTCTATGTAATTGGCCGCATTGTAAACAGGTACTACGATACTGACCATCACAGATCCTCTTTAACTATGTACAGTGGTCTGTCCTTGACCTCCAAATAAGCCTTGGACAGGTACTGACCCACAATGCCGACGCAAAAGAGCTGTATTCCGCTGACAAACAATATGATACATACCATGGAGGCCCATCCCACAGAGTTGTTGGGGTCTCCCACGGTAAGCTGCCTTACCATGACCACTACAATGAAGATAAATGCCACGATACAGAAGAATATTCCAAGGAAGGAAGCGATGGACAGTGGTGCTGTGGAAAAAGCCATAATGCCGTCCAGGGCATATACGAACAGTTTCCAGAAGGACCACTTGGTCTCCCCCTTCTTGCGCTCGATATTCTCAAACTCCAGCCATTTATTTCTAAAGCCGACCCATCCAAAGATGCCCTTGGAGAATCGATTGTATTCCTTCATGGAAAGAATAGCATCCACAAACTGTCTGGTCATGAGCCTGAAATCTCTGGCTCCGTCAACGATCTCCGTGTTAGACATCCTGTTGATGATCTTATAGAACTGTCTTGCAAAGAAAGATCTGATGGGGGGCTCGCCCTTTCTATTGACCCTTCTTGTAGCCACGGAATCATAGCCCTCCTCGGCTATGGCCTTATACATCTTTGGAAGAAGTGCCGGCGGATCCTGCAGATCGCAGTCCATAACCGCTACATAGTCGCCTTTTGACTTGTTAAGTCCGGCGTACATAGCTGCCTCTTTTCCAAAGTTCCTTGAAAAACTCACAAGATGGACACGGCCATCCTTTGAGATCAATTCCTTGACCCTTGGCACCGTCTCATCCCGGGAGCCGTCATCCACAAATATGATTTCAAATTCCACATCGTTGGACTTAAAAAACGCCTCATTTTTCATGAGTTCATCATAGAAATCGAAAATATTATCCTGCTCGTTGTAGCAGGGTACGATCACGCTCAAAAGCTTCATAGGTATATCCTTCTGTCGCAATTGTAAATGTCGCAAAATGCGCATTCCTATTCAATATTCTACACATATTGGCCATTTCTTTCAACGAACAAGTTAATGATCACCTTTTGATCTCCAGTGATAAAGGACCTTCCATAAGGGCGGGGTTTTCGATCATTGCCTTCATCTGTCTGATGGAGCGGGCGTAATAAAAGCCGTCGGAAATCCTTTCATCTATGGTAAGCGCCAGATCCAGCTCTTTTTTCATGGTGACGTTCCCGTTCTGGTCATGATGAGGCTTGAACTTCTTGGTGCCCATGATAATGAATATGGATGTGGTCCCCCAATTCATAAGGTGATGATAACCGATATCAAGCCCCAGGGAGCCCAGGTTACTCAGTACAACGGAGCACTGGTAGGGGTCGGTGGCAATGACAGACTGCGGCATCCACCCATGTCTGTCCAGAAACCTGGCGATCGCGCCGATGATGTGCTTTCCCGGCAGCTTCATAATAAAGTTCATGGCTTCCGTAGACTGGTCATCCTCCTTTTTGCAGAGTGCGATCTGCTCTCTTACCTTGCGGCTTATGCTCTCGAGAGTGTCGTCATCCTCTGCCTCGATCCTTGCAAGAGTTTCATCGCCGTCATCCCTGAACTCTTTCTTAACGGTAAAGGCTGCAGTGATCTTGTCCCTCTGGTACATGGTCTGATTGGTGATGAAGCGGTTCATTTGCGGCCTTAGCCTGATGGTCTTGAGAGCGGCAGCTATCACCACATCGAAAATGGCGATCTTGCTGTCGGGATGCTCCCTGTTATATGCCTTTATGTACTCCTCCGCACCCGTCAGGTCCACGGAAAATTTCATATAGGCCTCGTTATCGCATCTGTTTGGATACATGAGGGGCATTATATAATGCATTGCATCAATATTTCTTATCCTGACGCCATCGCGCCTGTCTCCGATCCTATGTTTTCCCAATTTGTAACTCCTTCCGAATAAAACAACTTCCAGGAAAAGATACAGAATGATCGCAGCGCACACGTCAACAAACGAATGCTGCTTAACGAAACACACGGATATGCATATCATTAAGCCCCAGGCGGCAATCATCAGCTTTTTCCACGCCCTAACGTCACTTGAAAACAGCCATGCCGAAAGCACGGCAAGTGTATATCCCACATGAAGTGAGGGGCAAACCCCCGTTGGAGTATCTGCCGTATATATTACCCCAAGAAGCCATGTGCAAAAGTTTTCCCTTTCAAAGGCTTCGGGGCGAAGGTTTTGCACAGAGGGCCACAGAATATAGGTGATCACAGCTATTATCTGCATTCCCACTATGATCTTTTGCGCCCGCACAAAGCTCTTTAGATCGTACAGCACAAAAAACAGCAGGGACAATATCATAAAGATGTACCACGACACGTAAAACAGCACAAAATACTCATTAAAGGGTATCAGGTCATCAATGTGTGAATAAACCACGTGGCAGGAACTTTCGGGGATGAACCTCTCCGTGACAAGATACATCAGAAAATATGCGGGCCATCCCAGCAGGAGCAGCAAATGTCTGTACTCTACTGATGTAATATTGGAAGGCCTGAGTTTTGTATAATCAACAACCGGTTTCTTCATTTCAATCTTTCATTAAGGGGATATTTTCTTCTTGGAACATTGGGATAGGGCACTACATGGTGCCTGGGCATCCCATAGGCGATCTCTGAGATCTGTTCCTGAAGATAAGTGCATATTCTGTCAGCTTCCTGATCCGATGAACTCTCGGGGGAATACATTATGGGTTTACCAAACACAAGCTTTCCAAGTTCAGGACAGACATACATGGGCACAAAGGCAAGCGCCGTTTTAGTCTGTCTGTAGTAATACTTGGCCACATGCACAAATCCCCTCTGAAATTCATGTACTATATTGTTATACTCCGTGTAATCCTCAGGGAAAATAACGATCGAAGCGTTCTCCTTCAGTCTGTCACAGGAGAGCTGAAAGGTCTTCATAACTCTTCTGTCTTTGTAGACGGGAAGTGTATCTGCACATGTAAAAATAAGCTCCGCGAGAGGCGGGATCATATATGAAAAAATTCTGAAAAAGGGCCTGACCAAAGCCGGCTTTTTTGACCAGAAATCATTATATGCGTAATCAGCCACCTTGTCTTTTTCCATCATGTCCGAGATGCACCAGGTGTAATGCTTTCTCGGGAAGTACAGTTCCGCTGCCACGGGGCCGTGGGCCTGAGAGTGATTTCCCACAACTATTGAGGGCCCGTCCGGCAGATTTTCCAGGCCTTCCACCTTGTAAACAGGCATCACAAGGGCCACGATTTTTCTGATAATGCGAAATATAGCGTATTTCAATTTTCACCTCACAACAGGGAGATAAATCCCTAAAGCCATAGTATAGCTCATTTTTCGTTTATCAGCCACACCATCGTTAAAAAGTTTTCTCAATATAACACGAAATCCCTGCTATTTCCAGCCCATACGGTATTCCAGGGGGCTTACTCCCTCAATCTGCTTGAACATCCTGGAAAAGTAATACAAAGGCGTTATGCCGCAGCTGTAGCCGATCTCCTCCACTGTCATATCCGTAAAGCGCAGCATCTGCTTGGCGTGAGTGATCCTGACCACCAGAAGATAGTTTATTATGGAGGTTCCCGTCTGCTCCTTGAAACTGCGGGACAGAGTGTACTTGCCGGTCAGGAATATCTCAGAAAGGCCATCCAGGGTGATCTTTTCCTGATAGTGGGTATCAAGGTACTCCTTCAGGGCGTTTACTCTGCTTTTGCTGCCGCTCTCAGGAGCCGCTTCAGGGTTCCAGCTAAAAGACATGAGAAAGGTGAGAAGTTTCGATAAGCACTCGTTTATCCTGATATCCCTTATGTAATCTGAGGATCCGGCTACTGTGCCAAGCTCCTCCCAGATTCCTTGGGGCTTTGAATCATTTCCGGGGCAAAAGACAGCCTGGCCCCCTCTTTCCTTATACTTAAGGTATACCGGAAGGATATTTTCCCCATTAAAATGGATCCACTCGATGGACCAAAGATCATCGGAAGTTCTGTGGGAATAGGGGTTTCTGCAGTTGATAAAGACACAGTCCCCGGCGGACACCGCATACTCTTTTCCCTCATAATCAATGTAGCCGGAGCCGCTTCGCACATATATAAACAGAAATGACGAGAGATTCTGCCTCTTGCTGGTATGGGGCTTCTGAGCCGTCAGACTGCCAATTTCCTGCAAATAATAAAGATTGCTCCTGGCAAACTCAGAAGGGGTGTAGAGGAGCCTGTCTGAGGATACGTATTCTCCTTGAAATAGCTGATTTTCCATTTTGTATTCTCCGTTTTTTCCTTTAAATCGATTATAATTTTGCCCGCAAGATAATGCAAATCAAAGTCAATAAAGTGAATTCAAATTGTGCCAACTTGTAATATAATGATATGGAAAAGTACAAATGATATATTTTTTGCAAATAAGGAAAGGATTACTATATGGCCAAAAAAGCATTGATAACCGGTATTACCGGGCAGGACGGATCATATCTTGCTGAGTTTCTGCTTGAGAAGGGATATGACGTCCATGGCATAATCAGAAGGTCCTCAGTTGATTACAGAGAGAGGATAGCGCATCTTGAGGGTCGGCCCAACTTCCACCTTCACTACGGAGATCTGGGAGATTCCATGAGCATTCTCGGAGTTGTTTTTAAGGTTCGTCCCGACGAGATCTACAACCTGGCAGCGCAGTCCCACGTTCAGGTTTCCTTTGATTCACCTGAGTTCACAGCGGATGTTGATGCAACCGGCGTTCTCAGAGTTCTTGAAGCAGTAAGGCTCTGCGGACTTGGTGATACCTGCCGGATCTACCAGGCTTCAACTTCAGAGCTCTACGGAAAGGTTGAGGAGGTTCCTCAGAACGAGAAAACTCCTTTCCACCCCTACAGCCCCTACGCTGTTGCCAAGCTCTACGGCTACTGGATCGTCAAGGAGTACAGGGAAGCCTACAACATGTTCTGCTGCTCGGGAATTCTTTTCAATCATGAGTCAGAGCGCCGCGGCGAGACCTTCGTCACCCGTAAGATCACACTGGCAGCCTCCAGGATCGCTCAGGGCAAGCAGGATAAGCTCTACCTCGGAAACCTCTCCAGCCTTCGCGACTGGGGCTACGCCAAGGACTATGTTGAGTGCATGTGGCTGATCCTCCAGAACGATAAGCCTGAGGATTTCGTTATCGCCACAGGTGTGCAGCACTCCGTTCGCGAGTTTGCGCAGCTGGCTTTCCACTATGCAGGCATCGAGATCGAGTTCAGGGGCGAGGGAGCTGACGAGAAGGGCTACGACAAGGCTACAGGCAAGGTGCTGATCGAGGTATCACCTGACTTCTACAGACCTACAGACGTTGTAAATCTCTGGGGAGATCCCACCAAGGCTAAAGAGAAGCTTCACTGGAATCCTCAGACCACTTCCTTCGAGGATCTTGTAAGGATCATGGTTGAGCACGATATGGCAAAGGTTGCCGTTGAGCGTGCCAACGAGCGCGTTGAGTTCAACCTGGCAGAGTTCCTGGAGAAAGGTATTGATAAGTAACAGAGGTAAAACACTATGATGGAGAAAAAAGCTAAGATCTATGTGGCAGGCCATCGCGGAATGGTTGGCTCAGCCATCGTAAGAGAACTTGAGAAACAGGGCTACACAAACATCGTCACCAGAACCCACAAGGAACTGGACCTTATAAGACAGGATCAGGTGGAGAATTTCTTCGCTGACGAGAAGCCCGAATATGTATTCCTGGCCGCAGCCAAGGTTGGCGGCATAATGGGCAATTCAGAGGCCCTTGCGGATTTCATGTATGACAACATGATCCTTGAGATGAACGTTATCAATGCAGCCTGGAAAAACGGCTGCAAGAAGCTGGAATTCCTTGGTTCTTCCTGCATCTATCCCAGAATGGCGCCTCAGCCCATGAAGGAGAGCTGCCTTCTGACTTCGGAGCTTGAGAAGACTAACGAGGCCTATGCTCTTGCCAAGATCTCGGGACTTAAGTACTGCGAGTACCTCAACAGACAGTACGGGACCGATTACATCTCAGTAATGCCCACAAACCTTTACGGCCCCAATGACAACTATCACCCCACTCACTCCCACGTGCTTCCTGCACTTATCCGCAGGTTCCACGAGGCCAAGGAGCAGAACCTTCCATACGTAACCTGCTGGGGCGACGGAAGTCCACTTCGTGAGTTCCTCTATGTCGACGACCTGGCCAACCTGTGCGTATTCCTTATGAATAACTACAGCGGCAACGAGACTGTCAATGCGGGAACCGGGAAGGAACTCACCATCAAGGAACTTACCGAGAAGGTTGCAGGCATCATCGGCTACACCGGAGAGATCCGCTGGGATCCCACAAAGCCCAACGGCACACCAAGAAAACTTCTTGATGTTTCCAAGGCAAAAGAGCTGGGTTGGACCTACACCACAGAGCTGGATGACGGTATCAGACTGGCATACGAGGATTTCCTCAATAACCCTATGAGGGCAGAAAGATAAAAGCAGGATAAATATGAGTCTCCATGGAGACAAGAGTGTTTATGTTCATGATCAAAGGGCAGGTCGAAATTGACCTGCCCTTTTTGCTTTACCAAAAATGCCTCGAACGAATTATACCATCGACGGCCAAGCCACCTTCTCGGCAGCTCACTTTACCTGAAGCTCCTTGAGCCTGTCCTTGTTAAGCTTGCCGTCAGCGATGGTACTGGCGACCCAAAGCTTAAGGGATTCAACCGTGGTGTCTATCTGATCAAGCTGACGCTGGATCTGAACAAAATCAGGAAGCTCATCATCGGAAATAACGCCATCAGCGGTGATGTCTATAAGCCTCACCTGCTGGGCATTCAGGTTATTGAGGGCCGATAGCATACTGAGGACTATCTCTGAAAGGGTTGAAACCTTGACCTCAGGAACATCGGTATCCTTACCTATGCGGCACTCGTGGGTGCAGTAATAGTTGCAAAGCTCAGGCTTCTTGTAAGCAGCGGCCATGTCTACAACATCCTCGGGATAAAGTGCTGTCTTGCCGGTCTCAAGCTTCTCAAGTCTGCTCTCGCTTATGGTTCCTATAAGTTCACTGGCCTGAGCCCTGGTAAGCCCGGCCTCCTCGCGGCTCTCAAAATATATATTCTTATTCTCTTTAATCGACTTTTTCCCCATTTTGCACCTCCATAACTATACTTTCCATCATTATAGCAAAAAAATGGTCCCCGGGGCGGAGTTTAGGGACCATTTTCAAAAATGAGCCCGCACCTCCGTCCCCGGGGACTAATATTTAAGGGTCACAAAGATCAACCAAAGATTCCAAGAAACTTCTTAACCTTTATGGAAAGAACGTTAGATTCTTCAGAGAAGACTCTGTCAGAGCCTTTGCCCTGGAAGGCCTTTACCTTGTAGTAATATGTCCTGTTATTCTGAAGAACAACATCCCAGAAGCTTGTAGCTGTGGTTGTTGCGATCTCAGTGTACTTGCCATCCTTGGATGTGCTGCGGTACAGAACATATCCGTCAGCGTTCTTGTCCTTGCTCCATGTAACGTTAACACCGAGCAGTGTCTGGTTTAAAGACTTAAGAGCAGGCTTTGAAAGCTCAGCGCGGCCAACCTTAACAGTGTCTGTAAGATCGGTCTCAACCGGAATGAGCTCTTTTTCCTCGTTGTTGAGGTCAAATACTCTTGTGGTGATAACTGTATCCTGAGCTGAAGCGCCCTTCTTAACGTTGAACTTGATAGCAACCAGTGTTCCGGCTGTATTCCTGGGAGCGTCGTTTACGAATGCAACGGCGATGCCCTTTCCTGTGGCATCAGCATAGTCACTGTTAAGATCGTAGTCGTCAAAGCGGTCAATCTCAATATCAGCGGCAACTTCAAGAACTTCGGGATCATATACCACTGCGATGTGTCCGTCTGTTACTTTTGTCTTGCTAAGAGTCAGAGTGTAAAATACCTTCTGGCTGTCATTCTTACCGGTAACGGTAACCTTTGTGTTAAGCGGTGTGCTCTTTGCTGCCTCTACCTTCTGCGCAGGAAGACCTGTGAAAAGAAGCAGCGCAGCAAGAAAAGCAGTCGCTGTTCTCTTTAAAATATTCTTCATTATTCGTTTCCTCCTAACTCCTTAGATGTTTCTTCATCAGCAGATGAAGCCTCGGGAGCTTCTTCCACATCTTCTTCCTGCTCTTCCGACTCATCATCTGTAGTCAGATCAGCAGCATCTGCTGTCTCGGAGGAAGCACTTGAAGCATCTTCATTGGAAATAGCTTCGTCTGTAACCTGATTGTCCGTATTCTCTACAGGCTGCTCTTCGGACTCTTCTGCAGCATCCTCGCCGGTCTTTTCTGTACCATTCTCGCCGGTCTTTTCTGTATCATCCGCAGGCTCGGTCACATCCTCGCTCTTATTGCTGTTGTTTGTGAATCTGAAGATTGATTCATTTAATGCATAGTCAACAACATCAACATAGAATGTTCCTTCAGGCATCTTAATATTGACAGTTGCTTCTTCGCCCTTAGTTTCCTGATCAACAGCATATCTGTCTATAATCTGACCTGCCTCATTGAGGATAAGGACTGCTGCCGAATAGCGGTTGTCCTGTACCTGAACACCAAGAGTTCCGTCCTCATTGAGTACATAGCCCGTAATCTCAGGAGCTGTGTTATCGATAGCAATAGGTGTTGAAGGAAGGTAAAGTCCCTTTCCGTCAAGAGTTGAAGGATCCTCTACATCATCATAGTAGCTGGGAACTGCCTGAAGGTTAACCAGAACCTCTGTGCCGTCCTCAAGAGGATTGCCCTCAGCATCGGTACCTGTCCAGAAAAGATCCTGTGTCTGCCAATAGTTTACGATCTGACCCTCATAGGAGAACTCTGCGTAATTCTCATAGTTCACATTCTTGAAGTACTCCTCACCGGTATTCTTATCTGTGATGGTAAGGATGGATCTGCTGGCATTTCTGATAAGTGAATAGTACAGTGAGCCAAGAACCGTACCCATCTTTGGATCTGAACTTATGGCATTTCTGTCTGCAATATACTTAGCATCCTTTGCAAAAAGATTAGGAACATAGAACAGCTCATTTTCCTCAGATGTATCACCGAAGGGATAGATTGTCAGGAAGTTTGTAGCTGTAATTCCTGAATATGTGAATCCATCGTAATTGGGATCATGTCTTGATGCCATGAAATCGAAATCCTCAAACATTGAAGGATCCATCCAGCTTCCGTAAAAGGCAAGGAAAGGAACTGACAGATCTACCGGTCCGTTAACATATACGAAACCGTCTACAAACATACCGTTCTCAAACTGCGCAAGATACTCTCTGTCTGCAGCTGAGAGATTGATCGAAACATTTACCTTAGTTGAATCCTTAACCTGCATTACTCTGCGTCCAAGGTCAACCACTGAGTCTTTTTTCTTGAGCTGCTTACCAAAGATGTATACGTCCTTGGTATCTACAATACCGTCTGTATTGAAGTCGAAATAGTCCTCGTTCTGGGATACAAGATTAAGATCGAGGCTTCCGTTTACTACCTGAAGAAGAGTCTTGCGGTCTTTCTTGTCTACTCTTCCGTCATAGTTAAGGTCATAAACAAGGGCTGTATCATCTGCTGTAAGTGTAACCTCAGGGCTGAGCTTATGAGACTCACACATGATGAAATAGTTCTGGATAAGCTCCTCAGTCAGAACACTTGAATCAAGCTCATAGTACTGAGGCTCATCTGTGAGGTTATATACATCAAATGAGAAGTTGTAAGAGCCGTTCCTTGAAGGATCGTCTCCAAGAACAACCTTTACCTTTCCGTCGTTGCCGGCCTTATCGCCAACAAGAACGTATGCAGGTGATGTTACCGCATCATGTACGTTTGCAAGTCCTGCGCCCTGGGATCTGGGTGAGTACTCGGGAGCACTTTCATCATTACCGGTGGTAAGAGGATCTGCTGTGCTCATGATAAGAGCCTGAGCAAGGCTACGAACTGAAAGTCCGGTCTTTGCTGCAAGATCGTTCTCTTTAATATACTGCTCAACAAGAGCTGTCTGACCTGCAATGGAAGGAGCAGCCATTGAGGTTCCGCTCATGTTTCCATAGGTTCCGCCGTCTCTTGTGGAATAGATGTTTCCGCCGGGTGCTGTGATCTCAGGCTTAAGATCAAGAGTCTCCGGAACACCTACAGATGAGAAATCACTCATGGTGTAGCCGTCAGCTGCCTCAAAGTTGGTTGCAGGTGTAGCTACAACAGTGAGAGTTCCTTCGTAAGCATTCTCTGCGATCTGCTCAGTTGCTGTTGCTGCAACTCCATTGCCTTCATCAAGGGTAACAGAAACAGCAGGGATAACAGCTGTGCTGCCCTGAAGGGTCATGGAGATGGTACCGGCCTGGTTGTTGTAGACAACAACAGCCTTAGCGCCTGCTGCCTCAGCATTCATCTGCTTCTCGCCAAAGGTAAGCTCTCCACGCTGAACGAATACGATCTTATCCTTTACAAGGCTATTTCCGTTCTCATCGACAAGAGCTTCGTAATCGGAAACAGAGCCTTTGCCGTTAATGAATACGAAGGGATATTCTGTTCCGCTTCCGTCAGCAGATATGTCCAGAGTGCTGAAATTAGGAGCCAGGGTATCGTTACCGTCTGTATAGTAGATGTTCTTGCCATCTGCTGTAGCGAAGTAGTTACCTGTGAATCCGCTGTTAACAGCGCTGGCAACTGTGAATGCATTGTAGTAGGATCCGGGAGAACCGATGGTATCCATGTTTACATCCCAGCTAAGGTTAGCACCCACTGCTGTGTCATCACCGAATCTTCCGGAGTTACCTGCAGAAATGGATACAACCGTACCTGTTCCTTCAAGTTTCTTGAAGATATCGTTGATATAAGCCTCTGAATCTGAAGAATATCCTGCTGAGGATGAACCAAGAGAGAGGTTAACAACATCAGCTTTAAGAAGAAGGGCATCCTCGATAGCTGCCATGTAGTCATCTGAATAAGCTCCGCCGCCTTTTCCGAATACCTTCATGGTGATCAGCTGTGCATCGGGAGCAACACCTACAACACCAAGATCCTGTCTTGCATACCCTGTCTCGGACGAAGCATTGGGTACATAAGTGTTGGCTGTTGCGATACCTGATACGTGTGTACCATGGTCGCCCTGGTCATCGTTTCCATGAGTTATATCAAGATCCTTATCAACATAGTTGAATGCGAAGGGAATCTTTTCACTAAGATAGAGATCGGAGGCTGTAACGCCGCCGTTTCTCTGGGTTGCATTGAGGTTGGGAAGAACCGCTGCGATCTCACTCTCATCAAGGAGGCTGTAATCTGCAACACTCTTACCGGCCTTCTGAGCTGTCTCCTGAAGGTGAGCATCAAAAGCTCCTCCGTCAAAAGAGGGGTGATCGGCATCGATACCGGTATCGATGACTGCAATCCTTGTACCTGCGCCTGTATAGCCTGTTGTCCAGGCGTCATAACTTCCAACCATATCGCCTGCAGTGATGGTATTGATCTCTGCATCCGTAGTCTGAGGATCATACTTCTGAGCTACATATACAGCCGCAACACCTTCTACGTCTGCGATGCTCTCGATATCCTTAAATGCAACATCTGCTGATACCGCATTTGTGAGGATCGAGAGATTATAATTTACTTCAAGAGCTGCTCCGTCAAGAGCCTGCGCTTCAATCTTTTCTACCTGAACTTCCTGCTCGGCAATGATGTTCTCAGACATATTCATGGCAGCATCATTCTCGGCCAGAGTTTCTGTATCAAATCCGGCATCCAGCACGCTGTCGCCTTCCATAACGATGATTACACGGGTCTGCTCGTCAGGATCGGGAGTAGCAACCGAGAAGTCTGTTGCCTCTCCTTCAATAAGGTCTTTACCGGCTGAAATCTCAAGGCCTTCCTCGGTGGGATCAACCTTTTCAAAGGCAAGCTCTTCATCTTCAGCAGCCTCAGTTTCTTCGCCTTCTTTTGCCTCATCAGCGGTTTCCCCGGTCTCTTCGTCTGTATTTGCCTCTGTTGCCGCATCGGTTTCCTCTGATGCGTCCTTGGCAGCTTCCTCAGTAGCCTCTTCAGACTCTTTTTCCCCGGAAGTTGCTGCCTCACCTGCCTCATCGCCGGCTTCCTTAGTTCCTCCGGCCTCCGCAGCTTCTGCTGTCTCTTCAGCCAAAGCTTCAGATGCCGTTGCCGAAGCTGTGATAGCGGGCGAAAATGCCATAGCCGCACTAAGGATCACAGCCAGTGCCTTTTTAGGGCACACTCTTCTTTTCATACACGTTCCTCCAATGTTAGTTTTTAGTAGGTCTTGCGGGTATCTCGATCTTGACGCGGCTCACAACGGAAAGCTGCCGTATCCCCTCAACAAACTCTCCGCTGATCCTGGCGACAACAGCATTTCCCCTGTTGTCTATCCTCGAGATGTCAAGCTTCTCCCCTCCAAGAACCTCGCTCTCAACTGCCTTAACACCGTCTTCGATAGCCGTATCTGCCGAAAATACTATGTATGCGCGCACCGGCGCCTCTCCATAATCAATTATTCTCATGCTCCAAACTCCGGTTTTTTTTTCGCATCGCGCATTCAACGCATTGTACTTTCAACGCATTGTACCGTTATCGCTTTTAAGTGCTAAAGCGGTGGTAAATTTAAGTTTAATATTCCGCATATTGGCCTGTCAATAGAATTATGAACAAAATCTAAAATTTATAAAATAAATATAAAGAGAGCGCTGTGTTTCCCCGAAAACACGGCGCTCTCCCCATTCTCTTTCCTTTTATAAGTCTAAGGATTACTTGTTGGACTGATATGTGTTGTATGCATCCTGCTGGATTCCGATGAAGTCATTGTAGCCCATAGCCTCCAGTGTCTGCTTGTAGCTATCCCACTGCTCGTCGATACCTCCCTCGGTTACCCATGTAGCCTGGTTAGCTGTTACATAGGCATCAAGGTCCGTGAACAGTGTTGCCAGTGTGCTCAGCTGGTCGGGAGTGTAACTTACGTTAGGATATGCCTCTTTTGCATACTTGCTAAGCTCTGTATCAAGGGCAAGCTTGGAAGCATCACCGTTCTCAGCTGCATATGTAACCTTGCTGTTGAAGCCGTCAGCAACATACTTGGGACCAAAGTCACGAAGTGAGCTGATCCATGCAAAAGTATCTGCGGAATTGCCATCCTTGGGTGCAAGTACTGTGTAGGTGCCTGCTGCCTCGTCCTTCTCGATAGCCACTCCGAAGGAACCGTAGAAGTTCTGGATCGAAGCATCCTCTGTGTAGAACTTGTCAGCCCATGCAAGAAGGGGACCGGGGTTCTCACAGCTTGATGTTACAACGAACTCATATCTGCTGTAATTCCAGTGCTCAGGGTCAGATGAAATGTACTGCTTGCCATCGGGACCTGCAAGAGCGGGAAGTGCAATATACTGGCCTGAGTTAGCGCCGAAGGTTGAATCTGCTGTCCAGCCGGGAGCTGCGCCTACGATAGGTGTCTCGCTCATAAGCTTGGCATCACGCATTGAAGAATCTTCCGTGAAGAGCTCGGGATCGATAAGGCCCTTTGCATAGCATTCATTCATCCACTTAAGGCCTTCCTTGTAGCCCTCTGTTACAGGAAGGTAAACGGGCTGACCGTCCTGGATAGCCATCATATATGTTCCGTCAGCGCCGATGGTTGTGCCGAAGGGCAGGCAGAAGAACATAACTGAATCGGCATAGCCCTGTCCGAAAGGAATCTCATCGTTAGGATCTCCGTTGCCGTTGGCATCGTTATCCTTGAAGGCCTGAAGGACATCCTCGAACTCCTTGTAGGTTGTAGGAACAGAAAGTCCAAGGTTATCAAGCCACTGCTTGTTGATGAACATCTGGTTTGCAACGACAGGTCTGCAGGGCTTCTTGGAAGGAAGGCCGTAAATATGGCCGTCTGCTGAAGTTGCAAGAGCCTTCATTGTAGGATCGGACTCAATGATCGCCTTGAAGTTGGGCATGTACTCGTCAATGTAATCATCGAGGGCGATGAATGAACCCTGGTTTGTAAGGATGTCGGACTCTGAGAAGCAGATAGATCCCATGAAAGCGTCGGGAAGATCTCCGCCTGCAAGAAGAACTGCCTTCTTGTCAGCCCAGTCTGAGTTAAGGATCGTATCCCATGTTACTGTGATGCCGGCCTCAGCTGCTGCCTGATCCGGGAATCCTGTGTGATAATCCTCACCCCAGTCTGCCCATCTTACTGTAGCAACTTCATAGCCTGCTGCACCTGCATCGGCTGCATCTGCCGCGGGTGCTACTTCTGTGGTGGTCGCTGCGGGTGCTGCCGCATCACTTGAAGCTGCGGGTGCAGTCTCTGCTGCGTTGCCACAGCCCACAAGAGCAACTGTCAGTGCCAATACGCCTGCTGCC
This sequence comes from Butyrivibrio sp., assembly GCA_015056575.1. Lineage (GTDB taxonomy): Bacteria > Bacillota > Clostridia > Lachnospirales > Lachnospiraceae > Butyrivibrio. The sequence goes on from SVGA01000025.1 coordinate 45,148, forward strand.
AAACTAAACTTTTTCTGCATTTTCTCTCTCCTTTTACATTAATATAAGTTTATACTATTTATCCCTTCACTGCTCCTATCATGACGCCCTGATTGAAGTATTTCTGAAGGAATGGATAGAGCATCATAATCGGCAATGTAGAAATCACAATGGATCCGTACTTCATCATGTCAGAGAGCTGCCTCAGCTCCTGAGCCATGGTTCCCGTGGCCGCTCCAAGGAGTGATTCGTTTGCAATAAGGATCCTCCTCAAAAGAAGCTGCAGCGGGATCAGATTCTCGCTCTGCAGATAGATAAGAGCATTGAACCAGGAGTTCCAAAGTCCAACCGCAGTCCAGAGCCCCACCACCGCGATCACCGCCTTTGAAAGAGGCACCGCAAACTGAACGAAGTATCTTATGGTACTGCAGCCGTCAATCTGAGCCGCCTCCCACAGAGACTCCGGAAGGGAGCTCTGAAAGAAGGTTCTGGCCACAATAATGTTGTAAGTGGATACCGCGAAGGGCAGGACCATTACCAGGAAGTTATCCAGGAGGCCAAACTGTTTGACAACAAGATAGGTAGGTATGAGACCTCCGCTGACAAACATTGGGATTACATAGAAAACGTTGATCCATTTTCTGCCGGGCAAGTCCTTTCGGGACATAGCGTAGCCGGCTGTTATATTTACAAAAAGAGCAATCGCCGTGCCGACTACGGTATAGATAATGGTATTCAGATAACTCTTCCAGATCTGTTTCTGCTCAAAAAGCTTCTGATATCCTCTTACATCAAGAGTCTTAGGCCACAGCCACACCTTACCGCTTGCCACATCCGCCGGATTGCTGAAGCTGGCGATGATAACAAACCAGAGAGGATATATGACCATCAGTATCATGAGAATGGCTATGATATGAAATACGATGTTTACCACTGTGTCCTGGGTAAATTGTTGTTTCTTTTTCCCGTTCATTGGTTTCTCCCCGTTAAAACAGACTGTTGTCCGTAAATTTCTTTGCTATGACATTTACAGCAAGCAGCACGATCACGTTAACCACCGTGTTGAAAAGACCTATCGCGGTAGAGAGGGAATATTGCATGCTCTGCATACCCATTTTATAAACGTAGGTGGAGATGATCTCACTGCTCATGATGTTCTGTACGTTCTGCAGAAGGAACACCTTCTCGAAGCCTATGCCCAGGATGCTGCCGGCCCTGAGGATCAGGAGTACCACTGCAGTGGGAAGGATCATAGGGATATCGATGAAACGGATTTTCTGCAATGTGGTGGCTCCGTCCACAGTTGCTGCTTCATAGTAGGTAGGATCAATACCGGCAAGGGCTGCCAGATATATGATGGAATCCCATCCCAGATGCTGCCAGATGTCGCTCCACACATACACGTGCTTGAAGCTTGACGCGCCGGCCATCAGGTTTGGGAAGGTTCCGCCAAAAAGCTTAAAGAGATTTGCGAACAGTCCGCTGGAGGGCGAAAGAAAGATCAGGATGAGGCCGCACATAACCATGGTGGAAATGAAATGGGGAAGGTAGGTCACAACCTGGAAAACCTTCTTGAACATCCTGGTCTTCATCTGGTTACACATAAGTGCCAGAAGGATCGGAAGAGGAAATCCCACCAGAATGCTGTATATACTCAGCACAAGTGTGTTTTTGATGGTAACTCCGAACTGGTAGGATCTGAAAAACTGAAGGAAGTTTGCAAAGCCAACGAACTTACTGCCAAAAACTCCAAGTGCCGGCGAATATTTCTGAAAGGCTATCACTATTCCGAACATTGGAAGATAAGCAAAACAGAAAAGAAGTATCGCCGAAGGCAATAGCAAAAGATACAGCTGATAATGTCGTTTTATTGTGGCAAATGCTTTGTTTTTCATCTGTGTGCTCCTTATGTTTATGAAATGATAATAAATTTTTCATAAACGAAAAAATAGCACAATTCAGATTTGCACCTAGCACTTTTCCGACAAGGGCTTCAAAATGTATAGCACACAATTTATCTTTTCTATATAATGAAGGCATGAATAATACAAAGAGAACGCGGTCCTATCCCGTGGTTCAGGTTCTGCGCAAAACCGTGTGGCTTGCCCTGCCGATAGTGGTACTCTTCGTGGTTGTAAGCTGGTTTTCCTTTTCCGAGATCAGAAGGCAGAACAATCTTGCCCTGGAGAATGCCGTTAACATCTATCAAACTGAATTGGAGCACAAGCTCTCAGCCATAAAACACTTCGTACAGTGGACGGTGGTCCATGACCCGATCCTTGATCCCTTTAAGACCACCGGGCACATGGGCGAATTCAGGCAGGCCAGCAACGATCTGCGCCTTCGCGTCAGCGACATGCAGTATTCCACGGGAAGCGAGTATCAGTATTTCTTCTACTGGGATGAAGGAGATATCTTTTTTAACGCCTCCGAACTCAAACTCGACTATGACACCTACAAGGCGGCCAAGGCCAAGATCACTTCCGATGTGAAAAGAGAAGGCGGCTCCGCGCCGGACTCTTCCTGGGCTTCACTTAATATCCGCGGCAGGACCTACCTTTATTACCTGATCACCTATAAACACAGGACCTTTGTGGCAATGGTTTCAATTGAAGACATGCTCTCTCCTCTGTCATCACTAAATCTCGGAGAGCACGGGAATATCAGGGTTCAGTCCCCTATCGGCGACATCTTTTATCAGACCGGGGAGCGTCCCTCCGGTTTTGAAAGGCGCCTCTACGACAACCTGGTTTTTTCCGGGGAGGAATCGGGACTGCCCTTTACCCTATTAATAGATGCTCAGATCCTTGGGAACTACGGGACCCTGTTCATACTGCAGTTCGTCGTGTTCCTTGCGGCACTGATGCTGAGCTTTATCATGGGCGGATATATCCTTCTCACCTACAAAAAAGTGATCCTTCCGATAAAGCTCTTTTCCGAAGGGCTTAAGTCCATGGGATCGCTGGAAGAGGGGGAGGCCGCAGAGCTGGAGCTTACGGATTCCAGGGTCCAGGAGCTTAACCAGATCAACGACCAGTTCAAGAATCTGATCCACGAGATCACAAGGCTTCGTATCGATGTATACGAGGCGGAGCTTGACAAGAACAAGTTCAGGATTCACTTTTTGCAGCAGCAGATAAAGCCTCACTTCTATTTAAACTGCCTTACCACTATCGACAGCATGGTGAGCCTTGGGGATCTTGACGCCGCCCAGAAGATGCTGCAGTTCACCTCAAGGTACTTCAGATATCTTTTCCAGGCGGACAAGGACTTTGTGCCTCTGGGAAATGAACTGGATCACATCAGCGATTACCTGGCCATACAGAACATGCGTCTTTCCCGCAGTACCGAGTACGACCTGGATGTGGCAAAAGAGCTGCTGTCAGCCGATATACCGCCTCTTCTTCTCATAACCTTTATCGAGAATTCCATAAAGCATGCCTCTCCCCCGGGGGGCGAGGCCCTTCACATTGGCCTTGTCTGCAAAAAGACTCAGGATGAGCGCCTGTCCGTACACATCACCGACAACGGTCAGGGCTTCCCTTCTGACTTCCTCAAAAAGATCTACAACGGAGAGCAGCTTGAGGACAATGGGGATCACATCGGCATAACCAACTGCATCCGCAGGATGAGGCTTCTTTACGGGGAAGCATTTGAGCTAAGCCTTGAAAACAGCGTCACCGGAGGTGCATCGGTTATAATACACATTCCATATTCAGAAAACTAAGAGGATTTTACAATGAATGTTTTACTGGTAGATGATGACAGATTTGTCATCGCCGCCCTCCAAAAGGGTATAGACTGGGAGAGCCTTGGGATCAAGCAGGTTTTTACCGCCTACGATATACAAAGGGCTCAGGAGATACTCTCCGATTCATCCATCGACCTGCTTCTTTCCGATATAGACATGCCCCACGGAAGCGGTCTGGATCTTCTTGGGATCATAAGGGAGCAGGGAAACAGGATCCCCACCATCTTCCTTACCAACTATGCGGATTTCTCCTACGCCAAAAGGGCCCTGGAGCTTCGCTCCTTCCATTATTTTCTTAAGCCCATCGACTATCCGGAGCTTTCCCGCATCATAAAAAAGGCTCTTGAGGAGTCCAAGCAGGAGACCGGCGACCTCAAGGAAGCCCTCTTGGCCCTATGGTGCGACTATCTTCTTGCAAGCCGGATAACAGACAGGGCTTTCATTCAGGACATCACCAAGCTTCTGCCATCTCTGGACAAAAACACATCCTTTGTTGCTGCCATGATACAGATCTACGGCGACACTGACAGATGGGAGGCCACCGGCCGCATAGGAAGGATACTGGAGTCGGTCCTCGGAGCAGATTACGCAGAGTTTGGAGCTCTTTTGCCCTATCAATCGGAGCAGTTCCTGCTCATGACGCTGATCCCGGTCATGGAGAACAAGGGCAGCCAGCAGCTTCTTCGCCCTGTGATAAGCGAGGTTTTTTCCATGATCCGCAAGGAAATCTCACTGCCTACGAGGATTCTTTTGTCAGGGGAAAAGAAAATTCATGAACTGCGGGAGGCTGTGGAGAGCTTCGAGAGCCTTCTTGCCATGCCCTACGAGGAGTCAAGGGGGATCGTCTACGTTGATGAGGAGGCTTCCACCAATCTTATCCAGTACGTGGATGCCCACTTTACCGAGGATATGAGCAGAGAGCACCTATCGGAACTGTTTTATTTTGACCAGGATTACATAACAAAGCTCTTCAAGAAAGAGACGGGAATGAGTTTCAAGAACTATGTAATAGAAAAGAGACTGCGTCTGGCCAAGGATCTTCTGCTTGAGACCGATGAGCCCATAAACATGATCTCCCAAAAAGTGGGGTACGACAATTATTCCTACTTTACAAGACTGTTCAAAAAAAGCTTTGGCGTCACCCCCGTGGAATTCAGGGGCGATGGCCAAAGCTCTTGATTCAAAACTCATACTATAGGTAACGCTTGTAATTTAATGTGATCAGAACTGCTGCGGCTGTTCCTCAACAGGAGTGCCATATCCGTTAGCAGCCTTGATGGACTCAAAAAGAGCAGCATCTGCGTTCTGCTTGTAAGGGTTAACATACAGAAGACCTGCAATGTTAAGAGTAATGGCTGCTACAATGAACCATCCGATAAAGGAAAGGTCATATACAAATGTAGCCCACTTGTGGCCCTTCATCATAGCTCTTGATTTCTTGAGAGCATCTGTTGCATTGATCGAAGGTTCGTCTGCAAGGATATAGGGAACAAGTCTGTATGAGTAGCTCAGGATGATACCGGGGATAATAAACAGACATGTTGCAAGTCCGATCAGCAGATCTCTAAGGAACAGTGCAAGTACTGTTGCAAGATAGTTATTTCTGAAAGCGTGAGCAACTTCGCCAACCTCAGCGTTTACATGCTGGTTTACAACAAAGAATCTGCTGCAACCAACCTGAAGGGGCTTGAACAGGAAAATATCAACAAGCTTCAGTACCAGAAATACAGTGCTGAGTGCGCCTACGATGATCATAAGGTACATGAATGCATTGGGATCCTCCATAATGCTCTGGATTGCCTCTGATGCCTCATCTCCGCTGGCGGTGTTCCTGGTAGCAACAGTTGCAGAAGCTGTGAACAAACCTGCAATAAATGCTACAAGCACTGATTTCCAATAGTTCTTCTTGAAATTAACTTTACCTCTTGACTTTACTTCTTGTCGATTCCACATAATCTTTTCTCCTCTCTTTAAAACCTCATATAGAAGAGTCTACCACCATTAATGTACCATTTCAAACAGTAAATTGCGGATTTAGCGGATTTGTGGGATAATAGTTTAGTTTAGAATACTGTATTAATGTGAGGTAGTTTATGAATTACGGAAAAAGAGGTATCAACCAGCAGGCCAGATCGCTGAATTCCGGTACCAATAAATGGGGCAAAAAGATCAGCCTTTTCGGTTTCTATATTATCCTGGCCCTGATCCTGGCAGTGGTCATAATCGGAGCCAGCGCAGGGATCGGAGTTTTCAACGGCATAAGGGATGATGCTCCCGATATAGGCAACATCGATGTTACCCCCACAGGATTTTCAACCTTTGTTTATGACACCGACGGTAATCAGATTGCCAAGCTGGTATCCACTGACTCCAACAGGATTCCAGTTACCATGGATATGATCCCCGAGAACCTCGCTCACGCCTTTGTTTCCATCGAGGACGAGCGATTCTACGAGCACAATGGTATCGATATCCAGGGTATCATCCGTGCCGGCGTTGTGGGCATTACCTCCGGACACTTCTCCGAAGGTGCCAGTACCATTACACAGCAGCTCTTAAAGAACAATGTCTTTTCCGGATGGACCAACGAGACCTTTATTGAGTCGGTAAAGCGTAAGATCCAGGAGCAGTATCTGGCTGTGCAGCTTGAAAAGACCATGTCCAAGGATGAGATTCTTCTCAATTATATGAACACCATCAACCTTGGCCAGAATACACTGGGTGTTCAGGCGGCATCTCTGCGTTACTTCAACAAGTCCGTCAGTGAGCTTAACCTTTCAGAGTGTGCATGTATAGCAGCCATTACTCAGAATCCCAGTAAGTTCAACCCCATCTCCCATCCCAACGATAACGCCGAGAGACGCAAAAAGGTTTTGGGAAACATGCTTAAGCACGAATACATCAATCAGATCCAGTACGATACAGCCATGGCTGATGATGTTTACTCAAGGATTCAGACGGTAAACCAGGAATCCGGCGGAGATTCCACCATCAACTCCTATTTCGTTGATGCTCTTACCAATGACGTTCTGGATGACCTTATCGCTGCAGGTTATAACGAGACACAGGCCTATACACTGCTTTACAGCGGCGGCCTTAAGATATATTCCACTCAGAACCCCAAGATCCAGAAGATCTGCGATTCAGTCTTTCAGGATGAGAGCAACTATCCGGAGGGGACAAAATATCTTTTGTCCTATGAGCTGTCTGTTCAGGATTCCGACGGAAACGTAAGCAACTACAGCAGTGAGATGTACCAGGCATATTTCAAAGAGCAGAAGAGTTCCTTCAATATGCTGTATGATTCCCACGAATCTGCTGAGGCAGGTATCGAGGAATATAAATCAGCTGTCATGAAAGAGGGAGATTCCGTTCTGGCCGAGAAGATCAATCTCGTTCCCCAGCCTCAGGTTTCCATCACCATCGAGGAACAGAGCACGGGTTATATCGTAGCCATGGTGGGCGGACGAGGCGAAAAGACCGCCAGCAGGACCCTGAACAGGGCAACAGACTCCTACCGTCAGCCCGGATCCACCTTCAAGGTGCTCTCCACCTACGCTCCCGGTATTGACAGCGCAGGACTCACACTTGCCACCGTTTTCAATGATGCGCCTTTTGCCTACGCCGACGGAACTCTGGTAAGAAACTGGTGGGGAAGCCAGTACCGCGGTCTTAACACTGTAAGGTCCGCCATCAGGGACTCCATGAACGTTATCGCTGTTGAGGCTCTGACGCTGATCACCCCGCAGCTGGGATTTGATTACCTTAAGAATTTCGGATTTACCACTCTTGCCGAGAATGTGACCATCAACGGCAAGGTTTACTCAGACATACAGCAGTCCACCGCTCTTGGGGGACTGACCTACGGTGTTAAGAATATCGAACTGAACGCAGCCTATGCAGCCATCGGCAATGGCGGCGTATATGCAGAGCCCAAGCTCTACACCAAGGTTGTTGACCACGACGGAAACATTGTCCTTGATAATACTCAGGTAAGCTCCAAGAGGATCATTAAAGAGACCACCGCTTTCCTTCTTACCAGTGCAATGCAGGACGTTGTGACCAGCGGTACCGGCGGATCCGTAAACTTCGGGACCACTGCCATAGCAGGTAAGACAGGTACCACTTCAGACTACAACGACGTTTGGTTTGCAGGTTACACCAACTACTACACAGCCACCACCTGGGCAGGCTATGATAACAATGCCAAGATGACTGTTTCCGCAGAGAAGAATCTTGCGAAGACCATGTGGAGAAAGGTAATGGAGCAGGTTCATGCAGACCTTCCATACTCCTCATTCACGGTGCCAAGCGGAATCACTTCCGCCACAGTCTGTGCAAGATCCGGCAAGCAGCCTATTGCAGGCCTTTGCGACGGAACATTGATCAGCGAGTATTTTGAAGAAGGAACGGTTCCCACCGAGAGCTGCGATGTCCACTACCAGGGCACAATGTGTGCCATGGACGGCCTTCCCGCTTCGGAGATGTGTCCCTTCAAGACTGCAGGCGTATTTGAGCTTACACCGCCTGTACCCCCGGCCCTCCAGTCCGGATTTGTAAACTATGTTCAGACCAATTCAGCCTATACCACTACCACGGACGAGAACGGTAACACCGTAACGGTGCTTAACCAGTGTCACCACACTCCTGAATTCATGGCACAGGAAGGCATTGACGGTATCATAAACGGCGAACGTGGAGCTTTAGAGGCCGCAGCAGCTGCTGCAGCCGCCGCTGCGGGAATCGATCCCAATGCGCCGGCTCCCGAGCAGCCCGCTGTTCCTAACCCGGGCGAGATTGTTGATTCGATTATTGATGCTGTTACCGATGACGTATCGGCAGGTAACTAAAGTTCCGGTGATTCATAGATTGATGAATTAAAGATTAGCGCTTCACAGATTGATGAATGAAATTTGAATATTCAGTGAAGCTTATAGGGCGGCCTAAGGGCCGCCCTATTTTGATTGAGAAAATAATCCAATTTTATTTGGGTAGCGGAACCGGCGGCTGTGCACAGCGATTTTGGAAATATTTCCTCCATTAACATAGTTTTTTTCCAATATAGCCCGAAACACCCCAAATCTCCACGTGAACTTTTTGTTTTTGAAAATAATTTGATTTTTTCTGCTGCCTTTTTCCAAAAATCCTCCCTTTTTGGAAAAAATCCCCTCTTTAGAAATATCACAAAAGAGCCGCCATGGCTCTATCCGGCCACGGCGGCTCAAAATTTCCCGATATACTTATTTATCGTATTTTCTTTTTCTTTGTGTAATACAGATAATAGATAGAAAACAGCACTGAAGTCGTGATCCATGTGATGGGATAGCTCCATTCCACGGTCTGGATCGTGCGGACAATGGGGAAAGCCACCAGCACCCAGCCAACCCTTAGAATGCAAACACCGCTCAGGGTGATGATCATGGGGATAAGTGCATCTCCCATTCCGCGAAGGGAACTGGAGAATATCTCAATTCCAATGTATGTTACATAGAAGGGCGACAGGAAACGTATCATCTGATCTCCGATCTTGATAACAGCCGGTGCATTGACAAATATGCCAAGTAGCTGTGCCCTTCCCAGCACTATCAGAATAGACATGGGTATCGTAATGATCAGCGCAATGGCAAAGGCTTCTCTTACGCACTTGCGCACCCTGTCCATCTTACCGGCGCCGTAGTTCTGCCCTACAAAGGTCATGGCCGACGTTCCAAGGGAACTCATGGTCATCCAGAACACCACGTCGATCTTGCCATAGGCTGCCCAGGCGGCCGCTGTATCTTTTCCAAACTCGTTTATAGAGGACTGGATCAAAATGTTGGAAAAAGTGTACATGGTGGACTGAAAAGCCGCAGGAAGGCCGATGCTGATGATCCTCGAGAGCATTCTGCGATCCGACCTTATCTTCTTAATATCAAGCCTGTAGGATTCTGTGCTGCGCATCAAAATACCGCACACGATTACTGCGCTGAGGAGCTGGCACAATACAGTAGCCACAGCCACACCCGCAGTACCTGCCACATCGCCTCTTTTACCCATTCCAAGCACAATAACAAAGAAAACGTCAAGAAAGATATTCGCAAAGCAGCTGATGATCAGCACAATAAGCGGTCTTCTGGAGTCGCCAATGGCCCTCAAAATGCCGGCGCCCATGTTGTAAACGAGATTCGGGATCATACCAAGAAAAAAGATCCTAAGATACAGAGTCGATGCCTCGATGGTCTCAGGTGGCGTTTTCATGGCTTTGATGATCCAGGATGCGGAAGCAAAGCCGATCACGGTGATGATGGCGCCACCGATAAGAGCCACGGCTATGGCTGTATGTACCGCCTTGGAAACCTCTTCTTTGCGGCCTGCTCCAAAGAACTGGGAGATCACCACGGTTGCACCTGATGACAGTCCCAGGAAAAATCCAACAAAAAGATTCACCACTGTAGCCGAAGAACCGCCAACCGCCGCCAGAGCATCGCTGCTGACAGTCTTGCCAACAATCACGGCATCCACGGTATTATAGAGCTGCTGGAAAAAAGCTCCCAGAAGAAGTGCAAAGAAATAAGAAAGCATGCTCTTCCATATGGAGCCCTCGGTTATACTTATCTGCTTTTTATCGGTCGTTCGTGTATTCATATCTATGTTTGTTATTCTCCCATTAACATATTAGCACATAAAAAGGGCCTGTCACGTCACATGACAGACCCTGCCTTTTACAGTGCGGATAACAGGACTTGAACCTGCACGGTTGCCCACTGGAACCTAAATCCAGCGCGTCTGCCAATTCCGCCATATCCGCCTATAAAAAAACCCTACTCATAATGAATAGGGAAAAATGAGACACGGGGGATTCGAACCCCCGACAACTTGATTAAAAGTCAAGTGCTCTACCACCTGAGCTAGTATCCCATATGCAAAATTATTAATGCGGTTCATAGTGCTTCCGCGAACTGGGCCAGCCGGATTCGAACCGTCGTATGCAGCAGTCAAAGTGCTGTGCCTTACCGCTTGGCGATGGCCCATTATAACAGCAACAATTCTGCTCATTGCGGGTGGCTAGAGGGACTCGAACCCTCGGTCTCCAGAACCACAATCTGGCGCGTTAACCAACTACGCTATAGCCACCA
>SVGA01000026.1 GCA_015056575.1 Butyrivibrio sp.
GAAGATGCAATCTCGGGTATAAACGCGGCAAATGCAGCGGGGTTTCACAGTGTCGGAATAGGCCCTGCCGCGGAGTGTGACGAAGCAGAGTTTAAAATAAGTTTTTTTTCCGAAATACTGGATATTTAGTTTCAAAAATGTGTCTTTCTTCGTATAAATGGATATATACTTTAATTGTGGCAACTTGCAACAGATAGGAGTGTTATATGAAGAAGACCAGAAAGAAAGTAATCCAGGAAATCAATACTCAGAAGAAAATGAGCGAAATTGAAGATGCCTATGAGGTTGAGGAATACTTAAACAGCAGCTTCTATTTTGATGAACACAATATGATGGAAGACTCCTATGGGCGGGATAGCGATGCCGACAGCCAAAGGAAGCTTTCAAAAAAGCGGAAGGATATAGATAAAGCCATGCCGGCAGCCTATACTGCCAGGGATCTGAATAAGCTTCTTTCAAGACAGGACAGGACAGTGTCGGATCTTAAAATCGAAAGGAATCGCAAAGCACGGGAACTTGGCGATCTTGATGATACACAGGCTGAGATAGATGAGATCAACAAGGTTCTTGATATGTTTGCCAATAACGAGGAGATCAAAGAAGTAGCCGTATTCAGCTACGAGACCGATCAAGAACGGCAGGAGGCTATAAAGGGCCTTAATTACAAGAAGACAAGAGACCTTACCCAGCTTCTTATCAATGAACATTCCAAGAAAGATTCTCCTGAGATGGCTGCACTTAAACTTGAGGTGCTGAGACTGACTTATTACCTTGAGGCTATCAAGGATATGGAAGTTACAAGGCAGGCCATTGACGAACTGAGGGTATATTATGCGGTTGCCATCAAGTATTGCGAGGAATATCTTTCAACCAAGAAGCACAATAAGCGCTATGAAAGAGTTCTGGAGGTATGGAAGGGGCTCTCTTTTGAAAACGACAATCTGTCATTGATAAAGGATCTTGATTTCAGTAAAAGGAAAGACTACACCATGGGAGAACTGCTTGGCATGTCCATGGCAAGATCTCAGGATGTAAAACGAACTTCCAAGGTTAGACCGACGGAAACCTTAAAGGCAGATGAATGCAGTGAAGCTGTGAGAAATGCTTTAAGACTGTTCGGAGCGGATTACAGCCTTCACAGCGACTATGCATCCGTCGGAAACAAGGCCGGGGACATACAAAAGCTTGTTAACAGAAACCTTGATCTGATGAAGGATCTGGGCAAGTTTAAGCCCGGAGAGGTGCAGGTCCTTGACGTAAATATCATGGGCAAGAAAGTAAGGATTCTCCAGACAGCTGAGAATGAGCTTTTTGCTATAGAAAATAATAAGAAGATTGCCCTTAACAACACTGCCATGGGTCTATATCATCAGCTTACCAATGATGTAATGCGGCGCCCGGAATTCTACGGCAGGGATGCGGTAAAGGATCTCCTTGTAAGATATTCAAAGATCGAAAATATCACCAAGGGCGAATATACCCATATCAGAGACAACGTTGCAGAGTATCTTGCAAAATGTCTGAACATGAAAAAGGACGATTTTAATAACGTTCGAAGAACAGCTATGGTGAATTATGCCCTGGATCTTGTGAATGGCAAAAAGACCGCCAGGCAGATAAAGAACATCCTTCAAACAGCCAAGAAGGATGAGGACCTTATAAACGGTATCGTGCTTACGGAACTTATGGAATTGGATGCAGCCCGTGGAAAGGAACTGGAAGACCACGTGTCCATGTACAAGGTTCAGGCAGATGCGGACGAAAATGACTGGAGCGAAGAGGAGAAGGCTGTCAAGAACCTGATGGCTGAGCTTATCTTTACCAGTGATACTCTTATTATGGACAAAAATGCAGATGATCCCGGGGAGTTTATAAGGACGGTCCTTCTCTCTAATATGAAGGCGCTAAGGCTCCTTGTTGAGGACGACAAAGATGAGGATCACGACCTTATAACTACCATAATGAAAAAGATGTCCCTGGACCGGGTTTCCGGCGATAAAAATGACAATTTTGCCAAGGTCATAGGAAAGAGTCTCAGGGATATGGTCGGCTTTTTGAAATCCAAAGGTGCCATAGACATAGAGAAGCTTATTCTCGATAAAAACAACCCGGAGGTAAATGATCAGCTTAAGAAATCTCACAATACCATGGAGAGCGGCATCAGGAATTCTGCCGCGATCATGCAGGACAATGTAAATAAGATCGTGGATTCCATGTTCCCTGAAACGGAGCAGGATCCCTTTGAGGAAGAGACTCTTAGCAGCATCATGAAGAATTCCACCAGAACCAACGCAGGTCAGGGACTGTTCATAAAGACAGTACTTAAGAACTATTTTGCCAAAATGAAGACTGTGGATCAGCGGGCAATGCTGTCTTCCGCACTTCGCTCCTGCAAAAAGGTTGAAATAGAAAAGCTGTCCGATGAAAAGCTCTTTGATGAGATCAGCAAAAAGAAACTATCTAAGTACAAGGTCCTTTTGGATAAAAAATTTGATGATCTCACAGCGGATGACCTGGCTTTGGTAAAAAAATACGGTAAGGAGAGGGAAGAACTGCAGATACAATCCAATTACTTTGCCGGACTTATCAGAGGCGCGGGACCTCTTCTGCATAAAATGCTTCAGGGACTTCCGGAGGATAGTCTTCCGGAAGCTGTTCGCCTTGCATTAAGAGATGTAAAGTCAAAGCTTCCTTCCATTCCGGAGAGAGTAATAAAAACACAGATGAACACCATGATAGAGGCTTCAGGTGGAAGGGTCACCAGGATAGAAGTGATCAAAAACCTTGGTGCCGCTTCCGTGGGACAGACGTTTCTTTGTAAGATATTCGGCCCCGACATGCCGGAGGGTAAGCGGGTGGTCATCAAGCTCCTTCGCCCCGACTGCCAAAACCGCATGAAACGTGAAGAGAAGGTTATGCTTGATTGTGCAGGCAAAGTAAGCAAGGGTATGTACGAGACCTATATGGGACAGCTTTCAAATTACTATATGGAGCTGGATCTTTCCCAGGAGGCCAAGAATATTGAAGAAGGCAGGGTCTACAACAAAGGATACGGAGATGTCACCTCCGAGGAAGTTGACAGGACCATTGCCCCTACCGCCAATTATCTTATGATCAAGGAAGCTCCGGGCAAGACTTTGGATGATATCCTGCTGGATTCCGTTAAGACAAGAAAGCAGGTTCATGATGAAATTCATGACAAGTACTTGGACAAATACGGTAATACGGTTGTGAGCGAGGGAGCCATAACTCTTTCGCAGGAGAATATCGAAAAGACAAGGCAGGCCAGGACCAAGCTCATAAATCTTGCAAACGATCTTATTGCAAAGCGTGATATCATGGCCCACATTACCAAGAAATGGCTCGAGGAAGCTCTTTTCGGATCAGGCTATTATCATGCGGATCTGCATGCGGGAAATATTCTCCTTAGCGATACAAAGGGAACTCTTATAGATTACGGAAATGCCGTAAAGTTTACGGACGCCCAGAAGGTATCCATTACCAGAATGATGACGGCAGCCGCTGCAAGTAATGTGAATATGTTCTTTGAAGAATTCAACAATCTTCTTGATAATGATGATGAGTCTTTTAACGCGTTCTACGATGATGCCAAGAAGGCACAGGTAAAACAGGCTTTTGAAGAAATCCTGGAAATGGGAGAAAATGAGGAGGCAGGGGAGCGAATAGCTGCTGCACTTATAAAGGCATCGGAACTGGGGGTAAAGCTGCCGGCTTCCATCTACAATTTCTCTCAGGGACAACTGCGACTTCAGAAATCCATAGATGATATAAACAGTCAGATCAAGGCTATAGGAAACGATCTGGACGATATTGAAAATCATCTGAGGAACAATACCAATAAGGCTCTCGGACTTAGTTTTGTCATAGACAAGGCGTATCTTGCCAGCAGAAACAGAAAAGGATTTGCTGCCAGCATCAAGCAGCAGTATGACAGCCTTATGGGAATCGACAAGGAAGAATTCACAAAGGCGCTTTTGGACAATACCAAAAAGGCAGGCAAATTATCCAAGGGTATTGCACCTGTTGACAAGCGGGCTGATTTTGACAAAAACATTCTCGGGGAACTGACGAATTTTGAGGCCCAGATCAAAAGATGCTATGACAAAGGGCAAATACCTGATTTTAAGTCCTACAGAGTCATGTGGACAACCTTCAGGGACGGATGGAAAGAAAAGTTCAAGGCAGTTGATAGTGATGCGTCTCTTTCCGAGGAACAAAAAAAAGAAAAGAGAAAATCTATTCAAAATGACCTTAATCAGGAGGCAACGGTATTTTTTGTTAAACTGCTTCCGGATATAGCTGACAAGAATATAGTCACTGATCTTGGTATCAGTAATCTGATCGCTGTGTTACTTCCCGGTGTACAGACTCTTGACGATGACACCATAGAGCGTATTTTGTTCATCTATGAGGAAATGATACCTCTGGGCATTATGCTGGACCGTAAGATAAAGGAACTGCGTAATCTTCAGGATAATAAGGGATTGACCGATGATAAGAAGGCCACTCTTACCGAAGAAATATACAATCTCTATGCAAAGTATACGCAGACCAAAAGTAAGAACAATCCCATCACATCAGCGTTCCTTACCGAATTGCAGAAGGTGGCATACTTTGATGATGTTCTCAAGAATATGGATATGATGCTCAAGGAGACCACAAAGACTACCGTGAAGAGGGATGGCCGTGACGTTGAGATCACTTACGGTGAATTGTTTAAGCAAAAGCTTGATGAGTACTATGCTATAGCAAGTAAGTATACAAAGGATAGTAAAGAAATATGGAAGATGGATAATCTTTCGGAGGAAGACAATAAAAAGATCAAATCCCTAAGAAAAGAACTCGGCGATATACATTTAAGTATCACCAAGATCCAGATCCAAAGATTCTACAAAGGCCGCTACGAAAGTGATATCGACATCAAGAGCATTGATTTCACTGATGTAATGAAAGAGCTTATTAAAGATAACATGGGCAAGTTTACCAGTAACGTCGGAATGATGAATCTTTTTGCCATGGGCGGCAAGGCACTGATGAAATTCGTAACCGGCTGATGTTACGGCACATTGTAAGTGAGGACTTCAGGAATGACAAGAATATATTCAATACGGCAGGCACCGTTGGAAGGAACATTTACGGGTATTCCGGATTTTGTATTTAAGAACATCAAACAGGAGGGGTATTATACCCTCCTTAGCGTAGAAAACCGGGATGGCGGGGAAGATGAGTTTGTGGGAATTGCCCAGTTTTATGTGGGGATCACCCCCGGGGGTCTGTACTACGCCGAGCTTGTTTATATTTACGTGGCGCAGGAAAAAAGGCATAATGAAGAAGGCCTTCGGCTTATAAGAGAGATCACCCGGATACTCAAATCCCAGGATGTGGATGTTATTTTGACGGATATTCCCTATAATGAGGAAGGGGAGATAATCTCAGACCTTGAGGAAAAAACGATAGTTCTTTTCTTCAGGGAATGCGGTTTCGCTCCGGCAAGAGACGATACAAATGAACGGCCAAGGCTTGTAAAACTGACCGGGAGATAGAAGAACCTATGCAGGTGTTCATAACCGTAAACAGCGATAGGATATTAAGGATCACCGACAAAGAGGGGGCGTTCCTTACCTTTGAAATTTCAAAGGATGAGGCTCGTATCCTCTCTGTTTTGGTACCCGAAAGCAGAAGAAGGAAGGGTATCGGAAAAACGCTTCTTGCTGCATCCGAGAAACTTCTTTTGACTAAGGGGATAAACAAAATATATGCCGATTTCACCGATCATGCCGAAGGAGTGAAGGAGCTGCTTGCAGATGTGGGATATACTATGGAAATGTCTACGGATATCCTGGCTGTTCCCATGGGAGTGGCGCTCTATTCACCAAAGGTGAAAAAGGCCCTTGCGACCGGTCAAAGGGCGGTAACGTGTCTTTCGCTTTCGGATCTTACTGTTACCCGGATGAGGAAGGTGTTCGACTTTTTGGCTGATGTGGGAGCAGACGTTACGGGCTATGACATGGCTCACTGCAACAATCGCATAAGTACGGCGGTTTTTGATTCGGAAGGAAAACCCATCTCTGTAGTGTTGTGTACGGATATGGAAAGGGACCTGAATGTGGACTTTCTTATTTCAAGATATTCTAAGGATCCTTCCTATATCCTGTTTGCCATGCTTGGCATGATAGAGGCCGCAAAGATGGAAGGCGGGGAAGAACGCTATAACAGACTCACCATGACAGCCTATAACAGTAATGTCATAGCTCTTTTAAAGAGCACTCTTTCCGATGAAAGTAATATTGAAACAATCTCAAGGTGTATGTGCTTCTCAAAGGACATTTCAACTGGTGATGTCGAAATGCCTGATATTGAATATAAGAAGGATGAAGATGACTACCAGGAATCTGTCTGGGAGAGGGAAGTCTTCGATATTCCTTTTCAGAAAAATGTACTTTGGAAATCAAAGTGGCAAAGAGACAGGGACAACAAGGAAATAAGAGGGGCAAAGGGCCAGGAATAACAAGGAAATTTAAGCGGCAAAGATGCAGGGACAGTAAATGAGGGAGATTATTTTAAAGACTGAACGGTGCTATGTCAGAGAACTTGAGGAAGGCGATGTGGCAGCGGAGGCTGAGCTTTTTAAAAACTCACATATGACGGACTATATCGACCCGCCCGAAGCCTATGAGGAAGAGGTGCTCCTTTGCAGGGAGTACGCTGAGAAGATCTACGACAGGTACGGCTTTGGAATGTGGGGTATATTTGACAAAGAGACTGATGCATTGATCGGTGAAGCGGGTCTTGAGCCCCGCTTTGATGTTGACAGGGATGAGTACCCCTACGACTGGATGTTTGAGGATGACTGCGCCGAGATTGGATTTATGATCGCGGAAGATCTTTGGGGACAGGGACTTTGTACAGAAGTTTGCAGCGGCATTCTTGACTATTGCCGGGAACATTTCGGAATCCGCCGGGTTTTTGCCTGGGTGGAGGAGGAGAATGTGGCCTCGGTGAGGGTTCTGGAGAAGCTTGGATTTGTAAGGGATGAGATGGGGATTTATGTCAGGGGGTTATAAGGTGATATAAAGGGTCATGAGGTGATATGAGCGGTTATAAGTATCTATAGGTATTTATAATGTAAGTTGTTATAAGTAGCCATAGGTAGATATCAATAGTCATAAGTAGTTATAAAGTAGTTATGAGTGATTATAAGTAGTTATAGGTATTTATAATGTAAGTTGTTATAAGTAGCCATAGGTAGATATATAAGTTGTTATAGGTAGTCATGGGTAGTTATATATGTTGTTACAGGCAGTTGTATTGATATAGTGGATGTGCGGTCCCGCTCTTACCCGGGAGTGTATGCCTTTTGCGAAAGTCCCTTTACCGGGACTTTCGCTTATTTTTGAGGTAATGGATATAATAAGCGAAGATAAAACGTGTTTTTCGCATATATTTGCAATAATGCTAAATATAAGCGATGAAAAAGGAAGATATGCTCGCTGATATTTTGAGTTACTTTAAATATGTGCGAAAATAGCCTCTATTTTTCGCTGATTTCAAGGGATATGTCTGAAATCAGCGAAACGCCAAAACACCAATAGTAAGGTCACGAATACCGGCGAAACGCCAAAACGCCAATAGTAAGATCACGAATACCGGCGAAATGCCAAAACACCAATAGTGAGATCACGAATACCGCCAAAACGCCGGGCGAATATCATATTTCTTTTCCCAATAACCAGAGAATGTGCTACTCTGTTAAGTAACTACATTGTTCGGGGGAAACATCATTGAATCGCAGTATTGTGGGGAAAGCATTCTACAAATCAGTTCCTGTGATGGCAGGTTACATAGTGCTGGGCATCGGCTTCGGGATTCTTATCCGAAGCGCCGGATACGGAGTATTATGGGCTTTTGCCATGAGTGTCTTGATCTATGCCGGCTCCATGCAGTATGTGGGAGTGGGACTTATCACCGGTGGAGCCTCGATCATCACCACAGCCATAACAACACTGATGGTAAACGCAAGGCATCTTTTTTACAGCATTTCCATGATAGACCGATATAAGGATTCAGGGAAGTTCAAGCCCTATCTTATCTTTGCGCTGACGGATGAAACCTATTCTCTTTTGTGCGACGGCAGATATCCGGAAGGGGAAGATCCGCAGCTGTACAGGTTCCTGGTGTCTTTATTTGACCAGATTTACTGGGTTACAGGAAGCGTCATAGGTAGCCTTCTTGGGGCAGTCATCACCTTTTCAACAGAGGGGATTGAATTCTCAATGACTGCGCTGTTCATCGCTTCTTTTGTGCAGCAGTGGATAGATAACAAGGATCACATTCCCGCTATAACGGGACTCGCTGGAACCTTTGTATGCCTTTTGATATTTGGACCCGGAAACTTCCTTATTCCATCCATGCTTCTTATCACATTTCTTCTGACGATTAATAGGAAACATAAAGAATCACAAGACCAGAACGGATCCGGTGAACAGGCAACTCTCGGTAAAAAGAACAAATCCGATGAACAGGGAAAAACGGTGGAGCAAAAGGAGGCAAACGGATGAGAGCAGCCATACTTGTAGCTGTGATGGCAATCGTCACGGCGCTTCTTAGATTTCTTCCATTTCTCATATTCAGAAAAAACACTCCGGCATACATCACATATCTTGGAAAAGTGCTCCCTTCGGCCATCATCGGAATGCTGGTGATCTATTGCCTGAGGAATACGGACGCAATGTCATCATCCCACGGAATACCTGAGTTTGCGGCAGCAGCCATTGTTGTTCTTCTTCAGGCCAAATGGCGAAACTCTCTTCTTAGCATAGTGGCGGGAACCGTATCCTACATGCTGCTGGTTCAGGTCCTATTTTGAGGACATCCGTGATATAATTTCGTAGACGGTATTTACTATATTCTTGGGGGATTTTTTGATGTCAAAAGTTGTATATGAGGGTCTTGAGCTCAGGACCTATACTGCGGGGGAGGACCATGAGGGAATCTGCCTTCCGGGGGTGTTTCCCGCCGACATTAAGATTGAGTGGGAATTCAAGCCCATAAAAGGCGCAGGCTGCGCAGCTGTCTCTTTTGCCGGAAAAGAAAAGAATGCATTTCACCTTGTCTACTACAGGCGGGGAAGTGACGAAGATCGGGCCTTTCACGTCTGCAGTCTGATAAAGGACGAGGGAAACCGCGTAGTTTCTGTGGGAGCAGACCCTTTGCCTGACCTGTATCCTGAAGATTCGGGAAAAGAGCTTTCGTGGTACAGGATGACTATCCTTAAAAAGGGAAGAGATGTGGCTTTCTGGATAAACGATCTGGAGATACTGAGCTTCCACGACGATGGCATGACCTATGGAGAGATGCTTACAGGCGGCAGTATAGTGGTAAGGCAGGAAGGTGATCTTAAGGCTCAGTACAGGAATTTTAAGGTTACCTGGATTTAGACGATAGTAGGGCAGCATCCGGATTTCCCGGATAGAAACAGGCGATATAAACAGAACATTCTATGATCGGAGGGAATCAGGCACATGAAGATACTTGTAATAAACGGACCCAACCTGAATTTTCTTGGTATAAGGGAGAAGGCGGTTTACGGCAATCAGGACTATAACTACTTATGTAATATGATAAAAGAGAAAGCGGCTGCGGACGGGGACGAGGTGGAGTGCTACCAGTCCAATCACGAGGGCGCCATCATAGACAGGCTGCAGGAAGCATACAGCGATGGAACGGACGGAATCGTTATAAATCCCGGTGCATATACTCACTACAGCTACGCAATCCACGACGCTCTAAAGAGTCTTGAGGACATAATAAAGATTGAGGTCCACATCTCGGATATTCAGTCAAGAGAAGAATTTCGGAAGGTGTCAGTCACAGCCCCTGCGTGTCATAAGCAGATCTACGGCCACGGGCTTAACGGCTATCTTGAGGCTATGGATATGATTCATGACATGAAGTGAAAGCGAAAGGATATCGGTATGTCCAATCTTAAAACTGCTGTTATCGGCGTCGGAAACATGGGAAGTAAATATGCAGCTCTTTTACAGGATAATAATATTTCGGGCATGGAGCTGTCTGCCCTGACGAGGCTTAAGCCCCCCTACAAAGAGATGCTGCTTCCTTCTATAGAAGCGGGAGTACCGGTGTTCGAGTCGGCGGATCTTTTGTTTGAGGCCGTTGAATCCGGTGCCTTGGAGCTTGACTGCGTGATAATAGCAACTCCCCATTATTCCCATGAAACCATCGCAAAAAGAGCCTTCAAAAACGGGCTGAATGTGCTGTGTGATAAGCCTTCCGGTGTGTACAGCCGCCAGGCCAGGGCTATGGAAGAGGAAGCGGACCGCTCAGGAAAGGTCTTTTCCATGGTATTCAATCAGCGGACATCACCGATGTACAAAAGGCTTAAAGAGATAGTTGAAAGCGGCAAGTACGGCGCTTTAAAGAGATTTGACTGGACCATAAGCGACTGGTACAGACCGGAGAAGTATTACACCTCCAATTCTTGGCATGCAACCTGGGATAAGGATGGCGGAGGCGTGCTCCTTAACCAGGCGCCCCACAACCTGGACCTGCTGCAGTGGATCTGCGGTATGCCCGCAAGAGTCCAGGCCTTTTGCCATGAGGGCAGATTTCATGACATTGAGGTGGAGGACGATGTGACCGCCTATCTTGAGTGGGCGGGCGGCGCCACCGGCACCTTTGTTACCTCTACAGGCGATGCCCCGGGACTTAACAGGCTGGTTATTTCTCTGGAAGAGGCAATGATCATCTGCGAGAATGACTGCCTTAAGATAGGCAGCGTTTTTGAGGAGATGGGAATGAAAGAGCGTGAGTACCGCGCTTCTTCAGAGGACTATTTCAGAAAGATTAAGGGAACCTGGACAGAGATATCTTTTGAAAAAGAGCCATCACCCTACGAGAGGGTCCTTCAGGGCTTTTCGGATGAATGCAATAATATAGGAAGAAGCGTTGCTTCAGGCAAGGAGGGCAGAAAGAGCCTTATCCTGTCCAATGCAATGTATCTGTCTTCCTGGGAAAAAAGAATGGTTGAAATCCCGGAAGCCGGAAGTGAATACGAAAAAGAATTTGAAAAGAATTTTGAATTGTGGCTGGATAAAAAACGCAGGTCGTAAGTTTAGTGAGGGACAGATATGGTTTCTTTTGTGATCGTTGGTTCCGGATACCGTTCCGAGTATTACGGGCGAATAGCTGCAGATTACCCTGAAGTGTTCAGGGCGATCTTTCTTTGCCGCTCAGAGGAAAAGGCACGCCTTGTTACAGCCCATACCGGGATACCTGCTACAACCGATCCGGGGAAGGCAGTTGCTATTGATCCGGATTTTGTTGTTGTTGCGGTAGACAGGGAGCATGTTGCCGATGTTGCAGAGGAATGGGCCGGGAAAGGCTTTCCCGTAGTCACTGAAACTCCGGTTGGCGTCTCCATGGAAAAGCTTGAGAGGATCATGGAGCTTGGAAGAAACGGTGCCAGGATCGTTTGCTGTGAGCAGTATCACAGGCATCCCATACTGGAGAATGGCTTTGCTGCCGTAAGAGAGGGACTTTTAGGAAAGCCGCAGACAGGGTATCTGTCCATGGTGCATGATTATCATGCCGCCAGCATCCTTCGAAGAATGCTCCTTGCCGATGGCGAATCCTATGTTTTACGGGGCGAGAGAAAAGAGTCACCGGTGACAGATACAGACTCCCGCTATGGTGCGTTCTATGATGGCCGCGTGGGAAAAGAGGTAAGGGATATAATCCACATATCCTATGAGTCGGGCAAAACAGCTATCTATGATTTTGCATCCACTCAGTATCGTTCATATATAAGATCCCGCCACCTTACCCTTCGCTGTGAGAAGGGCGAGTGGAACGACAGACTTCAATATTATATAGATGAAAAAGGTAATCCCCGGCGGATAATGCTGATGCCGGATATCCCTGAAAAATACAGGGTATTGGATAAGCAATCTCTTCGCGATAGCAGAAGAGCATGGCAGAATGAGCTTGTACTGGATACTATTTGGGATGAGTATGCCATCGCAACGATCCTTCTTGATATGAAGGAATATGCAGAAGGCGGGAAGTCTCCTTATCCTCTTAAAGAGGCCATTGATGATGCGGTATTCTGGCTTATGATCCAGGAGGCTGTCAAAAATCCATGGCAGGAAAAAAGTGTTCCCAAAAACATAATGGCACATATAAAAAATAGTTGAAAAATGTGATATGATAGTTTATACTACTAAAGTTGTTTGATGTAATGTAATTTAGGAGGATTTTCTATGATTTCTGCAAGTGATTTCAGAAATGGTGTAACCATCGAGATCGATGGAAACGTATGTCAGGTTATTGAATTTCAGCATGTTAAGCCCGGTAAAGGCGCTGCTTTCGTAAGAACTAAACTCAAGGACATCATCAATGGCGGTGTTAAGGAGACAACCTTCCGCCCTACAGAGAAGTTCCCTGCAGCAAGAATTGACAAGAAGGATATGCAGTATCTCTATCAGGATGGAGATATTTTCAACTTTATGGATTCAGAGACCTACGAGCAGATCGGTCTTACAGCTGATCAGATCGGCGACTCTCTTAAGTTCGTTAAGGAGAATGAGACATGTAAGGTAATGTCTTACAACGGCAATGTATTCGCAGTTGAGCCTCCTATGTTCGTAGAGCTTACTATTTCAGAGACAGAGCCCGGATTCAAGGGGGATACAGCTACAGGTGCTACAAAGCCCGCAACTGTAGAGACCGGTGCTACAGTAGCTGTTCCTCTCTTTGTAAATGAGGGAGATGTTATCAAGATCGATACAAGAACAGGCGAGTACCTTTCAAGAGTTTGATCATATACGTATAACCATATCTGACAGAACAATCATAAGACTATAGAAACTAAGTAAGACAATAGAGAAAACGAAAGTTACCTCTATTGTCTTTTTTTGCGCGTTAAAGCAGAGCCATGTAATCAAATTTGCATGGGTGCTGGCACGCAAATGAAATTTTGATCATATGGAAAGCGACACGAAGGAAAAAATGTTTACATTTTCGGGTTTGTGTCTGCTTTAGCACAATTACAAAAGGAGAAAACAGATATGGATATAAAAGAATTTGGCAAGGTGCTTGCCGCTGAGGTTAAAGATATACTTGGAGCTGACTACCACATTGAAGTAAGCGAGGTGGTCAAGAATAACGGAGTGATAAGGAACGCTCTTGTTATCAGGAAAGAAGGAGAGTTTGTATCTCCTACAATCTACCTTGAGAGCTTTTTCGAAGATTTTAAAAACGGCGTGGTGCTCATGAATGTTGTTGGCGAGGTTGTGAAGATGTACCATGCCAGCAGCGTCCCTGCAGCAGGAATGGAGATGGATTTCTTCAGGGATTTTTCGGAGGTTTCCGGAAGAATGTATTACAAGCTGGTGAACTATGAGAAGAACAGGGGAAGCCTTAAGGACATCCCCTACAGGAAAGTTTTGGATCTTGCTATGGTACCCCTTTGCAGAGTAGATAACGATATTATAGGAAGCGGTAATATCACCGTTACCAATACTCACCTTAAGATGTGGGAGATTTCCGAGGAAGAATTGTGGGAGAATATCAAAGACAATGCGCCAAAGCTTGCGCCCGTTAAAATTCGGGGCCTGGCGGATGTGCTTCAGAGAATTACCGGTTGTGAGGATGAGCTTTTAACGATGTGCGGGATATATGTTGTCAGTAACGATGCGGACTGCCTGGGAGCAGGAGCAGTCCTCTATCCGGGAGTATTAAAGGGACTTGCGGAAGATCATGAGTGTGACCTGTACATTGTCCCCTCATCGATACACGAAGTGCTGGTACTTCCTGATGCCGGTTTTGGCATTGATGCAGATAACCTGCGAAGCATCATAAACGAAGTAAACACTTCAACCGTCGGTGACGAGGAAATCCTTAGCGACAACCTCTATGTATATCGCAGTGACAGCGACAGGATCTTCATCGCAGATAGTGAAGAGGAATGCCTGGGGGCATAAAAAATGCACCCGACAGGACTCGAACCTGCAACAAAGGCGTCGGAGGCCTACGTTTTATCCATTAGACTACGGGTGCGCACTAGACTATAATACCATAACTTTGCTTGAAATTACAGAGATTAAAGGTATAATTGTAGTGTTGCATCAAAAAACTGATAACAATGCGGGTTTACGCCCGATGAAGGAGACAATGATGACATTACTTGAACAGTATAAAAAGCTTTCAAAAGAGAT
Source organism: Butyrivibrio sp. (assembly GCA_015056575.1). Taxonomy (GTDB): domain Bacteria; phylum Bacillota; class Clostridia; order Lachnospirales; family Lachnospiraceae; genus Butyrivibrio. The sequence goes on from SVGA01000026.1 coordinate 14,256, forward strand.
TGGATATCTTGGTCACGCAGTAAGCCTGATGTACTGGGATATGCAGACCACAGCTCCGGAAGGCGGCCAGGAGAAGCTTTCGGATTCTATCACATATTTTTCCACAGAGTCATTTAAAAAGAGCACTTCCGATGAGTTCTACAACCTGGTGTGCAAGCTCTGCGAGCCTGAAGAATTTGATAAATTGGACGATGTTTATAAGTTTGATATTTCAAGAGCCAAGAGAGAGCTGGACAAGTCCCGCAGGGTTCCTGCCGACTTTTATGAGGAATATGTGAAGACCACAACTGCTTCCAGCATGGCATGGCCCAAAGCCAAGCAGAGCAATGACTGGAATTTCTACAAGCCTCTTTTGGAGAAGACCATAGAGGCAGTCAAGAAGTACCAGGGATACAGGAATCCGGACAAAAAAGTCTACGACGCCCTTATAGATCAGTTCGAGGAGGGAATGACTCAGGAGACCATCGACAGGGTATTCGGAGAACTGAAAGAGGAGCTGGTGCCCATGGTGGAAAAGATTACCGCAGCACCCCAGCCCGATCACAGTAAATTCACCATGTTTGTTCCTGCCCACAGACAGGCTGCTCTTTGCAGGTTCCTGGTGGAGTACATGGGAATGGATATGACAAGATTTGCCCAGGCAGAGACTGAGCATCCCTTCACTACTTCCATGTCCATAAATGATGTGAGGATCACAAACCACTATCATGAGAATGAAGTTCTTGCTCCTATCTTCAGTGCTATCCACGAGGGTGGCCACGCGCTCTTTGAGCAGGGGGTAGATCAGAAGTATAAGGATACCGAAGCTGCTGTCATAAATTACATGGGTCTTCACGAGAGCCAGTCAAGATTCTATGAGAATATCCTTGGGAGGAACATCAACTTCTGGAAGCCCATCTGGCCTAAGGTTCTTGAAATTGTTCCTGAGTTTAAGGATGTCACTCTTGAGGACTTTGTGCGTGAGATCAATCATGTTGAGAACAGCTTTATCAGAACAGAAGCCGATGAGGTCACATATTGTCTTCATATCATCTTAAGGTATGAGGTTGAGAGGGCTATCTTTATCGATGGTGTACCGGTAGATGAGCTTCCTGCTCTCTGGAATAAGAAGATGGAGGAGCTGCTTCATCTGGTGCCTTCAACCGATGCAGAAGGAATCCTTCAGGATATGCACTGGTCAGACGCAAGCTTTGGTTATTTCCCTTCATATCTTCTTGGAAGCATCTATGACGGAATGTTCCTTGAGGCCATTGAAGCCGATCTTGGACCTGTTGATGACATCCTTGCGGCAGGAGATATCAAGAAGATCACCGCATGGCTTAAGGAGAACATCCACAGGTACGGATCTACAAGGACGTCTTCACAGGTCCTTGAAAAGGTATGTAACAAGGAACTCTCCGCAAGGCCGCTGATCAACTACTTTAAGAAGAAATACTCTGAAGTTTACGGCCTTTCGCTGTGATCCGGCGCCCTTGACTAAGGCATGTTTTACAGATAAAATCAGTATGTTTCATTGTGTTTATTTGCAATAGATTATTGAGGTTTTACCCATGAGAAATAATAAAAAGGACAACAAGTCCTGGAGAAATAATACCAATTCCTTTTCCGCTTTTTTGGGGGACAACAAGAAGTATCTGATGCCCGCGGTTCTTGTGGTCGCAGTGGTTTTGACAGTTGTCATTGCCATTAATGCCAACAAGAGGGCAACGGAGGTTGCCCAGGTCAACACCGCCGCCACTGAGGCATCCGTTATTGAGATACCGGATGTTACCATGGAAGAGAATGCATATCCCGAAGTCAATGCTCTTGTGGAGAGGTACTACACTGCATCGGCAGCGGGGGACGCCGATACTCTTTCCGAAATTTACAGAGGTCTTGAAGAGACTGAAGTTCTTAAGGCTGTTGCAGCCTCGGAGTATATCGACAGATTTGAGAACATAACCGTATACACTAAGCCCGGCCCAAGAGAGGGATGCTATGTGGCTTATGTTTACAATGAGGTTAAGCTTTTTGAGTATGATGGTACTGTTCCCGGTCTTGAGACCCTTTATATCTGTACCGATGATGACGGAACACTGTTTATCAACGGAGATATCGCTGATGCCGCTGAGATTGATTACATCAAACAGATCAGTGTTCAGGCAGATGTTATAGATCTTAACAACAGGATCGCCACTCGCTACAACGAGATGGTAAGCGCTGACGAGAAGCTTGCCGAGCTTCTTACCAGGATGCGCTCGGGTATTCAGGTTGCCGTTGGAGAGGGTCTTGCTACAGCAGAGGCTTCCGCTCCCGAGGAGAGTGCTGCAGAGGCTTCTACAGAGGAGCAGTCCGACACCATCACTGTTACCAAACGTGTTATCAAGGCGCTGGATGTAGTTAATATCAGAAGCTCCGATTCGGTTACGGCCGATACTCTTGACAAAACCACACAGGGTCAGGAGTTCAAGGAGCTTGAGAGGCTTGATAACGGCTGGAGTAAGGTTGAGTACAAGAACGGTGTTGCCTACGTGAAGACAGAATTCTTTGAGACAGTATCCGAGGAGACCGAAGTTATTCCGGTAGAGAACAATGAGGAGCAGGATGATGCTTCTAAGGACAGTGATGAGCAGGAAGAGGCTCAGACTGATGATAATGCAGGCGACAATGCCGCAACACAGCAGGATACAACCACCAATTCCAAGGCTTTGTCCGATGCCAAAACCGGCAAAATGGTTGTTACGGAATCGATAAGACTCCGTAAGGGACAGGGTACCGATACCGAATCTTTGGGAACGATCTATGCCGGTTCTACGGTAAATGTTGTGGAACAATATTCCAACGGATGGGCAAAAGTAGAGTATAATAAAAATACAGGATATATCAAATCGGAATTCTTAAGACAGTGATCTCATAAAAGGAGGTAACATCAATGTTCGGAAGCTTTAAGGTTGGTATCATGGGTGCAGGCAGGATTGCCGAGGTTATGGCTGATACGTTAAAGGGGATGAGAGGTGTTACCTGTTACGCCGTGGGATCGAGAAGTCTTGAGAAGGCTGACGAATTTGCCAAGAAGTTTGGGGTAAAAAAAGCATATGGCTCCTATGCCGAGCTGGTGTCTGATCCCAAGGTGGATCTTGTATATGTTGCGACTCCCCACTCAGAGCATTTTGAGAACTGCAAACTGGCTCTTTCTGCAGGAAAGAACGTCATCTGCGAGAAGGCCTTCATGCTCAATGAGAAGCAGGCTGCAGATATTTTTAAATATGCTGAGGAAAAGAATCTTCTCATAACCGAAGCTATCTGGACAAGGTATATGCCTCTTAGGACCAAGCTCACGGAGGTCCTTGCCAGCAATGTTATCGGAGAGCCCACTATGCTTACCGCAAATCTGGGCTACAATATAGTCTATAAGGACAGGATCAATCAGCCCGCCCTTGGCGGCGGTGCTTTGCTTGATCTTGGCGTCTATGTCCTCAATTTTGCCTCAATGGTATTTGGGAACGATGTGGCTGATATTGCTTCCATCTGTACCTATAATGACCTTGGAATGGATATGCAGGACAGCATTACCCTGAGATATAAAAACGGAAAAATGGCCGTGCTTAATGCTTCTGCCGTGGCTATCAGCGACAGGAAGGGCATTATCTATGGCACAAAGGGATTTATTATTGTTGAGAACATAAATAACCCTGAGAGTATTACGGTCTATAACAGTGAGTACAAGAAGATTGCTGAATACAACAGACCCAAGCAGATATCAGGTTATGAGTACGAGATAGAGGCCTGCATGAGAGCTATTAAGGAAAACTGGCTTGAATGCCCCGAGATGCCTCATTCGGAGTCTCTTAAGATGATGAACATGATGGATTTCATCAGAAAGAGTAACAATATTAGATTCCCGGGAGAAGAAGTGTATGAAGAGAAGAATTCTGATGGGAATAATTATCCTGTCCCTGATGCTGGGGCAGATGTCCTTTCCCAGCCTGGCGGGGCAACTGGAGGAGACGATCCAGGAGATGCAGCAGCAGGAAGCCCAGACTCAGGAAACGATCTCCAATCTGGAGAAGCAGACCAGGGAGACCAGGGAAGCGATAACAGCACTCCAGGGTCAGAAGGAACAGACGCAGAGTAATGTAAATAATCTGCAGAACCAGAGCAGCAGTCTTCAGAGCACCATTAAAGGGTATTCCAACAAGCTGGATTCTCTTAACAGGGAGATTTCCGATGCTGAGGATAAGATGGCCATAGTGTCCGCTGAAATAGTGGATCTTAACGGACAGCTTCAGGAAGCTGAGGCAATGGAGAGGGACAGATACGAACTCCTGAAAAAACGTCTTCAGTCAACCTACGAGAGTGGTGGGACAACGGGACTTGTGAGAATACTTCTGGAATCAGGTTCTCTTTCAGACTTTTTGACTAAGTTTGAGTATCTTGACGCCATAATCCGATATGACCGCAGGAAGATATCCGAATTCAAGGATCTTCAGAGCAATATTAAGCTCAAAAAGGCCGAGGTGGAAGAGAAGGAAGCTGAGCTGGATGCATATCAGGATCAGCTTGATGAGAAGCATGATGAACTTTCATCTCTTACGGATACGGTTAAGGGTCAGTTAAATTCCACCAACAATTCACTGTCAAATGAGAAGAATAAGCTGGCCGATTACGAGAATCAGCTGGCAGATCTTGATCAGAAAATGAAGGCCCTGGAATCACAGGTAGCAGCGGCCCAGGCAGAACTTGCCAAGCAGATTGCCGAAAGACTTGCCCTTACAAGAGAGGACACTTCAGGTTCCTACAGTGCCAGTGACACTGAACTTGCCTGGCTTGCAGCCACCATACAGGCCGAAGCCGACGGAGAATCCTACACCGGCAAGCTTGCGGTGGGTTCTGTTATCATGAACAGGGTAAAGAGCTCGGCATTCCCCAATACGGTAATAGCGGTTATAACACAGAACATGCAGTTTGCCTCCTACAGATCGGGGAAGGTTGAACTTATCGTAAATAATGGTCCAAATTCCACCTGCATGAGAGCAGCCCAGGAGGTTTTGGACGGCGCCCGTGTTGGTGACTATCTCTTTTTCATGACCAAATATTGGGCTGACTACTATGGAATCGCCGAATATACCATGATCGGCAACCACGCATTCTTTTACAGATGGGTCACAATACCTAAGCCTGAGCCTGAGACACAGCCTGAAGAGCAGCCCGGGGAACAGCCGGCGGAGCCGGAGCCTGAACCGGAGAATGATGCTGAAGGAACGCAAGAGGAGCAAAGCAGCGAAGATAATAACTCTGAGGGATCGGAAGAGGATTCCGGTGAAGGATCGGAAGAAGGATCGGAAGGATCGGAGGAAGGTGACGGCTGACAAACAGCGAAGGAAAGGCTATCATAGGATCACAAGGGGAGCTCACGGAAGTGGGCTTCCTTTTTTGTTGCAAAAAACTCTTGCACTTTAAACCGGTGAAATGTATAATTGTATACAAAGTTTGAGAAACCGCATAAATACGCGCATTTCAATGGAAGGAGACGAAAAAAGATGTCATATGTTGATGAAATTTACAACTATGTTGTAGAGAAAAATCCCGCTCAGCCTGAATTCCATCAGGCAGTTAAAGAGGTGCTTGAGTCACTTCGTGTTGTTATTGAGGCCAATGAGGAAGAGTACCGCAAGGATGCTCTCCTTGAGAGACTTGTAACTCCCGAGAGACAGATCCTGTTCAGAGTACCTTGGGTAGATGATAAGGGGCAGGTTCAGGTTAATAACGGATTCCGTGTTCAGTTCAATTCAGCTATCGGACCTTACAAGGGAGGACTTCGTTTCCATCCTTCAGTAAATCTTGGTATTATTAAATTCCTTGGATTTGAGCAGATCTTCAAGAACTCTCTTACAAGCCTTCCCATCGGCGGCGGTAAGGGTGGCTCGGACTTCGATCCCAAGGGCAAGTCTGACAGAGAGGTTATGGCATTCTGCCAGAGCTTCATGACAGAGCTTTACAGACATATCGGAGCAGATACAGATGTTCCTGCCGGTGATATCGGTGTTGGCGGACGTGAGATCGGATATATGTACGGACAGTACAAGAGGATCAGAGATACCTACGAGGGTGTTCTTACAGGTAAGGGACTTACCTACGGCGGATCTCTTGCTCGTACACAGGCTACAGGTTATGGTCTTCTTTATCTTACAGAAGAGCTTCTTAAGTGCAACGGCTCTGACATCAAGGGCAAGACAGTAGTTGTTTCCGGTGCTGGAAACGTTGCTATCTATGCTATCGAGAAGGCTCAGCAGCTTGGTGCCAAGGTTGTTACATGTTCAGATTCTACAGGCTGGATCTATGATCCCGAGGGAATCGATGTAGCACTTCTTAAAGAGGTTAAAGAGGTTAAGAGAGCCCGTCTTACAGAGTATGCAGCAGCAAGACCTTCCGCAGAGTATCACGAGGGCAAGGGCGTATGGTCAGTTAAGTGTGATGTTGCTCTTCCTTGCGCAACTCAGAACGAGCTTCTTCTTGATGATGCCAAGCAGCTGGTTGCCAATGGTGTTCAGGCTGTCTGCGAGGGTGCTAACATGCCTACATCCATCGAGGCTACCCAGTATCTTCAGGACAACAAGGTACTTTTCGTTTGCGGTAAGGCTTCAAACGCAGGCGGTGTAGCTACATCAGCTCTTGAGATGAGCCAGAACAGCGAGAGACTTTCATGGACCTTCGAAGAGGTTGATGCAAAGCTCAAGCAGATCATGGTCAACATCTACCACAACATTGATGATGCTGCAAGAAAGTACGGCATGGAAGGTAACTATGTTGCAGGTGCAAACATTGCAGGCTTCCTCAAGGTTGCTGAAGCTATGAAGGCTCAGGGCATTGTTTGATAAATAATAAGGCAGTAGTACATATAATTGAGAGTGTAAACGACAATATAAAGGCCGGAGAGCATCAAGCTTTCCGGCCTTTTTAACGGTATTGTTTATTCTTTTGCGGCTTCCTTAAGAAGCTTAACGATTTCTTCTTCGGTTTCCAGGGCAAGGACTTTTGAAGTGATCTCATCTGCCTCAGCCTTGCTCCACTTGGAAATGATGCACCTTGCGGTGAGCACCAGTACCGGATTTACGGAAAATTCAGTAAGTCCGAAGGATATAAGAAGTGGTATCATCAGTGGATCTGCAGCGGCTTCTCCGCACATTCCGACAGGGATTTTCGCATTAACTCCGCACTCAATGATGTGCTTGATTGAGCGAAGAACCGAGGGCTGGAAAGTGGAATACAGGTAAGCTACGTCCGAATTACCTCTGTCTACACTCATGGTGTACTGTGTAAGGTCGTTGGTTCCGATGGAGAAGAAGTCTGCCTCCTTTGCCAAAAGATCGGCTATGAGAGAGGCGGAAGGTGTCTCTATCATGCAGCCTACTTCAATATCCTTGTCATAGGCGATGCCGTTAGCATCGAAGTCCTTTTTGATCTCATCAACCATCTCTTTAACCGCACGGATCTCTTCCACGCAGGTAACGAGAGGAACCATTATCTTAACCTTGCCAAAGGCGCTGGCTCTTACAATGGCGCGGAGCTGTATCATATAGCTGTCCCGGTTGCCGAGGCAGTATCTTACGGCTCTGTATCCCAGGAAGGGATTCTCCTCCTTTTTGATGTTAAGATAAGGAATATCCTTGTCTCCACCTACATCGAGAGTCCTTATGATCACGGGCTTGCCGCCGAGTATCTGTGCAGCCTCCTTATAGGCATTGAACTGTTCATCCTCACTGGGCATTTTGGTGTTATCCATGAACAGGAACTCGGAACGGAAAAGACCTACACCCTCACCGTCACATTCCACAGCCTTTTTTGCATCCTTGGGAGTGCCGATGTTACAGAAAAGCTCCAGCTTGATACCATCGGATGTAGCTGTTTCTTTTCCCAGAAATCCCTTGAGCTCGGCCTGCTTCTTGATGTATTCCTCGCGCTTAATGATGTACTGGGAGAGGATATCTCCTTCGGGATTGATGTATACATTGCCTTCTGTGCCGTCAACAATGGCGGTATCCTTGTCCTTTACAAGGGCAGTGATATCCGGAACGGAGAGAACAGCAGGGATTTCCAGAGCTCTTGCCAGGATGGCAGAGTGGGAAGTCTTGCCGCCGACCTCTGTTATGATGCCGACCACGTTCTCTTTGACGATCTGAGATGTCATGGAAGGAGTGAGATCTCTTGCAACCAGGACAGTTCCGGGAGCCACCTTGCTGATATCTATGTCCTGAATTCCGAGAAGGATCTTGAGAAGGCTTACCTTGATATCACTGATATCAGAAGCTCTCTGGCGCATAAGATCATCGTCCATCTTGGAAAACATTCCGATGAACATGTCGCAGACAGCCTCTACAGCTGATTCTGCGCACTGTCCGGCATCAATCATCTTGCTCATCTCCCCGGACATGGTTGGATCTGACATCATTACCAGGTGTCCTTCGAGGATCTCAGCCTCTTTGGGACCGATGCGCTTTCTGATATCCTCGGCCATTTCTGAGGTTTCTTTTTTGAACTGTTCAAGGGCGCTGTCGAAGCGGGCCTTTTCACTTTCTGTATCTTCTACTTTGACAGCATCGTACTTGAGCTCATGCTCAGTGATAACGCAGATGCTGCCGATTCCGATTCCGCGGGATGCGGCAATTCCGTTGTACATCTTGTAATCCTCCCAGATTCATAATGAAGTTCCGCTTGTCAATATGAAGTTCCGCTCTCGGGCCTAGCCCTCGCCGGAACGACCATGCCAAGTCCGCTTGTCAATAGGAAGTTCCGCTCTCGGGCCCAGCCCCTCGCCGGAACGACCATGCTCACTAAACTCGACAAGACCTCGTTAAGTGATCATGGTCAATCTCCAAGTCCACTTTCGATGAGCTCGATGGCTTTCTTGAGAGCGTCAGCTTCATCGGCGCCGTCGCACTGAACCTCAATCTCTGCTCCGCACTTGATGCATGCGCTCATGAGCATCATAACGCTCTTTGCATCGTAGGTGTTGCCGTTGAATAGGATTTTAACGTCTGATGCGAAGGGAGTCATAGCCTGGCTGAATACGCTGGCGGGACGCATGTGCATTCCCTGTTCGTTAGTCACTGTGATCTTCTGTGATACCATAATTTTGTTTCCTTTCTGTAAATGTGGACATAGTGTTATATAGTGAAACGTCTGCGACGTTTTCCGGGCCGGATCTTTGCTGCGAAGCAGCAGTTTGATCTGAAGATCCGGGCCATCTTACACAGGAGTAAAGTAAAGAAATTATTTTTATTCCTGTGCATCTTTCTTGAGAATGCCAAGCAGTCCGCATCCTACAACGGAGCCGATGAGAAGAGCTACAAGATACATGGCCACGTTACCTACAACAGGGAATACGAAGATTCCGCCGTGAGGAGCCATAAGTGTGCACTTGAAGGCCATTGAAAGAGCTCCGGCAACTCCCGAACCCACAAGGAGCGAAGGAATTACGTGAAGAGGATCGGCTGCGGCATAGGGGATTGCTCCCTCTGTGATGAAAGACAGACCCATAATGAAGTTTACAGGGCCGGACTTTCTCTCGGCTGCTGTGAATTTCTTCTTGAAGAAGATGGTTGCAAGAGCGATGGCAATGGGAGGAACCATTCCGCCTACCATGATAGCTGCCATGATCATGTAACCTGTCTCGTTCTGGTTTGCAAGGCTGGCAAGACCGAAGGCGTAAGCTGCCTTGTTTAGAGGGCCACCCATATCGGTTGCCATCATTGCACCAAGGAGTGCGCCAAGGGCGATTATCGATCCTGAGGACATTCCTGTGAGAACTCCTGAGATCCATGCGTTAAGTGCACCTACAACAGGGTTGATAAGGCACATTACAAGTCCGATAAGAAGTGTTCCGATGAGGGGGTAGATGAGTACGGGCTTGATGCCTTCAAGGGCGGGAGGAAGAACCTCACATATCTTGCGAAGGCCAAGAACGATGTAACCACCTACGAAACCTGCAACAAGAGCTCCAAGGAATGCGGAAGGAATATCTCCGCCCGGGGAAACAAAGGTTGCGCCTGTTGAAGCCAGATAACCGCCAACGAAACCTACTGCAAGACCGGGACGGTCAGCAATACTCTGGGCGATGAAGCCGGCCAGAATCGGAAGCATGAAGCCGAATGCAGCTCCGCCGATTGACTTAAACCATGCAGCAACGGGGGTGTTGGAACCAAAGTTGCTGGGATCGATCGAGTAATCATCTAAAAGGAATGCTATTGCTATAAGTATACCACCACCGATAACGAAAGGCAGCATATGCGATACACCGTTCATAAGGTGCTTGTAAGCTTTTCTTCCTGCACTTTCCTTGGAGGAGTCGTCTGTCTTTGTAACGGCACCGGTGTGGTGATAAACGTTAACCTCGCCGGAGACAGCCTTGTTGATAAGACCCTCGGGAGAGTGGATAGCTTCCTTTGTGGAAGTGATGATGACCTTCTTGCCATCAAACCTTCCCATTTCAATATTTTTGTCGCAGGCTACGATGACTGCGTCTGCAGCTGCGATCTCTGCTGAAGTAAGAACATCCTTGGCTCCGCCTGAACCGTCTTTCTCAACCTTGATCTCATAGCCCAGCTCTTTTGCCTTGAGCTCGAGAGCTTCAGCTGCCATGAAAGTATGAGCGATGCCGGTAGGGCAGGCTGTAACGCCAACAAGTTTTTTGGCGGCCTTTGCAGTAGGAGCAGGAGCAGCGGCGGCTTTTTTGGCAGCCTCTTCCTTGTCCTTTTCATCTTCCTTTTCATCGATGATGCCCAGAAACTCTTCGGGTGTCTTTGCATCAACCAGCTTCTTGGCAAAGCTCTGGTCCATGAGAAGTGTCATAAGCTTTGAGAGCACCTCAAGATGAGTATCGGCTGCAGTATCAGGTGCAGCGATCATGAAAAAGAGGTTGCTGGGGTTGCCGTCAAGAGACTTGTAGTCAATACCTGACGGAATAGTCATGGCAGTAACGCCTGCCTTGGCGACTGCCGATGATTTGCCATGAGGAACGGCGATACCCATTCCGATAGCCGTAGAACCTTTTGATTCTCTTGCAAGGATTGCTTTTTTGAATTCCCCTGCGTCAGAAAGATTGCCAACCTTTGAGTGGAGCTCGATAAGCTTGTCGATAGCTGCCTCCTGGTCGGCTGCGCTCACATTAAGAGCGATACCTTTCTTCTTCAATAAATCTGTGATTTTCATAGACCCTCCTTTTGGCTTTTTGCCATTTTTGTATCCTCTTTATAAAATCCCCTCTTAAAGATTTTGATAAAGCTGTTTGATCGCATCTCCGGTAGCAAGGTCATCCGAAAATGCGGTTGCACTTCCGGCAGCGGTTCCCATTTTGAGAGCTTCCTCATAACTCCCGGTTCCCAGATATCCTGCTATAAAGCCTGCTACCATTGAATCGCCGGCTCCGACTGAATTCCTTACCTTGCCCTTGGGAACGCCAATCCTGAATTTCTCACCGGTTTCGGCGATGAGCATCGCACCGTCTCCCGCCATGGAGATAAGTACGTTTCGTGCGCCCATTTCCTGGAGCTTTCTGGCATGGATCTCCAGTTCTTCGTCGGTCTTAAGTACCGTGCCGAACATCTCACCCAGTTCGTGGTTGTTTGGCTTTATTAAGAATGGATGGTATTTCAGGACGTTCTTTAAGAGGTCCTTAGTCGCATCCACAACGACATCGATCTTTTTGTCTGCCACAAGGGCAATTATCCTTTCGTAAACATCGCTGGGAAGAGAGTTTGGAATACTTCCCGCAAGAATAAGGATGTCCCCGTCCTTAAGGCCTTTGATCTTATCAAAGAGTTTTTCCTGAGCGTCCTGTGAGATCCTGGGCCCCTGAGCATTGATCTCGGTCTCTGCCTGTCCCTTGATCTTGACGTTTATTCTGGATATTCCTTCGGGAAGTTCGATAAAGTCCGCAAGGATTCCCTTGGAATTTACGCTCTCAACAATTGCCTTTCCGGTAAAGCCTGCGGTAAAACCGAGGGCAGTGTTCTCAATCCCCAGATTCTTAAGTATGGTGGAAACGTTGATTCCCTTCCCTCCAAAGTAACATTCTTCCGAGTCGGACCGGTTGGTCATGCCAGGAAGCAGTTCGCTGCTCATTCTGACAACATAGTCGATAGCCGGATTAAAAGTAACCGTATAGATCATGTTAGCCTCCCTTTTTACGAAACTACTTTTATGATTGTCTTGCTGCTATAGTTCTTGTTAACCTCTCTGTCGGTGATGATGCAGCAGGATGTTATATCTGCAAAGGTCACTGAACTTATCTGACCGAACTTGCTGTGATCCGCAAGTATGTAGGAGATATAGGAGTGGCCTACAGCTTCTCTTTTTACTCTTGCCTCATCCACGTCCGGTGTGGTGAAGCCTGCGTCCACGGAGATCCCGTTGGTTCCCATAAAGGCCTTGGTGAAGTGGTATCTGCAGATGCCTTCCACACAGTCGGGGCCGATGATGGCCTCCGTGGTGGGTTTGCATTTGCCGCCTATGATCATGGTATTAAGTCCCTTCTCCAAAAGCTTCTTGGCGTGGACAATACCGTTGGTTATGTATTTGGCTCTGGTGTTCTCTATATATTTGATCATCTCCAGCGTTGTGGTGCCGGAGTCGATGTAGACAAAATCGTCGTCATTGATAAGAGAAGCAGCGTATTTGCTGATCTTATCCTTCTCCTCAACATTGAGGGATGACTTGGCGGTAACTGACGGCTCTTTTGTATTGACATCCACAGAAGAGATAGAAGTCGCACCGCCGAAGACCTTCATGATCCTTCGCTCATCGTGAAGTGCTGAGAGGTCTCTTCTTACGGTGGCTGCGGAGGCGTCAAATTCCTTCATGAGATCGGCTACCGTGACAGCATTCTTTTCGTTTATATAGGCGACCATCAGGTCACGTCTTTCCTGAGTGAGCATTTTACATACCTCCTCATATTCTGAATTCATGGTAACACCACAAATAATCAAAATCAATCAAAATAAATCACAAATAATCAATGAACTTTTTATTAAATAATCACAAAATGACTATAAACGATCAATGAAACATAATCTTAAAAAACAATAAAGTTTTGCAAAATGCACTCAAATACACTAAAATAGTAATATGAGTTGTATTATTGCCTATGGAGGTGACTGATTTGGAAGATATTATTCTTTCTAATGAGCAAGTTGATATTCTTGGCGAAATAGCAAATATTAGTATGGGTAATTCCGCGACAACCCTGAGTATGATGGTCAACAAGAAGGTAGATATCACGACTCCCAACGTCAAGGTTATAAAGAGAAGCGAGGCCCTTGATGATTATGAGAAGACCTGTATCTTCGTTCAGATCCATTATGTGAAGGGACTTCAGGGCAATAATGTTCTGGTGCTCAAGGAGCATGATGTTAAGGTTATGACCGATCTTATGATGGGCGGCGACGGGACCAATACGTCGGGGGAGATCACGGATCTTCATCTTTCCGCGGCTTCTGAGGCCATGAACCAGATGATGGGAACCAGTGCGACTTCTCTGTCTTCAATGCTGGGAGTTGCCACAGATATCAGCACACCCATAGTCAACCGGATAGATGTTGAGAGCATCAAGGTGTTTGAGAAGATGTTCGACACAACCTATGACAGATTTGTAAAGATTGCCTTCAGGATGACCATAGGGGATCTTATCGATTCGGTTATGGTACAGCTCTATCCTGTTCAGTTTGCGCTGGATATGTGCGATAAATTTATGAGTAAAGGAAAGTAACCGTAAACCAATGAACAAAGCAGAAACACTAGAGATCAAGAAGCAGTTTACCCAGGAAAGATGCACCATTGACCACATATGCGGATGCTATGTGGACCACGAGAAAAATAAAAAGCTCACCTTCAGGAAGGCATTTCACTCTCTTCCCGATGAGGAGACTTACAGATATCTGGATATATTCCAGCATACTCTTACCGGAACTTTTGGTAAGAATCTGATCAGTCTTGAGTTCCCTTTGGACCAGGAACAGCCGGGAGGTACTCAAGACTTTCTTTTGACATTAAGGAATTCAAAGCTTGAGGATGATGAGCTTGTGGATGAATGTTATGACAAGATCATTGCCAACTACGTGAACGGTGAGAATTATTTCATTATCCTCGTGCATGCGGTATATGATATCCCCGGGATCACAGGGGACGGTATCATGATGGAGGATGCTTCCGAGAATATCTACGATTATATGCTCTGCAGCATCTGCCCTGTTAAGAGGACCAAGGCAGGACTTGGCTACAATGAACAGACCAACGAGATAGAGGAGAGATTCAGGGACTGGGCCGTTGAAGCTCCGGTTAAGGGATTTCTTTTCCCGGCATTTATAGACAGAAATACAGACATTCACAATATGCTCTATTACACCAAAAAGCCGGAGGACCTTCAGCCTGAATTTGTTGAGGCGATGTTCGGCGGAATGGCTCCCATCTCAGCCCCGGAACAGAAGGACATATTTGATGCAGTGGTCCAGAACACCATCGGTGAAGAGGCTGATTACGATATCATGAAGAATATTCATGACAATCTCAACGAGATGATAGAGGATCACGTGGACGATCCCGAGCCTTTAGAGCTTTCCAGAAAGGATGTCAAGCAGCTTCTTTCCGACAGCGGAGTTTCCCAGGACCGGCTCAATTACTTCGAAGAAAATTACACAAAGTGTGCGGGAGAGGGAGACCATCCCCTTCTTGCCAGCAATATTGCCAATACCAAGAAATTTGATATTGAGACCCCCGATGTTGTCATTAAGGTTAAGCCTGACAGAACAGATCTTGTGGAATCCAGGATCGTTGACGGAAGACAATGCCTGGTGATCGCAGTCGACGATCATATCGAGGTCAACGGCATCAATGTCAGGACATTCATGAACAAGTAAAATGGTAGAAGCATTTAAAAACTTTCTTAAGACAAACAACCAGGAGCTTGAGGAAATCAAGCGGTATTTTCAGAAGTGTGCCGACGATATCGACAGAAGCAATCTGTATATGCTAAGAAGATCCTGCATGTATACTTCTATCGTTTTTGTCTGCATGCTTCTTTTTGGGGTAAGCCTGATACCGGGGTTTAATGTTACCATGGGTCACTATCTGATGATCCCGCTTCTTTTATCTTTTTACGTTATCAACAGCTTCGTCCAGAAGAAAGACGAGGTGAGCACGCTTACCGTTGCGGTTTTGTGTCTTTTGTTCTACTTTGGCGTAGGGCTTTGCTTCATTCTGATGGAGGTACATTCAAACCTTACCAATCACACCAGATGGCTTCCGCTTTTGATGATGTGTTTTCCGGTGCTGTTTATAGACCGGATGTATAAGTACGTCCTGGAAGAATTATTTCTGACTCTCGTCTATGGCGTTATCTCTTTTCACTTCAAAGATCCCGTGATGTTTTCAAGAGATGTATATACTGTCGTTGCAGCTCTTATCCTCTCGGTGCTTACCGCAAGGATAATCCTTGGCGTCAGGAGCAGGCAGGGGCTTGCCATGAATGAACTGAAGCGGATAAGCTCCATGGATAAGCTTACTCACGTCTATAACAAGACGGCTCTTCTTGATGAGATTGATAATGCCTTGTTAAAAAAAGATTCCAATATTCCCTGTGCAATGTGTATAATCGATGTGGACAATTTTAAGGTGGTCAACGACAGTCTTGGTCACAACAGGGGTGACATCCTTCTTGAACATATAGGAAAGCTTCTTTTGTCAAATTTCAGACCTACCGATATCATAGGAAGATTCGGAGGGGACGAGTTTGTTGTATTTATGCCCGGTATGAAGGATCCGAATCTTGTGGAGCTAAGGTGCAGATCTGCGCAGATGCTTCTTACGGATTTTACCATCGGCAACAATGAGCCGTTTTCTCTTAGTATAGGAACGATAATAGATAATGGTGGACATAACAGAGAGAGTCTCTTTGAAATGGCTGATGATGCCCTGTATGTCTCAAAGATGGCCGGCAAGAACAAGTGCACATCCTGGATTATAGAAAAGACTCAGCAGTTATCCAAACCACTCCTTGTCTTTGCGCCTGTGGTAGGTGGCGGATCGGCAAGTATCCTTCCTGAAGAGGAAGAAGAAAGGTTTACCGTATTCAGTGTTAAGTCCGAGGAAGAAGGAATACGCTATATAAGCCAGTACGCCATGTACATAAGGATGGTTGTGGCGGAGGTTGACACAGGTTCGGGAAAGGGAACTTTGCTTATCAGATATCTTAGGGACAGAGAGAGGTTTGCCGATATTCCGATCCTTGCGGTGACGGATAGTGAAGAGAACAAGGCGGCAGTGCGTAAAATGGGTGTGGAAAAGGTTCTTGCCTTTACGGATCCCCCTGATCTGTTTAAAGAAACCATTAGTGAAATGGGAGGAAAATAATGCTTAAGACACTTTTATCACAGGTTAAGGAATTCAAACTTCCTTCAATACTTACGCCGATCTGCATGATCGGTGAAGTTATCTGTGAGATGATCATACCAATTCTGATGGCCAGGATCGTTGACCGGGGAATCTACGGCGGCGATATGGCTTTCATTTTTAAAATCGGCGGAATGATGATCGCCATAGCCATCCTCGGACTTCTGGCAGGTCTCGGAGGAGCGTATTTTGGAGCTAAGGCATCTGCCGGTCTGGCCAGAAACCTAAGGAAGGCCATGTTTGACAATATCCAGACCTTCTCCTTTTCAAATATCGACAAGTTCTCAACATCGGGACTGGTTACAAGACTTACAACAGATGTTTCCAATGTTCAGAATGCCTATATGGTCATCCTCAGAATGGCCATGAGAGCACCCTCATCCATGATCGTAGCCATGATCATGTCCTTTATCATAAGCCCAAAGCTTGCCAGCATCTACCTTATAGCCGTGGCATTTTTGTCGCTCATAACCGTTCTTTTGATGGGGAAGGTCACCAAATACTTCAAGGAAGTATTTGAGAAGTACGACGAACTCAATGAGAGTGTTCAGGAAAACGTATCTGCCATTAGAGTTGTAAAGGCCTATGTTCGTGAGGACTATGAGAACAACAAGTTTAAAAAGGCAGCTCTTAATATCTACAACATGTTTGTCAGAGCAGAGATGAACGTGGTCTTTGTGAGTCCCATCATGACAGGTACGGTATATACCTGTATCCTTCTTATCAGCTGGTTCGGTGCACACCTTATTGTGGGCGGAGAGCTGACTACCGGTAATCTGATGAGTCTTTTGACCTATTGTATGAACATACTTATGAGCCTTATGATGCTGGCCATGCTCTTTGTGATGATAACCATGGCTCAGGCCAGCGGCAGACGTATCGCCGAGGTCATCAACGAGAAGGCAGACCTTACAGATCCTGATGAACCTCTTATGGAAGTGCCGGACGGAAGCATCGTTTTTGATCATGTAAATTTCTCTTACAACAGGGATTCTGATGAACCTGTGCTTAAGGACATCTGTCTTGATATCAAGTCCGGTGAGACCATCGGCATCATCGGAGGAACCGGCTCTGCCAAATCATCGCTGGTCAACCTTATCAGCAGACTTTACGATGTGAGCGGGGGCTCTGTTAAGGTCGGCGGGATCGATGTCCGAAATTACAGCATGGAAGTCTTAAGGGACCAGGTTTCGGTGGTTTTGCAAAAGAATGTGCTTTTCTCCGGGACCATTATGGATAACCTAAGATGGGGCGATGAAAACGCCACCGAGGAGGATTGCAAAAGAGTCTGCAGGATGGCCTGCGCGGATGAGTTCATAGAGAGGATGCCCGATGGCTACAACACCGTTATCGAACAGGGCGGAACCAATGTTTCCGGCGGACAGAGGCAGAGACTGTGTATCGCAAGGGCTCTTCTTAAAAAGCCAAAGATACTGATCCTTGACGATTCTACCAGCGCTGTCGATACAGCTACGGATGCTAAGATAAGAAAAGCCTTTGCTGAGGAGATCCCCGGCACCACCAAGCTTATAATTGCCCAGAGGATCAGCTCTGTCCAGAACTGCGACAGGATCATCGTTATGGATGACGGACAGGTCAACGGTTTCGGAAATCATGAAGAGCTGCTTAAGAGCAACGAGATATACAGAGAAGTTTACGAGTCTCAGACCGGTGCATCCGGTGATGCGGACTTTGACGCTCCGGCGTAAGAAAAGGAGAATATAAATGGCAGACAACAGACAAATGCAGGGCGGGCCCAGAGGCGGCGCCAGGAGAGGGATGCCACGACCCAAGATAGAGAACCCCATGGGGCTTTTCAAGCGTATTATGGGGTATGTGTTTAAATATTATCCGCTGCATATGATAACCGTGGCGATATGTATAGTTATTACGGTACTTTCCAGCGTGCAGGGAACTCTTTTCACCAGGACCCTTATCGATTCCTACATTCAGCCGATGCTTGACAGCGGAAGCACTGATTACGGGCCGCTTCTTGGAGCCATGGGAAGGGTTGCTTTCTTTTATGCCCTTGGCGTGGCTTCTGCATTTGTGCAGCAAAGGACCATGGTTTTCATCAATCAGGGAACCTTAAGGCGGCTTAGAGAAGAGCTTTTTACCCATATGGAGAGCCTTCCCATCAAATACTTTGATACCCATTCCCACGGCGATATCATGTCGATCTACACCAACGACATTGATACTCTGCGCCAGATGATAAGTCAGAGTATCCCTCAGCTTTTAAACAGTGCCATCACCATAGTTTCCGTGCTGGCATCCATGATTGCTCTCAGCCTTCCCCTTACGGGAGTTACGCTTTTCATGGTGGCGGTGATGCTGTTCTGTTCAGCCAAGGCAACAGCCTCTTCGGGAAAAAACTTTGTGGCTCAGCAGAAGAACCTTGGTGCCATCAACGGATTTATTGAGGAGATGATGACGGGCCAGAAGGTGGTTAAGGTATTTAACCATGAGGATGAGAATATAGCAAGATTCGATGAGCTGAACGAGGAACTGTTTCAGAGCGCGTTTAAGGCCAACGCCTACTCCGGCGCTCTCGGCCCCATAAATGCACAGCTTGGTAATACCAGCTATGTTATCTGTGCCATGATAGGCGGCGCCATGGCTCTTTCGGGAAATCCCATGATCGCCATCACGGTAGGTGCTCTTGCAAGCTTCCTTACCTTCAACAGAAGCTTTTCAATGCCCATCAACCAGGTCAGCATGCAGTTTAATTCCATCATCATGGCCCTTGCGGGAGCGGAGCGTATTTTCAAGCTTCTTGATGAGCAGCCTGAGACCGATGAGGGATATGTAATGCTGGTGAACAGTGAAAAGAAGGACGGCGAGATTGTTGAGGCGGATCATCACACGGGACACTGGGCCTGGAAGCATTATCACAAGGCTACCGATACCACTACCTACCAGCCCATGGAGGGCGATGTTACCTTTAACGGCGTAGACTTTGGATATACCGATGACAAGATGGTCCTTCATGACATCGTGCTTCACGCTAAGCCCGGACAGAAGATTGCCTTTGTAGGCTCCACCGGTGCAGGTAAGACAACCATCACTAATCTTATCAACCGTTTCTATGATATTCAGGACGGTAAGATAAGGTATGACAATATCAATATCAATAAGATCAAGAAGGCGGATCTTAGGCGCTCTCTTGGAATCGTGCTTCAGGATACACATCTTTTCACCGGAACGGTTATGGAGAATATCCGCTACGGTAAGCTTGATGCCACGGATGAAGAGGTAAAGGCAGCTGCAAAGCTTGCCAATGCCCACAGCTTCATCAAGAGGCTTCCGGAAGGCTACAATACCATGCTGACAGGTGATGGCTCCAATCTGTCCCAGGGACAGAGACAGCTCCTTGCCATAGCAAGAGCAGCTATTGCGGATCCGCCGGTACTCATCCTTGATGAGGCTACATCCTCTATCGATACCAGAACCGAGAAGATAGTTCAGGACGGTATGGACAGGCTCATGAAGGGCAGAACTACCTTCGTTATTGCACACAGGCTTTCAACGGTAAGAAACAGTGACTGTATCATTGTTCTTGAGCAGGGTCGCATTATTGAGCAGGGTACCCATGATGAACTCATCGCCAAAAAGCAGAAGTACTACCAGCTCTATACCGGCATGAAGTCCGAGACTGCCTGATATAATCCGGGGCGCAACTATACTTTGATAGTATGTGCTGCAGACAGCACATAAGTCAAGGTATGGATGCGCCCCTCATGATATACAAAATGCAATAGCGAAATTCGCAGGAAAACATATACTTGAGGAAAAGGAAAATGGCACAGTCTCATTTGACGGATTATGTTCGCTGGAGAGGGGATTTGAACTTCAGTGAACGGGAATTCAAAATTGAAGATAATCTGGTTCTGTCGGAGCTGGTGTACGTGGATTTTAAGGCGGTTATTTCAGACGGGCAGAGCATGTCATTAAATGAGGCCATAACCCGTCTTGACGAGGAAGGTAAGCTTAAGAACACCCGGGCGGGTTCAACAAGAGAGGATGAGGAATTTGCCAGGGTCTGTGCAGGATCTGTCAGATTCGGAAATGCGATCCTTAAGGACTTCAAGGATATCTATGACAGCCAGGACAGACAGTTTGCTGCCGTAACCTATATACTTGACGATGGGACTACGGTGATAGCATTCAGAGGGACGGACTCCACCATCATAGGATGGAAGGAGGACTTCATGATCAGCTACACCAGAGTGCCTTCACAGGATCTTGCTTATGAGTATGCAAAAAAGCACGTTAAGGAAGCGGAAGGCAAGGTCTTTATCTGCGGTCATTCCAAGGGCGCTCACCTGGCACTTTACAGTGCGGCTCATCTGGATAATGAGGAAAAAGACAAACTGGTAAGAGTATACGTCAACGATGGACCGGGTTTTTGCGATGAGGTGCTGGATAAATCATATATCTACAGCATACTGAGCCGCATTACCAAGATCACTCCGGAATACTCCATAATCGGAAGAATATTTGAACCGCCTTCAGGGGAGTGCATAATCGTGCGCAGTTCCGCGAAGGCTCTTTTGCAGCATAATATGCAGAGCTGGCTGATCGGACCCAAAGGGCCTGTTACCTGCGCGGATCACGCTCCCGAGAGCCATCTTATAACCGATCTTATTGACAGGTTTGTGGAGGGGATGGACCTTCCTGCCCGGGAGAATTTCATAGACAGCCTGTTTAATTCCATGTCTGAGACCGGAGCTGAGACTATCAGGGAATTTGCGGCTCAGGGGCCATCTGTGTTTGAAAACCTGCTTATGAACATGGCGGGGAACGATGCTCTGGATATTAAGAACAAGGCCAGGAAGATCAAGAAAGAAGATGACGACAACAGAAGGATATTTGTCCGTCTGTGGGGGCTTATCAACAGGAAGCAGATATTAAGGATCGGATTGTCACTGCTTCTTTGCGCACTGTGCTTTGGCTTCCCTGATTTTGCCATGGAATCTGTGGTATTTTCGCTGCTTCTTTTTATCTGCATATATGAAGTGGTGCTTACGGTTAAGTACCTTAGAAGCTCCGGGTGGAACTTTAAGAAGGAAAGACCCCGGGTTATCATGTGTATTGTACTGTGGGTTCTGTCATCTGCTGTAGTGGTAAAGGACGGGGCTCTTTTTATAGTATCCAGTATGCTCCTTGGAGTTGCGTTTCTTACGCTGGCATATCAGAACCTGATCAATTTCAGGATCTACAATAACAAGATATTTGAGAGGTTCAGATATTCCTTTGAGGGTATCGTGACCCTGATCCTCGGAGCATATATCCTTATCACACCTGATATCGAGAACAGCTGGTATATGCTTTCTTGCGGCTATCTTTTGCTGATAGACGCCATATTTGAAACCCTGAAGATGCTAAGGGACAGGAGAAAAAAGAAGTGATGATTCCGGTCAGCCGGCTGACAAACTGAAAGCTGTATCAGAATGTCATCAGGGTTGATTTTTGCAAAAAAGCATATATAATAAGATTGCAAGCAATTTAATGACACAAAAGAAAACTAATGGAGATTTCTTCATAAGAAGAGGATGATCAAAATGGCTAATTTTATAGAACTTGTTAAGACAAGAAGAAGTGTAAGAACCTTTGACGGCAAGGGCGTTGATCCCAAGGTACTTGAGGAGCTTAAGGCGTTTGCCGGGGATATCACAAATCCCTACGGTATCAAGGTGAGATTTGTATTTCTTGATGCTGAAAAGAATGGTCTTTCAAGCCCTGTACTGTCAGGGGAAAAGTGCTATGTAAGCGCTGTTGTATCAAAGGGTGAGCATATGGAAGAGGCCTACGGCTACAGCTTCCAGAAACTCCTTATGAAGGCCCATGAGCTGGGACTTGGTACTGTATGGATCGGCGGAACGATGCCCAGGGATAAATTCGAGAAGGCTTCAGATCTTCAGGAGGGTGAGGTTATGCCCTGCGTAAGCCCTCTTGGAATAACAGCCAGGATCTCCATCAAGGAGAACCTGATGAGAAAGGGAGTTAAGGCTGACTGGAGAATGAAGTTTGAAGATCTTTTCTGCATCGGCAATTTCGGAAAACCCATGGATGAGAGATATGCCAAGGAGAATGGACTTTTTGAAGATCTTGAGGCTGTAAGATTTGCTCCCTCCGCTGTAAACAAGCAGCCCTGGAGGATCGTTATTGATGAGCACAGTGCCATGTTCTTTGAGAAGCACGACAAGGGCTTTATCACACCTGACTACGATCTTCAGAGAATAGATATGGGAATTGCAATGTACAACTTTGAAACCCAGATGCTTTCAGAGGGCAGAAAGCCCGAGCTTACACCGGATGCACCCGATATCACGGTTCCCGAGGGAATGGATTACATAGCTACGTATACTTTCTGATCTGACTATAAAAAGGGGCTGTCGCTTTAGATGATTTCTTAGTGCGACAGCCCCTTTTTGCGTAAGCTGACATAATAAACTAATTTTAAACTAATCATAAAGAGAAAATAAACTTCATTTCCTACCCCAAAATATGATTGCCGGTCTCCGTATTACATATCATAAGAATTCAATATGAGTATATTTGAAAGGAGAAGGATTATGATGTATAAAAAAATTCTGGCAACAGGACTGGTGGCAACAATGATAGCGGGGACCACACTCACGTCTGTGGCAGCGGGCCCCGGGGGTATGGGGCCCATGATGGAAGAAAGAGGTCATGAGGGCGGCGGCAACGGTCCGGGCATGCAGACATCCGATGAGGACAGGCCGGATGGCGGTTCAGAACAGCAGATGGAAGAGAGCTTCGGAGGTATGGAGCAGCCTGCAGGCGGTTTTGAAGAACAGAGGCAGGATGCGCCAGAGATGCCTCGGGGAGAGGAAAACATGACGCCGCCCGAAAAGCCTCAGGGAGAAGAAAATGTGACGCCTCCTGAGATGCCTCAGGGAGAAGCAGCGCTGTCGGAAATCCCTCAGGGAGAAGAGATGACGCCTCCTGAGAAGCCTGAGGGAGAGGAGGATATGACGCCGCCCGAGAAGCCTGAGGGAGAGGAGGATATGACGCCGCCCGAGAAGCCAGAGGGAGAGGAGGATATGACGCCGCCCGAGAAGCCTGAGGGAGAGGAGGATATGACGCCGCCCGAGAAGCCTGAGGGAGAGGAGGATATGACCCCTCCTGAGAAGCCTGAGGGAGAGGAGGATATGACCCCGCCTGAAAAAACTGAGGGAGAGGAGGATATGACACCTCCCGAGAAGCCTGAAGGAGAAGAGGATATGACGCCGCCCGAGAAGCCTCAGGAAGAGGATGGAGTGACCGGGCCGGAAGAAACCGATCATGAAACGATCGCCAAGCTTAAGACATTTCTTGAAGAAATATTTGGAGAGGATGGCAGCTTCGATAAGATATGGCAGAAGATACAGCAGTTATTAGGTTTTGGACCAAAAGACCGAAGCGGCGATGCAGAGCAGCCTCAGACGCCAGAGTCCTCAGAGGAGCAGACAGAAGATGGTCAGGAGCCACCCGTGCTTCCCGGAAGTGAGGACACGGACAGTGAGAGTCAGAGGCCGGAGATGCCCGGAAGGCCCGGTGAGGGCGGTATGGAATTTCCGGGTGGGGGTCAGAGCGCACCATCTGAATATGAGGCGGCCAATACTGTGACTGAAGATGCACAGGATCAGGAGTACACCTCAGAATCCGGCGATGAGAATGCGATCCTGGTGGACGGAAGTGAGGTCACACTTAGCAATATCACAGTCAGCAAGACCGGCGACAGCAGCGGAGAGTCTGCGGATTTCTATGGGATCAATGCAGGAGTGCTTGCCGATAACGGAGCAAGTCTTGTCATAACAGAATCCTCTGTTGAAACAGACGGAACTCACGCTAACGGGATCTTTTCCTATGGTGAGGGCACAACCGTTGAGGTCTCATCATCAACCATCACCACAAATGGCAATAACTCGGGAGGACTTATGACAACCGGAGGAGGCACGCTCATAGCGGATGATGTGACGATCACCACAAGCGGCAATTCCTCTGCGGCAATCAGAACCGACAGAGGCGGCGGTACTGTAGTGGTATCGGACAGCACAGGCTCTACGGGAGGCGTAGGCTCACCTACCATTTATTCAACGGCTGATATCACTGTAACAAACTCGACGCTGACGGCGGATAAATCGGAAGCTGTAGTCATAGAAGGCGGAAATTCAGTGACGATAACAGACTCTGATCTTACCGGCAATAACTCCGTTTTGAACGGACAATCCACAACCTCCACCAATGTGCTGATATACCAGTCGATGTCGGGAGATGCCTCTGAGGGTGAGTCGGAGTTTGAAATGGTAAACGGCAGTCTTACTGCAATCACGGGCTCCATGTTCCATGTTACCAATGTCACGACTACGATCAATCTTACCAATGTCACATTAAACTATTCCGATGACAGTGATGTTTTCCTGGATATTTCTGCAGACAGCTGGGGAACAGCAGGGAGTAACGGCGGAAACGCCACGGTAAATCTTTCGCGGCAGACAGTAGAGGGCAATATAATTGTGGATGATTCATCGAGCCTTACGCTTAACATCACTGCTTCTTCAGAATACACGGGAAGTATCAATTCGGACGGTGCTCAGGGAGAAGTTTCGGTGGTACTTGAGGAAGGATCAGTCTGGACACTCGCAGGCGATGCTTACATTGACAGCTTTGACGGAGATCTTTCAAACGTCAATATGAACGGATATACGTTGTATATAAACGGCGTCGCATATACAGGCTGACGGGTTGTGTTGATTATTTGATGGTTGGGATTGTATAATCCAAGATATGGATAATCGTAAACAGGATGACAATTTCAAAGCCATACAGGCCGGAAGGGACAGGGCTGAAAAGGAGAGATTTCTTTTTAATGAGCAGTCACATATACTGCATCTCGCAGCCAGGATATTAAAAAGAACGGTCACGGATTCCGATGAGGAATACAGCACGGCGCTTCTGGCGGTATCGGAGGCCATCGACTCCTATGACTCCGAAAGGGGAGATTTCTGGAACTATGCGGCACTTGTGGTAAAAAGCAGGCTTCTTGACGATATCAGGTCCCGGGCGGCTCTGGATAAAGAGCTGACGGTGGCGCCGGAGACTTTTTCAGGAGAGGTGTATGATGATGACCTTGATGCGTCTGTGTCCATAAGAAAAGAGGTCCAGGGTAAGACCGCGGTGTATGTGGATAACAGCCTGAAGGAGGAGATTGAGGCTCTTTCACAGGAACTTGGTGGGTATGGCATAGATCTTTTTGATCTTCCGCAGGCTGCTCCAAAGTCAGAAAAGACAAGGAGCAGCTGCAGAAGACTGCTGAAAGCTTTTTTTGATCCTCCGCCCCTTGCGGATGAACTGAAGAGGACCAAAAATCTGCAGGTTGCAGAGATCGTAAAGAGAACAGGCATAAGCAGAAAGCTTGTTGACAGACACAGGAAATACCTTATCGCCGCAATACTGGTCAAAGCGGGTGACTACAGCGGGATAAGCGCATATTTAACAATGGGGAATGAGTGATCATGAGAGCAGTAGTGATTGCCGTTAAAGATAATAAAGCAGCTGTGGCGATTGAGGGTGGCGAGCTTAAATACGTGGAGAATAAAAACTACGTGACGGGGCAGATAATACAGGTTCAGGATGCTTCACCCAAGACCGTTTCAGCCAAAAGGACACATCGGAAGCGCTCATTTTATCTAAGAAGCTACACAAGATTTTCAGGTATTGCCGCCGCGGCGGTGTTATTCGTTTTCGTCGGGGCGATCACGGTAAGTGCAGCGGAGGTTTCCAGGGTCACACTAACTGCGGGAGCGTCTGTAACCTCCGGGGTCAATATCTTTGACCGGGTCATTTCCGTAAGCGCCAATAACGAAGAAGGCAGGCTTATCATCGATGAGATATCGGGTGACGTGATGTTCAGAAAGCTGCCTGATGCCTTTGAGACTATTCTGGACTCAATAAAGGACGGAGAGTATATAGATGATGAGAATCCGGTGATCAGGGTGGAAGTCACCACAGATGCCGCTATCTTCGGAAACAGGGAGGAAACTATATTTAGTGAACTTGGAAGCGCTGCCGATGAGTGGAGCAGCAAACAGAGTGGGATTTCCGTCAGCGTTGATAAGGGAGGAACCGAATTCTCCGGCAGTTCCGGGGAAAATACATATGAGGATGAGCCTGTAACTGCGACAGATGAGGCAGATGATGAACCGGCACAGGAAACTGCCCCTGAGATCAGGCATGACTCAGAGCAGACAGATGAGAGCATGGCTCCACCAGAGCAGGGAGAGAAAGCTTTGGATTCGGATGATGAAGCCCCCGCAGAAAAGAGTATCCCGCCTGAGCCTCCTGCAGACAGAGATGCCAAAAACGGTGAGTTAAAGCCGCCGACAGATATTGAAAAGGATACCGCGCCTGTACCCGGAGAGGGAAGCGGAGCGAAAGAAAGTGATGAGAGCGTTCAGGACCACGGTGGAAATGTTCCCGCAGATGCCCCGGAGCCACCGCCGGGAGGTGAGAACACTCCGCCTGTGCCGTCCAGATCGGGAGAAGGCATCACTCCGGGACCATCGGAAGAAAGACCGGAGGAACCGCCCCAGATGCCGCCTCCACAGGAAAAAGGCCCGGAGGGGGCGCCTCCTCATTGAATTGTAACAAATCGCAGCATAAAAAAGGGGCCTCGCACTAATTTCTTAGTGCGAGGCCCCTTTAAATTTTCCATGATCAATATACACCGGTTAGCCGATAGCTTTTTTAACCGCTTCAAGAACACGGTCAGCCTGGAAGGGTTTAACGATAAAGTCCTTGGCTCCGGCCTGAATAGATTCAATAACCATTGCCTGCTGACCCATAGCAGAACACATGATGCAAACCGCATTAGGATCTGCAGCCTTGATTCCCTTCAAGGCTCCGATACCATCAAGCTCGGGCATTGTGATATCCAGAGTTACAAGGTCGGGTTTCAACTCATTATATTTCTCGATTGCGACTTTTCCGTTCTCTGCTTCGCCGGCAATCTCATATCCGTTCTTGGAAAGGATATCCTTGAGCATCATGCGCATGAAAGCAGCGTCATCTGTAATGAGTATTCTTTTTCCCATATTGAACCTCCAATAAGTATTTTAGTTACCTGTAAAAATAAAGCGAATTCTTTTGTGGTTTTTTATTTGGTACATAATCTATTGTACCACCTAAATACTGTTTGTGCGCGTTAAATCGTTATGCAAATAATTAAAATTTGATAAAGTCCCTCGAAAATTGTTTTAAAATCGTGATAATTACGGAATGACCGGAAGATTAGTGTCATAGTCGAAATTGCTGTGGGTTACTATCTGCCATTGTATGATTCCGTTGTTATTGTCTGAATTGGATATGTTGTTTGCACTATTTAGCATAATCGCAATATCGAGCGATTGGTTATCGGTAATTGGTATACTTTCTCTCATTATACCATCCTGAGAATTATTCTCATAGCCTGAATTTACCGCTGCAACAAAGGCATTTCCCTTATGACAGGCCTCGTAATAGCTCTTTTGCCTCTCCTTGAGGTTGTTGCTCAGGTTGTAATCGGCTTTGGAGTTGACCATGGCCAGGGCTGCAAAGGAAACTATGGCCAGAACGGTGAATATCAGAAGGATAGAGGCGCTGCCTACATGAGCCCCCTGTGATCTGTGACTGTTCATATCACTGTCCCTCCTTTCCAAGATAAACATCAACAACTGTAAGGAGGATCACGTCCGTGCTGTCATCGGGGATAACGGACACTATATCTGCAGACGCTCCGGTTTTCATCACAGCTATTTTCCCCACGGCTGCTTTTCCGGTTATTGCGGCGCCGTAGGTATTAACATCACTGTAAACATCGGCGGCATCCTCTTTTGTGACCTCAAGGATGGCCTCATAAGCGGCGTCTGTGGGTTTTCCTGACAGAAGCTCCCATTTATCGTCAAAGAAGAGGATAAGAGTGCCATCATCCTCGGACTTGGAAGTTACGTAGACATCGGGAAAGAGCTTTGCTATTTCCGGAAGATCTCCCTTTTCTCCGGTGAAGGCTTCAGCCAGATTCTGGGTCCAGATGGTGGCATTATTAATAGACTCCGTGCTTTCGGCCATGGTGTGGGCAGACACAAAAAGCCTTACGCACACTGCTGCGGAAAGGGAGAAAAACATGATCGCCACTATGAGCTCCATTAAAAAGAGGCTTAATTTGGAATTACTGCGTTCGTTCATCGTCAGCCGCCGTTTGCGCTCCTCTTGGTTATGTAAAGATGATCCGTGGTTCCGTCCAAAAGGGTAATGTTGACACTAAGTATATGTTCCGATACCTCTTCCACATCAAAGGAGAGGATGTTCATGATCTTCTGACCTGACTGGGGGTAAAAGACCTCCAGATCATCCCGGGCAAACAGCTCCATTAAAGTTCCTTCGTATTCATAAATATAGGTATCGTAAAGCTGGCCGTTTATCTCTTCCTGAAGGATCAGGGCGTTGTGAGCGAAGATATTCCGGGCATAGACGGCGCCATTGACATCGGCCTGCCGTATCTTCTCGGTGACGTAGGCGGTGGCTATCCTTCTGTCATTATTGCTCTCCATCGCCGATACGTTTTTCTTGTAGATGTCGGCACCGATGGCAATGACGGAGAGGGCGGATAAGACAAACAGAAGGGCCAGGCAGATAACGAATACCGCATCGATTATATGTTTGTTCTGAGAACGGGTATTCATAGGTTACCTCCGAAGAACCGTGTAGTCCGGGTAAAGGTTGGCTGCAATGGGCTGATAGTCGACGAAGAAGGTTGTCTTGTCGTAGATCAGTCCGTAATGATCTTCCATGTATTCCAGGGTGGGAGGGTACTGCCCCTCGATGGCGTAGCACTGCACGATATCTCTTGCGATGGCGTTCTCCAGGGACTCCTGCTGCTTTTCGATCTGTCCTCTTCCAAGCCTGTCAACGGCCACAATGAAGATGAGGGCAATGCCCAGGAATATGGCGATGGATATGAACTTATAGACCCTGTCGGAAATGGAAAAGGTCCTGTTGTTGTCAAATCTGTTACTCATAAATAAACCTCATCAGCCGATGGTTGTCATGATTCCCATAAGTGGCAGGATTACCGACAGAAGGATCATTCCCACTATAAGTGAGAGGATTATGACCAGGGTGGGCTCAAGAACCGAGATAAGAGAGTAGATCCTGCGCTCGGTGTCCTTTTCGATCCTTTCTGAAACCTGCTTCATTGCTCTGTCCATGGAACCGGACTTAAATCCGACGTCCACCATCTGTGAATAGAAGGAGGAAAAAAGCTGTGACTTTCCTAAGGCTTCCGGGAAACTGTCTCCGTCAAGAAGCATATTTCTGCAGCTTTCGATCTTTTCCTTCATCTCGGCGGTGGTAGCAAGATTTTTTACCAGGGAGAGACCCTCGAAGGTATCCATACCGCTGGAAAGAGTCAGGACCATACCGCTGGCAAAACGCTCCGTCTCCAGCTCCTGCATGAGCTTTTTGGTGGCGGGGAATCTGTGCATCAAAAGCCTGAACCTTGCCTTGCCGCTGTCGGTCGCGCTGAAATAGAAGAAGCATGCCGCAAATACCACCAGTATCACGACCAGCACGATAGAGTAGCGGTTAAGGGCATTTCCCATGTTGAGCAGGGACTGGGCGAAGCCGCTCATGCTGGTCCCAAGCTGGGAAAAGACCTGCTGGAAGATCGGAAGTACCTTGGTGATGAGCACAAGGACAACCACCAGCATCATAAGTACCATGATAAGAGGGTAACTTACGGCGCTTTTGATATTGGATTCGATGTTCTCCTCACGGTCGTAGTAATCCGCAAGAGATTCCATGACAGTATCCATGTTGCCCGATTCCTCGCCGATGGTGACCATGTGGATGACGTAATCCGGGAAGGCTTCAGTCATGCTGAGGGCTGTATGGAATTTTTCTCCGCTGCGCAGAACCTGACTTAAGGACTGCAAAAGCTTTTTTCCGGAGGGGTCCTTTGTGTCCTCTTCAAGGATATCCACTCCGCTGCCGGGATCGATGCCCGCTTTCATAAGAAGCGCCATCTGGCGGCAGAAGCTGGAAATCTCGTAGCTGGTTAATTTGGATGTTTTTGCTATATTGCCCATGATCCCTCCGTTTTCTGTATATCAGTAAATGTATTTAACAGAGTAGTTTGAACCGTCTCCGATAAAATCCTTAAGGGATTTATCTTCTGTGTTTGATGCGAAAGTGGGGTCCATAAGAGACCATTCTTTTCCGTCGAATTCTATCATACCGTTGACCCAGCCGATGTCCTCGATATAGGTGGAGAGCCATGCGTGGTAAGCGGTTCCGGCGTATCCTATCTCCATCCTGGTGGGGATGCGCTGGCTTCGCAGCATGGTGACCATAAGTGCCGAGTAGTCAAGGCATATTCCGGTCCTTGTGGAAAGAACCTCGTCAACATCGGGAAGGTATCCGCTTTGTACCGTCTCGGCCTCAGCGTGGTCGTAGGTGATATTCTTTATCATAAAGTTGTAAACAGCGGAAACGACCTCAAGATCGTTGTTGCAGCTAAAGGCCAGTTCTTCACCCTTCTTTACAGCCTGACTGGAGCTTGAGAAGGTCACATACTGGTTGGGGTATAGGAAAGGCGTGAATTCATTGGTGATGGTAACGTCAAGAAGCTGGGAGAAGGCCTGTGAATACTGGGTGCCCTCAATGTTCTCAAAGACATTGACAATATATTCACCGTTCCCCGACTGAAGAGGGAAAACCTCATCCGTTGGAGTTTCAACTATGAGATTGTAGGTATAGGTGATGGAATTGGGACCCGTAATCTGAAGCTTTACCTTGGGACAGGAGCCCGTGTAGCGGATTATGATGTAGCCCTCGGAAATGTTGGAGGCATCCAGGTGAGCATATTCGTTCTCATAGACGGTTTCTCCGGTGGCCTCGGGAACAAGGCATACGGGAGCATTGTCGCGGCTGCCTTTTACCTTGGGAGCATCGTCCTCCTCTTCCTCCTGCAAATTGGCTGTAGGAGCAGACCTTGTGGGAGCGCTGCTTTCGGAAGGCACACTTTCCCCACAGGCAATAAGAGCTGCCAGCAGAGTAGCGGCAACTGCAACGGATGCAAGAGAATATGCAGTTTTTAAGATGTTACCGATCTGTTTTTTGGTCATAGATTAAGAAAGGATCTGGGGTGCTTCCCTGAGCTTGCGGTATCCCGAAGAAACCAGATCCGAGATTTTGTCCTTTCCCTCATCACAGTTAAGAGCCCGGGCGTAGGCAACCTCAAGAGGTGAACCGACATTCATTTCGTTGTAACCATGTATCCTCTTGGTAAGATCTAAAAGGAACATATCGGCAGCAGTGCTGTCGCAGTTTTCGATAAGAACGATAAACTCGTTGCCGCCGTTTCTTCCGGCGTAGCCATACTCGGCGCTGACGTCCTCAAGGATGGTGCAGAATTCCGAGATAAGCCAGTTGCCGTTGTCGTGACCGTTTTCATTGTTGATGGATGAGAGATTTGCAATCTGCATCAGGAAGAATCCGGCTTTTTCAAGCCTCTCGGGGGCTGCAAAGCTGTCGATGAGAAGATCGCAGCTGTACCTGTTGGGGAGTCCCGTGAGCTTGTCGATGAAGGCCAGCTTATTGAGGCGCCTTCCGATGGAAACGGTCCTTCTTAATATATAGAAATCCAGGATGATGCTTATCACAAAGAGCACAAGGCACGCGGCCACAACCACAAAGAACGCCGGGGTGTCAGCCTGAATGAATTCCTTGTATCTGGCCTTGTCCTTATGAAAGAGTACTGCAAGGATCACCGTAAAGATCACCAGCAGCACAAGAGAAATGATCTTGTAGATATAGATGGTATTATAAACGCTTGCACGCTTTTCTTTGTCGTAAAACTCCGGTTTCATAAGATGCCTCCGCAGAAGGTCATCCGATATTTGTATAATCGGATTTATGAAACTATTTTACTATATTTTAGTGAACTGATAAAGATGATTTAAGTTACAGGCTGTGGGCGGTGGGCTTTCTGTGCTTGAAAGTATAGTACTCTGTAAATCCCGCATCAAGGGCCATCTGTCTTGTTGTATCAAAGCCGCAGGCCACCTGGTCAGCATAGTGGGCATCGGAGCCGAAGGTGATGATCCGGCCTCCAAGCTCATAGAATCTTCGAAGCACATAGGGATGCGGATTGGGGTTAGCCTTTGGATTTGTGAAAAGAACCTTCGAATTAACGTCAAGTCCTTTATCGTCCTTTATCAGCTTCAAAAGGATCGCATCGATGATATCGGCGTAGTTTTCGGGACGATAGGAAGCCCCCTTGTCCGGGGCATATCTTGTTATGTAGTCCAGGTGTCCAAGAACGTCAAAGTCAGAAAATTCCGTAATATTCTCAAGAGTGCTCTCGAAACATCTTCTGTACATGTCGTCAATGCTGCGGCCCTCCCATACGCTCTCATAATAGAAGTCTTCCCGGTCCAGAAGATGGATGGAGCCGATGACGAAATCAAAGTCGTACTCTGACATGTACTCCCGGTTCTTCCTTAAGGTGTCCTCAAGCTGCAGCCCAAGCTCGACCCCAAAGCCGATGTCTGTTCTGTCTGAGTATTTCTCCCTCATTGCAAGGACTTCATCCAGGTAGGGCTTAGTATTTAATGTGAAAAGATCCTTCGGATTCCCGGGAATGTCAGGATAATCCAGGTCCTGATGCTCCGTGAAGCATATCTGCGAAAGGCCTTTTTCGATAGCTCTTTTCACCATGTCCTCCATGGGAGCCTCACTGTCACCGGAGTGGTGGGTATGCATATGAAAGTCTGCAAGTATGGGCATTTGACGCCTCCTGTATTTTTATTGATTTGATTTTGTACAATGATATAATATAACGGCAACGCGGATTTTGAAAAGATTAATAAGGATGCACCGCGCATCGGGAGGAATATACATGTCGGACCCATTACGGGCCATCAGAAACGGAGAAGAGCTGTCCTTGCGGCAGCAGATCATACTTATCGCACGTCTTAGTTTTCCGGCGATCCTTGCACAGATCTCATCGGTAATAATGCAGTACATAGACGCCTCAATGGTGGGAAGGCTCGGCCCTGACGCCTCGGCGTCCATCGGACTTGTTTCCAGCACCACCTGGCTGGTGAACGGGGTTGTCACCGCGGCGGGCATGGGCTTTTCCGTGCGGGTGGCTCACAAGATAGGAGCAAAGGACGATGCGGGGGCAAGGAACATCGTAAGATGGGGAACCCTCTGTGCCTTTTTGTTCAGTCTCTTTCTGACGGCTCTGACCGCAGCCTACAGCATCTACCTGCCTTCTGTCATGGGCGGGGCACAGGAAATCAGAAGGGATGCAACGGCTTACTTTCTTATATATGCTCTCACAATACCGGTTCAGCAGCTTCTTCTGGTGTCTGAGGGAATGATCCAGTCCAGCGGAAATATCAGGCTGCCCAGCATTTTGAACGTGGCAATGTGCGCTCTGGATGTGGTCTTCAATTTTATTTTGATCCCAAGGTTTGGCGTTGCCGGCGCGGCTCTTGGAACCTCACTGGCTAAAGTGGTGATCACGGCAGTGATGCTGTGGCATCTTTTTGTGAAGTCGGAATACCTTCATCTTATTGACCGGGAAAAGAGTGAGAAACAAAGCTTTACTGATTTTGCGGCAAAAGAGATACCGGTTTCCTTAAAGATTGCTGTGCCCGTGGCCATTGACAGCATGATCATGGGCTTTGCCTATGTGGCCTTCACAAGGGTTGTTTCTCCTTTCGGAACCATCGCCATAGCCGCAAATTCTTTTGCCATAACCGCAGAGAGCCTCTGCTATATGCCGGGGTACGGAATCGGCGTAGCCGCCACCACCATAGTGGGACAGTGCATCGGAGCAAGAAGACAGGAACTTGGGAAAAAGCTGGGGTGGTTCGCCACAGCTCTGGGAATGCTGGTTATGGGGCTTAGCGGGGCGCTCATGTATGTCTTTGCACCGGCGATGATCGGAGTGCTGTCGCCGGACCTTCAGATCAGAAGTCTTGGCACAAGGATACTGAGGATAGAGGCCTTTGCGGAGCCCTTCTACGGGGCCTCCATCGTGGCGGCAGGCGTGTTCAGAGGAGCGGGAGAGACCATGATGTCCAGCGTTTTGAACCTGCTTAGCGTGTGGGTTGTCAGGATACCTCTGGCTGCATTTCTCGGCTCGAAATACGGGCTTGTGGGAGCATGGATCGCCATGGCATCGGAGCTTTGTGTAAGGGGAATACTCTTCCTTATCAGAATGGCATTTTGGAATGCTAAAAAAGCATAAAAAGCTTGCTTTGTGGGCAAAAGTCTATTAGAATAGATGTTGCTGATAATTTATTATCAATTCAGATGATATAGGAACAGCAACCTATTTATTAAATTCATTTTAGGAGGAACTTAAAATGGCAGTAAAAGTAGCAATCAATGGTTTTGGCCGTATCGGTCGTCTTGCATTCAGACAGATGTTTGAGCATGAGGGAACAGAGATCGTAGCTATCAACGATCTTACAGCACCCAAGATGCTTGCTCACCTTTTGAAGTATGATTCTTCACAGGGCAAGTACAAATACGCTGACAAGGTATCTTTCGATGATGATTCCATCACAGTAAACGGAAAGAAGATCACAATCTACAAGGAAGCTGACGCTAATAACCTTCCTTGGGGCAAGATCGGTGTAGACGTTGTTCTTGAGTGTACAGGTTTCTACACATCTAAGGAGAAGGCTCAGGCTCACATCAACGCTGGTGCTAAGAAGGTTGTTATTTCTGCTCCTGCAGGAAATGATCTTCCTACTATCGTATATAACGTTAACCACGAGACACTTACAGCAGATGACAACATCATCTCAGCTGCATCCTGCACAACAAACTGCCTTGCACCTATGGCTAAGGCTCTTAACGATTATGCACCTATCCAGTCCGGTATCATGGCAACAATCCATGCTTACACAGGTGATCAGATGATCCTTGACGGACCTCAGAGAAAGGGTGACCTTAGAAGAGCACGTGCCGGTGCTGTTAACATCGTTCCTAACTCAACAGGCGCTGCAAAGGCTATCGGCCTTGTTATCCCTGAGCTTAACGGCAAGCTCATCGGCGCTGCTCAGAGAGTACCTGTTCCTACAGGATCAACAACACTTCTCTTCGCAGTTGTTAAGTCAGCTACTGAGGTTACAAAGGAGTCTGTTAACGAGGCTATGAAGAAGGCTTCAGATCCTGAGACCTTCGGTTACAACGAGGATGAGATCGTATCTTCAGATATCGTTGGAATGACATATGGTTCACTGTTCGATGCAACACAGACCATGGTTACAAAGGTTTCTGATGATCTCTATGAGGTTCAGGTTGTTTCATGGTATGACAACGAGAACTCATACACATCTCAGATGGTTAGAACAATCAAGTACTTCGAGAAATTTGTTAAATAAGTTTCATCAAGCAGACTTGCAACTTCAAGCTTGCTTGAACAGTTGCAAGGATATTTGATGAATAAAAGTCAATGAGGAAAAAAGCAGCGGGAGCATAGCGAACGATGCGATTTCCGAATTGGCTTGGTGATTGCGAGAGCGAAGCGGAGCAATCAACTTATTTACCAAGGGAGCTTCATCAGAACTTCCTTGTGAAGGGCATGCGAGAGCAGAACTTCCTTGTGAAAACCAACTAGAACTCTAAGAGGGTCCGGTCCCTTGGACCGGACCCTCTTTTTCACGTAAACGTGAAAAGAGACAATGATGCGCACTCGTGCGAGATGAATATGATGCAAAGGCATCCGCACTCGGCGCAGGCATGTCGCAAGCGACATACTATCTTACTCATAATATTATTTTAGGAGGGTGTACCATGGCATTAAACAAAAAGTCAGTAGATGACATCAACGTAAAGGGCAGACGTGTTCTTGTTCGTTGCGACTTCAACGTTCCTCTTAAGAACGGCGAGATCACAGACGATACCAGAATCGTAGCAGCTCTTCCTACGATCAAGAAGCTTATGAAGGATGGCGGTAAGGTTATCCTTTGCTCACACCTTGGAAAGGTTAAGAACGGCCCCAACGAGGGTGAGTCACTGGCTCCCGTTGCCAAGAGACTTTCAGAGAAGCTTGGCAAGGATGTTAAGTTTATCAGCGATTACAGCGTAACAGGCGCTACAGCTACAGGTGCGGTAGAGGCTATGAACGAGGGAGATGTTATCCTTCTTCAGAATACACGTTTCAGAGGCAAAGAGGAGACAAAGCCCGAAGAGGCAGGCGATGCTTTTGCAAAAGAGCTGGCTGATCTTGCTGATGATTATGTATGCGATGCTTTCGGATCAGCTCACAGAGCACATGCTTCCGTAGCAGGCGTTACAAAGTTCATCAAGGAAAAGGGCGGCAACAACGCTGTTGGTTACCTTATGCAGAAGGAGATCGACTTCCTCGGAAATGCTGTTGAGAATCCTGAGAGACCTTTTGTAGCTATCCTTGGCGGTGCTAAGGTTGCTGACAAGCTCAACGTTATCAACGCTCTTCTTGAGAAGTGCGACACACTTATCATCGGTGGCGGTATGGCTTACACATTCCTCAAGGCTAAGGGATATGAAGTTGGTAAGTCACTTCTTGATGAGACCAAGGTTGATTACTGTAAGGAAATGATGGAGAAGGCTGAGAAGGCAGGCAAGAAGCTTCTTCTTCCCGTTGATACAGTTTGCATCGATTCTTTCCCTGATCCTATCGACAATCCCAACATCACAACTACTGTTGTAGATGCTGACAAGATCCCTTCAGACAAAGAGGGTGCTGATATCGGACCTAAGACCATCGAGCTTTACTCCGAGGCTGTTAAGACAGCTAAGACCGTTGTTTGGAACGGACCTATGGGAGTATTCGAGAACCCTGTTCTTGCAGAGGGCACAAAGGCTGTTGCTGAGGCTCTTTCAGAGACAGAGGCTACAACCA
Organism: Butyrivibrio sp.; assembly: GCA_015056575.1. Taxonomy (GTDB): domain Bacteria; phylum Bacillota; class Clostridia; order Lachnospirales; family Lachnospiraceae; genus Butyrivibrio. The sequence continues at coordinate 51,628 of SVGA01000026.1, forward strand.
TCATCGGCGGTGGCGACAGCGCAGCAGCTGTTAACCAGCTTGGCTATGCTGATAAGATGAGCCACATCTCAACCGGTGGCGGCGCTTCCCTTGAGTTCCTTGAGGGTAAGAAGCTTCCCGGCGTATACGCTGCAGACGACAAGTAATCCACACAGTGAAGCATCGGCGCGGCTAATCATAATATGTGCAGATTTTGCTCATGTTAAACTAAGCGCTCCATCGAGCCCAGAGCATTCATCGTTTCATGCATAGGCATTCACGATGAATTGGTCTCGATTCCGCAGTTTAAAAATCACAAAATTCTGCACATACTTATTACTTCGACGCCGATGCATCGACTCTGTTGAATAACTAATTACTATGTAAATTCGGAGGACTGAATAATGGCTAGAAGAAGAATTATCGCCGGAAACTGGAAGATGAACAAGACTCCCAGCGAGGCAGTTGCTCTTTGCGAAGAGCTCAAGGATCTTGTAAAGAATGATGCTGTAGACGTAGTTTACTGCGTACCTGCTATCGATATTGTACCTGTTGTTAACGCTGTTAAGGGGTCAAACGTACATGTTGGTGCTGAGAACTTCTACATCGAGGACAAGGGTGCATTCACAGGTGAGATCTCAGCTCCCATGCTCAAGGATGCAGGTGTGGAATACATCATCATCGGACACTCAGAGAGAAGAGATATTTTCGGTGAGAACGATATCCTTATCAACCAGAAGGTTAAGAAGGCTTTCGCTTCAGGCCTTAAGCCCATCCTTTGCTGCGGTGAGTCCCTTGCACTTCGTAAGGCAGGCACCTACAAGGAGTGGATCGCAAGACAGATCAAGTGGGATCTTGACGGCGTAACAGCTGATCAGGTTAAAGAGCTTGTTATTGCTTACGAGCCTATCTGGGCTATCGGAACAGGCGAGACAGCTACATCAGACCAGGCTGAGGAAGTTTGCGGACTTATCCGTGAGCTCATCGGACAGATGTATGATGCAGCTACAGCTGAGGCAGTTCGCATTCAGTACGGCGGATCGATGAATGCCGGCAACGCTGCTGAGCTTCTGTCAAAGCCCAACATCGACGGCGGTCTTATCGGCGGCGCAAGCCTTAAGCCTGACTTTGGCCAGATCGTTAACGCATGATCGGCAAAAGCACAATAGATACGCGTTAGTATGTTAGTATATTCTTAGGGAAAACATACTAAGCTTAATGCAAAACAAAGAGATTAGTTGCCCTGATCCGGCAATTAATCTCTTTTTTTATAATTACGTGCGAGAAAACTCCTTCCGATGAAGTCGGTTGCGGGATGAATCGCACTAGCTTTTCTTTTTGTACTTCCCGGTCTTAATGTATTTGCGTTTGTGTTCTTCCGTTCGCTGATCTTCAATGTATTTCTTAACAGTATCAAGTGAAACGCTCCCGGTGGTAGCACAAAAGTAACTTGCGCTCCAGAAGGGAGAATCTCCCCACAGATACTTTTCTACATGTGTTCTATATGTGTTTCTTACTTCCTTGGATAATTGCGATTTTAATG
>SVGA01000002.1 GCA_015056575.1 Butyrivibrio sp.
TCACGTTTAAAAGTTTGATTCTGTTCAGAACTTTAAGCTGTGCTTTTTGTTCTGTCCGTTATTACTTTGGTTTGTTACATTTCTGAATTATTCTCTTGGAATTTTTCAGGGTTGCATTACTGTTTATTTGTCAAGGTGCTTCGTTGTTGCTCCGTATTGCCGCAACTCATTTAGAATATCATGAGCGGAATCTTTTGTCAACAACTTTTTTAACTTTTTTTGAAAGTTTTTTCGAATCCGCATATTTCCTCGGTTTCGGCCCCCTTTTCAAGCGGGCAAAAGTTATTATAGCAAAGCCGATTCTTAAATGCAACACCTTTTTGGGGAAATTTTTTATAAAGATTATTCACCACAAAATGTGGTATTAATGCACTTGTTATCTCCCCACTGGTAGTATTTATGACTTTGATTCCAATCCTTGAAGTATATAACAAAAGGCCCCTGGGATTTCACCCTGGGACCTTTCTGTATGTAATAGTTCTTTTACCTTGCCGTAATCTTGAAAGTGATCTTGGCTGTTCCGGCATAGCCGTTCTTTCCCTTGATCATAATGGTAGCTGTTCCTTTATTAACATTATTTGTATAAGAAACAATATCGTAGTAATCGCTACCGTTTTCATCAACAACCCACTTCACTCCTTCCCTCCCGTGTATATTTTTCATCGCCTTATCAAAGCGAGTAATACACGCACATGAGACATTTTAGCACTCCAGACATAAGGTAAAAAGCGCTATTTCACTAAATTTACATGTATTCGTGGTTTAGTTTATCTGTGTTTTTCAACAAAAAAACTCTCAAGAACCGAAGTTCTTGAGAGTCATGTGCTAAACGGAGAAAGCGGGATTTGAACCCGCGCGCCGCGTTAACGGCCTACACCCTTAGCAGGGGCGCCTCTTCAGCCACTTGAGTATTTCTCCATGCCTGAATCCTCCTACCAATATGTAGTTGTGAATTCGACTGCGCCTTAAAAATCATCAGACGCAAAGTTAATTATACAAAGCTGTCAGTGCTTTGTCAAATACTTTATTGCTCTTCTTTATTATACTCTTTCACCGCAGTCTCATACAGATTGTTTCCTTTAGAATCAATTACCACGATTGCAGGGAATCTCTCCACGGTGAGCCTCCTTATTGCTTCGGTTCCAAGATCGTCGTATGCAATCACCTCGGAGGCTACAATAGCCTTGGACAAAAGAGCTCCTGCTCCGCCGATGGCTGCAAAGTAGACACTGCCGTTTCGCACAATGGCATCGATAACCTCTTTACTGCGCTTACCTTTGCCGATCATTCCGCCAAGCCCCATATCCAGGAGCCTTGGAGCATACTTATCCATACGGCTGGCTGTTGTGGGCCCCGCAGATCCTATTGGACGCCCCTCTCTTGCAGGAGACGGTCCCATATAATAGATGATGTTGCCCCCAACATCTAAGGGAAGCGCTTGCCCTGCGCTCAGGGTCTCATCCATTCTCTTGTGGGCGGCATCTCTTGCGGTATATATAGTTCCGCTGATGAATACCATATCACCTGCATTTAATTCTGCCGCAATGTCTTTGCTTATCGGCGCCGTTATCTCTCTGTCCATTCTTTACCTCAGATACTGATCCTGACCATTATTCTTCTGATATCTGTATTGTGTATGTGTTATCTTGCCGTTCCTGATGATATTATCATATAGCAGCGAAATCCGGCTTGTGCTCTTACAGCACTACCCTTGCGTGCCTGTTAACATGGCAGCATATGTTTACTGCCACGGGAAGCCCCGCGATATGTGTCGGATAGGTGTTGATGTTAACCGCCAATGCTGTAACGGTGCCGCCAAGTCCTCCCGGGCCTATGCCGGTTTTGTTGATGGACTCCAAAAGCTCTTTTTCCATATCAGCGATGTAGGATATGTCGGAGTGTTGGCCGATCTGCCTGGTGAGAGCCTCCTTGGCCATCTGAGCACACTTCTCAAAGGTGCCGCCGATACCAACGCCTACAACCATGGGAGGGCATGCGTTTGGTCCTGCGTCTTTGACCGCGGAAATGATGGCTCTTTTGACCCCTTCTTCTCCGTCAGCAGGCTTAAGCATAAAGACCTTGCTCATGTTCTCACTTCCAAAACCCTTTGGCGCAATGGTGATGGTGACTTTGTCCCCGGGGACTATGTTGTAATGGATAACCGCCGGAGTGTTGTCACCGGTGTTCTTCCTTATAAGAGGGTCGGATACCACGGACTTGCGAAGGAATCCCTCGGTGTAGCCCCTACGAACGCCTTCATTTATGGCATCTGTCAATGAGCCGCCGGTGAAGTGAACCTCCTGGCCGACCTCCACAAAGAATACCGCCATTCCGGTGTCCTGGCAGATAGGGATCATGTCCTGCCCGGCAATCTTTAAGTTCTCCTGAAGCTGCCCGAGTATCTGCTTTCCGAGAGGCGCCTGCTCTTTGTCGCAGGCATCACAAAGAGCCTTCTCCATATCCGGAGAAAGCTTATGATTGGCATCGATACAAAGACCCCGGACCGCTTCTGTTATGGTTTCTACGTTTATTTCCCGCATTGTTACTCCTGTGAGATCTGCTGTGGTCTAAAACTCTTTTCCCGGGGTGATCAGGCACCGGTTATGGTGTCGCGGATCCTTTCCAGCTCTTCAGCTGAAGGAGTGGTGGGTTTCCACAGGATGTGCTGACCGTCATCGGCATATCTGGGAATGATGTGAAGGTGGAAATGCATTACGGTCTGACCGGCTGCTTCGCCGTTGTTCTGAACAAGGTTAAGGCCGTCGCAGTTAAGCTTATCCTTCATGGTCTGTGCAACCTTCTTGGCAACAACTGCTGCCCCTGCCAGAGTATCCTCGGGGATCTCGAAGAGGTTTGCATAATGCTTCTTGGGAAGAACCAGGGCGTGGCCCTTTGTTGCGGGACCGTTGTCCAGGATCACCTTGAAGTCATCATCCTCGTAGATGGCATTGGTGGGGAATACTCCGTTTGCAAGCTTACAAAAAATACAATCTTCCATTATACTAAGCCCTCCATAACTTTATCGTTTTTCAAGATCACAATGTTGATGATTCCAAGAACAAGCCCCGAAAGGAAGCCCCCAAGATGCGCTGCGGTATTGGCTCCCGGCTGGAAAAAGCAGGCCTGTACCACAAAAGCACCAAGAAGCAGAAGTCTTAGAAGGACGTTCCTGTTGGTGATAAATCTTTTTCTGTTGATGGTTATCCATACCACAATGAAACCCACAAGGCCCATTATGGCACCGCTGGCACCGACGGAAAGCCAGTCCAGGGAATTTCGTATTTCATAGGCCATGGAGATCATATTCCCCGCAAGACCCGACATTAGGTATAGGAAAATAAAGAAAAGATGCCCTGTGTAATTCTCCACGATTGCCCCGGCCAGGGCCAGCATCAGCATATTGCTCATAAGATGCTGTGTATCGGCGTGAAGAAACATGGCGGAGAAAAGCCTGTAGAACTGGGCATCACCCACCACACGGGCGGTTACCATGGCGCCCTTTTCAAATAGGTCCGAAGCCACGGTGGTCGTTATAATGAAGATAATGATGTTTACGATCATCAGTCCCAGACTGATATAGGAGCTCTTGTAGATCCGCTCCTGCCTCTCCCAGAAGTCATCCCGGGATGCGTTTACTTCCTGCATAGGACAGTCCCAATCCTTTATTCTGACATAAGATCAAAAAGCTGATCCAGGCTTCGAAGGGTCTTGAAGTCACCCTTGAGCTTGATACTGCCCTCCATGAAGCCTCTCTGGAAGGTCATGCGCCCGCCAAGGATATCCTCGATGATCCTCTGCTCGGCTGTAAGAATAACATCACAGCCATCCTCGTCAGCAGCTCTGCAGTCGCACTTGCTGCCCGCAACATCGATAACTACAGGCTTAAGTTTTGGATTGTCGGTAAAAGAGATCTTGTATTTGGCTTTAACACCTGCAACAGGCGTAAACTTCTTTGTAAGGACCTTGGCGTACTCCTCGGAGCTGCCGCCTGCCTCATCCTGTCCCATCTTGTCTCTGAAAATGCTGGCCAGCTCCTGAAGGTCTTCCTTCTGTTTGCGAACATACTTGTCATCTGACGCGTATTCGGAGAGCTGCTCAGACTCCTGAGGTGTGAGATCCAGACTGCTGCTCACTCCCACCTTTGTTATGACCGCCTGATTGCTGGCAGGGAAAACAGGCATCTTCTGGTTGATGGTCCTGTAAATATTCTCAGTCTTCTTCTCGATTATCTTGGTGTACTCACCGCTGTTCTCAAGCTTGGTGGTATCCGCGATGTATCCGCACATACCGTCGCAGGGGAGCCCTCCTAACATTTCCCAGGCTGCGGCAAGGCTCATCATGCCCTCGCGCTCGCCGTGGGTTGTGGACATGACAACCGGGGCCATGTAGATTTCCTTAATGCGGTCCTTGTCACCGTAAAGCCAGCACGCATCCAGGAACTGCATCATATAACCGCCTATGCCGAACCATTCCACCGTGGAGGCAAGGATAACACCGTCCGCATCCTTCAAGGTGTTGGGCAAGGCAGTGATACCGTTCCTCTGCTCATAGAGGTTGTACTGCTGCACTTTTACATTCAGTTCTTCCAATACTGTGGTGATCTTTTTGATGACTGACAGAGTGGGGTCATCGATGATCCCTCTGCCGCCGTAATAGATATTGATCTTCATGGCTGCCCCTCCAAAACTGATAATGGTATTATATCACACAATGCCCGAAATATATGCATTTTCATTTCTCTCATCTGCAGTCAAAAAGCACAGCTCCCATGCGGATCTCATCGCCCTCTCCTATATAGCTTGGCTCCCTGGGATTCAGCCGTATTCCGTTCAAAAATGTCCCGTTGGTACTGCCCAGATCCATGATGGCAAGTTTTCCCGCCTCCTTGAGGAGTCTGCAATGTATCCTTGAAACACTGGGGTCCCCCAGAACCTTATCAACACAGCCCTCCATTTTCCCTATGGTGAGAGGGAGCTTATCAAGCGCTATCCTCATGGTCCTGTCAAGGTTCCTGCTGTACAGTGTCACATCATCGGACTCTTTTTCCCCATCAAGGACCACCGTCTCGGAATAATCAGCAGTTTCTTTGGGAAAAGAAGCTACTGCTGCGGCGTATCTTTTCTCAGACATCGGGCCGGTGATCTTTACGGGGGTCTGTGTGAAATCATCCCTGTGGTCAAAATCGTCAAAGCCGTCATACCCATCCTCGGAATATCCTGTGTCTTTTGCCCTCTTATCTTCTTTGCTTTTGCCGAAAGCTCTTTTCCCGCTAAAGTCCTTAATCCCGCTTACAAAAGAGACCGCTCCCGTCACCACAGATACCAGCATGACCAGAATGGAGAGCATATTCTCTTCTTTGGTGAGGATGTAGTTCAGCCTGATGTACACCATGGCTACCACCACCGCCGCAAACAGCATGGAAAATAGAAGCTGAAGCCGCCCTCCAAGCTTTTGCCCCGCTATTTTAAGGCCGCCTGTAGGTATAGCTCTTAAGCCTCCCGAAGCGCTGATTTCATAATCCGTATCATCATCCTCAGGATCATCAAAGTCCTCGATGTTTTCCCCAAGGTCATCTTCAAACGCGACAGCTTCACCGGTTCTTTTTGCTGTGGGAGCAGTATCGCCCCGGTCATCCCCTTCCGAATTCCGGGATAGCAGCTCTTTTATGGTGGCCAAAGTGAAGGCTCCCGGAGATGCGCTCTTCTCGCACAGAAGATACGCTAGTTCGGCGGCCCTCTCATCGCTAAGATCCACCAGGTCAAGAAGCTGCGCAGCAAAGCCGCCAAAATCCATGGGCTCGTCAAAGAAAGGGCAGTAGAGGAACCTGTATTCACCGGTACTAAGGTCCGTGTAGACACTTTCGGCATTGAAAACCAGGCCCTCCTCACCGAGAAGGTATTCGGAAAGCTCCTCCAAAACCGCAGCAGCATCAGACAGAAGGCGCCTTAGCTGCTCATAGCTCATACCGCCCACGGCAAATCTGTCGCGGACGGGCTGCATAGAGCCAATCTCGTAATAGAGGAAGCTTCCTCCGTTGATATTCCTCTCGGAACAAGGCAAAAGTCCCTTTATCCTGCCGCCTTCCATCATTCTGTACTGGTACCTGTTGTCATCATCCTCCTCAAAGCCCTTTTCAAGGACCAGATAGTTATGCTTTAAATCTCTGTAATATTTATAATCCATCACTAAATTCCTTCCCAATATCCTTTAATCTCATAAATGTTCTGATATGCTTTGCCGTTTCTCTTTTTGTGGCCTTCATAAAGACCTCATATTCCCATCCGCTTTGGGGCTTTAAGAAATACCGCCCCATGGCCAGGTGACGAGCCTGTGCCCTCCCCGATACCGTTACGGTTTTTCCGTTTGATGCAGCACTGACCGTGGGCTCATCGCTTCCAAAGTATTTTTTCCCAAGTACGTCCGATGCCCGGTCTGCCACAAAGCCCTCCGGATCGTCTTCCCATCCGGTATTGTTTTGTTTTGTTGCCCTGAAGGCCAGAATGTAGGCGTCCTGCGTCAGAATGCATCTTCCGTATAGAAAATACGAAAAATAAATAAGAAGCACGATGGAGCACAGGGCCATGGGAACCACCAGGGCCGCCTCCAGGGTCATGTAGCCGCTCACCTTACGCAAAGAGCATCACCCCCACTCCGAAGGTCATGAAGGGCACAAAGGGGATCCTGGTCTTTCGGCCGGCCTTTCTTAATATAAGAAGAATTCCGGAAAAAATACCGCTCCCCACTACCGCGACGCAAAGTCCGGCTGCAAGGACCGCAGGCCCCACCGCAGGGCCGATGCTAAGGGCAAGCAGCCCGTCCCCATATCCCACGCCGCCTCTTGTGACATAGGCGGTAAGAATAAGCAGCGCTCCCGGCAAAAGAGATATAACCATCTCAAAGGGCTCGAATGTTCCCCTGGTCAAAAGAAATATCTCCTTCCCCAAAGACAGTGCTCCGCAGCAGCAGATCAGCCACACCGGGATCTGTCTTTCCTTTATGTCCCTTAGGGAAATGATCCCCAGGACAGTTAATATGATCATGCCAAATAACATTTTTATCCTCCTTAAAATCCGCAGGCACTGCAGGGCCCGCGCCCTCCCACCTCGGAAATCGGTATTGTGTAGATCTTTCTTTTAAGCCCTGCGCAGTCCACCCGGCTGTGATATCTGTTTCCGTAATCGGTGATGAATACGTTTCCTCCGGCCACCTTCTCCCCGCAGTACTCGCAGGCTCTGTACCTGCTGCCGTCATTGTTCCTAAGGCTCTTTGCCTCCTCAAACCCCACGCTTCTTGCGCTGACATGAAGGTATTTACAGTCTATGTCTTTGTGATACTTCTCTCCGTGCTCTGTGACATAGACCATCTCTTCCGTGATCTCCTCGTTCTCAAAGCCGTCGCTTAAGTCGTAGCCGGTCCAGGCGTGGCCGTAGAATCTTCCCTCCACGGGAAACTCCCCAAAACCTATGATGGGGATTATCGGATGGACCTTATAATCGGCTACAATATCGACGATGTCGCCCTCAAGCAGAATCTTGGAATTCCAAAAACTGATGCCGTCTCTTCCCCCGGAAATGCAGCCGTTGTCTTCCTCTTTTCCAAGATAACCGCGGATCTTGGAGGCCGCATAGGCTACTTGTGCAGCCCCGGCAATACTGTCAAGACCTGTGCTCTCACCCTGCGGATCCCCGCCCTCTATACCCTCTCCAAACCTTAGGTCAAAGGCTCTTTCGCAGATCTCACTCCCCGTCTGATGAAGGGCCGCCTCTATCTCGGACTGGGCCCTTACAATCCCAAAGAGCGTCATTATATTCGCAAAGAAAAAGATGAACAGAGGAAGCACCAGCGATGCCTCCAGCGTCATGGAGCCCTGAAGCCGTCTATTCCTCATATCCGTATACCCTCTCTATTTTCACATCGTACCCGTATGTAGTCCCTACTCTTATCTCGGCGCAAAAGGTGTCCAGGCAGTAGTCCAGCCTGAAGTTCCTGTTGCCGGCGCTTTTTTTCACATCCATCTCGATAACGTCTCCCATCCGCTGCAGCTTTTCACCAAAGGGTGAAAAGAGAAGCCTGATCCTGAGGTAATCCTTGTAGTAAAGCCCTTCTCCCAGATCCCCGCCCTTTAGATGACTTCTGAAACCAAGCATATTTGATAGGCTAAGCCGCCAGGTGGCGTCGGATTTAAGGATGGGGACACGCCCTCCGGAAAAGAGAATGTTAAGGTCCGATATGCTCTCGGCAAAAGTCCAGGCAAAGAGAATAGAATACTTCACCGGGTCCAAAAGCTCAGGAACCATGAGCACCGCTGTAAGGACAGCAGCCACAGCCTCTGCCTCCGCGCATTTTTCGGGGTTGTTGAACAGATAGATCATATTGGAGGCTTCTCTCCAGAAAAGAAGAGATGCAGCCATTTTTTCAAGGTTTTTGTAGTCACTCCCCTGTCCGAAGATAAGGTACTCCAGCTGATATTTCAGCTTCGACTTCTCAAGCTCCTGACCGTATCTTGAACATTTCTCGTAGAAATACTGCTCGATAAGCAACTTCTCCGAGGCAGAGATATCCTCAACGTCCAAAAGCCCGGTTCCCTTATTGAGTTTCCTGTGAGAGGGAAGGGAAGCCGGGTCCACCGCGGCCGTTGATATGCTTCCGGTATTTTTCAGAGCAAGGCTAAGCGGCCCAATGCCCTTTTGAGAATTCACCGCATCCGCCGGGTTTCCCAGGGTTATCTGCTCCTCCTCCCCCTCTTCGTTGATGATGGTGGGAAGCTCCATGCTGTCTATTGCCTCCTGATTGGCCGCAGCCATGGCCTCCACGTCTGTGGTATCAAGTCCGTTTCCCGAAACCATGCCTGCATTTGCCAGCACGTCAGTCATGAGCCCCTCCACCGGGTCCGCTCCCATGTAAGCCAGGATCTGCCTTGCAAGCACGGAATAGTCGTTGTCCGTGGCAAAAGAGCTGCCGGTGACCTTAACATCCTCGCAGTACATGGAAGTTATGGTCTGAGCGTTTGTCAGTCTTCCCGCCCCGCTCCTGTCAAAGTTCTTCTGAACATAATGCCGAAGGTGCTCCTGTGTGTTTACTATGGATGGATTGGCCCTGCCGTAGGAGGTGTCCACCATAAGAAGGCCGTACTGCTCAAAGAGCTGCCTGTTATACTCCGCCAGCACGGAATTCATGGCTATGTCCGCCACACACTCCGTCTTCATCCTGACCGCCCCGATCCTTGCCCCCTGAAAAAGAGCCAGTATAAGAGACATGATCAGTGTTATGGTCAGAGATAAAAAGACGGTGAGGTATCCCTTAGTTCGTGATGACGCGCACATCTTGTCTGATCGCCTTAAATACGTCTTCCACAATGCCGGAAATCTGGTCCTTAAAAACGATGACCAGGCCGATGAGGACCACGAACATTTGTGGCGAGGGGGCTTAAAGCCAATAAAATCAATGCTTTTGACAGTATCCACAGTGTGTTTACAGTTCTCAAAATAGGGTCAAAGCGTCAATCTGACGTCAGGTTTCTTATCACTGTGACGTCGTTTTGACGTCAAAAAGCCCCGACCGTTTAAGTCGAGGCTTCCTGTACCATTACATATTGATTAAGTGATTAAGAATCGCCAACATATCTGTCTCTTCGAGATTCTTCTTTATAAAAGAGGCTTTCACATTTCTGTCGATTCTCCTGTAGGTGGTTTCTATATAAGTGGTAGAAACATATTCATCGAACTCAGAATTTGGAGCAATGCCGCTCTTAGGTCTTTCAATGACAATTCTTTCGTAGATTACCTTGTCCCTTGCTTCCGGTGATGCCTTACATAAGTCGATAAGCCTTTTATCACAGGCTATCTCTTTGTTAGTTGTTTCATCCAATCTAAGGCGGAGCGACTGCAAGTAAATATACATCTCGTATTCGGGATAAATAGACATATCCTTCATAAAATCATCAATTATCCCTTGCTGCTCCACTGACGAATACTTAGCTTCTTTGTAATCAGCTTCATACTCTGTTAAATCTTCAAGATATGACGCATCTTCCATTGCTGCCATGACATCCCAAATCTGGTCTTTTGAAAGTGTCATGGAATCGTTTGCCATGTGCTGATTCTTCCAAATGTCATCCACTGTTATCACAGCCGAACCCTTTGCGGCAAGAAGAGCTGCCATAACCTTTTTTACGTGGCTCTCACGCTTCATCTCATATTCCTTGCGGCCACGCTTCATACCGATAACCTTCTTGGTTACACCAGGCACACGCGCTCTTACAAAGGCATCTATCGAGAATGTCTGACTTCCCTTCAAATAAGCAGGATTATTGAACTTATGGATATCCTTAAGAATTGCAAGTCTAAGCTCATTCTTATAATCGTCCTCATAATCGTCAAGCTTACCAGGTGTCATCTTAATAACACGTCTCGTTTCTGTGCTAATGGTTTTTTCAAAAGCCTTGCACACTTCGTTCTCGATTTCTACCTTTTCTTCTAGTCCTACGGATGAAATCAACTGCGGATTTGCAATAGAAGCGCTATCATTTCTTAAAGCGCCTAAGATCGGAGACATCCTTGTAAGATAAGCTGTGGCAGTCTCCTTCTGTGGATCGAAAATAAACTGTTTTCTCATATTATTTACCTCCTACTTGGTCGTGGGGCACGATTTGCCCTAATCCGGAACTCCGGAAAAACTTTTCCGAGGTAAATATGGAAAAATGAGTTATAAATAAAATTCTCTGTACAACGCCTCTTCCAATTTCCTCGGAAGAGCCGCAAAACGGAGGAACAAAAAAAAGAGCCTGCAAAACAGATCACCCTACATGGGTGTTCACTCCGTTTTGCAGGCTCTGTGCTATCCTTAACAGCCGAATGCCTTCTTATGAAGGTCATCCTTATTAGCTGATTAAGTGCATCTCGCTCTTAACAAACTCTTGGATTTCTCGCCGACCTTACGGTTCTGTCACGATAGTCCTCATTTCAGTATTAAATTAAATAAGTGCATTAAGCATTTGAAGCTTATCTTTACATGTTTCAAATTTGCTAAGATAGTCTTCGTCTTCAGTATTATTTTCCTCAAATGTTACTACGAATCCATTAACTACCCAGCCTCCAAATCTTGCATTACAGTCCTTATTCTTACAAATAAATCTATCCATACCAACTTCTGTTACTGTGGCACGGGTACCGCACTTAGGGCAACAAACAAACTTACCCCTGGTAACAACTTTCATCAACTTCTCACCTCCATCATCATTATTTTTCAATGACATGGACGGCAAAGGGAAACAAATCCGTCAATGAATTATAGCAGCCTATGTTCTGTACTCCTCTATCGAGGGTGGGATAGCACAAAACCATGTGGAACCGCACTATCTGCTATACGCTCCTGCTGATCGCATATAGAACATTTGTTCTGCTATTAATATACATCTTTATGCTAAAAACATCAATATGAATGCGAACATATTTTCGATTTATCTTATCCCTTATCCATCCTCTTATTTTGTTATCCTATACATTTGTGCTCTATTAACGCTTCTTTTAGGCTCTCCGTCTGGCTTTTTTATAGCTTCAACTCTTCTATAAATCCCCCATCCATTCTTAACATTAGAAGAAAACAATCTTCCTATAGTTGCTCTATTCATCGCCGGTTTGCCATCTGCTACCATGTGTATTTTTCTAAAGGTTTCAGAAGCTGTAAGCAAATCAAATTCAATGTCTCTATCAGGATCCGCATCCTTTTCTTTGATTTTTAATTCAATAAAGGTCTCTACCTCTTTGAATATGTCATCATAAAACGCTTGAACTGGAGGTTTTTCCTCTTCGGAATATTTACCATAGTATTTCTGTAATATCTCCACAGTTAGCTCGCTGACACTACATTTCTTTAATTTTGCCTCGTTCTCTAAGAGTTCTTTTATATCATCCGGCGGATAAACTTGTATTCTTTCCATGTGTTCCATTCCTCCTTCTTGACTTGTTTATCGCGTAAGTTACCCGAAATCTGATGAGACTATATTATCATTGTCCTTCGCGTAAGTCAACCGACACTTTCAAAAAAACATTAAGACGCGTTCTCTTGCTTTTCTACAGCTTCATAGCGAATCTGTCCACTCTTAATAAAAACATTCCACTTCTTTAAACACTTTGTATTAGTGCAGATAATTTCAATATCACCATTATCCGCCCTAAGCAGAACCTTCCCACACTTGGGACAAGTAACTACCAATTTGTTATCATTAAACTCTTTTAACATGCCACCACCTCCAGCAAATAATTCTATAAACTGCATATAATCAAGAGTTCAGCGCTGTATCTCTCTTTTGATGATACGAGCATAGCATAATAAAATACCCTTTTCGAAACACGCCGTGTCACGAAAAAAGCGGCTTACAGAGATGTTTTTCTCCATAAACCGCTTTATCAATATCATATTCTCGAAACACGCCGTGTTTTAAAAAAATTTATTTATTTTGTAAGAGCTTCTAATCCCATTTCCATAAGCTGGGCATTACAATATTCAACATCAAAATCATACATAGTCTCCAGAATCTTTCTGTAAATCATTTCGTTTGGATTTGAGATTCTAAGAGGAGCACCTGCTGATTGTAAAAACTTCTCACTCACTGATGGCGGAAGATTCATCCCTATGCTCAGTACAACAAGGTTTTTTACTGAAATACTTACAGTTCCACGCAACCACCTCTGTATCTGGCTCTTTTCTAATCCCACTCTTTCTGCAAGTCCTTCTGAATCAATCCCTCTCTTGTCCATAAGGAAACTCAAGGATTTAGGGAAACTTCCCGGCATAGAATCCAATGCGTCATCTTCCCATTCGGCATCTGCCTTCATAGCCGCAAGTCTTTCTGCAGCATCCTCTATCTCTGCATTTAGCGGGCATTGATTAAATGATACGATAGAACAATATTCTGCAACGGCCTTGGCATACATAGCATCCTGCATATACTCGTAGGTGCTATAGCGGCTTTGATCAAATTGCCTGTCAAAGACAAGACAACACTCATCCATATGCTCTTTTGCGTAGTGAGTGAGTACAAGCTGACCGCCCATTTTCATTACATATTTGGGATCTCTGATACAAACATGGTTATCCACAAATACGTAATATCCCTTTGCTACCTGCTCCTGTAGCTTGGGATTAGATATACATGCAATGGAAAAATCAAGGAAACTTACATCAAAGGTCTGTCCCTTCTTCAAACTTCCTTCTTTAAATGAATAATTACCAATAAATCTGTCATCGACATATGTATAAATTCCCTGGGCTTTTTCATATCCAAGGTCGATAAGTCTTAGTTTTGCAGATACATTTGATACATCAAAGAAAGCTGCAAAATCAAATATCACACTCTGCAAGATTTCAGTATCAGATGCTTCTGGTGAATTATTCCTATATCCTGAAATCAGTTCCTCTGCTTTCCTCTTAGCTGGTTCGTATGGCATAAGCAGTCTTGGAGCTATTCCATTTGCCTGCCATTCCATCCAATCCAAGGGTTCCCATTTGTCTTTCTTTTTAGCGCTTTCTCTTGTCCAGCAGTAATGATAGTTACCCTTCTCAGTGTAAAGCCTTATGAAATCATGGAACCTCTTATGATAATGCCAATGAACACACTCGTGTGCAACAGTATTATTCTTGGAGCCGATATTACGCATGAAATATACTTTCGGATCCAAAAATATAGTTCCCTTATTAACCCGTCTTGATTTATAATCTCCAACTTCATCATCATAATAAGTGGTTTCCATATCAGCAAAAAATACTTCTCCGAACGCCCCACCATTATGGGTAATCTGAACTTCCTCAACCTTAAGACCCATCCGTCTTGCAAGTTCATTGACATCTATGCGCATCGGTTCCGCCAATGCTTCCGGATAATACATTGAAAGAATTTCCGTAGCAGCTTTATCAAATTCAGCTTTCGGAATCACTGGTACAAGATTGTTATCGAGTTTGTTTCGCGATAAATTCTTCTTTCCACAGTATTTTTCAATGTTTTCAATATGAAAATCCTTTAGCTCATCGTCAAAAACCACATAGCCTTCCAGACGATACCACTCAGAAGTGTCATCGTCATGCCTGTAATTTCTAATAGTCTCATAAACATAGATAGATGCCTCTACTAATATTTCGAGGTCAATCCTATCACCGTCCCCCATCGTAGGATGAATAACCTTGATAGAATAGCTATCCAGTTCTGCCTCATCAGGAGTTTCGATTTCCTGATAATCTCCTTCAAGTTCCTGAGGATGCTCCTCAATATAGCTTGCCAATTCGTTAAATATCTCGTCATCAAACCTATCTTTGATGACGTCTTCAAAATAACCCTGTCCCGCCATACATTATTTAACCTCCGACTACATATAATCATATGGTGATTTTTTTGCTTTTACTCCTGTTGATATAGATGCCTCTGCCTCATCCCTAGAGACAAATAGTCTGTGCTCTTTCACTTTTATACCACCACCAGAATCCTTGAACCGTATAAGATACATGCCTCCGGAACAGTTTTTTATCTCTACTTCTCGAATAATCCTATTGGATTCAATAATATAAGCTGTATCTCCTGCTTTCAGTTTTGCCATAGCATTACCCCTAGTACTTCACAACTATCTGATTTGCCTCTTCCTCTGTAATATCCTCATAATCCCAGTCTTCACCACAGAATATACACAGAGCCTCTCTTTCTTCATGCCATGTTCCGTCAGTATTCTTTCTCTCCATAAGCCCTCTATTGTACCTATAAACACGTTCAGCAGTCATATTTTCACGGTCATATTCATATGCTATCCAAAACTTTTCATTTGACATCTAC
The DNA here is from genome assembly GCA_015056575.1 of Butyrivibrio sp. Classification (GTDB taxonomy): domain Bacteria; phylum Bacillota; class Clostridia; order Lachnospirales; family Lachnospiraceae; genus Butyrivibrio. The sequence goes on from SVGA01000002.1 coordinate 14,819, forward strand.
CATTATCTCCAATCATGACATGTCGCTATAGGTATACTTTTCCAACCTACCTATAATATGACACATGACCTATCCCTTAAAACGGACTTTGAACTGGTTCCGGTACGAATTTTTGTTTATGACTAATATATTTATATCGTCATATTTCTTAAGGTTAATTATAACAAACGCTATTCTTTTACGCATTAAAAGAGCCCCGTTTCCGGAGCCCTTTTGCATAGGTTATTTCTGATAAATATGGATCTCGCCATAGTTGATCGCACGGTTCATGTTCTCAATCTCGGCAGCCTTTACATAGACGGTAAAGCTCTGGGCTACCCCTTCCTCCGTAGTAAGCTCATTGCCAGAAGAATCAAATGCTCCTGCCACGTATACATCTTCCACGTATAGAGTGAGCTCATCTGTTGCAGGGTCAACTGCATATACATCAATGATTGCTCCCTCCCTTAGCTTTCCGTTTACGCCCTTATCGAAGTTTGAAACTGCGATACTTGTGATCTCATACCCGGACTTATATTTATCAAGCCTTGCATCTGTGGGCTTGATATTACCGGAGTAAAGGATCTGACCGCTTCCAATGGGGATATTGGTATAAAATCCTTTTTCTTTTAAATCCTTAAGAGACGTATAGGCATTCTCTGCTACTGCATTCCCGTCTACCTGGATCACATCAAAATACTGGTCAACTTCATCCGGTGTGATATAGGCGTTTACCCTGATATCCTGACTGGCTACAACCACATTCTTAAGAAGGGTTTCACGCTCTGTCATCTTATCCATCACAAGATAAATTGCTGCCACAAGTACCGCTGTAATAAGGAGCGGTACAAGTACGATCTTTACAATCCCCGGAGCTTTTACCTGCTTCTTTTCTTTCTTTTCCTTTTTCGCCTGCTTAGGGGCTTCTTTTACATTAACCTTTTTCTCAAACATTATTTTGCCTCCTCGTAACTTTCTTCACTGTTGATTTCCAAAGTACAATACAAATCTCTGCTCTTTCCTATGGGCTCGCCTCCGATAAGGCTCTGAAGGTCAAATGTGACCTTCCCATAGGCACTTGTTTCTTTTACCGTTTCGCCTGTCGGGGTTTTTACATCTCCAAGTGCCCCATGACTCTCACTCCTTCCGCCTGACTCATTGAAGGTTGTGATGGTAACTTCCCCGTCTTCCACTTCATAGCAGATAAACGTGGGATAGCGGATATTTCCATAAAAGTCATTCTTTGACTCAATGGCATCCTTCATGCAGTCCCTGTAGAGCCTATAGCTTTCATCAAGATCCCTGAATCTTACTACCGCCGTACCAGTTCCTTCCCAGGTCTCAAAGTAGTAGATATCATCTGCTACAAGAGCTGCTAAAACTGAGTCCGCCAAAGCATCATCCACATCGTGCTGTATGGTCTGTAATTTGCTACTTGCCAGCATAAAGAGCGTAATGATGACCATAATGATTGCCATAGTAAAAAGCATCACATATCCGATTGCACCGGTTGCTTTCTTTTTCTTTTTCATACGCCCTCCTTACTGCTTTGCCGTGGTCTGCCTATGGATGGTTATGGTTGTCGGGTGGTGGGCTACCTTTGAGATACCTCCAGCAAAAGCGAGAATATTGTCATCATAGGTTCCCGTGATCTTAAGGTATATCCTCTCTCCATAGTCCACTTCACTTGTTGTGGTGCCGGAAAGACTAATATTGTATAACCCATAACCTTCAAGCTCATGGATGAGTGCCTGTTCATCCTCCGGCTTTAGATACCCTTCCGTTTCCATGATAAGAAGCGTCTCTCTTGCTGCCTGCCTCATGCTCCACTTGTCATTTATGGAAGAGAAGGCTCCGAATACGATCACAAGGAATGCACAGACCATAACGATACTGATAAGGCTGACTAGCACGTTTTCAATGACTGATGCCTTTTTCTTCTTAAATAAAAGCTTTCTCATAGAGCCTCCCTTCCTAAAATGCGATCTGCATATCAAGTAGCTTCATGATGATGCAGTATAAAATCATGATCAGAAGATCAAATGCTATAAGTAGCACATACACCATCGTCTTGTTTTCAAGAACAATGCACTTTCGTTTATTTACGCCAGCCTGACCACGCTCGATGTTGTTTTCAAGAGTCTTAAGAGCTTCCTCTACATGTCCTGTAGTCTGCAGAGACTTAATCACCGTACAAAAGCTTGCAATCTCAGGTGTTGTAAAGCTCATCTCAAAATCGTTTAAGGATTCCTCCAGATTACGTCCTGCATCGAGGTTACTTCGAAGCTTTATCATTCCCATCTTAAGGCGCTTGTTCTCAACAACTATGCAGGCATCCTTTATGGCATCAATGATGTACTGACCACCACGCTTTCCGTAAAGAACGGATCTACTCATCTCGCAGATATCCGGCATCATGGCTTCATTACTCTGCTTATTTTCCATAGACAGATACAGATCAAGGAAAAACCAGGCAAATGCCGTAACTGCCGCAGTGATAATGTACCCTGCATCCGCATGAAAGACCTTTACAGATAGTACAAAGGTGATCACTCCCGCTACAGATGCAAAAAGCGCTTTATACTGATACCACTGGGAAACTAAGATACCGTCTCTTACAAAAATATCTGCCCCGTACTTTTTAAGCTTTATCTGCTTTCTGAGGACAAATTCCTGAAAGTGCCTGCCTTTTTTGAGATTTTCAAGCTGCTCCTTTGCATAGGTCTTACTATCTGATCCCTGCTTTCTAAGAAGAAGGGTCTGTATCGTAGTAAAGACAAGTGCAAAGATCAAAAATAATAAAAGTCCTACTATCATCTTCTCCTCCTTACTTATCCACTCCGAAGAGCTTTGTGGTTACAAACAGATACAAAAGACCTGTGATAAACAAAATGAACTGGCCTGCCATGTTTCCTGTAAGTATTGCCTTTACATCTATTCCAATACCCTTTCCGATAAGAGCTACAATTATGACGCTCATGATGGATATGGATACGAGAGTGATTTTCATGGAAAAGAGGATGTTCTTCCTCTCTTCCCTTGCACTCATGGCTTCTGCTACCTGATTCATCATCTGCTGCAACACCTCTTCATAATTTGCCTGGTAATGCATGCAGTTCTTAAGATTTACAATGATGGTCTGAAATGTCCTGTTATCCACAGATTCCTTCATTACATCAAAGGCAATGTCGATATCCCCGGTCTTTTCTGCATCAAGTAAAAACTTTTTTATAAGCTCTCTTATGGGACCATCCATACTTGGAAGAGTCCTTGTCATAATGGTTACGATATCTGAGCTTCCCTTTGCATGGTTACTTAGGATTGAAATAAAAAGGCTCGTGTCCTCTTCGATCTGGTTATAGGTTCTTCCCGATAAAAAGATCACCACCAGAAACTCTGCCGTTACTACTGCAAGTGCTATGAAAAGTCCAAGGAATACATTACCTGCGAGGTTAGATACCAAAATTGCTGTAGTAATAAGGCTTATAAACAATATCCCTATAAAGACCTCTCCCGACAGATGCGGAAATGTCTTCTTTAGTCCGCTCATGGTGATCAGCCTGTCGATTTTATAAAGAAAGCTCCTGTTTTCGATCACTCCATACTTTGATACAAACCAGTTCTCTTCCTTTACCTTCTTTTCAAGGTTTCCTTTATACTTTCCGTAGATCTCCGCAAAGACGCTACGCTTCATAAATTCCTTATGAATAATGAGGCTGATGGCAAAAATGCTAATTGCTATCACTATCCAAAGTGCTACCCTCACTGGATTCATCTATCTCACTCCCTTCTGTTTCTTCCTCTTCTTCAGGACTTGCCCCTATCACAATCTCTGACTCATCAAGCCCCGGATCGGAATTTTCTTCTATATCTTCATAATTAATGTCAAGGCTTGGATCAAAGATGCAGACACCGTACTCGTCATACTGCTTTATAGGATCATTCCAGTTAATGCCCGGGTCATACGCCTGCCCATTGTAGGCTAAAAGGTCTTCATCCGTTACATATCGAAAGAGCCCTACGCCCTGCACGAAGTAATATCCTGACTTAAACCACTCCGGGATCTCAATCTTTATACAGTTGGCATGTAAGAACTCATAATCATGACAGACAAACCGCTCAAGCTTTCCAAAGCTATGGATATTGGCTTTTAACTTAAAGTCCTGATAAAAGGTACCTGTGTAAAACTCGCAGATATAGGATTTATCCTTTTCAAGATTCATTACGGTTCCACCATCTGATACGGTATCCTCATTTACTTCCATGCCGCCTACCTTATCAAGGTAAAGTCTTGCTATAGTATCAAACTCTGTTACCTGCGCTGCCTCTGATTTCATATCCACGTAGTATTTGTAATCATCCTCATCGGTCTCTGCATAAGTTATGAAATAGTGTCCGCCTCCGTCAGCTTCCATGTTTGATACTCCGATGGAATACCCGTAATCAGCAAACCTTTCAAAGATGATCTCCTCCGGAACTGTGGTATCTGAGATATAAATAAGTGCATTCTTACTGGTTACAGTGGGAATCTGATCATCTATATCTGACGGAATCCAGATACTTCTTGGATACTGGTCAATATCTGACAGTTCATCGCCCTTAAAGTTGATATCCCCTAAGGGGCAGGCAAAGAATACCGGATCTCCTACCCTGTCCTGAGATAAATCATTTCTGATATCTGTTTCTCCCTCATGCTCCCAGACATAGGCTTTGCCGCTTGAAAGCTCATAGACATTTGAGTACTCATTTGGCTTATCCTCAGTCTGTCCCTCTAAAGTCTGAAACACGCTGCAGCCTGTTAAGGAAAGAGAGAGCACGCCTGCAAGTACTGCCGCTACTATGTTTTTCATACTGCCTCCTTCGTAAAGGGATAAACCTTTTCAAGCACGAGCTTTCCTTTTTCATGGTCAAAGTCCATGATCCTTACGATCTCATCCACACGGAAATTCCTAAGATGCACCACATATTCAAAGCCAAGAAGCTGCTTTAAGGCTTCCCTGTTTCCATAGCCTGTTGCCTGAGAGATATAATCTGCCATCTTCTCTACTGCCATCTCACAGCTTTCGCCATGTACCGATGTCCAGCACTTATGCCCCGTCATAGAAGCCTTTGAAAGTCCTGCTGCTTCCGATCCTTCTTTGACCTCTCCAACGATTACCCTGTCAAGGTCTACAAGAAGTGCTACTCTTGTAAGATCTCCAAGGTTATAGCTGACCTTACTATCTCCGCCATTTACCATGACATGTGCTGCGATAAGGTCCGGGTGATGCAGGTCAAAAAGCTCAGCATTCTCCTGACAGATCATGACAGAATCTGTTTCTGGGATTTTTTCAAGGCATGCATTCATAAGTGTTGTTTTCCCAGATGCTCCTTTTCCAGTAAAAAGGATGCCTCTGCCCCTGATCATGCGGTGTAAGAGGATATCAAACTCTGACTTATCTTCTGAAATATAAAAGTCCGTGATTTCTTCCTCCGACATGCTCTTTACCACTTGGTCTGAAAACATTCCCATCTCATCAAGCTCCTTAAGAGAATACTTATCCTTCGGAATCTTTCTTATGACCACACATGGACTTCCGCCTACGATCAAAAGACCGCTTATGACTGCAAGACGCAGGATAAAATCATCCTGATCTGCATCGGTAAAGGTCTGGATAGCATTTGCCGTACCAAGATTTACCTTGTTTCTCTCTAAAAGTCTTGTTACAAACCTCTCATAGCTTTCCTCTGACGGAAAAGTTATGGTGCTGCTCTCCCTTTTTCCTTCACGCTTGATCCTGATATGGTTCGCGTCATGGATCTTAATATCTGAGATAGTCTTATCATGGATAAGCTCATCAATAAGCCCGTATCCCCAGATCTCCTTATTTACAAAGGAAAGCACCAGATCTTTATCTTCCTCTGTCATTTCATTTCCGTTTTCATCCTGAAAATCAGAAAGGCTCTCCCTGATGCTTTTTAAAACCTTATCCTTATCGGATGAAAGGTTTCCGTATGTTCTTTTGTTTAAGTTATTTAAGACTCCCTGCCCCTGGTTCTCGTAGAACTCTTCTACAAGGGTTAGGGCAAGGGTTCTAAGTTCAGTTTCCCTGTTCACTTTCTACCTCCGTTTCCTCTATTACTTCATGGTGATAACTTACAGGACGCACCGCCTTTACATAGATAAGTGCTGATACGACTGCTATTACCAAGACAAGAACAAATGCAAGAAGCTTAATAAGGAGCTTTCTTTGTGCTTTCGGATCTGCCTCCCTTTCCTTTCTAAGAAGCAGCTCTTCTTCCTTTTTAAGCTCTTCTGCCTTTTTCTTGATGCGCCCGATATCTTCTGTGGATTCATACCTTAAGGTCTTTACCGGCTTAAAAAAGTAGCAGTACATGTACTTTCCGTATGTCATGTCCTGGGTATAGTTACATCCAAAAGCAATGCCGATAAGGATAAGCCCAAGAAATATGAAGATACATACCGCTCTTGGTGTTCCAAGAAACATCGGCATACATACATTTGCTACAATCCCTGCTCCAAGGCAGGTAAAGAAGATGATCTTTTGCAAGATGCTTTGACCTTTTAATGCATCAATCCCAAAGAGCGCATCTGAGTCTATTTCCTCTAAATTTACGTTTCTTTCCATCTGTGCCATAACTAAACCTCCTACAGCATCCTTGCTATGATCGAATCTGTTCCTCTTACAAGGCCTGCGATCACAATCGGTGTAATCGATGCCTGAACTGTCATCATGATGCAGTTTTCAATATCACTTCCACCGGAAAGCCCTGCACTTACAAGGTCTGTACATAAGGTGCAGCCTGTCTTTATGATGACCACCATCATTGCTCCAGAGATGCAAAAGCCAAAGAAGGTCTTTAAAAACTGAAGCATTGATCTTCCAATCTCATGACCTCCTGCTCCCATAGCTACCGCTATCCCCGCAAAAGGCATGATGATAAGTGGCTTTAAGATTCTCTGAAATGCAGAACTGATAATGGAAAGGCAACTGGCAACCATCACAAGTACAAGGACTACTCCGCCGATTAAAAGAAGAGCTGCGCAGCCAAGCGCTTCAAAGAGTTTTCCTATCCACTCTCCCGAAAGTTCAAACTCCGGAAGCTCTAATGAGTCATGAATTATCCTCTCCAAATCTCCTCCCATCGAAAGGGTGTAGCCGCTTGCCGTTCCAAGACTTGATGTGATACCATCTGAAAACTCTATGATGTAGCCAAGGATTTCCCACAGATGCGCTGCAACAAACAGGATGATGCAGTATCTGACCGCATCCATTAAAAACCGCTGCGCCTGCTGTTCCGGCGGAGAAGTTACCACCGATTTATAGATCGCTATAATGAAAAAGCAGGTGGCTATGGGAATGGTAGCCGCTGAGATGCTGTTATAAAGCGAATGCACCGTTCCATAAGGTGAGCCACCTGCCGCACTCGTCGGACTTGTGGAAAATAGCGTCATGGCAAGACCCATCAGGGTGTTCCAGATAGTGAAGGAAGCGTTATAGAGTGCTTTTACAACTGTTTCCATCACAAACCTCCCTTTTTAAGTTAAAACTGCCACGAGTGCTCCAAGCCCAAGAAGCACGCCGCCTGCTACCACCGAGTAAACTGCCTGGTGCTCGCCCTGCTGATCCATCTGACGAAAAGCCATTGCAAACTTGATGCCGCCGTAAACCAGCATGACTGCGCCGATTGAGGTACCCAGTGTGATGAGGACTCCTTTAAGTGAGTCGATTGCATGTGTATAGCCCATATCCGTTTTCTCCTTTCGTTTTGGTAGGACATCCTTCGCCCTTCGTAAGTTATGTGGGACACGAGCTAAGCTAATCCGAAACAGGATTTTAAAAATTTGCAAAAAAATACCCCGAACCGTGATTTTTCACGATTCGAGGTTTATAAGTTTTTGTATGAAGCCTTTTGATAGCGGTTTTTTAAGTTTTTTATTATGGTACCATTCCGACCCCAACCCCTGCCCGACTCCCGGGGATGGATAGATTTATACTGAAATCTTTGAACTTAAGCCTACGCGAATGGTCTTATCCTACTGTTTTTCTTCATCAGGATATTTGTACGGGTACGTAAATCTTCCTGCATTTCGTTCTCCATATACAGCCTTCATTTCCATATCTGATATCTTTTTACGGAGCTCATGCTTCTTTTCTTTTTATCAAGCAGCCTTCAAAAGGCAGGGGAAATAAAAACCTTTGACTATATAAAATAAAGTGCGTAAGTTAGTGGTTAACTTACACACTTTATTTTACAATGCCACATATTATAGTGACGCAATCAGTTTTTGTGGATTTATTATTGTACCAAGTCTGTATACCTTACCTTCATGCTCGATTTCTTTAATAGTTCCTGTTTCAAACGCTTTATGTATAAATTCATCAGGAGTTATTGAAGGCTTTTTCTCCACACAAAGTGCATATAGCCCTGCAAGCCATGGAACAGACCAGCTATATCCTCCCTGCGCACAAAATTCATATTCGTCAGTAGTTTGAAAACTTGCATAAGTCCTTGAATCCATTGGAATTGCTAGTGTAGTTTCAGGCGAAAGCCAAAAGTTATCACTATAAAATGAGTCCTCAAGCCATGAACCTGGAATATATGAATCGATGTCGTCAGGATTTGCTTCAAATTCTCTTCCCAATCCCATTATACTAAAGCCATAATTAAATTGAGGAGTTGTCGTAAGAACAAATATCCCCTTTTTATTTGCTCGTTCTATCGCATCTATAACCATTCTGCCTTCATCATCATTATCAAATCCTTGAGAGATGGAGATAACTCTGATTTTGTTTTCTTCAGGAAGAAGATCATTAATGGCAATAACTCTGTCAATGCAGTCTGCCATATATTGTAGATTGTATTTATAACCAAAAGGAGTGAATTTACCAAATGTTGATGCAATATAATATACATTAGCTGAAGGAGCAACCCCACAACTTTTTCCGACAGCTATACTTGTTACAGCAGATCCATGAAGGGCAGCATCACCAGTGTAATGAAGCAATTCATATCCTAGAATGTTAGCGCTATACTCTTCATGATCAAGATTTAAGCCCTGATCAATAATAGCTATACTTACGTTTTTTCCCGTAAGTCCTTCTTCATGTATTTTACGTATTCCTAATCCGGGATTCTTCCCAAGCTCCATAACATTATTAGGATTCAGTATATCTTCTATATCAGCAGACCATATCGTGGAGGTATTAAAACAAACACATCCGAGGTAGTCTTTATAATCATTGGCTGAATATGCGGAAACGTCCTTACTCCTTAAATCAAATCCCATATCATTTGATAAAGAATCAATTTTATCCGGAGCAGTTACTTTCCAGTCATAGTACTTTTCTCTACGATAATATGCAGGATTCCCCTCTGAATAATCCGCATCCGAAACTCGTCCCGTGACAGCATGTGTAAACAATTCCCATCCAACTATCAGACCAACAATAGGTATAAAAATACAAATCAATAAAACTATTTTCTTTTTTGACATACGTCCCCCTTGATACTTTCAGCCTCATAGATTCTATTTACTTAGACTGTGTAAGAAGATTTTCAAGCATCTCAACATACTCCTTAAATTGTTTTTTCCCATATTCTGAAATTGCACATGTCGTCTGTGGCTTATTTTTTATAAAAGCCTTTTCTATTTCAACATAACCAAGTTCATTTAATTTTTTTATCTGTGCACCGAGATTACCATCTGTAGAAGATGTTATCTCTTTCAGTTCGCTAAAGCTTTTTTGACCGGTCAATAACGAAGATAAGATAGCCAATCTAAGCTTTGTCTGAAAAGCTTCAGGTATTGAGTTTATCTCCATAACTTCTTGCTCCTATCTTCAAATAAATTCCCAAAACAATCATTCCAAGTATCATTAGACACTTAACACTTATGCTACTAAGGGGCATTAGTGTTCCTGTTCCACCAAATGTTCCATAAGGTATTTCTTTCATACCAACGAATAATACAAAGTACATTATGCTATATATTGCTGTACACACTGTTATGGTCAACTTTTTTGTAAGAATTCCGGTCATAAACAAAGCAAAAATAACTGGAAGAACCTCTATTAACTCTTTACACCGCCATAACGTAATCAGTTTGTCATCATTGCCATTTGGCAATAATCTCATATATAAAAAAGAAAGAACATAGGAGCCAATCAAGACTATTCCCCATATTTTTATCATTCCCTCACTGATTTCATTGTTTGTTGCTTTTATTTTTTTGAAGAAACAAACAAATAACACAATATATCCGGCAAACCGCAACAAATGTGTTCCTTGTCCTAATGCCTGTACAAGCCAGTTACCATAACCTGCAGTGTTCCTGATGTAATATGCCAGTTGTTCCATAATCCACGCAATTCCATTGACTAATCCTATCCCAATAAAGAACATAGCCACTTTTGCAAAATCCTTCTGTGTCTTTTCTATCACAGCCTTTATTAAGGATATATCATCTAATGCATTTTCAATTGTTTTCTCCATAATCCGCTCCTTTTTGCAAATTTACAGCATTTTTATTTAGTCCGATGATATTCAGCAACAAATATCATACTCTATATTATAGAGTACTCTATAAAATGTCAAGCTTATCTTTTCACGGAATACAAAGTTACTATTCACATTCATTCTGCTCTCATTAGCAATCATTAATCTTCACATGACGATTTATTTCAGCCATCACAAGTGCAGAAAACCCTTGATTTTCTTGGATTTTTCGCGTTTTTTTCTTTACTTTGAAATCGTCATGTGTTGTAATAAATGTGTGCGCCCAGGAAAGCATAGGAAAGTGTGAATGGTAACAAATAAGGGACTGCCTTAAGCAATCCCCATCTGTTTGATAAAATCTCTTATTTCCTCAGTATCTGTGTGTTGGTTGAAAAGCTCTTTTATCTCTTCAAAGCTATATCCTGCGATTACCAAAGGCTTTAAGAACCTGACATGGATGTTAGAAAAGCCATCATTGATAAGGCTTCGTACCACCCTGCAGCGGTCACGGTATACCTGTTCCTCACAGTCTGTTCCATCTGGATTTCCCCGAAACTCGTCGAGAATAATCTTTTTCATCATAGCATGTTTTTCATGATACTTTTCTGCATTCTTTTGAAGCATCTTTCTTTCATTAACTGAAAGCACAATATTTTCAGGCTTAACCTGCATCTTAACTGCTTCATGATAGGCAATTGCCTCATCTACCGTGATGTGAATAATCTCTTCTCCCTGGGCTAGTAGCTTTTTAGCCTCTGCCTTTGCTCTTTCTCCTGAAAAGAATACCGGTGATAGATCTGCCCGCTTTTCTTTCCGTATCTCTTGGCGTTTCTTTGGATCATACGGATTATGCTTTCGGCAGAGTAGCTTAACAAAGTCTGTCCTCTCCATACGGCACTTAGTCTGATATAAAGGATCTGCACCTTTTACTACAATGGCACACTCCCCGTCCTTCTTCATGGCAAAGATATCTTCTGCTGATAGAAGACTCTTTTGCATGACATCCTCCGATCTGGAACTCTGCCCCTTATAATCCTTAGCATCAGACTCACTTGCCTTATGGATTGTCTGCGTACCAAAATGTTTTGATAGATATTCACATGAATCCATATCCGGAGCTCCAAGTATATCTATGATGGAACAGTTACCGATAAGGTCTTTATCCATATCAAACTTAGGAAACTTTCTCTTAAGCTGAATCAGGTTCTGTACAATAATAACTGCACTCATGTTACGGCTACGCATGGTGGAAAGCTTTTCTACAAAGGAATCCGGCAGTGTGACATTTGCAAACTCATCCATAAGAAATGTCAAATGCTGCGGCAATGTTTCGTGAAGACTTGGATCAATGGCTGTCAGGTGGTAAAGTTCATCAAAGAATAGCGAATATACCATTGACGGGATCCAGTCATAATAACGCTTATCTTCACTTGTTACGATAAATAGTATTCTCTTTCCTGTAGAAGCTTCCTTACATGGTTTTGAATACCCAAAACTCTTTGCAATCTGTATCTCATCCTCGGATAACAAGTCTATTACGCATTCAAGCTTCATATATCTGCAATGTGCATCCAAAGATGCCACAATGGAGCTTGTAGTCTCCGCTGCTCCGTTATAATACTTTTCGATTGCAACATACCCGGGAAAGTCCGACTCCATATGTCGCTCTTCTTTCCAGTTGCTCTGTGCTTTCTTTGCGATATCAAGAATGCCTCCTTCCCTGTTATCAATTGAGCCATCCTTATTTGTATATACACAGGTAGCATCAAGAAGCTTTACAAAGGTCTTCCAGTTCTGATCTTCCTTCGGATAATAGTAGTGAATCAGATAAATGATACTCGTAAGAAGCACTTCTGCCGATTGCTCAAAAAACTGATCATTTCCGCCGCTTTCTTCTGCCGGAGTTGTTGCTTTCATAAGGATTCCAGCAATGCTCATGATATCAGACTCGTTTCTGATATATTCAAACGGGTTAAAATGGATACTCATAGGCATACCATCTTCAGATTCCACGTTCATGACCATAACTTCATAGCCGTTATCCTCAAAATATTGTCCTGTCTGCTTAAAAAGTTCTCCTTTGGGATCTGTCACAAGGAAGTTTCCGCATAGCTGGGATAACATCGGACGGGCAAGCCTGAATGATTTACCGGAGCCTGGCGGTCCTACAACTAGCATATTTAAGTTTGAAGTCCTCTCATTATGAATCGAAAGATATACCCCCTCTGCAATCCAGTAATTTGCCGTGTTTACACGAAGGGGATGATCAAGATGAACATCCCCCGTAACAACATCAACAACATTTTTCTCATCATGGTTTGCAAAGAGCTTTGTAAATTCCTTGGCATCTCCCCATTTGGCTTTACCAAATTCTTCTCCGGCGAAAGGATGCTCTATCTTTGTAAAGATTATGATAAATGCCATAGACCATCCGATCACAAAGGTTAATACAAACTTCGGTGTCGCCGGTGTAACTCCTACTATAAAATGATGCTGCTCTATGATAAAGGACTGGAAGTTGTTCATGAACTCATTCAGATTATTCCCGTCCATCCACACAGCTCCCAAAAGAAAGCCAAGATATACACAGACAAATACACCAATCGCATATATGATAAGCGTCTCTTTAACGCTCCTTGTATGCTTTTTTACCGGTCTTTCTCTTACAAACAAATCGCTCATAGACCTGCCTCCTATTCGTAAGCCTGATTCATGGCACTTGCTATAAGAAGAAATCCCAAGATACTTAATGTAATCATAGCCCCCTCCTTCATCTTGCAGCAGCCTTGGTAATAGCCTTTGCAGCGCTTTCTGACTTTGCTTTTCCTTCAAGTGCCTTAAGGATTTCATCTCCAGTGAGAGTCTTTTCCTTTCCATCAGCGCCGATAAAGGAATACTTCTCGTCAGAGCGGATGGAAATCTTTGCACTATCAGAATCGATGCCTACAAGAGAAACTCCTTCTACAAGACCATCATCAAGCTCTAAAGACAAAATCCTGTTTTCACTTGGCATGATGGATTCCGATGGAACCGTGACAGTGGAATAAAAGCTTCTTGCATATGCCTCACGCTGAGCCGCATCATTTCTTGCCTGGTCGATCATGATCTGTGCTTCGCCTGAAATTTCATGCCCACCTTCCTGGGCACTGGTAAAATTTGTATCAAACCCAAGGATATAGTCATGAAGGTTTTCTTCACTTCTCATAACCGTCATAGGCTGATCTTTCATCATTCCTGCATTTTTAAGGATTTCAGGAAGTTTTTCATTCCATGCCTCCATCGTAAGGCCTCTGTCAGATACGGGTTCAAACTTTGCTCCCGTTACAGGATCTGAGACTTCATAGACAGAAAAAACCATGCCCTTATCATCCACTTCAAAGCTCCTCTTTACTGTGAGAAGTGTGTCATCTCCGGTCTTTTGGCTGTAATAGAGCTCTTTCGACTCCGGAACAAGCCCTGAATCACGGATAGGATACATGCAATCTTCTGGCATAAACTCTCTTACCACTCCACATGTCTGCGCCTGCAACATTGCAAGTTCGGGATTATCCAAAAACTCTGTACCTTCCGCCTGCTTAAGATAGTCTGCAAAATCAAGGACATTGTTTCTATCCATCTTTTCCTTGGACTCTGCCAAAAGTTCACTGTTCTGCGATTTGCCCTGTTCAAGTGCTTCAATCTCTTTCTGAATCTCGTCCTTTTCTTCCTGAGTCTCAGCATTTGCAAGTCTATCCTTCGCATCAGCGATTTTCTCATCATATGACTTATCCTGTGCTTCCTCACTTGCAACACGCTTTCTCATGTAGGACTTGATCTGTTCATCATGGATTCCAAAGTCCTGTGCAAGCACGGCAACAGGAACGTAATCATCATTTGGATTAAGATCCGGCATGATACAGTATCTGAGATTATTCTTCTGACAATAATATTCAAACGGGCTGATAAAGCCTTCTCCCTTTACATCGGGATCATTTGTAATATTGATTGTTGGCTCGAACATTTCCTTGGGAAACTCCAAAATAGGAGCCATTCCTTCACTTGCTTCCTGAATCTTCTGCCAGGAACAGCTTCCGGGCTTATTAAGCCATTTCTGGTGATTCCACTCATGCAAGGACTTAACGCCACTTACCATAGCTGCAATCATCGCCTTTGTTCCTTTCAAAAGGTAATAAATCCCTTTATATTCAAGATCTACAACCTGAGCAATTTCATCTGCCATTTCACATTCCTCCTTATGGTCTTAATACTAAAATCACGTTTTTTGTTCTAAGTGTCTGATATACAACGCCGTGGTCTTCATTTAGAGCTTCCACCACTTCACCGTTTCCTACATAAACTGCCACATGGTATATGCCAAGAAACCTTCCATTGTCATGTCCGCCGTAAAAGATTAAATCTCCCGGCTCCATATCTCTTACATCAAGCCTTGTTGAATTTACGACCTCTCCCTTGCTGTATAGCTTACTTGCCTCAGCCGCAGCAGTCGGAGGATATCCGCCTCCATAACTTATGTCCACGCCGCCTGCCTGCCAGCTATAGTAGGCAAGGGATGAACAGTCATATGCATAGCCACTTGCTCTGTTTGCCTGAGAATACGGATAGCCAACTCTTGAAAGAGCAAACCTGATAACTTCCTCTTGTCTCCCTGTAGCTCCTGAATCATCCACAATAGCGTCTATTTCCTCATCTGTAAGGCTTTCTTCTGAAAGAATCCTTCCTCGTCCTGAAAACCTTGATACAAATCCTGTAACGGTGGTACTTACGCTGTTTATGGAAGTAAACATGCCAACCACCAAAGATACAAGGATCATAAATACGATAAGAAACATCAAAACAACCATTACATGCGGTGCAATAAGAGCTGCTATCTTGGCAAAAAGCCCCTTTAAGTACGTAGCCGGATTAAGAATCTCAGTCACTACTCTGACTGCCCCGGTATTTCCGTCCTTAAGTGCATCCCCTGTTGCTTTATCAGAGCCAAGGTCATTTCCTATCATGCCTTTTGCCCTTAGCATCTTTGCTACGGCTGTTTTATTTGCTGCCGCTCTTTTCTCCTTAGATACTGACTTCTTTGAAACATCTTTTGATACAGACTTTCCTGCATCTGCTTTTTCTGTACCCTTCTCTGGCTTCGAAGGAGTCTGTGCCGATGCCTCTGCCCCGATAGTCTTTTGGGACGCGCTCTCATCTTTGGCTTCTTTCCTCTCGCTGTCCGTTCCTTTCGCTTTCTTCTCATCTATAAAAGCCTCCTTCTGCTTTAATTTAAGGAACTTCTTCATTTCCTTCGCTTTTGCGTTATGCTTATTTGCAGAAAGGGAGGCCAATCCGCTCAGTGTAAGATCCACTTTTGCAGATGCATCCTCCCCATCTCCTTTAGAAAACCTAGAGGCTTCACCTGCGGCAAAGTTAAGGGCATAGTCTTTAAATTTCACATCACTTGTAAACCGTGCTCCTTCCTCTTTAAACCCCATAGCCACCTCCGTCTGTGTTTACGATTTCATAAATTTCTGACTCCTTGCTCATCCTCATATCAAAAGGAACTGTTACGCTTCCCATCTTAAGAAGCCCCGTTCCGCTCTCTGCATTGTCAACAAAGTTGAACATGGCAGGAGATATACTCGGCAAGAACTCCATAAGCTTTTTCTTATCCACGGATGACTGGGATAAAAGTGCAAAATACTCCGTATTTGAAAGAATCGCTGAAAGCTTACCGGCATTCTCGTCATTCAAAAGATCAGACATATTCTGAGTTATGCCATTTAGGATACCGCTCATCTTTCGGATCTCTTTCCAGAGCTTCAAAATAAAGTTTGCTACCTGGTCAACTGCCAAAAGCTCATGAAACTCATCAATATAAAGATGTGTCCACCTGCCGACCTTGGCATTTACCTTGATCTTGCCCCTTAATGTTTCCATCATGATGAGCATGCTGGTGATACGAAGATTGTCCTTGAGCCCTGCTATATCAAATGCAATCAGCCTGTTACTAAGATCTACATTTGTCCTGTGGTTAAACAGATTCAGTGACCCGTTTACAAAAATCTCCATTGCTGCAGCAAGGTGATCTGCAAGGTCTGTTCCTTCATCCAAAAGCCCCTGATATACATCCTGCAATGTCGGTGAATAAGCTCTTACCTGCTCTTCCTTGGATAAATCCTCTGAAAGACTTACCTGTGTGATTTCTTCCTTCATAAACTCCGGCACTTCATATTCGACTGCTTTTTCTGTCTCACCGTTAAGGCGCTTTCTCATGCTATAATTTGCTGAGTACACCTTATCAATGACTCTATCAACAACGCCCTGCTCCTCTGCTTCCATATCTCTTTTAAGAAGTGAGGATATCAGCGTTAAAATAAAGTCTGCCTTTTCCGAGATGATCTCCCGAAGACCGGCATAATCCACACCTTCGAAGTCCACATCCATCGGGTTAAGGTAAAACTCCTTCTTTGAGTCAAAGCAGATAACTGTACCATGCATCCTCATAACAACAGGCCCGTATTCCGACTGGGGATCCACAATTAAGATCTGGTCTGTGGGATTGTTAAGATAAACCGATATCATCTCGCTCTTGGAAAACACGCTCTTACCTGAACCGGACTGTCCAAGAATCATGCCGTTATGGTTTTTAAGCTTCTTCTTGTCCGCAAAGATTGCATTTTGTGAAAGCTGGTTGATGCCGTAATATACGCCATTTTCATCATTAAGCTCCTGAGTCTTAAAAGGCATGAACATCGCAAGACAGCTCGATGACAGGTTTACTACTCTCTTAAACTCCTGTATTCCATATATAAGCGCTGAGTTAAGTGCCTCCTTTTGCATTGCAAAGCAGCTCTTAAGCGTAAGGCTTTTAAGCGACGCAATATTCTTAAGCTTATCCTCGATCTGCACCAGTTCTTCTTTTGAATCAGCTAAAAACAACACAAGAATTGTTGTATTGAAGTAGTGGTCATCTAAGCTATCAAGTTCCTTCATAAACTGATCGAGCTTTTCCTTTTCGTTTAAAAGCTTCTGCGATGCATCCGCAAGATAGTCATTATTATTACGGTTTCTTTGCTTCTCCCCCTCTATCTTCATTCCCACTGCCATGTACTTTCTTGAAATCTCCTGCTTAAAGCCTGAAATATCAAGAAGTTCATTATTGACTGTTACATAGCTAGTACAATTGATTTTGGAAAGAGAAGTTATGATGTCAGACTCCAAAGCCTTTGGATAATCCTCGATATACATCACTTTCCCGTAACTTCCGTTTAATACAAAGCTCTCATTATCAAACTCGATTGCGGCCGGAGACAGGATATTGATAAAATCCTGCCCCATAGATACCGCTTTCTGAAAGGAGAACCTATATCCGCTTTCAAGTCCTGTATGCATGAAGTTATAGATAAGCTGCATTCTTTCATCTATGGAAAGTGATTTCATAGATGATCCCTGCATGCCGTTAAGCCCAAGTCCAATAAAGGCAGACCTTATCGCACCTTCTATAGACATAAAAGTTGCCTTGGCATCCTTCATTCCATCCGCTGATATGGTAAGCGTCAGGTAGATGGTCTGATATAGTCCCTGCTTGGCATCAGATAGCTTTTCTCTGATTACCTGATTATAGGAATCCCTAAGTCTGTCATCCGCATCCCCACGCTTTTTATAAAGAACCTTTTCGTGAAAACTCTTCTCGTCCACATGTTCATTTGCGATGCTATATGAAAACCTGCAGGGAATACCCTTTAGTACCTTTGAAAAACTGACGATGATAGATTTCTGCTCCTCATCAGTCACACCTGCAAAGTTGATATCACTTAGCATGTATGTCTTTGAATACTTTCCCCCAGGCAGGGTAAATATGCCGCTCTCTTCAATAGCCTCTACAGAGAAGATATCCTGAACGCTATTTACTTCTGCACAAACAGGAGTGTCATACATCTTCGTCTGTTCGTACTTCGTTTTGATTACCGCCATATTCCCTCCTGAAAATCTCATTCATTGTTTCTACGCTTACATTTCTTAGGTTCTTGTAATCTATAAGTCCAAGAGAGATTTGTGATAAGAAGCTGTCTTTCTGCCCTCCGAATACCGGAGAAATCAAAAAACCTGCTCTTGCAAAGATGGTATCTACCGTCTTTTTTATGATCTCCATTGCATCCTTTGAATCACAGAGAAACGTAAGCTGCCCTGATACATTCAAAAACTCCTGTACCGAGTCACGGTTTAGAGTCCGTGAGTATCTTTTTTCAAGTGTTCTTACATAATCTTCCTTGTCGAGGTCACTTATCCCGACAAGATCAAATGTCACAAATACCGGGCATCCAAGTTTTTTTAAAAGTGACAGGGTATCTCCGGAAGCCTCATCCGGGTATTCCATGAAAAACATGGTCATTCCGAATGATCCTTCAATCTGGAAGTGATCTCTTTCTTCCACAATCTCCGGAGATATCTCCTTTAGTAAATCCCGCTTTGCACGGACGAATGATGCATAGGAAAATGACCTTTTTTCTCCACCAAGCTGCATAAAGATTACCTTTATCGCTTCGTCTACGGTTAAGGACCGTACCCCTATCATTTCCTGTAATATCACTTCATCTGCTTCAAACTGTTCCCGTACCGGCTCATAGATATCACCCTCTGCAATTAGTGAGACAAATGCCCTCGCTGTGTGTGATTCTCCTTTTGCAGGGGCAATCCTTTCTGTGATACGGATTCTGGATTTTACTTTTAGTGCCGCTTTTACAGCTCCCTTTATGCTTCCTGTCACTTCAAAAACTTTGACCCATCTGCCGCCGTCAAAGCAAAAGGCACCGGACGGATCAAAACTAAGGAATCCCATGCTATTTGCAGATTTTTTCGGTGCGGAGATAAGCATCCTGTTTGCTTCTTTGATCAGGCGCTTTCTCTCTTTTTCCGCCTTTCTTTCCTCCCTGCTTCTCTCCACCCGTTCCTTTTTCTTTGTCATAGCTCCTCCTTACTTTCCGTCAAACCACTGATTGATCAGGGTTGTGATCTTGTTCTGGAAATTTGGAAGCAGAGTCTTTGTACCGAAGATGTACAAAAGACCAGCAATTCCGGCTGCTACTGCGATGATGATGAACATAATGATGATCTGGTCTACAGCAGGCTTCTTCTGTGCAAGTCTCACCTTCATACCGATCAACATCTCATCAAGCTTTGAAACTACCTTTCTCATATCCGTTTTCTCCTTTCGTTTGGTAGGACTTCCTTGCCCTTCGTAAGTTATGTGGGACACCGAGAGCCCTAATCCGAAACGGGAAGATAAAAAATTGCAAAAAAATACCCCGAACCATGATTTCTCATGATTCGAGGTGTATTCCCTCAAAGGTTATTCACATTATCTTCAGAATTAATTGATAAACGTAAATTGATAATATCTATTTGGGAAGTAATTCTCCTTCATAACATACTGAATTGTAAGGCTCAAGAGCATTATCAATCGTTGTTTTAATCCTTGTAAGGCTATCTGGAACATTCTTGCACCCATAGAAATCCTCGATAAAGTGTAGCGTCTCTACCATTTTCTTTTTCATATAATCTGTGTACTCAGCGATATAAACCTCTGCGCCATTTTCTCCAAGCTTATCAACTGTATCTTTTAAAACTGCTGCATCGTCTAAACTTATAACAAGCACTCTTTTCTTCTTATTTCCTCGATGCATACAGTGATAATACTTTTCACGCACATCAGATGATTCGTCTATCCTATTAACGTTGTAGCCTTCTAATTCTAGTATGAGTATATGATATGCCTCGAATTCTGCTGGTGTAATTTTGCTTGCAAGCTCTTCTACAATTCTACTACCTTCACTCATTTCAACTCCCCAACCTAAAAATCCTCAGCAGTTATCATACACAGTTCATCATTGGAAGGATTCTCAAGGGATGTTAGTCTGTTAGCTTGCTTGGAAATAATATTTTCATACATATTTCTTACTTCACGACCGTTTGCAAAAGACTCATCCTTATTATCCACCAGTTCATCCAATTTCTTTTTGGCTGCTGACTTGGCTTCATCATCAAGAACAAATCCGCCATTTGCGACCATCTTTTCAAAAATCTGATACATCTCATCTGCAGTATAGTCCTCAAAGTGGATAACTTTATTGAATCTTGAGCGTAGTCCCGGATTGGAATCCAAGAACTCTTCCATCTTGTCCGGATATCCTGCTGCAATAACAACAAGATCATTCCTATAATCTTCCATTCCCTTGATAAGCGTGTCTATAGCTTCTTTACCATAATCACTATCGCCTCTGTCTGATACAAGTGAATATGCTTCATCAATAAACAGAACTCCGCCCAGGGCACTCTCAACTACTTCCTGCACCTTAAGCGCTGTCTGACCAACGTAACCTCCCACAAGACCAGCTCTGTCTACTTCCACAAGATTACCTTCCGACAATAATCCTATCTCACTAAAAATCTTTGATAGAAGTCTCGCAACAGTTGTTTTACCTGTGCCAGGATTTCCAGAAAAGATAAGGTGCATCGTAAGCTGATTTGTATTTAATCCTCTTTCCTCACGCATCTTCTGTACTTGAATGAAGTTAATAAGATTGTTCACCTCATCCTTTACAGTCGATAATCCTATAAGGCTGTTTAACTGCGATAGCAATGAATCCAACGATTCCTCACCATCTTCGTTCTCATTTTCAGAATCCTCGTCATCATTGGATTTATACTTCGGCAAAATCTCCGCAATACGGCTCATGTATTTGGTAAAAGCTTCAATTTCTTTAGGAGAAGTGTCCTTATCTACAGCCATTAGCTCTTTACCAATGTCATCAAACAATTCGTAGATTTCATTTGGTAAAATATCGGTGAACTCCAAATCTGGTGACAGATCATCAAAGATATCCGGCACTTCATCAAACCAGCCTTTTTTTACTGCTTCATCGTAGTTGCCCTCCATGACACCTACAGATAATTCATCTCCAAGCAGCTCACTTGTAAATGCAGCTTCATCTTCTGTTATGTCCCCGTCTGCCTTAGAGAGATAAATCATAAAGAATGCCATATCATTATCAAAATGCTCTATAAGATTAACATCACCAAAATTCTCGTTATATGCATCCTGAATATCGGACAAAATTCCTCTGACTTTTGTAACTCTTTCGCGTAAATCTTCTGAAGCATACTCAACATCTTCAGCAGGCGCTCCATTCAGAATAAAATCTACAGTTTTCTGATCTATCTTTTGCTTATAATCTCTTTTAATAGTTCCAATGTAAGATCTGATATGCTCGCCTTTTTCTACAAGCCTGCATTTCCTCTGCTTGTTATATGAATCGCCCAGAGGGAATTTTATAAAAGTCAGGCTTCCATCGGCCTTTTTTACAGACATATCAAAATATATCCTGTAATAGCTTTCGCCCATCAAAATGCTATAGTTAGACTCTCTGTCTATCTTGTAATCAGCAAGATTATCCAGTGAGAACCTGTAATAGTGACCATTGTAACGCACAACAAGTGAACCTGTCTCTTTGATGTAGGTTATCCTATTCTTTCCGGCGTCATATATCTTTAAGCCGCTTCTCTCCAGCTTATCAAAAAGCTCACGCACCTGAATTGCATGATCTTTAGCTGTTGAAGGAACACTGCCAGACTGATTCTGTGCTTGCGCTGTTGTGGCCGGAGTCTCCGCTGCTGTTCTCTGTGTTTCCATTTTGTTAATTTGCTCTGTAGCCACTTTAGTAGCGGCACCAGCCAATTCAGAAGCTTTCGCACTGAACTTGTTAAATAACGCAGAGCCTTGATCCATCAATTTTTGCGCAGAATCACTTACGCCAGCAGATACAAGCTTGACTCCATCAGCCATAATCTGCCCATTTGCTTTATTTATGATAAGCGTCAATGTTCTGGTCTGGGGATATTCAATTTCAAAGACAGACTTCTGATGAAGATATGAAGCAGTAATAGTATGCGTTCCATCAGAAATATTAGCCTGCTTTGACTGGCCATTGGACAACATTATGGGCGCTCCATCATCAATCTTAACCGCAAGTGTAGACAGGGCTCCCGCAAAACTCTTTTCACGTACAAGAGTGATAACACCATTTCCTGCAGGTGCAGCTCCTTGAACGCCAACTGGCTTTCCACACTTTGAACAGAACTTAGCACCCGCGTCTAATTGATTCCCACAATTGCTGCAAAACATGACCGTCATCTCCTTTACTTCAATTCCCACATGAACGAAACCAAATTATATTTCTTAGTGTCTTCAATCTCAGATAAATTTGATGCGAAATAATTTACTCCGGTCGGGACAAATTCTATCCCCAAACCATCACGATATTTATTTAAAAATGCTTTTGGTGAATCCGGCTCCAACATTCCATTAAGATAACTATCACAGATTTCACCCTTTAAAAGCGTTTCTGTCCAGACATCCGCAAGTATTACCCCATAAGCTTTTTTATAATCTGTGGCATTGATTCTTATAATTCCATTTCTGTTTTCAGCTTCAATCTCGGATAAAAACGACTGTATTCTCTCGATATCTTCTCCTACTTCCTTCATCTTGGATGTAGGATTACTATATCTTTTTGATTCGATAATAAGTAGCTCTTGTTCAGCCGGATTTACAATAACAGCATCTACGTGTAGGTTATTCTCTGTGCCAAACTGAAACTCATACCATGTATATGCAGCATTCCCTTTTGACTGAGAAATGCGTTCATACGCTTTGGCAAAGTTTACAGAAAGATTCCTTTCCGGAAAGCCAGTGCTATTCTTTGCCGGATACATATTAGAAAGAATACCAACGTAGATTTTTTCGTATTCATTGAAAATCCTTGTTCTGGTAATTGCATCCATAGGCTCACCTTACATTATTTTAAACAGTTAATAAACAATATGGCCAAGAATAATCACATCTACTTCTATATGCCTCAACGTTATCTTAATTATATCAAATTTCTTGCCGCAATTATGATTTTTATAGATTGTTCATCTTTTCATAGAAAAACAGCCTTCCACCATCAGAAGGCCGTCAAACTCCTTGGTTTAGCTTGTTTTGTAATTAGTTCACCATTTGTCTTATAGTCAGTTATGCTGAAATATATTTTCGATTTTACTTGCTATGCTCACTTCTTTTTCTTCGGTGAGGGTAACTCCTCATACATCGCTTCCAACAGACTCCGAAGAAATTCTTTGTTTTCAACATCATCGACAAGGAGCATCTCCTTTGCCCCCTCATATGGTAGTTCCAGGCCAGCTTCTGGCATCATTTTCACAGCAGACTTTACAGGCTTCACAAGAAAACGATCATCATAAATGCCGCCGACTACTTTTCCTCGATAATAGATAATGTATTCACCCATCATAGCTCTGTAAGTTATATCATCCAGTTCTGAAAGCTGTTCCAATATAAAATCCAAATAATTCTTGCTCGATGCCATATTCACATTCTCCTTGTTGTATTATGCTGGAAGTTAAATTATTTGCTTACTCTCAGAAACAATTTTACTTCAAGCCTCTTATATCCTGCAATTAATTTCCGAAACAAACCTATTTTTTTATCTTTTCATCTTTACATCCAAGATGCTGTTTGATATATTTTCATTGCGTCAGTTCCTGGCGCAGTTATTACGCTCGTAATAACTACATCTTCCAACTAACAACTGTAAATCAAAACACATCAACGAAAGGAATCATAATGTTTACTTTTGATGACTTAAAATCAATGGAGCTTACTGGCTTTGCCCCATTTAGTCCAACCAACAAATTCCGTGGAAAGATAGTCTATTTCCCTGAAAAAGAATACTTTACAATCCTAAACCGTGCCGGAAAAAACATTG
The DNA here is from genome assembly GCA_015056575.1 of Butyrivibrio sp. Classification (GTDB taxonomy): domain Bacteria; phylum Bacillota; class Clostridia; order Lachnospirales; family Lachnospiraceae; genus Butyrivibrio. The sequence continues at coordinate 39,100 of SVGA01000002.1, forward strand.
AAGTTATGTCAAATAATACAGGCCATTGCTGGAATCTTATATATGAAAAAGACTGCTATACTATCATGCACAAACATGAGCTAAGCGACCCTTATCACTATCAGACTTGCATCGGCTCTCTTTATGATGTTGTTCTTTATATTGTGGGACATGATGAATACCAGATGAGAAACCGCCATAATGTCAGTGTGGAAGAAGAAAAAAGAAGCGGCTCCTATTTCTGGAAGCTCATTGATATTTACGGTCTTACAGCATAAAAGCTCCGGGATTTCTCCCGAAGCCTTGTCTTTAATATGCTCCTCTATCTATTGAGGTATGAAAGAGTGTAAGCAGAGTCCTTTGACTTGTCAGCTTTTTCTTTGTCCTGTTCCCTGCAAAATCCTCTGTGATCAGAATATAATAATCCACCATATCATCCGTAAGATTAATGTCATAGTACACATCAAAATATGAATGTGTGTCAGGGTAATCAAATCTATGATAAGTTGAATCGGAATAGATAACTTCTTCATCCGTGCCTGTTACCTTATACAGGATGACGCTCTTTATTCCACTGCTCATGTTTGCGCCATGTTCACTTCTTATGATCTCATCATCTATATGCTGATCAATGATATTGTCCTGACAGTAACCGGAAATAACTTTCCCTTCTTTTGTCACAAAGGTAATCTCTGTTCCGTCAATCCCCGGAGGCGTGATGTCATATCTTGTCGTAACATAAACATCTGTCACATGCCCCACATTATCAACAGCCTCTATCTTCCAGATATGCTCGCCTTCATACTTTTCTTCAATCGTATAGGCTGTAGAGCTTCCACCGCTTCTGACTGCATGCCCGGTATCATCATAAATCGTTAGACTCCTTACTCCTGATCCTACTGTACTTGTTCCATACAAATAGTCGGTTGACCTTACTGATATCACTGGTGCAATGTTCGTCCAATCCGTTTCGGTATTCTCAGCACCTATAATCACCGGATTCGAGTGATCAAGATAAACTCTGCCTGTACTTGCCTGAATGGAATGCCCTTGTGTATCCGTAGATATAGCATAGAAATAGTAAATTCCTTCATCTGTCTGTGTGAAACTATCATTCGTCCATCCATGAGCACCGCCATGACCATAACTTCCAACTGTAGTTGTTGCTCCGGTAATACAATTTACCCTGTATAGCGTAATGCTTGAGTTTCCTTCTCCTTCATCATAGCCGCTTACATTTACAGTTACATTTCCTGCAGTCCAGTCGGTTGTGGATACTGACAAGAACAACCCCTTCGACTGTGAATAACCGCATATCGGACAGTTCCTGCTATAATTTCCATCCCCGTGAGAATGCCAGCTCGACATAGAATGATTTTCATACTGGGTAAGACCACATCTTCTGCACGTTCTCATGTGCTGCCTTGAATTTACGCAGGTCCATGGCCCCCAATCATGTCCGAGCGGAGGCGTTGTAAAGATTCTCTCTCCCGGGCAGATAGAGCATTTATAAACAACTCTTCCTCCTGACGTACACGTAGCCGATGTTGATTCATAAAGATACCAACTATGACCGGAACATCCATCGCCATCGTTATACCAACAGGTCATGCCGACATAGCAGCTATTGATACCATAATCCCTACATCCACAATCAGCGTTATGACAGCTTCCTGCAAATACAGGCATGGCAGGGAAAAGAACAAACGTCAGCAGTATGCTAAGCCCTGCCAATACCTTTCTTATAATCTTCATAAGCTCCTCCCTTACTTACAGCAATTTCCCGTGCAATCCTCTGTGCAGCCACCTACTCCTCCACATGAAGGGCAAGCGCTATCAGAATCACTGCAACATCCATCTGTCCCTTCGCAGCTTTCTTCTTCACAAGTACCGCAACCGGAATCAGAGCCGCAACCACATCCTCCGGTCTCTCCTTCCTTGTAGTATGAGAATCCAAGATAAGCGGTCTTTGTATAAGTAATGTCCCCTTTTACGTACTGCACAATAGCAGTGAACATCGTAGGGTACTTGGTGCCATCCTCCAGCTCAGAAAGGCTGTAATAGCATGTAGATTGAATCAATCTGTCATAATCCATATCACCAAGCATGGAATAGAGAATGCTGCAATCTCCATTAAATTCATAGCTTTCCTCTTTCATGAGCTCATACTTTTCTTCGTCATAGGAAGCATCCGTCATGTCATAGTCAAAACCCGATGATTTCCTTGCAAGTTCAAAAAACTCTGCCATATCAGTACATCCTTGATAGCTAAAGCCAAAGGCATCTGCAAAACTAACCTTTTCTATCTTAGAATCATCAAACCCGTCTTCTGTAATGCACTGCGTATAATCTGCCGTTGAATCGGAAAGAACCGTGAGATTTACATCTGACATATAGTAACTGGTATATTTAAGCTCCTGGTTCCCTTTCCCATCGTCTGTAACCTCCGTTAAGATTTTCTCAACCTGTACACAAGTGTTTTCACTGACTGCCTTATCTGCTGAAATCTTCTCATAGCCGTTACCAGCACTTACTGCCTTGCTTTCATTATCAGCTTCCTTGGTTTCCTCATCATCCACCGTTTCCTCGGAAGTTTCTTCTACTGATGTTTCTACCTTTTGGGAAGATTCATAAAGTCCCTTCTTTTCCATCACATGCCTTAAGATCAGTGCTGCTATAATCGTGACTGCAAACACTACAATAAGCATCTTTATAATTCCGGAATCTATCTTCATATCGCATATCCTCCAATTCGTATCATTGTTTGATTTAGTTTCTGTTCTATCGCTTCAAAATAAGTTCTTTCTTCTCCTGTCCAGGCATTCCTGACATCGTTTGTAATAGCTGAAATTGACATAGCTCCTGTCTTTCCTGTAAAGAAATAGGTTCTTACCCCTTCCTTTTCGATGCCAATTCTCTTAAGTGGTACATCTTTTCCAAGGTAATCAGTAACTGCAATTTCAAGGTTGTCCGATGAAAACAAGGCTTCATCGGAAAGTCTTCCAGCTTCATCCAATACTTCAACCACTATCTTTGCTCCCTTAAAACCAACGGGATTCTCTGGAATAGAAGACTCTACTTCAACTGTCTCAACCATGCCATGAAAGTATCGAATACTTTCTGAAAGCTCCAAAAGCTTCTCTCTTGCCTCATCACATACAACATGATTTTCAAGAATCAGCTCCAGGTCCCCGACATAGTTAAGGCTTTTCCCTGCTATTATGTTTCTTATAATGTCTTCCTTATCATCTGATACAGTAAGGTCATAGCCTTTCATGTAACCGACATAGCTATCAGCTATAGCAAGAGCTCTGTAGTAATCACTTCTTTCCTTCTCTTCAAGGTCAAACATCATGAGTACCAGCCGGTTATAGTAATCTTTGAAATGCAGATACTCCTGTACAGAAAGACTCTTACCTATATGCTTTTCAAAGCACACGCAGATATAGTTGAAGTAGAGCTGCATCGCCTTTTTCTCACTGTCTTCAAATGGCTTTAGGATATATTCCCCGGAAAGAAGGTCTGTTGTTAGAAACTGGATAAAGTCCTTGCTTACATTCATAAGTTCTAAAAGGCTCTGATCCCTGTTGTCATACACCCCTGCTGTAGCATTTCTTGTATACCCGAAATAAACATTCCCCTTACGAAGAAATATTGAAAACTCCGGGATATCCTTACATACATGGCTCTCTGTATACTTAAGAGCTCCATCATAAAAAGGGATCTCTTCACATCTTGAGTCTGCCAGTTTACCCTCTTCCTCTTTTAACAAGGATTTGACTTCCCTTTTATGCCGGATGCTCTCAAAGAAGCCTGCAAGTTTCTCGACTATTTCTGAAAAAACATTTCTCTTTGGCTTAAGAGGTTTTACCTCTTCTTCCTCAGAAGGAATAACCTCTTCTTTTGCCTTTATCAGGCTCTCAGGCTCTTTTTCAATCTTCTTTTCTGCCCTTTTTATCTCATCCTCAAAAGCTTTCAGATACTTCTCTGACTTATCAAGCGTCTTTTGGATCACCTCTTTCTGGTAATCCTCTGCTGTAAGCGCATTTACTTTTGACAAATGGATGATGTTTACAACCTTGGTCTTCTGAGCATGAAATTCCTTTATAAGCTCTCTTATTGATACCTGATCAAAATCAGTCTTTCCTGCTTCACAAAGAGTCTTGATCTTTACAAAAGAAACTGCTGCGTTTGAAAGTTCTGTTACTCCCGGCGAGCCCTCCTTTGAAAAAAGGTGCGTATACACGGACAGCTCCCTTTGAAGCTCCGTATCTTCCATACGCCTCTGAACAATAAGAAGTGTCTGGGCTCCTTTAATCTCAAATCTTTCGCCAGGGATAGCATTTAGAATCCCAGCCATATCAGGAAGCTGCTTTTTTATGATTTCTATCTCATCATTCATAAAATGCTCACCTCCCTACTGATTCCATATAAAATGACCATAATAAGAACCATTGCGAACCCTGGAACAACCGCTATATCAGAGTGCCTGTCAAGCTTTCTCTTTTTGATGGCTGCCTCTATAAGCCCCGCTATAAGAGCAATCCCCTGAACACCCACAAGTAATATGCAGACAACAAAGCCAAACTGCAGCATGTTCTTAAGTTCAAAGGTGCTTAAAATGACGCCCGTAAAAAGGAGCCACATTTCACTGTCTCCATCTCCCCACATGCCACTGATTTTGTAGGCCATAAATAGCGCAATAGTCGCACTCCATGCCGTTATCACAAATATAGGATTATCCTTATAGAGAATTACTGAATGAGCCGCCCATGCTCCTGATAAAAAAAGCACCGGGAAGCTGTAAATCATCCGTTCCTTCAAATCCTGGGCTGCCAGGAATACGAGAACGGGAATGGTTGCAAGTGCAAGTGAAAAGTAAGTCATGCGTCCTCCTTCCTGAAGATCTCGTTAAACTGTAGTCTCTTTGTCTTTTCATCAAAGCCGCTTACTTCAAGGATTTCATCTATCGAAAAATGGCTCATATGGATAAGCACAAAGGGCGTGCAGGTAAGCATCTCGCAAAGCGTCTCCATAGGATAATCCGAAATATACCTTGCACACTGAGCCAGCCTTATCACACTGCTCGCTGCATCATTGGCATGAATTGTTCCAAAAAACCTTGCGCCTGTGCTCATGGCTGTGGTGAATACATATAATGCCTCACCGCCTTTGATCTCTCCGATGATGAAATTATCAATGTCCTGTAATAGACCAAGCCGAAGCTCGTCCTCCAATGAAAAATCTGTTACTGTGTCTTTTTTCCGAACCGTCATCGTATGCTCAAACTGAATCTGAGGATGTACATTGGAATACAGCTCATCCGACTCCTGCGATACAAGCACTGACTCCCCAAATGGAATGCAGTCAATCATGTTGTTAAGGAGTGTGGATTTACCAGATCCGCCTCTGCCTGATATCAAAAATCCGTAGCCTGCACATATTCTGTCCTTCAAATACGCAATCATTTCTTCATCAAGCATTCCGTTCTCAATCAGGTACTCCCAGGAAAGCTTTGTCTTTGGCATCTTTCTGATATGAATATTGTTCTTCTCTGTGGAAGTGATACAGGATAGCTGTACATCAATACGAAGATAGAAATCCTTTACCCCTTTTCTGTCCGTGCAGTGTGAAAGAGCATATTCCTCACTCTTTCCAAGTCTGTGAATACGAAGGATCCTTGAAAACCAATCTTTATAATCTGTCTGGTCAAAGAACTGGCACTTTGCCACATATCTTCTTCCATTTGCCTTTACTACGATATGGTCATAATCAAGTACCTTGATATCAGATACTTCCTTTGCTTCTACAAGCGGAGTTAGGACATAATACCCAAACACACACTGCCGGAACATTTCTAAGAGCTTCCTTTCCTCTTCCTCGGAAATCCCCCTGAGGCGCTCCCTAATAAAGTCCTTTGCTCTGTCCATGAGCATTATGAAATCCTGCTCCGTTCCCGTAATGCACTTTGTTACAAGCGCAGGGTTAAGATCACAGATATTTGCCTTTAGCTGCATAAACTTCGCATTCAATTCCCTATCAGAAAAGAGCGAAAAAACAGGGTAGAAATCAGATTCAAGTTTGAGCGGAGCCTTCGATTTAGGTTCATACCTAAGCTCGCTCATAAAATCCTCCTTTCTACCCTTTATGTGGGACACACCTTGGTCTAATCCGAAACCTGGCGTCTTACTTTTTTCGCTTTTTCTTCCTGCTGCTTTTCTACAAAGCTCTCTGCATCCTCCCTCTTATCAAATGAATGGCATTTATATAATCCGTACTCTGCCTTTAGTTCTGAGATGCTACGGTTAAAGTCTTTTATAGACATGTCCTTTGAAGAAATCTCAGATAACTGTTTCCCTGATTTATCAAATACGGTAACAATAGCCCTTTCAGTACTTTTCCCTTCAATAATGTCTGGTGTGATAACAACTCTTATGTATGCCCCATCAGCTCCATCCGCAGCTATGAACCTTATACTGCTTTCAAATACACCCATCTGCATGGCTCTCGTCCTTGCCTTTGAAAAGCCGATTGCATCATAAAGAGATGTATATTCTGAAATGCCCTGTTTGAGCTCATTTTCCTTGAATCTCAAAATAGTTTTATATTCATCAGAAAGCTCCTTTGACTGTGCCGTGGCATACAGTATCTGATTCTCCTGATCTTCAATATAGGCAGATACTTCAAGAACGCTCTTTCCATATCCGTTCTCTAATCTTTCACAGAGCTTTTTATATTCCATGTAGGAAGATAAATACTCATCACAGGCAGCAAACTCATATAGGTACGCTTTTCTCGCATACTTTTTTATCTCCTTGTAGAGCCTTATGATTGGCTGATAGGTCTTTAGGTTTTCCCTGACAGCCTTCTTTTCTGCTGCTATTTCCTTCTGACGGGCTACAATATTATCCAAGGCATCCTGCGCATTCCCGGTATTTGGCGCATATACCCTTATAAGCTCATATACACCTGCCGTGCGCCTAAATTCATCAGACAGTCTTTGAAGCTGCCAGTTTGACTCCTGCCTTTCTCTCCAAGGATTCCTGCCAAGTTTTAAAGCTCTAATACATTCCTTTTTTTCATCCTCTGACATATCCTTAAACTTCTTTAGCGGAGATGTCTTTACAAAGACTGATGCCGGGTCCTTCTTTCTTCCTACATGCTCTCCGACTTCGCTACGTATCAGTTCCTCTCGCTTATTAAGGATCCTGTCTCTGATTGCCTCAACTGTATACAAAGAGCCAAGCCTATAGCTTCTAACACCTCTTGTCATCCCCTCTGCCTTAAGACTTAGATATTTTCCGCAATTAACCACAATCCCCTGCTTTTTTAAGTCTTTTAAAAACTCATCAAAATCCTCAGACCGCTCTACCGCCTCATCAACAGCCTGCCTTAGCTTAACTACTCTCTCTCCAAAAGAAACCTTATCCTCCCGCTTTTCCTTTACCCAAGCTTCATTTGGCGTAAACCCATACTTCTCAGCAAGCCTGTTAAGAGCCGGGTCAAACACCTTACTCATAAAAGACTTATCCATATGGATCTTCTTGCCCCCAAGGCCTACGGTATTTAATATGAAATGGATATGAAGGTTTTCTGTATTGGTATGCACTGCATATACCGCCTGATTATTTGGAAATATCTCCTCTAAAAGGTCATTTAGAAGCATCATAAGTTTCCCGGCATTCTTCTTATCCGACTCTGCTGCGTCAAGAGATATAATGCCGTGGAGTGCTACCCTGCCTCCAAGCTTTCCATGAAACTCCTTTACCTGCATCATTTCATTTGTTGCATTCTTGATGTCTGAGATATTGCGGCATCCGACATAAAGCCCCTCCAAAGTCTTTACATCATTCGTGACATAGGTAAGCTCCCTTCCTATCTGAGCCTGGCTTCCTCCAAGGGTCTCATCACATTTTTCGCTATTTGTTATGTAGTCAATGGAATCTGAAATCTGTGCTCCGGCTCCTCTTCCCTTTGAGCCATCCTTTATATTCCAGATTTTTGCAACAATACCTTTTGCCATAAATACCTCCAAAAAAACAGAGCTGCCTATTATGGCAGCCCCGCTTACATCTTAAAGTTCCTCGTACTTGGAAAGCACCTGCATGTTGATATCCTCTCGAAGAGCCTTTGTCATAGGAAAACATACATCCTTGTACTCCCCATCTGAGTTCTTCCATGAAGGATATGCCACAAAAAGGTCTCCGCTTTTTGCTCTCATAACCTTGATACCGGATACAACAAACATTCCTTCAAAGGTGATGGAACCACTGGCAAGGAACTTATCATCACCATCCCTCTTTTTAAGTCTCACTTCGGAAATCTGCATAACAAGGATCCTCCTTATCGTCCACGTCCCTTATGGGGCTTAGCTGCATCTTCCGCCTGAGTCTGCTCCTGACCTTTGGACTCATCCTGATTGTGGCTTTTGTCCTGAGCCTCCTGGGCAACTTCCTCCTGCTTACGATGAAACTCTTTCATAATGGCATCGGTGATCTCATGATAGAACTCTTTGCTAAGAGGGAAAGCAATGTCTTCATACTCACCGTTTGCACGTTCTCTGGAGGGAAAGGCAACAAAATTTCTGCCCTTCTTATCCTCCATGACTCTCATACCACGGACAGCAAATGCATTATCAAGCGAAAAGCTTCCGATGGCTTTTACACCGCCTGCATTATCAAGCAGGTTCATTCTGATATCTGTAATCTCCATACCCTTACTCCTTATCTGTGGTGGCGAGGTCTCGAAACCTCTGTGTTTACTGCATCATAGGTCTGCTTATCCTCAGATACCTTTGAGATATCCTGGCTTAAGCCCTCTACGTCTGCTAAAGACAGGGTCTTTGTCTTAGCATCGTACTTATAAACGTGATCAGAAAGCTGCTCTTCCTGAGAAACTTGAGTCGCGTTTACTTCTCTTACCATCTGTGCAAGTTCCTCGGGTGTACCGAAGTTTGCAGAAATGGCGATTGTCTCATGGATCGATGAAGGTAAGATGTACAAATCTGTACCAAGCTTTTCAGAAAGCTTTTCAAGTGCATCTGAGTAGATAATACTTGCAGCACCGTTTACCTTCTGCTCGTTACTGATGACATACATCATCTTATCTTCCGCAACCATAGGCATCATGTCTTCCGGCATACCACCCATCATCTCGGCAAGCACACTTCCCATGTCCTGAACTTTAGCAGGCATGATAGTTTTACTGTTCTCCATTGCACATGCATGGAGTTCATCCAGCGAAATATCCCACTGCTTCATATGTTCATCCTTGATGGTAATAGTTCCGATACCATCTGAGCCGCCACCAAGATATACCTTATAAATGATGGCCAGATCCTCTGTCAGCTTATGAGGTGTGTTCTGGAGCATCTCGGCATTTTTCTCGGCATTTACGATTGCAACAACAACATGAGACTTGATAAACTCTACATCCTTAAACTTCTCAGCAATGCTGCTAAAGTCTTCGGAAGGGTTCATGTGCTCAAGCTCAAGCTGCGCTACCCTTTCCATAACTACATCAATATCCATGCCCTGTTCCTTATAGTTCTCATAGAACTGATCCAGGTAGATATTAGGGCATACAGGGTTTTCGCCTGTGCGAATCGTGATGCCGTGGAGCTGCTTTCCGTTATTCTTGTTTACGGTCTGCAAGTTTACCTCTGCATCCGCAAACTCGGAAGGCAGAAAATCTTTGATGTTGTCCTTCACATACTGCTGAAATGACTCGAAATCAAGCATTGTCCTTTTCCTCCTTCTCCTTGATTTTTTCTGCAACTGCCTTTACAGTCGCCTTTACCTGCTCGTTTTTTGTGAAGTTCTTTTCTACCTCCACATGAGCATTTCCAAAAGAATAATCCATATCGCTACCTCCTTATCTTTGTGTGCTGGATTTTTTCCTTTCATCCTATTTGTGGGACATGTATCTTCCTAATCCGAAATGCAAAACAAATATTTTTATCTTTTTTTGTGTGGTGTCGGTATATACGGCTCTTTTTCCTCTGATACCATAGGAAGAGATTCCCTTTCTTTCTTAAGTTCCCTTATCTTTTCTTCTATAGAAGAAGAGAGCTTATCCGCTGTCTGTTTGATTACATCCAGGCTTTCCTTAAGCTCAGAAACTTCCTTATCCTTACTCCAACCGGATATATACCCAAAGGAATAGTCAGATGTATCGAGTCCTATCATCTGCGTTACCCAATACGCTACCGATTCCGCCTGAACCTCTTTGGTCTGCCTGTCCCACTTATCCTCTTTACTGCCATGTCCAAGGGTTGCATGAGCAATCTCATGAACCATCGTCTTTAGCATCTGAAGCTGCGGCAAACGTTCATCAATCACAATCTTTCCTGCGGTTGGAGAATAATATCCGTTGGCACCGCCGTTTATTGTTTCAAATGACACCGGAACCGGGCTGATACTTATAAGAACACTTTTCATTTCCTCAAAAGAATCAACAGTTTCATTTAGTTCCGATGCAAGAGTAGGCAGCGGATCTCCGCTTGTCTGTGAAACGTCAAAAACATACACAGGCCTGAAAGTCTGATACTCTCTTGTTACCTTCTCTGTCTTTTGGTTCCCGTTCTCATCGACAACAGCCTTGTTATTCTCATCGAAGACCTCTTCTACAACCTCAGTCTTACCTTTGATGGGAGCCAAGATCATAATCCCGTGCTCCCCTTTATTGACTGTCCTGTTAAATTCGGTCTGCCATTTTCTGAAACCGCAAACGAGACTTGCCTCCGGTAGCTGACTTGCAATAAGTATGCAGTTGTTGATGGAATACCTCGGAAACTTTGACATTGCCGAGATATATTCCTGATACTTTTCAGAAGTAAAGATTGCCCTGACACCATCCTCTAACTTCTTTTGGATAGCACTCATCTTCTCTTCACGGGTTTGTCTTTCTGCCATATGATCACTTCCTTACCGGATAAACCTTGTTTTGCTCAATCATTTGGTCAACAAGCTCGCATAGGTTTTCATCAAAGTACTCAGAGACAGATAGGATCACGCTTATAACCGCAAGATACTCGCTGCTCTTCTCATCATGTGGGTGACTTAAGTAATCTCTTGAATACCTGTCATAAAGATGGTCAAGCAAATCTATCCCGTTGATGCGAGCACATCTTATGTATGTCTTTTGCCCTTCTGAGAACCTGATACCATTTTCTTCTGCCGCTTTGATCTTCTTTTCAAACTTGTACATTAAATACCTCCCTTCTTAAGCGCCTTTGATTGTTCTCATAAGGTTAGTGGGACATGCATAGCCCTAATCCGAAACATAAATAAAAAAATCCCTGACGTCTCTGCCAGGGAAAATATCACCTATGCCGTCTTGGCCTCATGGTCACATGCTCTTCTGCAACACTCGATGTGTTCATATCCAGTTTGTTATAATCACTTTCAAGTTTTATCGCTTTCATGGGAAGGATACCCTTCTCTCTAAAGCTGAAATATTCACTGTTATCGCCTCCAACAATAATATGATCCACAAGTGGAATCCCTAAGATCTCACAAACTGTGACCATCCTGTCTGTGAGCATTGTATCTTCCTTACTTGGATTAAGATTAGAACTTGGATGGTTATGCATCATTACAATATTTACCGCGTTTGAGAGAATCGCTGTTTTCATGATCTCCCTTGGGTGAGCTATTGCCTGATCTATTGCACCCATGCTACAAACACTACAGTTAATAGGAATCCCGTCCGTTCTAAGGTTAATTACGCAGATAACCTCTCTATCCATCTGACACAAATACTCTCCTAATACTTTAACCGCATCCTCCGGGGAACGAATCGGTGTTTTACTCATAAGAGGTTTATCTTTAACCAGCCTTACTGATGCCATATCAAGCTGGTTCTTATACACTTCCTTCACTGTCGCCATCATCCACCTCCAGCTTGATATTAATAATGAAGTCTTTCTCCTGAGCATTTACAAGCTCAACGACATCATCCATCGTATATTCTTTATCCTCTATTTCCATCCGAAACCTCCTTATGAAATCTCCCTGAAAACATCTCTTTTAAATCCGAAAGTTTTTGCATGATAAGAAGCCTGTCTGTATCAGAGAGATCATCTTTCATTGCAATAACCTTTAGATCTCTTTCTATGCTTTCAAGTGCATGTATCATTTCTCTGTACTGTAATACTGGCGGTCTGATATCACGCCTGCCATTAAGCAGGCACTTAAGATACTGGGATCTTGTCATGCCTTCTTTGTCACATGCTTTATCAAACTGTTTTACTTCCGCTTCCGTCAAACTCATAAAAAGCCTCATCATATCCCTCCCTTAAAAAGGTAATTCCTCATTGTCCATTGGCGGCATCTCAAATCCATCATCAGGAATATCAATATCGCCATAAGAACCGGGAGCAATGTCTTCTACAAAATCCGGCTTCTTAGGTACTTCTTCTACATCATCAGGGAAAGGATCGTCTTCCTCTTCTTCCTTATAAGAATACTTACTTATTGGAAGACCTACTGCTTTACGAAGTTCATTGATCTCATCAATGGGTACAAGCTGAAACTTTGTCTTTCGTCCGTTATAGTCTGCTGTGATATACCACTTTCCCTCGATAAGTTCACGAGCCAGGTTGAGCTTCATCCTATACTCGCTTGCATCTGCGAACTGGCTTAAGAATGCCACTGTATTTTCATATGTTGAGCAAGTATCCGGATCTTCCAATATATAAATAAGGAAATCTGCATTGATACAATGAGCCCCGGCATATGTCAAAAGCCTCTCAATATGCGTGTTATGATACTCAGAGTTCATGGCATACATCATGAGCTTTTCCTGATTGGTAAGCCTGTCAGACTTGATAATGTTATTTAAGGAAATGAATCTGTTGCGGAGAATCTTATCCCTCTCTTTCTGACGCTCACTCTTACTATCCCCATGCGCCGGGAATAACTGCCCTACTCTTGATTCCATCTTCTTGACCTCAGCATTATCCCTGACTCTCTTTGAAAAGAACCTCTTTGTTCCCACAGTCTTCATTGTTCTAAGTGCATGATTTTTCTCTGTCAGCTCATGCCCCGGCTCAAATCCTGCATCTTCGGTATCTGTCGGTATCTCTTCATAAAAAGAATCGAGCTCTCCGCCATACCTTGCAACACAAGCATCTACATCCAATAACTCGTCAGGATCCACCAGGAAACATTCGTCTGATGGATGCACCTTTGGACCCACAGATATGCTGCTTGCCACAAGTACTTTTCTTTCCAGTTCTGTCTTTAAGGATCCTCCAGCTCTCTTTGAGAGCTCTGCCTTAAGCTTGCTAATATAATCTTCCTGCTGTGTAATCTTTTGTGAGTACTCCTGCAGCTCAGATGTCAAATCAGCAATCTGCCTTTTTAGCATCTCAATTTCTTCTTCCAGTTCCTGTTCAGAATCCTGCCCATAGCCCTTTGGAATAAGATTTTCTGTCAATGTTTGAAGATCCTCTGCCAAAGTCTGGTAGTCATATGACAGCTCATCTCCGTTTATAGAGATATAAGCAGGCTGCCCTGTCAGGTACTCCGTTCTTCTCTGAAAGGTTCCACCAGTAGCCCCTTTCTTTTTTAAGGCTGCTTTCATTTCTTCTACAGAGCTAATCCCAAGAGCCGCCACTTCATAAACATCTGAGTACTCTGCTATTTTTTTAAGCACTGCGTAATCCATCCAAAAACCTCCTTTCGTGCTTTCTACCTATATGTGGGGCATACCGAAAGCAAATCCGAAACAATCCTTATAAAAATCTGTACGCTTCCGTACTCCGCACCCGTATAATCTCCATGCTTTAAAACGGCATAAAATACGCACCCGTAACAGGCTCAAAGCCGCACAAATACTGGGTTGTACGCGTCCGTACAGCCTTTAAAAACAGGCCTTATAAAATTGTAAAAATGAATTTGGGGAAATTACGGTGCCGTACCACCTTGAAAGCCCCTAAAATATGGCATGTACGACCCCGGACAGAAATTATGAAAAACAAGAAAAAAAGAATAACAGGATACGCCTAAAGTTGCAGGCTAACTTTACGCAGACCGTCTGCCTATGGCATCCGGAAAAGGGAGTGCCCTATGACCCCAGCGATCCAAAAATCAGGCAAAAAGAAAGAGCGACGTCATTTCGGCGTCACCCTTAATCTCTTCTGACGTCATTTTGACGTCGATACAATCAAATTAAAATATCAGTAATTTTTTCCCAATTGAATCTATACCCTTCATTTGGAACAAAATATCCTGTATTCGATGTTTCTACTAGCCCAAGTTTATTCCATAACTTTGGTTCATCACGAACATATGATTTCTTTTTACCTGTGGTAACAGCAGTTGGTTTTCTCTTTCCAATACATCCTCTTGATGTCAAATAATTATCAAGGGCAACTTTATAATCATCGCTTTTATTGGGTATAATAATCGTTGTATCCTTTTGATATCCATCTATCAAATTTATCAAATCAAGATGTCTGCCCTCCACAAGTAATAACCTTGCAAGTTTTTTTATAAATTGATCGCTATCTGGACCATATTTTTTACCTATGCTTAATAATTCAAAGCCCAAATCTGTGAGCCGCCCCTCCGAATTTGTCCATAATTCTAATTGTACAAGAGGGATTTTATAGTTTTGTTTTTCCGCTTTATATGACGCAGAACCTATAGGTGCAGTCTTATGTCTTCTTGTCCCATCCCACTGCTTTGTTTTACCAGCGAGCATCTGTTTATAAAATTCAGGAAAAATATCCGTAGAATATATATCTCCGCTTTTATCTGAAAACTTAAAACTCAAATTTAATAAATCATACACTTCGTATTGACTTATATCTCTCCACCAGCACCAAAAAGTCTTTATATCTTTTCCCGTTTTCGCTTTGATAGAAGAAGTCCTTAATGTTGTAATTGGCCTTATTATCTTTACAGTATGAGACTTTAAATCATATGAATACAGTGAAGTAGTAACATTACTAAACTCAGGTGAAGCTAATGTTTTTTTCACAAATTTAGCAATCTCAAAACCATCATCTGCAACTTCGGGAAGTATCAATCCAGAATAATTGTGTTTTTGCAAATACGATAAAGACTGTCCTAGTCCCGTCAAATACTCCCTTTTAGTCTGGTATGGAGGTTTAAACTCAAGGGCATATGTAAAATCATTAACACTATCGTAACAAACATAATCCGGTCTAGGCCATCCCCAATCACCTGTTCTTACCATTGAAGTAGAAAAAATTTGTTGGAATTTTGGATCTGCTTTTCTAATCTTATTTAAAATTTGATCTCCACATTTTGTGGCTAATAAATCATGCGTTGCTCCCATCTACATCCTCCATAACAGTAATAATGTGATTAGCCAATACTTCAGCCAATTTAACAGGTACTGCATTTCCAACTTGTATACACTGATTCTGTCGATTTCCTTCAAAAATTACATCATCCGGAAATGTCTGTATCCTAGCCGCTTCTCTGACCGTCAAGCTTCTATTTTCAGTCGGGTGTAGCGGAAATGCATTATGACCTGGAACCATCGTAGTAGCAGGTCTAAATCTACTTAGCCTTTTATAAACATGGCTAAAGTTCTTTATTGTGTTATCTGCATAATCGGAACGTGACCCCTTTGCAACATCATCTGGTAATCCACTATCCGGTATTCCTTCTCCTTCTTTTATGCATGAAATCCTTTTAGTCACTACCGCGTTGTGGTGCATAGGTACATGATTAGGAAATACATTTTCTTTCCCAACCAAATCCATTATTGCATCGCCAACAGTTGCATATTTTTCTTTTTCATAAATCTTTGCAGGAAAGCTCGGAATTATATCTATATCTTTACGTATCCCAAGGAACAACACCCTATATCTCATTTGTGGTACACCATAGTCAGCAGCACAGACAACCTGGTGTATTACATTATATCCTTTTGCCTCAAATTCAGCTGTTATTGCATCTTTTATAAGCCCATTATTTGCAGATAACAATCCTTTAACATTTTCCATTAAAAACACTTTAGGCTTTATAACATCAACAAATCGAATAAACTCAAATACCAATTCATTTCTTGGATCTTTTACCAAACGCTTTCCTATAGTTGAAAACCCCTGGCAAGGTGGGCCTCCAATAATTATATCCACTTTACCTTTATAAGGTTCAAGTTCACTATCTTTTATTGTTCTTATATCTCTATCCCACACAGGAACATCCGGATAGTTCCTCTTATGTGTCTGAATTGCCGGTTCCCATACTTCAACAGAAAATTCTGGTTTTAATCCTGCGTCCATAAATCCTCTGAGAAATCCACCTGCTCCACTAAATAGATCAATGAAGTTATTCATTTTCATAATATTTATCAAGCTCCTCCCTTAAATATTTTGCCCATGCCTGAGCCATTATAGGTGGAACTGCATTACCAACTTGCATGCACTGTTTTTGTCTAGGTCCTTGAAAAATATAATCATCTGGAAAAGTTTGTATTCTAGCAGCTTCCCTGACCGTCAAACTTCTATCTAACCATGGATGAATTGGGAATGCGTTATGCCCAGGAACCATTGTAAGCGAAGGTTTATTTCGATGGAGTCGCTTAAATGTGTTACCAAAATTTTTTCTATACAGTTCTGGTGGTAACTTATCCTCCGGAAGCCTCCCACCTTCTGGAATAAGGGCATATCTCCGCAAATTAATTGCTCCATGTTTTAGAGCAACATGATTAAAAGAGCTATCATCTCCTCGTGTCGCCAAGTCCCCAATTGCGTCTCCAACAGTTTTATAAGGCTTTTCTTCTGTTCCATCACAACATGGAATTGGAGGATGCATTTTCACACCAACTCTATTACCATAAAAGAATACTCTATTTCTAATTTGAGGCACACCATAATCAGCTGCATTTAAAATAATGTAATTAAACTCGTATCCTGTCTTCTTAAAAGTATCCTTAATCTCTTCAAATATTCTACCCTTATCTCTTGTCAGTAGCCCTTGCACATTCTCCATAACGAAAAATTTAGGTTTCAAATAGTTTAACACTCTGATATATTCCCTAAATAATGTATTTCTAGGATCAAATGCTTTTCTCTTATCGGGATTAGATGAAACACGCGCTCCAATCGTTGAGAACCCTTGACACGGAGGTCCCCCAATTAAAACGTCTATGTTTTCATTAGGGTCTATGTATTTATCAAGTAACTCTGATGACAAGTCATGTATATCCATTTTCAAAAACGGAACATTCGGCCTATTAATCTCGTGAACTTTAGCGCAATCATCATCAAAGTCGGTTGAAAAAATTGTTTTAAATCCCTCCTTTTCAAATCCAAGCTGAAAGCCTCCTGCTCCACTAAATAAATCTACTATTTTATATTCATGCATTTGTAATACCTTCCTCCGTTGTCATAAGAATTTCATTGATTTTATCCCAATTAAAATCAATACCTTTAAAAGGAATAAAATATCTTCCTTTGCCACCGGAATTAATTATTCCAAATTTATTCCATAACTTTGGTTCATCCCTAACGTAAGCTTTCTTAGCCCCTGTTGTTCTTGCCGACGGTTTTCTAGTCCCTAATGAATTTTTTTCTTCCATGTAATCGTCAAAAAGTATAAAAAATTCCACACTTGTCTCAGGCACTAATTCAGGTCTGCTCTTTTGAAATTCATCTAAATCCTTTATCAAATCAAGATGTTTTCCATCAATTAATATCATTTTAGCTAGGTAATTCATATATACATTACTAGAATCACCATGTCTCTTTGAAACTTCTAACAGAATCCTTCCTTTTTCAGTAATATGTCCGGTTTCAGGCTCCCATAATCCAAGCTGACACATCGGTATTTTATAATTTTGCTTTTCTGCTTTATAAGAAGCTTCAGAATATTTTTTGTTCCGCGGTGTACCATCCCACTGTTTAGTTTCTTTATTAATCATCATTTCAAAGAATTTGGGATAAACCTTTTCAGTATAAATATCTCCATCTTCATCATCATACTTGCTACTTAATTCCAATAAAACTGCGACCTCATACTGACTTGCATCACGCCACCAACACCAATATGATTTTTTTTCGCTTTTTGATCTTTCTTTTGTAGTTGTGTCAGAATATTTATAGCTCCTATTGATTAAGATATTTCCCATTTGATCATATGTAACAATCCCTATTGCTAACGTATCCAATTTCTTTTCTGTAATGTAATCACATAAATCATTAGCTAATGAGAGTTTGTTCCAACTTATACACAGCACACATGCATCAAACGACTTTAAACATTGTAGAATCAATTTTAAAGATTCATCCTGATTTTCGAGATTATCTTCAAAAACAAATTCAACACTTTTTTGAGTCTCAATGTCTTGATATGCATAGGAGTCCTGGGGCATATTCCATGCAGCTATACGTCTTCCCCCTGCGCTAAATGCGTTCACGTCTAAACATAAATCTTTATTTCTGAGTAATTTTTCAACTATTTGCTTTCTTAATTCATCCATAATTAAACCTTTGAATTTTCAAATATCGGCGGAAACTTTAGTACGCTTGTATTCTCACCTGACGCTTCTATTGCAGCTATATCATCTAACCAAACTCTCAAGAATTTTTCTGTTTCAGGATCATCTCCAGTAACCTTTTTAAATGTAACTTTATTGGGAAGACTTATCCTTGTAGGTTTTCGTTTGTCATAATTTTCATCGTCTTCAAGTCCATCTTTTAATTCAATTCCTGCAGCAAATCTTCTGATATCTGAAACAAAGTCTAGTACAATTACCTTGTCCTTATCTTCAGCAATACGAAGCCCCCGCCCCAACTGTTGGATAAAAATCCTTCTAGAATGTGTAACACGTTGAAAAACGAGTATATTCACATCTGGAACATCAAGTCCCTCATTAAAAATATCTACTGTACACACAACATTTACAATTCCGTCTGCAAAATCTGCTAATATCCTATTTTTTTCAAACTGGGTCATGGAATAACCATTGCCAGAATTCGAATATATTGCAGCAGCATTACAGAATCCTAATGCATTTAGTTTAGCGGTCATTATATTGGCATGATCTATCGTTCCACAGAATACTATTGCACGTGGATTATGCTGTTCTAACCACGTTCTCTTTAATTCATACACTACAGAATCATCCCACTGATCAATAAATAATGTTCTATTAATCTGCTTTGGTGTAAATGATTGTCCCTCCAAATTGCGTAATGCATCCCAGTTTATATTATCGGTATACATTCTATAATCTACATTTGCCAAAAATCCCTTTTTCAGGCCTTCTACCATATCAATGCAAACTACAGTTTCGCCAAATATATCTGAAAGATCTACATTATCAGGTCTCCACGGAGTTGCTGTTAATCCAAGTAAAAAAGGTCCATTATACTTTCCAGCATCAGTCTTGCGAAAAACTGATCTGTAAGTCTGAGAACCGGCATGGTGGCATTCATCTACAATAATTACATCAAACTTTGGAAATTCATCGTATCTTGCTATGTGCTCTGCTATCGTATCTACACATGCAAACACAAAGTTGGAATCCCGAAGTTCTTCCGTTGTTGGCTTTTCATATCCATTCCAAACTAAAGACTTCTGCTCTTTTGTCATAAATCTCCAAAATGACCGCTCTAGTTGATAAATGAGCGGATTAGTATGTGCCAAAACTAAAACCTTTAATTCGGAATTCATATTCAACATGCGTCTTATACTTTCAGCCGCAATAAAGGTTTTTCCCATACCTGTTGCTAAAACTGCTAGAGCCTTGCCTGAACCATTCAAATACGCATTTAATATTCCTTGTATGGCTTTCTCTTGATATTCACGTATTGGATACTTATTAGGCACACCTTCTCCAAGGCGTTTTGCGTGTTCAATTAATGTATCTACATCCCAAAGCTGAATATTTATACCATTTTTCAACAATTCATTTTGGTGTTGAATAGCCTTAGTATCAAATCCATTAGACGCGCATATGACAGGTACTTTTGCCTTATATATTTGAGCAGCTCGTAGCGTCTCATCTATAACTTCTACACCTACTGGTTTCTTCCAGTGCTTTGCTTGAAACAACCAACGTATTCCATTTCTGGACGCTATAATGTCAGCTCCATGATCATTTGATTGTCCCACTACTCTAGCACCATCAAATCCTTCAGCCTGAGCCAATCTGCAAATCAGTCTCTCAAAAGACTGCCATGAATTATTCTTTATTCCTTCTTTATCTATGAACATTATTCTGTTACCTTTTGCCTAAGAAGTTTTACCGCTAACTCAATTCGTTTCACAACTACTTCACTAGTATTTTTATATTTAACATAATAAAGCAAGTCATTAAGGCATCCCTGATATAGCATTTTTAAACGTTCTTGTACAAAGTCTGCCATATCATCCGGAAGACCTTCAGCCTTATATGGCTCATCCCACACTTGTCCGTCAAAAAAATACTCAGGTTTTACTTCAAATAGCTTTACTATAAATGCATGTGGTACAAATTTTAGATATTCACCATTATTTCTTAATGTGGAAAGATTAGCTACATCTTCGCCGGCATTAAACATATTATTAACAAGTTCCTTCTGCTGATCAGTTGTTAACAAATCATAGCAGCTACCTAAATCAGGGTTTTTCGACAATATGAGCCGTTCTCTTATCATTGAAAATACATTTTCAACTTCGTCAGAAAAACTATCCTCACTTCCTTCAAGTCTTTCAGCCCAATACTTTTCTGTAATCTGCCAAGCCATATAAGGGATTGTAGAACTTCCATCCTTGGAAATAACAGACTTGTTTAGCATTTGGATATAACTAGCTACCTCATAGGCAATCTCTTGCTCAATTTGTCCGTTGCATCCAGCAAATAACCTATGCCCAGGATCAACAAAGACCTGTATCGTGCTTAAATCAGGCTTCTCTATAAAAATTGGCATCGATTTGGAACTATTATTTGCTTTTATTTCTTCATCAACTTCAAATACTTCCACTTTTATTGCTGTAGAAGTTGTTCCATTAGACAAATCTATGGAACAATCTTTTATTGACAATATGTCGTTCTTGTTCGAATGTTTCAACAAATACTCAGCAGTTAAATGATTTTCTTCTCCCTTAGCTGCCCCGCAATTAGAACATACTTCAAAAATCGGATCATTTTTTTGTCCACAAATATTACAAATCCATGGCTTAACAATTTCTGCCTCTTGACTCTTTCCACATTTAGGACAGATTTTTGCAGAATATGGGATCTTTTCTCCGCAAGAAATACAATCCTTTCCTTTCAAAATTTGGCCACAAGATATACAGACCTCAGCCTCATTCAAATTTTGGCAACCACATGACGGGCAAAGCAGCATTTTATCAACCGGCTTACGGTCTGCCTCTTCTACCTTTTCCCACCATTTAGCATCATCATAATATCCTTGTTCCTTTTGCAGAAATTTTTCATAAAACTCTTTTTCAACATCACGACTTATTCTTCTCGGTTCGTCTTTAACCTTATCCCAAGTACCCATATACATATCCGTCGTACCTGCAGTTTTAACCTTACGATATCCTTGGAATAGCTTAAATATCGGTGATGTATTCTTATCAGCATTAGGTTGAGTTGGCTGAAGTGAACTTTCTCCTCTTAAAAAGACCATTGCTCTATGCCACTCCGGACTACTACGTTGAAAATCCTGTTTCATAAAATCAACTGGAACATGATTTAAATGTACTTCACCAACAATTCGACCAAAATTACTGTCAATAGGATAATCTTTTATAACCTTTTGAAATTCATCAGTGAATTCAAAAAAGGCACTCTTCTCAGAAATTCTAATTGCTCTACCATTTCTGATTAAATCTATTCCATATTCTGACAAATCATCAAATCGTTGTATTCCAACCCATCCAAATACTCTTTCTTCCACCGTCCTTGTTTCTTTGCTTCCACACATTGGACAAACATCTTGAAATGACTCCAATGTAGTAGCGCATTTAGCGCATTTCTTCTGTGTATTCAAAACTTGGTTGAATCTAAAAACAGCAGGAATTTTTCCATGTTTACTTCTTTCAACATAACGTTTCTCATCCCATACACAATGTTCAAAAGCTTCACATTCTATGCCGTTAAGAAAAATCTTTATATCCTTTTCCCTCAAAATCGTCGCATATCTTCTACCAAGCTCTGCCCGAATTTTTTTATGACCATAAGAAACTAATGTCTTTATAAATCCTCTATTATCATTACCATTTGGCCACCAGTTTGACACCTCAATAATTGTTCCATGAGAAATCGAATCTTTATCAATATAAAAAGCCTTAACCTTATAATCTTTTTCATTGTTAATTTTGTTAAGATCGATTGTGACCTCTAAGGCTTTGTCAGACTCTTCTCTACATGAATAAAACTTAGTAACACTTCCCATCTTTCCAGTAGAGATGTTAAAACCCATACCAAATAGTCCTAGAGTATCATATGGATTATTTCCAGAAAATCCTGCTCGTAAAGCCTTCTCCGCCGATTCCATCGTTAATCCAGGTCCATTATCAGAAACTCGAACACATCCAATGCCTTCGTTTATTTCTTTTTCTGTTGGAAGCTCTATTGTTACACACGGGTTTGTAATTGACACCCCCTGTAATTTAGCCGCAGAAAAAGAGTCAATTGCATTATCTATTAACTCACAAAGTGCATCTAACGGTTTTATATCTGTATGTGTTAATGCAATTAAGACCTTGGGATCAGGTGTTAGATTTAAAGTTACTTCTTCAGACATGATATTCCTCCTTAAATCAATCGTATCTTATATATTTATAAATCAATTTGCACTTTCTTTGACTTTGCAATCTCAACTATCAAATTTCCTGTCACATGCAAAAACCAACCATCATCACACCTTACATTGATGCAATCAGGTTTCTCATACTCCTGCTTATCTCCTACCCATTCACCAAATGATAAGTTTCCGAGAATAGTTTCTTCTGCTTTATACACCTCTAACCTACCGTTGCCCCAAATAAGATGAAAATCGTAAGTTCCTGGCGGAATATCTTCGCCTATCTTATATATGCCTTGTGGCAACTGATTCTTTTTAAGCTCTGGTGCTTTTTCTTGCTTTGACGCTTCGGCGGCTTCCGTAGGCATATCCATGGCCATCTGCAATAATCTGTCACATATATCTGTACCGGAATCCGCTTTTACAATATCTTTCTTGCCGTCTTTATATGTAACACTAAAGGTATATGTGCATCCAGACGGTTCGTTATTTCCGTCCATAAAAACAACATCAGGGTTCAATATGGATTCACCAAACACAAGACCTGCTTTAGCTTTACTTTTCGAATAATTCTGAGTTTGCTCAAGAATTACTACGCTTGATATATTTTCAAAAATAATATCCTGCTTTTTGAAAAGTCCCATGCTTCTCCTCCTATTATTTCTTAAATATCTTCTTAAATAATGACTCGATACGACCTATTAACTCCATTTATTCTTTCCTGTATGATGTAACACCATCTTTAGTGTATTTCTTATATCCGCTTGCTTTAATCTGCTGTATTGTAGGCGGTCTGCTTTCATCCCTTCCTTCAAGTGTCACGTCTGTAAACAGTGAAAGTTCAAGAAGTATAAAGACTACGATTGCAGCTATCCTAAGGATTATCCTTACAATCGGATGTCCTATATGCGCAAGCAAACTCCATGCAGTAAAGCAATTCATAAACCCTGCGGCTCCTGCCGGAATTATTACTATCTTTGGAATAAATTCCAAAATTCCAAAAATGATAATAAATGCAATCTGCACCGGTATCCTTATCCCACCTTCAATATGCAGTTTGTCTACAATAGCTATACTGTATATAAATGCTGCAAAGAGGTTAAATATAGCTATTCCTATTGTTCCCGCGTTTAATGGTTTCGATCTCATATACTCCCTTAAAAGATTCCGAACAATCCTTTTTTCTTGTCTTTATCCTTATCCGGACCTTTGTCCTTCCCCTTTTTCTTCCTATCGTTCTTTTCTTCTTCGTCCAGCATTTCCATCATGAAAAGATCATCAATCACATCATCGTCATTATCAAATAATCCCATAGCTTACCTCCAGTTAGGTACACTGACCCATGATTTTACATGTGTTTTATGTTTCTACTGTAATGGTAGCAGATAGGGTGTCCTAAAAAACGGACTTATAACGTCTCATTTAGTCTTTTAAGCACATAATCTGCAAATTCTTTTGTGAGCTGGAACGGACTTCCATAGCTGATGGCATTCAAATTATCCTTCCCTCGCATGGTCACATGATCTTCTTCATGCAGACGGTGTATTATAAAATCCTCCGGCAATTCTAATGTTTTTATTTCTTCCTGCCACCATTTCTTACTAAAATCCGGTGTCAGACAACGAAGCATATATTTATATGGCCATTTATCCCATGTATCTTCTATATATTCCTCAGGTATATCTTCGAGTACCATATAAATTCCCACTACTAAGCCATGCTCTTTGGCATGAATCACCATAACATCACCTTTATGATATGTGGCTTTTTTGAATCCAAGCTTCACATCATCCACAAATGGCTTCTTAGGATGAGGCTTTCCATCTCTCCCGATTGTCTTAAGAAAGTACCTTGTTTCCTTTGTCTTTTCAGACCGCACAAACTTTGCAGATTTAAATGACGGTTTTTCTTGCTTTGGATGCTTCTTCTTAAACTCCTGTGCCTTCCCATAAAGGTAAGACAGATATGCCGCTGAAAGTGTATGTGCAACATTGTTTCTCACATTCTTAAGCATTTCATTTTGGAGAGTTTCGTCCTCTATTAAAATGCCGTACTCAATATTCTTAGTAAGTCCCTTTGTTGTAAAATTCGCTGAGGCGGTGACAAATCCTGTTGCCTTTTCTCCTTTATAAAAGAGATAAACTTTCCCGTGTAACCCGTCGTCATAAAACATACTAAGAGAAATGCTTTCCTTCTCGCAGTACTTCTGGAGCCTTGATAAAGCCTCTATGATTTCTACGCCCATGTCAAAGCCATCAATGTTTGTGTACACATAAAGATTCTTTATGGTTGGCATTTCCTCAATGATCTTCTCTATATCAGAAGCCAAGAAAGGTGATACCAGATAAAATGTATCTGACTTTTCAGCCAATGCTAAAAGTTCCTCTTTATGGTTAAAGCCACCATTCCATGTAATTTCCACATTCATACCATCACATCCTTAGATCGGAAAGCTTTTCTCTGCTCCTATTTCAAAATGACATCTTACAATTCCAAGGTCTACCTGACTAAAAATGCCACCCTTATCCACGAAATCCACACTTTCATCCTCATTTAGTCGGATTGTAAACTTCTGCTGGTTGATAGCGGTAGGTGCTAAAAGTGCCATATCAACGCCTTTATTAAACCAGTAGGGCCTATCACCCTTTGCTTCAATTACCTGCTCAGGACTCTTTGACTTATGGGGCTTACCCTTATCTTTCCCATATCCTACGGCAATGCTGATTACAAGCTTTTCGCCATCTCCAACCTCAGCACCGATATTTTTCTCATTAAAGGTTCCAGCCCAACAGGTATTAAGCCCAAGCTCCTGAATGAAAAGCACAAGCTTTTCTCCATAGTACCCGACTCTCTGCTCCAAAGTTTCATCATCGATTCCTACACAGGCAATAACACTCGGTGCAGATCCAAGCCCTGCAACTTTGTTAAAGAGCTTATTATAGGTCTTTCCGGCATCCTCCATAAATTGCAAATGAAGATTCCCTTCCTTGTTAAGCTCTTCAATCTTAGCTCTGATCTTTTCGACCTTATCAGCTTCGATTTTTTTTGCTTCATAATTTCTTACGGAATGTCTTTCTTTGATTGCATCTATCTCACTCATTGGTTCTCTCCTATGGCAAATGGACGTATATTGTCCTCATTTTTTATCGTAATATCCGTACTGATACTGGTCTTTATGCTGACTTCATCTATAATCTCCTGCCCAAGTACCCTGACTACGGACATGTACAGGGAGATTAGCGGAAGCTCGATAGCCTTTAATGTTTCAAAGATGCCTGCATCATCTGTCACAAAGCTGACCTTGCTGCCGGGTGTGAACTTCGGCTGGTTCATGATGATGTTCTGAATCTCATCCTTTGTGATATCCGCCTTTGTTACAGGCACAAAGAACCACTTATTTACTTCATTTCTTTCTATGATGATCTCAAAAGGCTCGTTATCCTTATATCCCTTGGACTCGATTTTCCAATCATAGCTACTATTTGCCATACCAAGAAATACCGGATGGAAGAAGTCTTTCCTTGCTGCACCAACTGGTCTATCATCCTTATACTTTTCAGCATCATATCCTGCGGCAATAAGAAGCTCTTCATAGCTTACCGTCTTTGTAGCTACCGCAATCTTCTTTATGGTTCCGATGGTCGGAGCATCTGAAAGCTTTCCGTTAGCATACTTATTAAGGTAGGCATATGAAAGCCCGGTATCCTGACAAAACTCAGCCTGGCTCCTATCGCCCCTTGCCTTTATGATCACTTCTCTAAAAACTTCTTTATCAAATGGAAAATCTGTCAGTTCTTTTCTACGCATCAAATATTCCTCTTAAAAATAAGTACAATAGTACAGCGTTTATTCTAACATAAAACACACTATTTTTCCAGCTTTTTATGTTCTATAAGCATCAGTTTACACATCCGTTTAAGTTCTATTTGAGTTTTATTTTGTTATAAAACATATTTTTCTCTTGACATACTGTGTTCTATGTGTTTTATTATTGCATAGAACATATTTTATGTGTTTGCAATTAAGTTTTATTGCGACTTATACATTTTTACATAAAATTTGTATTTCCTGTTTCGGATTACGTGTTTTATGTCCCACATACCTTATGAAAGGAGGAAGCGAGTCTATGAAATATACTTCCGGCTCTGTCAAAAAAGGCAGACGAACCTACTACTACATAAAAAATACCGAAACAGGACAGATCGAGCCCCAGTGCACCAAATACCTAAAGCACAAGGTCATGCAAAACAGAGCTGCAAACACTGTGATCAGGATTGCAGGGATCCTTCCCTTTTATATGGATTTCTTAGCAGATAGGGATTTAACTCTTTCTTCTGTAGCTGCCATGAAATTTGCAGACCAGTCGGAGCACTTTTATGAGTTTCTTATGTATGTAAAATCCGGAGCCCACACCGGTTCCTACAAGGAAGTTAAGAATAATACGGCAAACTCATACCTGCAGGCAGTATTCGGGCTATATTCATTCCTTCACAGAAATGGAGAACTTCCATACCTTTCCGTCCTTGATGACAGAAACTTCTCATATGTTACACCGGTCGGAACTGCGGTTAGTTCTTCTTTTCTTACCTATGACGGGTACTTAAAGAAAAACGAACATACCGCCCGGATTGCTACAAAGGAAGACATTCAGAAAATCCTCTCTGCCTGCACCTGCAACAGAGACAAGCTCCTGATCATGATTATGGAAGAAACCGGGCTTCGAATCGGTGAGGCTCTTGGAATCGAATATACGGAAGACATTGATTTTGAAAAGAAAAGAATCTTTGTAAGATACCGTGATGCAAACGCCAACAGAGCCTTTGCCAAGAATGCAGAAGAAAGATTCATGAAGATATCAGATGCCACGTTTTCCCTGATAAATGTCTATTTATCTGAGAATGCTGAGCTTTTTGAAAAGACGGACTATCTATTTATCGTCCTTCATGGAGCTACAAGGGGTAAGCCCCTTACTGCCAATACCTTTTATTCGACCCTGGAAAATATCGGAAAGAAATGTGGTGTTAAAGTCACAAACCACATGCTCCGTCACTACTTTGCTGATGAGAGGCGCAAAGCCAACTGGCCAATCGTCGAAATCTCAAAGGCTTTAGGACACAAAAATATTGCAACGACTGAAAATTACCTGCATGTAACACCGCGTGAAATTGAGGATGCTCAGGACATCTACCTGAAAAATAACACATCAGGCGTTAATGTATCAGATTTCCTCTAAGCCGATCTTAACCTTTTTATTTGCCTTGTAAAGCCTTACGCACGCAGTCTTTACTTCTTGACAAGGCTCCTAAAAAGGGGTTTTGGCACCTAAGAGGAAAATGGATAAAAATACGTATTTACGGGAAAGGAGGCAGTATGGCTGCTTTAAGAGTCTTAAGAAGTGAAAATGGTCTATATGAAGAGCTCATACTCTCGCCTTCTATTCTTGGAAAACGAGTTGATTTCCTATACGACTTTTTGTCCTCACGCGGAATATCTTCTCTTTCAGAAGTATCTGTAGATACCCTAAAGGCATTTATATCCCACACACGCCGAGAATTTGCTTTCTCGCCAAAGCAGTTTTCAGCCTACAAGGGAGACCTTGAAACTATCTGCTTTGCTTACCTTAAAAGCTCAGGACATCCTTTTACTTCTCTTTCCTATGCTGAAAATGCTATCGGAAGAAAGGCACTTACTTTTCTTTATGCCCTTGGGATCACTTCTCTTTCTGAGATTACTGCTGATACAAGAAAAGCATATGAGGAATACCTTGAATTATCTGTTCCTTCAAAGGTAATCGAATACATCAAATACCTTGACCGAATGGTCTTATCTGAAATCGAAAAGATTACCTTTGTAAGAGAGCCAGCCTATGAAAACAAGCTGTTTTACCTTGTTTACTATCCGGACATAAAGGTTGCAAAAAGGTTCTACTACACAGCACGCAAGGAATTTTTATTCTTTGACTTTTCCCTGCCTGCACCCATCCTTATGAAAAAACAGATCTTTCGGATTCTTTTATCAGACCTGTCTGAAATAGAAAACCGCAAGAATCACTACATGGTTCAGCACTTTATAACTCCGCTCTACTATCTGTATGACTTTTGCGTAAAAAATCAGATCCCGGACTTAAAGCAGATAACTTTAGCAGAAGAGAATGCTTTCTATGAATACCTTGATACAAACATGGATGCTATCTCTAAAAATGCTCCGCAGGTTCTTTATCGGGCAAGGAGATTTCTGTTTTTATCAGACAAAAAGCCTGACTTTTCTGCGACCTGCTGGTTTTTAGAAAGATTCACCTTATCTGACAGAAAGAATCCTACAAGAGGAATTGAATGCTTTACTTTCGGGGATATATCAGAAGATAACCGCACCTATTTTCAGCACTACATGAAATACCTGCTTGTGTTATCCCCAAAATACTCCCTGCAATCCTTACACGAAAAATACTATGGAGCAAAGGAGTTCATAAGATTTATAGAAAGTCGGCATACCACGCTTTCAGAGCTATCCTATTCAGACATTGAAAGCTTTATCGAATACAAGGATCAAAAGGAAGTAAGACCGGAAACATATAACAGGACGCTTACTATGCTTTCCTTTTTCCTTACAGCTTTATCTGTCAGAGAAAACCTGCTTGTGCCGTCCTTTCCTTTTGACTACTTCTACAAAAAGGCTGCTTATCTGCATCATGACAGGTCGGTTCCGGAAGATACCATAGACAGGATCTTTACAGTGCTCTCAGACTTCCCCGAAACCCTTGGACTTATGTATTTAACACTTTATTCCACAGGGCTTCGCATCAATGAAGTCTGCTCACTACGAAAGGATGCACTCTTTTCTGACAGAAGCACCAACTGGCTTTCCATTTACCAGTACAAGTTGCGCTCGGAAAAACAGATCCCGATTCCTTCAGAAGTATCAAGGCTTTTAAAAAGGCACATAGCTTCTGATGAAACCGGCTCCATCTATATCTTCCCATCCTGCAAGGATAAGGACAAGCCCTACCAGGCAGCTACCTTTGTAAAGCAGATGCAAAAACAGCTCCTTCTATATGAGGAAACACGGGATATAAACTTTAAATCCCATGACTATCGACACACCATCGCAACAGACCTTCACATGTCGGGAGCTGCCATCGGAACAACAAGAGCCTTCCTTGGTCATACAAGGGATGACATGACAAAGCAGTATATTGACCACCTGCCCGGTCACATAGACCTTCTGCAGGATGAATATTTTAAGGAGAACAATCTTTCATGAAGCTATACTTTGGGGATCTTCCCTGCTATCAGAACTTAACACTTGATGTAATGCTAAGACCAAGCTACGAACCGGACGCATCATTTGACTTATCCAGGATGCCAAATGAATCCCTAAGACAGGCCTTTGCTGCATTCATCTTTGACAGGGCAAGCTCTCTTTCCTATTCATCCCTTCGAAGTGAAGCAACTCACTTCCACAATTTTGCCCGTTTTATAAGCGATGCCTATCCCGACCTTCAAAGTATCACAGACATACCTTTTAATGACATGGAAAAGGAGCTGAAAAAATACCTGATAAAGCAGGGAAAGCCGCTTGTTACAAATAAGAAAAAGCGTGACCGAAAACTTCAAGGCTCGCAAAGGCACCCTGATCTTTTATACCTTCGCACAGTTTATGACTACTTTTTACCGGATGACCCAAAAGACTTTGATAGGGATAGGGATATCTGGAGGTTAGAATCAATGCCCTTTATGCTTAGAGCTTCTCCAATCGGCTGTGACACAAGGGTAAATTTTACAAAGATAAGGCAGGATGAGATTAAGCATGAAGTTAAGGAAGGGGCTCTCTACCACTTAAAGCGCCTAGCCGTAAGGACAGTGATACAGGAAGTTGGAGCCATAAATAACCTATCGGAGTTTTTGGATAAAAACTACCCGGACATACAAACGCTTAAGGACTTTAACAGAGCTCTTCTGGAAGAATACCTATCCTACCTCTATCTCGAATGTGACAGAAGAAAAGACTATCGGGGCGAGCTTAGTAACCTAAAGAGCCTCCTTAACATCATTGGAAAGCTCCTTGGATACGACAATCTTCGGGGAATCTTTTTAAAGAGTGACTTTCAAAAGCATAAGCGCACAATCTATAAAAGTTACACTGACGAAGATATCAAGGCTCTACACCTTGGATACAAGCTCCTTGATAAGCAGACAGCAAGGCTTCTTTTGATACATGAACTTTTAGGGCTTCGCATCTCAGATACTATGACCATAAAAACAGAGAATGTCTTTCTTGGAGATAACCCTTATGTAAGGATCTCTCAGTCAAAGACCGGAAATGGCTACAACAAGAAATTAAATACTGAACTTGTCGCCCTCTTTCGTGCCTGCATTGAGGAAACTACAGAAAAATATGGATCCTGCGAATACATCTTTGTATCAGATAAGGATCCTACAAAGCCCATGAAGTATACAACGCTTCGCTATAGGCTCTCTTCCATGATAAACACGCTTGATCTTCGGGATTCAAACGGAAATCCCCTAACTCCAAGCACACACCTATTCAGGCACACCTATGGCAAAAAGCTCTGTGACCTCTTAAATGATGATGCCACAATAGCAGCACTTCTTGGGCATAAGTCCATAAGCAGCGTGGCATATTACAGGCAGATGAGCCCTAAAGTACTTGCAGAAAGCACAAAACCGGTAATTGATGCACGTAACGAAAAGATAAAGAAATTCAAGAAAGGATGGATGGAATAATGAACAACTACGACAACATGCTTCTTTCCAACAGGAAAGTCAGCGAAGAAAAAAAGATCCTTGCGATTGATACAATCCGTCGCATGGTAAAAGCAAACGAACATATCTCTATCGTTGAACTGACTAAGCTTACAGGACTCTCCCGCTCATTCTTTTATAAAAACGAGCAGGTAAACGCAGAACTTATGAAAGCTTTAAAGTCCCAGGAGGGAAAGGTCCTTACTTCCAGAAGGGATAAAACCTTAAATGAAGCCCTTAAAGAAACCGTAAGGCTCCAAAAAGAAGAGATTGACCGCCTGCGCATGGAAAAAAGCCAGCTTGCCTTTGCTCTTAAAAGGCTTCAGGACGAGAACCAAAACGATGTTGATTTTGCACTTATTGAAAAACTTTAATTTACAAGGAGGATTTTAAACTATGGCAGCATATGTAATCGGAGTAGATGTAGGATACGGAAATACCAAGACATCACACAACTGTTTTTCTTCAGGAGTAAAGAAGCTCCCCGGAAAACCACCCCTTGCTACAAGGGTAATCGAAACAACAGAGGGCTTTTATGCTATCGGGAATGGAAAAGTATCCGTCCAGAAATCAAAGACAGAGGATGAAAACATGAGAGTCCTTACAATGGCAGCTATCGCTGAGGAACTTAAAAAGACCGGCACCACTGTTGCAGATGTACATCTTGGTGTAGGCGTTCCCCTTACCCGTATGGGTGCAGAGAAAAAAGACTTTGTGGAATACTACACCAAAAACCGCCGCCTTATCTTCAAATATGAGGATGTGCAGTACTCGGTGACACTTCTTTCCGTTGATGTATTTCCACAAGGTTATGCCGGGATTGTCTCTTTCATGAAGGACTTCCACAAATCAGCCCTTGTCATTGATATCGGCTCTTGGACAGTGGATATTCTGCCTTTGACAGAATTTATCCCTGATCAGACAAGATGTAAGTCCCTTCCACTTGGAACTATCACCTGCATGAATGATATCAACGAAGCACTTCGCCAGAACCTCGGGCAGGAAGCTGATGAAACCACCATCAAGGAAGTCATGATCTACGGAACAAGCGATATCCCTAAAGACTACCTTGATATCATAAAGACAGGTCTTACATCCTATGCTACAAACCTCATGGATCAAATCAGAGCCTTAAACTTTAACTCTGACCTTACCCAGTTTATCTTTATCGGAGGCGGGGCAACTATTATGAAGCACTTCCTTTCCGAGGCTGATAAGAAAAATGCCCTCATCCTTGATGATGTATCTATCAACGCCAAAGGATATGAGGAGCTTATCCGTCACAAGATGGGAGGCAGGTAATGAACGTCAAAAGGAAGACCGTTCGTTTTCAGGACAATCTTTCAGATCTTGCTGTATACGATGCCATTACAGACTATAAGAAATACGGCTACCGTTCCGAAAGCCACATGGTAATTGAAGCGGTACGCCGCCTTATAAATGAAGACCCGGCATCAAATGATGCTGAAAAGTTGGCAGACCTTATAGCAGAAAGACTTTCCGGAAAACTTACGCTATCTTCCTCAAATGCAGATACCTCTCCAAAAGAGGATACAAAAACGGAAGAAGCAGCCTTTGATGCTGCTCTCTCATTCCTTGATAGTTTCTAATACTAGAGCCGGTAAATCCCACCGGCTCTATATTTTTCCTTCAATATATGCTTTTCGCATATATATCTATCTGTTATGATTAACATATGCTTTTTGCATATGCAAATCTGTTATATCTTTTTTGCATACACCTAATTATGATGGTCTCAAAGGAGATAGCCTATGTACAAGACAGACAACACACTTATCGGAAGACACCTTTCCGATCTTATAAAAAGGAGCCCATACGGAAATGATCGTCAGTTTGGTATCGCCTACCTTAAAGAGCGTGATGGATCAAATTATAATCCGGATGACATTCAAAAGATGCAAAACCGCATCTGTCAGATCAAGAAGGGAAATAAAGGCATCCAAATAGAGGATCTTCCTATCTTTTCAAAGCTTCTCGGCGTATCCTGCGAGGATATAATTAGTGGCGGTAAAGCTCTTGCCCCTTCCCTAAACAGAAAAACAAACTACTCCATTGCCTTCTCCAAAGACCCCAAAGAGTGGGAAGACTATATAAATCGTGAAGATAAACCTTTCCTTAACCCTGATGAATTTGGTAAGACGGTCATTGACTATGCTTTAGAAGCTGGCAATTTCAAACTTCTTAAGTACCTGATGAATCAAGGATATATCTGGTTTGTCGGAAAGGATAAGAAAGATTACTATCTAGGATTCGGGGCAGGAACAAGCGTAAAGAGGCGTGATATCGGCTACACAGACATCCTTGATGTGATGCTAAAAGAGCAGGATGATCTTAGATTCCGTATGATCTCACTTGCAATAGAGAATAAAGACTTTGATATGCTTACTGAACTAAAAGCAAGAGAGCTTCCTCTACTATATACCATAAACCCTGTTCAGCACTGGACATTACGGGATACTACTCTCCCATCTTCCCCTAATGTAACAGGCATGATTGAAAGCATTGCATCAAGTGAGAATACTGCTCTTTCTTATTTCTTCGATGAATTTGAAACTGAGGCAGAAAAAGACGCCTTAAAAAGCACCTATGTTTTCCCTTATGCAGGACAGGTTCTGGATCTGCTCATAAGGAGCCGACGCATCTCAGAAAGCAAAAGGTTTCTCGAAAAAGCAATCAGTCACAACAAAAAAGTACAAAATCACTTAATGGAACTTGTCGATAAGAGCAAAGAAAACTGCAAAGAACTCTACAGGGATGCTAAATCAGCTTACTACGATGCAGCGTATTTTGAACGCGAAGCATGGCGTGAATATTACTTTTACCCTGATACCGGCTTTATTGCCTACTACATGCCTTTCTATTCCAAGAATACAACAGGCTTTATCACAAATGTTATAAACGTAACCGCTTCATCAAATAACCCAGAAGTCCAGTTCCTTATTGATGAGCTTAAAGAAACCTATAACACCTTTATAAAACAATTTGAAAAGAAGGAGGCGTAAATCTATGTGTAATCCTATCTTTGACTATGATGACGGAGATTATATCTATCAGACTTCTAACAATATGGGCATCGACTCAGATGGTGATCTCCATATGCGCATGGGCGATAATATGTCTATGGACATGGAAACTGGAGAACTTCACTTTAATTCTGGTTGGAAAGACAACGATTACAATGATGATGATTTCTAAAAAAATATGCGCCAGGAGAACAAAGTCTCTTGGCGCATCTACTGTCGATGAAGTAATCAATTCTGTAGTACCAAAAGGAACTAAAAATACAACCTCTATCTCATCAAGGGATAGAGGTTATCTGAGTAAACTTGAAGCCTTTTTTACAGCAATTCCTTTGCTCTCTTCAGGATAGGAACCTCTCTATTTGCTACAAGTCTTCCAAGTTTTGTACATCTGCACTTCTCATATTCAGCTAAAGCCTCTTCATATTTTAATTTCAGAGTAGAAAGGTGAAAATCTTCAATTTCATCTTTAGTTAAATGTTTATCTCCAAAAGATACCGTTTTGCATAAATAATAGTTATTGATATTATGTCTATGAATCAAATTGTAGTAATCACTAACGACTCCAATCTTACTAATCACCTCAACATCAACACCAAGTTCTTCGTTGAGTTCACGTCTGATGGCAGTGTCCAAATCTTCCCCAGTTTCTACGCCACCTCCTGCTGTTTCAATAAGTGTAGCTTTACCGAAATCATCATCTCTATTTGCCCTAACGAAATAGAAATTCTCGTCATCATCTACAACTATCGCCCGAGCAATCATCCTATCATGGTCAATTGTCGTAAGTGGCCATTCGTTATCTTCCAAGTTGAGTAAAAGTTCTTCATGCTTCATTATCGTTAACGTCTCCTACATAAACTTTTATTGAACAATTACTCCCATTATAAAACTCTAATACCAAAAAACAAAGTATTCATTGACTTATACTTTTTTTAAAATGTATAGTCGAAAAAAGGATGTAGCCACTCTGACTACACCCTTCATTAAATCAAAATTATCATAGAAGATCCCTATATTTACAGAAAAAATTTCAAACTCTCCTTAATAATATGATATTCTTTCAAAAATGTATGGTTCTAACAATTCTTTAAGGTTTTCTCCTGTATTGCTTTTTAAGAAATCTTTCATAAGATTATGTAAGTAAGTTTCCTTATTCCCAAATAGTTTTTCTGCATCGTCTTTTGATATTCTAAATGAATAATGAGAGTCATAAGCTACCTCTTCATCAAGACTATAATAATCAAGAACTCCATCCTCTTTAAAGAACACCTGCATGTACCAACTTTCATTAGAATCTATTGGTACACGATATCTCCATCGCTCAATTGCCCAATCATACCAAGTAGGCACTTCATCTGCTAAAAACTTCTTTTCTCTTTCAAACTGCTTTATATATTCGAGCGTGTATTCAATCATAATACTTCTCCATAGAATCTGGGCCTGTTTACACCATCTGCCCTTATTATACCATTGAATCTTGGTGGAACCACCTATTTAAGAATATTGCTGAACGAACTGTTCAAAGATTGGATTTTTGGTGTGAAGCTTGTAGTCATCATGACAAATAATCTCTAATACTGCATCCAAAACTGATGCCGTTGTTGTCTGCTCATGGTATTCATGCTCCTTCTTGTACTTATGCATCAATCTAACATATTTAAACTTATGGTCTATAAGAGGCATTATCACCCAATAATGACCAGTGTTCTTTGACTGTACCTCATACATCACGGGGTTCTCCGTTATTATATTAAAGTACGGATTCCCTAGCATCTCCTTATCCTTAGCTGTAAACATCCATCCTTACCTTCCTTTCAAAAAACCAGACCTAATATTACAAACACTTATCTTTACTCCCTCATAATGAATCCTTTAATTTCCACATAAAACATACCTGTGTTTTGCGTTAGGCTTTTCCACGATGATAAGGATCACCTCCACCGTTCCCATTCCGGACTCCTCCCGGTGAAAGTCCCTGATCTTGTTCATTACCTTGTTTCCTAAAATCTTTATTTTGTTTATCATATTTCTTTTCCTCCATTTAAAATGCCAAATATGCAGGGATCATGATTATGATCATCACGATCACCAGCATTATTATCATGGGAAGAAGAAGCTTCGTTCCGGCCTCTTCTCCCGCCTTTCTTGCCCGGTCCATCCTGGCCTGAAAGGCATTTTTTGACTCCTCCCTAAGGAGAGTCAGAAGCTGACTGTTTCCTTTTTTAAGGTTCTGGGTAAGGAGCGTTGAAAGCCTTGTGTACTGCTGCCCCCCGCACCTGATACCGAAGTGCTCGTAGGCGTCTGCTTCGGAAGTCCCCGACGCAAGCTCCCTGTTTGTCATAAGTATTTCCTCGTACAGAAACCTGTCAGGGCCGCCGTTTTTCTTTTCCCTAAGATATGATGAGGAGAGCTTTCCGAAGATGTTGCGCATGGTCATCCCAGCCTCCATGTACAGGACAAGGGATGAGATCATCTGGGAATAATCCCCAAGCATCTGCTTCTGGCGCTCTTCCAGAGACTTTTTCAGCTCCTTGTCCTTAAGAACGTAGGAGATGGCACCTCCTGTCAACGTCAGCATCAGAAGGATCAGGCTGTTATCGGTCTTTTTCTCGCTCCAGACAAGCTCACGGCCTTCGTAGCTTTTCGGAAGCGGAATGGCATTTTCTGTCCTTGAATCCTTGTCTGCCTTCTGCAGAAGTCCCTTCAACTCCTTAACGGCCCTCTCCCCGGGAGTAAGAACCTTCGGCATGACGTTTGCATAAAGGACCTGCTGCCAGTCATTTTCCTCATAGCTAAAGGTTGCGGTCAGCATCACTGCGGTGCCACCTTCCGGGATATTCTCCTCCTTGAGCTTCCCGTCCTGCCCCATTACCTCGTAGTTGTCCACCTTCCAGCGGATGTCAAAGGGATACCCCTCCAGTTCTTCCGTAAGGTTAAGGTTTTGGGTAACGTTATCAAGGCTTTCGTTCTCCCCCAGAATAGCTGTTTCAAGGTCTCCTGCGGCCTCGTCAAAGAGCTCCTCTGCTTCCTTCCTTGTAAAAAGCCTTGTACCAACGTTCATCTCAAATTCACCAACCTGCTCCCCGGCTGCGTCCGTAGCCACCAGAACGGTTTCGTAATCGCTGCCCCCGTATCCGTCTCTTTTTATCTGCCCCTCTTCATCAAAGTGACTTACGCTCCCTGCACCAAGACTTGCTGCCAGTGCCAGGAGACTACCTGCAAAGGCCATGATCAGGACAATGCTGATCTTCCTTGTAAAATACTCCGCCTCTGCGTTTTCCATGTCCTTCCTCTGTTCCAGGGTCCTAAGGTACACCCTTATCTTCTCGGAAGATGCACTTTTGATCCTACCCTTAAGCAGCCGGTAAATATAAAGCGAAGCCTTAAGGAATGCCCTGCTTATGCCCGTTTCTTCCATGCCGGGAGGAAGCTGAAGGTCCTTCGAAAGAAAAAGGATCACAAAAACCGCCAAAGGTAATACCACGTATAGGTATGCAAGCTTAAACATCAATGTTCACTATCCTTTCCGACATTAGATATGCGCCTATGTACAGGCCCATACACACAGTCATCAAAACGATCCCCGGGAGATTGTGGTAAAGGGGAGCGAAAAATCCCTTACTGGTGATGCTTATGTAGAGAATTATGAAGAAGGGCACCAGGTTCATGATCCCCGCCTCCATCCGCTTTGCGCTGATCAGCACATCGATCTCCTTTTCCACATCCATTTTCCGGGAGATGACAGTTATAGTCCTTCCTATGATCTCCGTCATGTTGCCGCCGCCTCTTTTTGCCACCGCAAAGACTTCAGCAAAATCCATGATGTCGCGGTTTCCCGATTCTTTTCCCACCCCATACAAGAGCTTCTCAATGGGAATATTGTTGGAAAGCCCCTTTCCGATCTTCGCAAGGGCATTGCAGATAAGGCTGCCCTTGCCATACAAAAGCGCCATGTCGTGGTAAGATGCGATAAATGCATTCTCCACGGAGTACCCCGCCTTCATGGAGGTGAGGACACTGCTGATGGCATCCCTGAACTGTATTCCCATAAGCCTTGTATTTCTCTGCCTTTGCAGGCGCTTTTCATGAACAGACCAGGGCAATATAAGGGGCAAAAGAATCATCACCGCAAGCCAGGAATCATAGAACAACCTTCCAAACAAAAGAGCTATCACCGCTCCCTGCAAAAATACAGGCCAGTCACTCAGGGCAGGCCGGCAGCTTAAGACCTGCTGCCACAAGTTTTTCAGTGCTTTTAAGTTCACCGACTTTCCTCCATTCTCCTTTTATTTTCCCATCCACTTCCTCTGTTTCCTCAAACCTGAACAGTGGATTTACCACTATCTTCCCGGTTTCTGCATCTATCTCTTTTTCCAGCTCGCAAACCTCCAGGACCTTTCTTGACCTGTCTCGAAGCCTTCCTAAGTGGATCACGATGTCAATCCCCGATGCTATCTGACCTCTCACAGCCGGAAGTGGGATCTCCATGCCCATGAGCACCATGGTCTCAATCCTTGAGAGCATGTCCCGTGCACTGTTGGCGTGACCTGTGGACATTGCCATGTGACCGGTATTCATGGCCTGAAGCATATCCACGCACTCATCACCTCTTACCTCTCCAACGATGATCCAGTCCGGCCTCATTCGAAGCGAGGATTTAATGAGGTCTCTTATGGTAATTGGCCTACAGCCCTCTACATTGGCGTTTCTTGCTTCAAGCCGCACGAGGTTCGGAACTCCTCTTATCTGAAGCTCCGCATTGTCTTCAATACTTATGACCCTAAGGTCCTTGGGGATAAAATCCGAAAGAGCATTGAGAAAGGTGGTCTTACCGGAACCGGTGCCACCGGAAATAAAGATGTTGTAGCCGGCCCTGATCAGGACGGCGATGTAATTTTTGAGATCTTCGGATATGGATCCAAACTCCAGGAGCCTGTCCATATCTATCGGTTTTTCGGGGAACCTTCGGATGGTGAGCACCGGGCCCGACAAGGACGCCGGGGGCAGCACCACATTTATACGGCTGCTTGCGCTTCCGCCAAGCCTGGCATCCACGATAGGAGATGCCTCATTTACCATCCTGTTGCAGGAGGAGACGATCTGCTGAACCACGTCCTCCAGCTTTTCTGCGGAGTCAAACTTAAGCTCTGACTTTTTTATGGCGCCGTCCTTTTCTATGAATATATTGTCGGTGCCGTTGACCATGATCTCCGTTAGTCCGCATATTTTGATACAATGTAAACTTTTAGACCACATGGCTTCAAAAGATGGTTTCATTGCTAGGCATAGAAAAAGCCGAGAGCAAAAACTCTCGGCTTTGTCCTTTATTCTTCAATCAGTTCAAAATACATCATATCTATCTCTGGAATTTCTATATACACTTTTTTGTCCGTCAGCGCATTTGATTGATAATAATCAGTTGAATTTATGCCTTTAAAAACACCATAAATTATACCTATATCACCTTCTAATAGCTTCATACTCTTATCTGTTCTATTATCTATGATAATAAAATCAGAATCATAATCCGGTAAATTATACTCACCTACTGTATATGCCCCATATTTATTGTTTGTTCCTTCTACTTTCCCCCTCAAATAAAACTTCTTGGCAACGTAAATTCCCTCATATTGATCTGGATATCTCATCAAATCCTTATATGTAAAATTCACTGCCTGTGCCTGAATCTCGCTTTCGGATAGCGGGATTGTCCACTTTCCACTTGCATTTTTCACCCATCCCCAATGTTGAGGATCTGACTTCCATTCTTCAAACCATTCGTCTATATCGGCATCAGTCGTATCCCCCGGATCACCATAAGAGAACAATACCTCTGCGAATTCATCTCTGGTAATTCCATATGTTTTTTTATCGTTCTCTGCCTGTTCCTTCGCCTTTGCTTCCGCCTCTGCTTTAGCTTTAGCTTCGGCTTCTTCTTTTTCCTTAGCTTCTTTCTCAGCCTTCTTTTTTGCTTCAGCCTCTTGTTTTTCTTTTTCCTTGGCTTCTTTTTCTGCTTGCTTTTTAGCTTCAGCCTCTTCTTTTTCTCGTGCCTCAGCTTCAGCCTTTTCCTTTGCTTCAGCTTCAGCTTTTGCTTTTGCTTCAGCCTCCGCTTTTTCCTTTGCCTCTTTTTCTGCTTTAGCCTTTGCAGCAGCATCCTCTTTAGCTTTAGTTACAGAGGCTTTTGCGGTTTCCGCCTTCGTTTTACTTTCAGAAGATGCATTTGCAGAATACTTATCGAGCAAATCTATTGTACCGCTATACACTTTTGTTAAATCATCTTTATTTTCAATATAGGTAACTATTTCATTTGTGGCGGCATCATAATCCTTCTGCTCACCATAAACATACGCACGCTTTTCATAATAGCTCTCTGATCCATAATCTATATTATTCTCTATATATTCTATTGCCCCTGCATAATCGCTGTTCTTTAAGTATTTATTAATTGCTCTATCATCAGCTCCCCCATAATATGCTCCAATGGCACCTATAAGGATCAACGCTCCCGCCTGAACTCCCAAGCAAATCAAAGCATTCTTTCTATGTTCAGGATATTTGACCATTCTTATAATGAACAAAATGAGCACAACTAAAAATAAGAAGCCCATAGAGCCCCAAAAAACGAGCGACATAAACCAGTTGTGCAAAAAGAAAGGTAATTTTTTAGTTTCTTTCTTGGGCTCTGCCACGCTCAGACTATTTCCGCAGTTCGTGCAAAAATTTGTATTATCAGGATTTTCAGCTCCACATTTTGGACATTTCATATTGCACACCCCTCAATAATATTTTAAAACCATAGATTGTACTCTTATTATAAAAACACATCCTTTATTCCGCATAAAACTTCTATAAATTTTCGATAAACAATTCGTTAGAATAAAGCGCCAATATAGATAAAGCCCTGTGTCGCGTTATCAGGAAGCTCGTTCGGATAATTCCGCAACGGCTATTCTGAAATCGCCACACAGGGCTTCTTTTTTAGTATTTCTTAGGAAAGAATTCCTTTCCCAATTGCCATAAATACCTATCTAAATCTTTCAGTCCATACCCCTTTATTCCATAATAATCTGCGAAATGAACTAAAACACCTTTAAATATAGGATAATCTTTTAAATCTTCTAAACGGAATTGGCTGAATCCATCTACCTTTCGGAAATACATCAATACTTTCTCAACATATGAATCATAGATTGGAAATTGATCCTGATTATGATGCGAGCAGTATTTTGATGCAAATGAATAAAAGTTTTTAGTCTTCCCTGAAATATTAACAACAGCTATTTCAGAAACGAGTGTGGGATCACCTCCATATAGCCTTTCGTCAATGTTCATCTCTAAAATATGTTTCGCAACCGGAAACACTGAATAAATATTGGTACTATAGAAATCATTTAACGTACTTACTTTTATTAATATGTCCTCTATTTCAGTATTGTGAGGAAATTTATCCTTGAATAATTTGTCCAAACTTCTCTCCTGCAGAACATAGTTTTCAAGGGAATCCCATCGCTTGAGATACTTCTCCACCTCTTTATTACACGGCTGTGGTATCATAATTCATCCTCTTTCGGAACAGGTATATAAACCTTCTTCAGCGGAATCAGCTTCCTGAACTTTTCGCTCATCAATTCGTAATACTTAAGAATAAGTTCTACAAGCTCTTCACCGTTAATTCCTCGGATTATAGGTGTGCTCTCCAGATACTTCTGCGCATTTTTAGTATAGTTTGCGAGGGTTACAAACAGACCATAGTCACCCTCTCGCATTGCTCCTTTAAGAGACTGAATCGTTGTTTCTTTTATATCCCCATCACCGCTCTTTACCTGGACAAGGATGCGTGGTGGCAATTCGTCCTTATAAGCTGTGATATCTATTCCGCTGTCTCCACCATGTGGTGAAAGAGTTGTGCGATACCCCATTGCTCTGAGCAGATCTGCTATGAACTCTTCTAAATCATAACCCTTAAGCTGACGGCTCAGTTCCTTAAGAATAAAATCTCTTGTATTATCTATGATGTCATCAGCAGTAGCTCCAACACTATCATCTTCTGTGTTATCAGTCTGCATGGTCTTCTTGAAATCATTATCAAGTGCTGCGAGATACTCTTCAGCATAGTTCTTAATAGTAAACAAAGACATTGCAGAGCCAGCTTCATAGAGGGCACCCTGTGTAAACATTGTCCTTGGGATTCGTTTAATCCACTTTACCTTCTTGCGGTTAACATACTCTCCAGGCATATCCTTTGCTTCTGGAACATAGAAGTACTCACCCTCAACAGTTCCAATATTAATCATGCGGTCATTACGTGACGGAAATATAACATAATCCCCCACCTTTACCTCACAGGCAAATCGGAATACCTGTCCTGTCATATTTGCTATCGACTGCTTGGATGCATCTGGGAA
Organism: Butyrivibrio sp.; assembly: GCA_015056575.1. Taxonomy (GTDB): domain Bacteria; phylum Bacillota; class Clostridia; order Lachnospirales; family Lachnospiraceae; genus Butyrivibrio. Next base: position 82,016 of record SVGA01000002.1, read on the forward strand.
TGCCTCGGTCATCTTTGCACGGAAAGATTCCCTGTCCGGAGCAATCTTTGATAGATCGCCCAGCTCAGCCCATCCAATAGCAATTACGTTGTCATTAAGGAAAAGGTTCTCATCTTTTGTATGAATACCCCATATTTTCTTTTCTGAAGAGTCCATATGATTGCCTCCTGCATTTTTATAAGAAAATTGTATCACACGTATCTTTTTTCGCACAGAAAAAGCAGCCTACAATCAAAACCGATTGTGTGCTGCTCCAATTTAAATTCTTGCATTTTGCCATGCTTCAAACACTATCTTTTCAACAGTTTGTATTCCTTTATGCTTCAAACCAAAATGTTGTAGTAGTCATTTATAAACTGTAGATAAACTTGCATTTTATAGGCTTTTTAGAAAGTTCTCTTGCAATTTCATCCGAACAGAAACTCATCCAGATCTTCAAGTGCCTCTTTTAATTCCGGGCTCTTTTCTCTGTTTATATACTGCTCAAGCTGCAGAGCCTCCCAGTCTTCTGGCTCACACTCCATGTTATATGACAGCTCGACCAAATCCCATAGAAATCTGCTCTTTTTTGTTCCCCTATGTGCCATACAGTATTGTTCAATGGTTATCCTAGAAAACTCTTTCATACCTTACTCCTCGTCAGTCTTAGCCTCGAATATATAATCATTGGCATCAAGGTCCTCCTCAATTCCAAAAATGTTAAGCTGCTTTGCCCCCGCGACCAGCTTGTCATAATCTGACTTCTCAGCCTCCGTAAGTTCCCTGCCATACATAATATAAAACATCCCCCACGTCTTAAAATCTCCCGAACAAGAAACATTATAACATGGGTAAGAACTTATTTAACTGTAATCTTCATTCCGCTCTTCATGTTAAAGGTGACGCTACCATTAAGGTTAATGGTCATGTTCTCCACCATGCTTCCCCAGAGCCACATATTGAACTCCTTGGTGGGAGTCTGCATCTTCTTTAGAGTTTCTATAAAATCATCAATGGCTTCTGCTTTAGCTTTTGTATCATCAAGCTTCTTTTCAAGAGCTTCATACTCAGACTGCTTGGCTTCGTACTTTCCGACCAACTCCTCATAGCCTTTTTGGTATTCTCCCTGGTCCTGAGCTTTGTGGGCATTGTCATAAATCGTATTCTCGACTGCTTCAGCTATCTGTTTAAGCTCTGCCTTGGCTTTTCTCATCTGCTCTTTTATGGAATCAAGCTTAGTGGCATCTTCCTTTAGGATCTCGATGTCCTCTATATATGTTTCCCGGTCTTTCCAAAGAGCTGCGACTGCCTTCATGAAGTACTCTTTTATCTCATCCTCTTTAAGATGAGCCGTCTTGCACTTTGTAGGGCGGTAGTATTTCCCATTGCACTGCCACACGATTTTCCTATACTTATCATTTGAATGCCAAACCTTGGATCCGTAAAAACATCCACACTCTCCGCAGACAAGCTTTGAAGCAAAGATACTGCCACCTCTGTAATCATGTGGGAGATTCTTCCTACGCTCAATCTCTCTTTGTACTCTTTCGAACACCTCTGCACTCACAATCGGTGGATGGTGGTCTTCCACATAATACTGCGGAACTGTGCCGTCATTCTTGACCATCTTTTTTCTCAGGAAGTCTACCGTGTAATACTTCTGCAAAAGGGCATCTCCCTTGTACTTCTCATTTGTAAGGATGCTCTTGACCGTTCCGTCATGCCAATGCTTATTTGCAGGAGAAGTCCTTCCCTGTCTTTCCAGTTCTTTGGCGATGGCCGTACATGTAAGTCCTGCAAGGTAAAGCTTGTAAATCTCCCTAACTGTCTCTGCCTGCTCCTCATTGATGACAAGATTTCCATCCTCGCCTTTATCGTAACCAAGGAACCAATGGTAGTTGAAGCTGACCTTTCCATCCGCCATCTGCTTCCGTCTGCCCCATGTTGTATTCTCGGAAATACTTCTGGATTCTTCCTGTGCCAAGGATGACATGATGGTTATAAGAAGTTCCCCTTTTGCGTCTAGAGTCCAGATGTTTTCTTTTTCAAAATACACCTCGACTCCCTTTTCCTTCAGCTTTCTGATGGTGGTAAGGGAATCGACTGTGTTTCTTGCAAATCGGCTGACGCTCTTTGTAATGATAAGGTCGAACTCCCCAGAAAGACCGTCATCAACCATTTTCTTGAATCCATCTCTTCTTTTCGTTGTTACTCCGCTCCTAGCCTCATCTGCGTACATCCCAACAAACTCCCAATCCTCGTGTGCCTGTATGTAATTGGTGTAGTAATCAAGCTGTGCTTCATAACTGCTCTGCTGCTCCTCGTGATCTGTACTTACTCGGGCATAACCGCACACCTTCTTTTTCCTTGCCTCGGCTAGTGGGGCATTGGTATAGAGTGCCTTGGTGGCAGGAATCCTAGTTATCTTTTTTGCCATGTCTTCCCCTCCATGCTGTAAACTTCTGTGAATAATACTCTGCTTCCTTTGTCCTTCCATCCCTAAAATGGATAGTCATGTGGCAGGGCTTATCCATATCGATGTAGTCGACCTCTTCTCTGAAGCTGTCGAATGAGAACCTATCCCAGCCTGCTGCCTCAGCCACTCTGTACTTAAGGACATTTTCATGGATGAAGCTGTTGTCTGCATTGACCCTGCAGTTCCATGTAACTCTCCTGATGCCATCCTGATAAATACTTGTTGCTCCAAAAAACTCTCCGCAGCATCCGCAGATGAGCTTCTTGCTAAAGACATTTCTGTTCTTTGGCTGCTTTTCAACTGAATCCTTAGTCCCTCTGAAGTAATCCTTATAAACTGTTCCATCTTTTTTCTGGATAAGGATCCAACCATCGGCAGGAATGATTATCGCTCCTACTTTCTCCCTAACAACAGCCTCATCAAACTCATCAATGCAAAGTGCTCTTTTACACGACTGTCTTAAGGCAAGGTCTGGAACACACTTTATGTCGCACTCTGACCTGTGTGGGCAATTGCCATAAGTACAGTCCCAAGAACCATCATTGCCATAGGCAGCGCTTCCATTTGGCTGATGCCTGAAAGCTTTTTTCTCCCTGTCGCATCTGACCATGTAAGTAAAGGTCTTCATTCCTTCGAAGCTGTTACAATGTGCATTCCATGTTTCTTTCCTCTGCTTCATCTCTTCCTGAACCGCATCCCACATTTCAGGAGGGATTATTGGCTTATGGTTTTCTTCTACAATGACCATCGGAAGCTCCCCCGTGTTCCACTTCTGTACTTTTGTGATTGGATCCTCGATGAAGCTCTTCTGTAATACCAAGTCACCTTTATATAGCGGATTTCGAAGGATCCTATAAATCACCTGCTCCTGATACCAATGTCCTCTGATGGTCTTTATCCCATCAGCCTTAAGACCTTTACATATCTGTCCGGGCGATTTCCCTTCCATATATTCTCCGTAGATGCGCCTGATGATGTTAGCCTCTTCTGGATTCTCAACAAGTTCATCACCTTCCCATCGATAGCCTGTGACCTGCATCCTTATGGGTGCCTCGCCCTGGTCTATCTTTTTCTTTCTTGCCCATCGAACGTTAGCAGAAAGGCTTCGGATTTCTTCCTGTGCAAAGGAGCCTATGATGGTGGTCATAAGTTCCCCGTCACCGCTGAGGCTGTTGATGTGTTCCTTTTCAAACCTGACCTCAACGCCAAGATCTGTAAGATGCCTTACTGTTTCAAGAAGGTCTACCGTATTCCTTGCAAATCTCTGTATGGACTTCACAAGGATTATGTCTATCTTCCCTTCCTCGCAGTCTTTGATAAGCCTATTGAACTCGTCCCTTTTGCGTACCAAGGTTCCCGTGATAGCTTCATCCGCATATACCCCTGCAAATTCCCATGCAGGATTATTCTGGATAAGATTGCTGTAATAGCTGACCTGCGCTGAAAGGGAATGTAAAAGTCTCTCGCCTTTCTCGGAAACTCTGGCGTATGCAGCCACCCTTTTCTTCCTTTCAAGGGTGGGTATTTTCTTCTGTAGTTGTATTACTTTCGGCATTATCACCCCTCCTTTCAGATAGCATATTCCCGTACAATCCGCATAGAATCAAGCTATTTCGGGCTTTTTGCCCCAGAAGATATCGGAGAATTCAGGCTTATATTTCTTTCTCATCTTTGTTTCAAACTGACAATAATCTTCATAATTAATGAGTTTGTTATTAAGCATTTCCGAGGCAATACTCATGATGATCTGGTAGTGCTGCTCCCTCTTGGCTTCCTGCTTATTCATCATGTCCACCTCCGAATCTGTCCTTTATGTAGCACTCATGTGAGCAATACTTTCTGTTGGCATTCCCATAAACCGAGAATGGCTTTCCGCAGCCTGCACAGATATACTCATAATTGGCTTTTCTGTTTACCTTATCCAGATTCCTATTCCACCACGTCATTCTGCACTTGTCGTTACAGAACATCTTTGCTTTCCTCTTTGGATCCTGCTTTACAGGCATGCCACAGCACTTGCACAAAAGCTCATCATCCTTTAACTTTGTCAGTACAACTATTCCCGTCCTGATGCAGAAGGTCTTTACTGTAGACTTCTTTATCCCGGTAGATGCACTTATCTGACCGTAACTAAGTCCTCTCTCCCTAAGTTCCCTTATCTGTGTTTTTACTGTTTCTGTCATAGTCACTTCTCCTTTCAGCGGCTATGTATCCGAAACGTTAAAAAATAAGGTTTTTTCAGAAAAAATTTTCAGCTCATAGTCGCTCGTGTATAAAGCGCCCGGAAAAAAGTCCAAATGAACATTAATTGGAAACTTTTTAATTTTCGTAGTGGTATATTCGGACAAGGCTTGGAGAAAGTGCAGTCTATATCTGGATTTATGGCAAAAAAAATAAGAGGCATCCTTTTGCAGATACCCCTTAGCCTTTCTTTTATGTTATTTTCTCTCAGCCCCACATGACGAACATGTCTGGTCGAAGGAGCGATTTGTCTTTCCACAATCCGGGCATACCCAGCTTCCTGCAGAAACATTTTGATATGTATTCCCACTTGCCACAGCAGAAAGCTTGTTTAATGCTTCTGCTGAATTGAAGCCCGTAGATGTATATGACCCTGTCGTAGGATTTCCCTGTATATCTATTCCTAGATTGGCTGTATTATTGCTGATTACTTCTAGCCCTTCTAACACTTCAGATATAGCTATCAGTAAAGAGCCAGAAAAAACACTGGGTCCTAGTATTGCAAAGAATATACCTAAAGTTAAGCCCCAGTTCCTCTCATATTTTGTTCTGTAAAACGAACTAACATCAGTTCTGCCAACTTTAAACGCTACTATAATGGCAATTATAGCACCTAAAATAATGGTGGCCATACCTAACACAAAGAAATACTCTCTCACTCTACTGTCAAATCTACGCATGATACAAACCTCCTTTTCGCAAGTCAAAAGCTGTTATGTTTCCCATGTATTACCGCAATTATGACAAGTGTGCATAGTCCTATATCCTATTTTGTTTACGGTTCCTCCCCTAGTTGAAGAACTGCCAACATACTTCTTTCTCTTCCAACCAGATGCAAAGAGCTTTATTATAAGCCTTGGAATAAATGCAAATATCCAAAGCATAAGGTCGACTATCCACCACCACCATCCAATAAGAAGCCACCACAGACATCCATGGCCTTTCTCCTTGAATTTGTACGAAGTGTTCTGCCATGAGCTAGAGCCCAGATTCTCCTGGAACACCTGTGACGTTGTGTTATGGCTACCGCACCTCGGACATCTTAATCCATTTCCATCTCTTCCATATCGCTCCTCTTCTTCTGCAGCACGGTCTTCTTCATCCCATCTGTCATAGAGCTTTTGTACTTTCCATTCCCTATATTTATCCGGATCCTCCATTACATGACGGTAATTCTTGTTGCGTTTATACGCTGTATATGCACTTGGAGCAGCTAAGACCAAAAAGCCTATTACGAAGAGTAATACACTTCTCCCCAACAATCCTATGAGCATGACAATACCACCGGAAATCAGGTATTTCTTGTAATCATAGAATGTTCCATATGGCGCTGGCAATTCCACTTCATCTAAAAGCCTCTGATGCTCTCTTCTATCTATTTCTTCCTGACGTTCTCTCCTCTTCTGACGTTCTATTCTATCCTGTTCGTCTTGGAAATCTTTTTGAGCCTGCAGTCTTGCCCTCTCCTGCTCATAGAGGTCTGTAGCAGTTGGGGCATTGCTAACCTCTCCACCAAGCACAATATCCATACCACAGCTGTTACAGGTGCACCTTTTCAGCTGTGAATTGACCATCATTGATGCTCCGCATTTTGGACACTTAACCTCAGTAAACTCCATAAAAGCCCTCCAGGGATAATCAAAACGACATCGTGCGACATTTATATTATAAACCATATATTGACAACATGATGATTAAATAACGATAAATTATCAGTCGATAGCCCTTGCTCTTCCTACCACCCTCTCAAGCATCAATATGATTACATGTGTCAATGAAACAAACATCCCTATCCATGCAGAAACCAAGAAAACACAACCTATAGCACCTGCCAAAAACGATAACGAATGCAGTAGGCAGAATCCGCAAGCATCATATAAAGCTAAAAGAATAAAAATATGCACTACTCGTTTCAACTAATTGCCCTCCCTCATATTGCCATCAGAAGTTCACGGTTTGACACCTTGGTAATCTTATTCCTGAGTTTCAGCTTTTTCTTCTGATATCTGTCATGGCTCATTATCTCTGAAACCGCAGGAGCAATATCCTGGTCTTCGTAGCAAAAATGAACGTGATATGACCTTCCATCATGACTATGGTAAAGAACTAGTCCAGGGTAACCCTCTTTATCAAATTTCTTCATAATCCAACAGTGTTTAGTCTCCGGGCTCATCACTTCAACACTATCGTGTTCCATATTCAAAACATCAAAATAACCAACGTTCAATAAGAACTCATCAAACTCTGTAAACATATTTGACTCCTAGTAAAAACCATTAGTGGGTAACAATTATTCCTGATTGGAATAATTGCAGCTTAGAAATAAGCTGCGAGGGATAATATATCAGAAAGACTTTTGATTGTAAATAGAAAAACGAAAAAAAATAATGTTTCACATAATTGCCTATTTGTTTGAAATAAAAGAACAAGGGCGTGATTGATACAACCACGCCCTCTGATATCTTTTCTCAATATAGATTTATCAATTGGATCCCATATTCTTTGAATCAGCGCTCTGAATCACCTGCCCAGATGCTTCATTCACAAAGTCCACATGTATATTATCCACTTTATTTCCGGCAAAAGCATTATACATGCCCCCATACATATAAAATGCCAAAGTAGACATTGATTCCATCAATCCCAATTCTGTACTTTTAGTAGTAATCGTAAAGTTTGTATAATCGTCATTTGCCTCAACACTAACAATATTCGGATAATCCTCTGAGCCAACCATTTCACTCATCTGTGTATCGATGGTTTCCTTTATCTTGGCAACCAATTCCTTATGCTGTGTCTTAGTCATTTTATATGTCACACTTCCATCAGAATTGAGAGTTCCTGAGACATAACCATTTTCCTTGACACTTTTATCAATATCTTCCTGTGTTGTTTCACCTATAAAGCTGCTAGGAACAGTTATCTCGACAGTAAGAAGGTTCTCATCTACTTCAATGGACTGTGTTTTCTCTTCTTCATTTGAAGACTTCACATCTTCAGCAGCTGATTTATCATCACTTAATGCAGTACTTTTGTTATCATCTTCTGATACAGTATTATTCTTTCCACATGCGCAGACTAGAATCATTAATACAACTAACAAAGATGCCACCACTCTTTTAGACATATGCTCATCTCCTTTTCACAACGCATATAATTCCTATATTTTTGTAGAACACTATATTTCAAAACATTATTCTGGAAGTTCAAAAACTGTTATGTAGTAATAATATCTTCTTTCTTGATCTTCATACCAATCATAATCAGCAGGTATTGCCCCAAATGTCTCTTCTGTTCCATAGGACATCATGCCTATATATTTGATATTACTGGAAGGCAACTTCAATGTGACATCTTTCTCTTCCCCATAACCAATTGTGTAATCCTTATCAGCGGATAACCATTCACTTGATACACTTATTGCCATTGGCGATTCATCATAGAAAAACCACAGATAACCATTAACAGCTTCATAAATATCACTAAACTTAACCACTTTGATTGGTTCTGATCCGTTAAAAACATCGTCTACACCAATTGTAAAAACTACTTCATTATCCTTTTTTTCTTTCAAAGTGATGTGAATAGCATAATAGCACATTGTGGGAACAGCTTTAGTAACCAAATCCATACGCTCACCCACAGACAATACATTAAATCTGGATCCATACCTTTCTTTTGCTGATGGTGCATATGTTGGCATCAGTTTAGATTTTTCTGGTTCCTCCTCAACTTCCTGGACTTCTTCAACTATTTCTGTAGTTGCACTTTCCTCAGCCAAATTGTCAGAATCCGTGTCAGTAGTAGGCTCTTCAGTAACGCTCGCCTCTACACTAGCGTCAACAGTAACATCTGAATTAGCAGATTCTTGAGATTCGCCTGTTGATGCTACTCCACAAGCTGAAGTAAGAACTGTTATCAACACAAGTGCAATAGCAATATTACGTTTCATATCAACCTCCATATTGTATGTCATCACGTATATTGTAGTATATAATCACGTTAACATTGCTCGTGTTATACAAATTTAATTACTTTTTAATAATTTATCAATTTTGTGATGATATACTATGGATAGTTAATAAATTAGCGTAATCTCATGGTATTTGGATTCTTTAACAAGGAGGTTTTGATGAGAAAGCAAATATCTGCTATTTTAGCTATTTCTATTTTTTCTTTTATGCTGATTGGTTGCGGTCATCAGCATACTTTTGATTCTGGAAAAGTAACTACCCCGGCAACGTGTACTACTGAAGGCGAAAAAACCTTTACTTGTACAGAGTGTGGTAAAACAAAAACTGAATCTATCCCCTTAACCGATCATAAATACAAAAAAGATAAAGTCATCAAAGAAGCCACTTGTACTGAAGAAGGCGAGCAACAAATGGTTTGTTCAGAATGTGGTGCAACAACTACTGAGCCCATAAAAACTATCGCTCACGACTATGAAGAAACAGTAGTAAAAGAAGCAACCTTCACCGAAGAAGGCGAGAAAAAATATACCTGCAAAGTATGCGGCGATTCTTATACAGAAGCAATTCCAGTCAGAGATGAAGAAGTTGTCGTAACTGTTATAGAAAAAACAAACCTTGCAAAGAATTATAAACAGAATAGGTATAGCGACCGAGTAGAAATGACATTCCGTCTTGAAAACATGACAGATAGAGATATAAAAGGCGTCCAGGGTACTCTCACTATATCAGATATGTTCGGTGTTGAAATCATGTCCTCCGGATGCGATTTCACTGGAAATGTAATTCCAGCCAATAGTTCTATCGATGTTTCAGGATTAGGCTTTGATATCAATGAATTTCTTGACTATCATGTTAAGCTTTATAATACCGCCCTTGAAGATTTAATATTCAGCTATGATATCAGTAATGTTATTTATGCTGATGGCAGCGCAAAAAGCGGTTCAACTGCCTCGCAATCAGAAACGAAATCTGATGAGGTTGAAATTATAGTTACTGATAAAAAGAGCCTAGGAGAAAACTACAGCGCAGGTCGCTACTCTCCTAGAGTAGAAATGACATTCCAGATAAAAAACAATACAGATAAGGATATAAAAGGAATTCAAGGTGTTCTGACAATAATGGATCTGTTCGGTGATGAGATTCAATCCCTAAACTGCGACTTTACAGGAATAACTGTACCCGCAGGAGGCACCGCCGAAAAATCCGGTCTTGGATTTGATGTCAATCAATTCATGGACGATGATGTAAAAGTCTATAATGAAGAGTTTGAAGATTTGAAATTCAGTTATGAAGTAACATCAATTGTATATAAATAAAATGAGAGAGGCTAGGTTATCCTAGCCTCTTTTCCACATATTCTTTACCACCATACCTCATAGCTACATATCCATCTGCAGTTCTGCCCCAGATTTCATCCTTGGATTTTTCTATAATCTCCAATACCTCAATGATCCTTCCTTTTCTATACACCGCTTTACCAAGAAGATTTCCTTGAGCTGAAACACAGTCTTTCGCAGATTTCTGTGCATAGTTTGTACCTGCTCCTTCTCTTACTTTTATAGCAGTTGCTGTGACAACGTAAGTTCCAGGATGGAATTCCGTACGCCCCTTTTCTGCACCAATGGCTCTGTTATCGTATTCTGTAAGGTTGTACCTTCGGATCTTATCCTTAAGGTTCTCTGAATACTTAAGTGCTGTAGCCCATCCGTCCTGACGGATAAGGTCGCAGGCCTTTCCAAAATCTGTCACTCCCCTAAGATTCTGGTATCTCTTGTATTGGAGAAATTGATAATAACCCTTTATCCCTTCAGCTACGGATGGATACTTTCTGAACCTTGCAGCGATGGTAATGTAGCTTCCATCCCTCTTCTGCTCCTTGGTCTTATACTCCTTAAAATCACAGCCACAGTCCTTTGACCACTTCATCCCAAAGTAGTTATGACAGTCTCTTGAAAGACCACTCTTTCCCCAATTTGACTCGATGATAGCCTGTGCAATCGTCAGAGACGGCAAAATGCCGTAGTCACTGTAAAAGCTGACTGCGGCATTCCCGATCATTTCTATGAAGTTCTTCTGCTCTATAGTCATTCGTCCTCCTTGCCATCTATCTGCTTAAGGACCTCAATGAGCTTCTTAGGAATAGGAAGGTCTAACCTTGCAGAATTCTCAACGATAGAGATTCCCTCATTAGACAGATAGAAGAAAATAACAGCAGTTCTGAGGATTGCTCCTGTCTTAAGGATCTCGGTATCGATAATGTTACCGATTCCCACCAGAAGGAAGATTATGACCTTTCTGGCAATCCCCTTGAATCCGACCTCGCTTGAAAGCTCCCTTGTATAGATAGCTGCAAGCACTCCTGTGATGTAGTCCACCACCACAAATGCAATCAGCGCATACAAAAAACCATCAAGTCCCCCAAACAACCAGCCCATAACACCTCCAATCCCAGTAATGACGTACTGACCTGTAGTTACAACATTTTTCATACAACACTTCCTCGCTTTCTTAATTTGTGCATATTAAAAGCGGTAGCACAGTGCCACCGCTTATACACCTACGTTTGTAAGTTCTCTATATATTCCCTTCCTGTCTGTATAATAAATATGCCCAGGACAGAGCAACAGATCTTTAGAACCATCTGTAAGATAAATCTGTGGAGATCCATCCGATGACATGAAATAAATATATTTACTATCATTCTCCTTTATCCTTAAACATCCGGATTTAAGTGTAACGTCACCGTTAGCGTTTACCTGAAATTTGCCATTATTGTTTATGGCGATAGCGTTCAACGTTCCAGTCTTTATTTTATCCGCTGATATAGTTCCTGACTTTATCAGGCTGGCATTTATACAGAGCTGTCCTGAGCTGTTTAGATACAGTCCCTGATTACTGTCAGTTGCTGAACCTCCTGTCATTGTGGATACTATCTCGTTCTTCAGCATAGTATCCGAATCATTTGGTGACCACCTGCAGGAAGCTGCTGCCGTCTGCGCAGTCTCACTTCCCGTAAGCCTGCATATCATCATTCCGCAGAATTCTGTGGAGCATCCATTCGTCATGCCCACCCTCATCTTGGTCTTGTACTTTCCAGATTCATACTCCCAGAAATAAGCTGTGTTCTTCATATCCCACTTATTGCTTGTATCTTTGCCCTTAAGGAAAGTATCCTCACCGATAAACCTAAACCATTTCCCTGACTTTATCTGTGCAATGGTAAGGTTCAGCGTGGTATAAATACCCCATGTAGAACTGTTTCCCCATCTTCTGAACAGCCTAAAATAAACAGGATCCGTTTCTTTATAAGCTGCGTCAGCCGTGTTAGGAACATACGCAGTACAATGGTCTGCCTGTTCCAATTTCATACAGGCAAACTGGATATTCCCTGCTCCTGTTATACCTATTTGAATATTGGTGATCTCGCTATTCTCACTTGTAGCTGTAAACTTCACGCAGCGTCTTTGCCAAGAGGTATTTGTTACCTTGGAGTTGAAAAGCGTCAGTTCACATGCATTTGTGGTCGTATTCCAGTTACGGATAAGGATAGTCGCTGATGTTGTTCCATCAATCAGCCTCGAATACCAGGAAAGAATGTATGTCTTACCCTTGGTAAGCGTTACCTTCTGGGCAAAGTCCCTGTTCCCGGTAGTATTACCCTTGATTGTATAAGCAAGTGGATATGGAAGCATATATTTGTCTGTAGTTCCAAGGTTGTTATACCCCGTTACTACAGAGCCTTTCCCGTTTCCACCAGATGTAAGGACCCATCCGCTATCAGCTACACTTGATACAAGCTTGTTATCAGCAGTTCCCTTAAGCAGGTTCGGATTAAGCTTGAGCCTGTAATAATATGAGAACATGTACTTTCCCGCATCGATAGGAATTGCCTGCCCCACGTCCTGCTCATTTGTATTGTATGGCTTTATCCACAATGAGTTAGTCACAGGAACGCCCTCTGGTGGATTGGTAGCTATATCTACAAGGTCAACTGCTCCGTTTGTAGAATTATTACTGTCGCCCATCCATATGCCCTTCTCCCAAGACTGGAATGTCAGCCATTCCGTACCTATCTTGTTGAAATGAGCCGTGTTTCTCCAGATATTCTGAAGAGTGGATCCTGAAAGCTCAAGGGATGTGGCTTTCATCTTAAGAATCCCATTATCCAGATCAAGGTAAAAAGTTGAGCCGTCCTTGGACTTTAAGATACCCGTAGCGATATATTCTGCATTTACATATAATTTGCCATCTTTCAGATATATTCCCTGAGTCTGGCCATTATTGGTGAGCTTATTAAAAATACTTGTCTGTGTCTGATTATTCACAGCAGCTTTGGCAACCTTATCAGCATAGCTCTGCAAGTCCTCCGGCGCAGGTGTCCAAGCCGTAGCTTTCTGACCTATCTCAAGCTTAAGGTTCCATACCTTGACTGTCGCTCCTGATGTTACCTTGTCCATCCTGATACGAATACCAAGAGCTGTACTATCGATAAGAGCTGTAGAGCTTGACACAGCTACAGTCCTCTGTACATGACCACCTTTATTAGATGCCGATAAAGTTACATCACCCGACATCATCTCCCATGGATTTGCATTAAATCCTATCTTAAACTTTCCCGAAGGAGAATCCTTATTAACCGACCAGTCAAAGGAAATGGTCAGATAATCCTTATTTGTCAACTTGAGATTTGAAAGGGCACCACATGCAAGCCTGTATGGGTAATCTGATGCCGTATCAGCAGCAAAATTCGTATATGAACCATTATTTGTGGCAGTATTCTCATTCTCGCCACCTTTTGCATAAAGCTCTATTGCGGTTCCCGTATTTAGAACAAGATTCCTTCCACCAATCTTGAGATTATCAAGAGCGGTCTTTGTATTGTTGGCTGTGGTCTTAGCCGTATCTGCTGTTGATTTGGCTGTGTCAGCTGTCGATTTCGCTGTGTCCGCTGTAGACTTGGCTGTATCAGCTGTCGACTTTGCGGTATTTGCAGTCGTCTTTGCTGTGTTGGCAGTGGAATTAGCTGTATTTGCAGTTGTGTTGGCAGAATTGATAGCACCCGCAAGTGTTGGAGTCGTTGTTGTGGTGGTCTTATCTGTCCATGTAATCTGGCTTCTTGTCCATATGTAATAACCAGACTTCCAAGCAGGACATGTAGTCACCCAAGAACCGCCAGTCTGAGTGGTATTTGATGATGAAAGATAGTACTGCTCGACAATGGCGGTCACTCCTTTTCCATCGGAACCGTTCTTTCCATCCGTGCCATTTTTACCGTTGGTACCATCCTTACCTGGTGCACCGTCCTTTCCGTTAGTGCCGTTGATACCATCCTTACCGTTCACACCGTCTTTTCCCGGTGCTCCATCTTTTCCATTAACACCATCCTTGCCATCTTTGCCATTGGCTCCATCTTTACCCGCTGCCCCGGTTGCTCCCTTTGCCCCGGAGATACAGGTTGCTGCGCTATATGAAGCCTCTCCATCTGCTGTTGTGGTCTTTGTCCTCTGCCATATATACTTTCCGTCCACCCATGCAGGAGCCTTGGTACTCCATCCGCTTGTAGGAGCTGTCGTAGCTGAAGTGTTCTGTGCGTACTCAACATCCACATCGATGATGCTCTTATTTACTGCTTCCTCGATGTTTTCGATAGGAGTGTCTCCAATGGATCCTGCCTGAAGACAGAACTCACCTGTCTCCATGTTCCAATAATTACGACCCTTTTCATCTGAAATGATACCTGTCTTTATGAGGTTTGCATCAAGCTTTCCTGTAGTGATATAGTCAGCTACAATTGCTCCATCCTGCGTTATGGCAAGAGGGAAGCTTCCATCATAGCCATCCTTAGAAAAGCCAAGACCGCCCTGATTGAATCTCCATATCCTCTTGGCAGTTTCCTTGTCATTCGTATCCATCACAAGGATCTCATTGGGCTCAACAACAACATAACCATGAGTTGCATTATTGATAAGAGCCGTTGCATTCCTTCCTGCCTGAGCGAGGACTGAATCCGTATCAACATCCTTGATCCTTTTTATTATCTCCTCATTAGCTTCCTTGGCACTTTCAGTAAAAGACCTGTTTATCTCCGAACTTCCAAGTGTGATGGTATTGTCAGCCACGCTATCAAGACAGAGCCTTAAGTTGCTTACAGGAAATCTCTTCTTAAGTCCATGAGGACCCGAAATGACCCATACATATTGTCCGACCTTGAATGCCGGTATCTCTTCATCAGAATAATGAAGGTCGACTGCGCTACATTCGATGGTCATGTTGTCAAACTGCCTTTCTTCAAGATACTTCCTTCCCTTGGAAAGAAGGGCTGATGCTGTAGTAACCCCATCCCATGTCACAACTTTTGTGATGATACCGAAGTTTTCCACGGCTTCTGCGCTCTCAAGATAAGGTTTTCCACCGTTCACATCTTCAATGGTGAGTCTTTTCTTGATCGTTTCCGTAGACTCACTGTCAAGAACTGCTCCAAGAGGGATAATCCTTGTAGCAAGGTCCGTGGTATTGAATCCGCTTGTGAAATCAAGGAGATTAGAGCCAAATTCTATCTTCTGGTCGCTCGTATCAAGGTAGTCGCCCAGATAATCCAGATAGAGCTTTCCACCTTCGTTCCTTACGAACAGATATCCTCCAAGGTCATCAAGAAGGTCTTCCTTTATCTCAGTTATGGTCGGATTGTAATTGGTAAACCTATACAGGGAGTCGTTGGCATCCCTTGCTGTGACAACTCCTACAGTAAACTGTCTGCTTGTCTCGACCTGGCTGTTATGGACAGATACAAGTTTCTCAAGATAGCCACGTACCGTGATACCGTGATATTCTGTTAAAGGCTGGATGGAATCATTGAAAAAGGCCAATGCACCTTCGCAATACACTGACCTTCTTTTCTGGAAATCATCCTCTATCTCTGTTGCCCTACCCGTGAAGATAATCTCATCATCCCTATAGACGGTAATGGTGGACTTCATCCTCTTTATGGATTCTTCTAGTCCGCTCCCTGGAAGAACTGTAAATGAAAGACTCCCGGCTTTGTTGACCTCAAGCTCCAATGTGGGGCTAACGATGAGGCTTTCATCGTCTCTGCTGTCGTATATAGTTTTACCATCACATAAAATCTTATAGATCATAAGCTCTGCACCTTAAACTCCACAGTTATGTTTCCTGTTCCCTTAAATGTCAGCTTTGACTCACCATTTGGGATGCAGATATCAAATATCCTGTTCTTTTCCGGGGATAAATGATAACTTACTCCATCAAATGTGACATCCATTTCCTTATCAGCCGTAATAGTCGGTACTGTAGGTACCCCATCATTGGTTATGGGTACCTGCTTTGTTCCCGAAACCGCCACGGTCTTCTTGTAGCCATTTTTATGTGTTTTCTTTGGCTCGACTACGCATTTTATAGCAATCTCAGCAAGCTGTCTGTTCGTAGAAAAGTCATCTATGCTGACCCTGCCCGTATAGTGGTAATCAGGATCATCATCAAGCACTATATCCAGCCGTTTTCCGTGGATAGTGTTAAGTACATTAGAGTAGGTACCCACCCACTCCTCTTTCGGATTCGGAACTCTGAAAATAAAAGAAAGCTCTCTGTCCTCATAAGCCACTCTTCCCGTAAGAGCCTCAGTAATGTCCAAGTTGCCATCCCTTCCCGGAATCTCCACGGTTGTCGTCTTTGGAACAGGAGGGCTTATCTTCTTTGAATATAAAACAAGCCCAAGGTCTGTATCAGACCGTAGGCTTCCGAACTTCACACCTTTCATGACCTTGATGCCCTCCTTGATAAATTACCGAGTGCCATATCCATCTTTGGGGCTATACCTCCGACAAGGACTCCGCTGTCAAGATATACGCTCGTATCTTTGTCAGCAATCACCTTCAAAAGGCTTACAACCTGACTGTTCTGTCCCCTCATACCATCTGCTACCGCTTCAGCAACATAAGTCTTAAGGACATCGATAGGAGCAACAGCCTCTTTTCCTGCTTCTCCCCCACCAAGAAGTCTTCCGTTCTGCATTCCGAAGATTGTAGGACCGTCAAGGATACCACCATTCTTGTACCAATCCACAGAAAGATGTGGAACTGATGGTGGATCCAGAGAAAAGCTACCGCTGATGGAAAAGTGTGGCAATTTGATATGAGGAAGGCTCCAACTGAAGTTAAAGAAGCTCTTAATGCGCTCTATCGCATTATGGACAGCATCTGCTGCCTGAGACATCTTGTTCTGGAAAGCCTGCTTGATGCCATCAAGCTTACCTCCTGAAAGTGTATTTATCACATCAAAGCCAAGAGTGTATCTTTCCTTTATGGCCGTCCACAGAGCGGCAACTGTACCTTTTATGCCACCACCGTTATCATCAAATGCCTTCTTTATGTTGGAGAGCTTCTGTGAAACCATGCTCTTAAGGTTGTCTGTAGTCTTGGAAACATGGTCTTTTATGTTATTCCAAGTCTGGGAGGTGTTTTCCTTTATCTCTGACCACTTCTGAGCCATGTGCTCCTTGAGCTGCCCAGCCTTTTCCTTGATGGTATCCCAGTTCTTATATAAAAGGACTCCTGCAGCAACTACCGCTCCGATTATCGCGATTACAGGACCTGCTGCCACAACGATACCGCCAAGTGCCGATGCTCCTGAAACAAGAGCGGGGACTACTCCTCCGCTGCATGCAACTGTTAATAGCTTGACTACAGAAACAACTTTAGGAATGACAGTCAGGATTGTTCCCACAGCAGTTATGACCTTTCCTACTACGATAAGTACCGGTCCCAAGGCTGCAACTACAAGTCCGACTGTGATTATCGTTCTCTTTGTACCTTCATCCATGTGATTCAGCTTATCAACAAACGCCTGCACATGTTCCACAATTTTCCTGATCACAGGCATCATGGTGTCGCCAAGGGAAATAGCAAGTTCCTGCAGCTGTGATTTAAGGATCTGCAACTGTCCCGAAAGATTATCCTGCATGGTCTTCGCCATCTGCTCGGATGTTCCATCGCAGTTTGCAATAGCCCCACTCAGTTTATTGATGTCTGCATCAGCTGCATTCATAATCGCGAGGAAGCCCGACATTGCATTCTTGCCTACAAGTGCTTCTGCGTTTGCTGCCTGCTCGGATTCTGACATCTGTGAAAATGCCACCCTACAGTCTGCAAGGATATCTGACAGGTCACGCATGGATCCATCAGTGTTGGTTGTGGCAATCTGCATCTCACCAAAGGATGCTCCTGTGAATTTGACCTCTCCTGCGAGGTTGTTCATGATGGTACGGAGCGATGTTCCTGCCTGCGATGACTTTATCCCGGCATTAGCCATAAGTCCGATTGCTTCTGCCGTATCTTCAACAGAAAAACCAAGGGCCCCTGCGATAGGAGCTGCGTACTTGAATGTCTCACCCATCATGGACACATTGGTATTTGCATTGGAAGAAGCTGCTGCAAGGACATCAGCGAAATGTCCTGAGTCCTCCGCGGACAGTCCAAAAGCTGTGAGTGCATCAGTTACGATGTCAGATGTGGTTGCCAAATCTTCCCCGGAAGCAGCTGCAAGGTTCATGATACCCTCGATACCGCCAAGCATATCCTCTGTCTTCCATCCTGCCATAGCCATGTAGTTCATGGCATCTGCTGCCTCGGAAGCTGAGAACTTTGTCTTGGCTCCCATCTCCCTAGCCTTATTTCGAAGGTCATCAAAGTCCTTACCAACTGCCCCAGAAACTGCAGCCACCTTACTCATGGACGCATCAAAATCAGCTGTTGTCTTTACAGCGGCTGCTCCTACACCTGTCACGGCTGCGGAGAGAGGCATGAGCTTCTGACCGACACCAGAGATAGAATTTCCCACGTCCTTCATCTTGTTTCCAACAGCTGTCATCTTCTCAAGAGCCACACCTGACTTTGATGCCTGCTCTTCGAGGTCTTTCAGCTTGATAGTGGTTTCTTCAATCTCTCTCTGCAAGGAATCGTACTGATCCTGGGTGATGTCTCCATTCTTCAAGGCTTCCTTAGCCTGTCTCTCAGCTTCCTTCAGTGCATCGAGCTTTTCCTTCGTCTCCTTGATGGCATCCCCAAGTAGCCTGTACTGCTGTGCAGCCAAGGTGCTATTCCCCGGGTCCAATTTAAGAAGCTTATTCACATCCTTAAGCTGTGACTGAGTCGACCTTATATCACTATTAACTTGTTTTAATGAAGCCGAGAGTTTGGTGGTATCTCCGCCAATCTCGACTGTAATTCCCCTGAGCCTATCAGCCATGTTCTCCTCCTAAGAATGCACGAAAAAAGCACCTACCCTGTAACAGGTAGATGCCCTATTATCATGCGAACAAACTTGATATAGCTGCCGCATTGTACTTCGCCATTCTTAATGCTCCTGTGGCATTTGGATGTAATCCATCTGCCAAACACTCGCCATTTGTATTCTTTACTTCATTTGCCATGAGAATTCCACAACGATTAGTCTCAATGTTGTGTACGGAACCATACGCAGTGAGAATCTTAAGCGCATTAGCCCATTCCACAATCCTATGGACTTCTCTTGACCCCTTCGCACCCTGTATCGGATTGCACCAACATATCACTGCATCTGGATACAAGTTATGAAGCGTCTCGTTGCAATATCGGAAAGCACCTTCTGAATGTGTTTTATCAAGTTCATCCAACGCCACCATTTCATTATCGCTATTTATATAGGTTGCCTTTGCTGATGAATCACTCGCACTAATGCCACTGTTAGTACCAATGGCAATAATAATCAGATCAGGAGCTTCATAATTGTTATTGATAATCTTCTGAACCTGGTTACCCAGCGTATTATTATCCTGCGCAGAGCTTACCGGATTTCCATCATAAACAGTATTTTTATTGTCATTCAGCACCGCGCTGTTAACAGCTGTATTAGCAACTTTCACGCAACCAGTCAGGTTGATGAAATTATCAACCCAGCTTCTGTTACCAGTCAGTGCAGTAATAGAATCACCCATGAAAATGACCTTCTTACCTGCAAGCTTCATCCCAGTACTAAGGTTATTAACCTCAGATGCCAAGTCAGCTATGGTTGTCTCCTCGCCATAAGAATTTGAAACTCCTACGTTGTATGAAAAGACCTTATTCGATGTCAATCCAATCGATACTGGGGATGTTAATTTCTTATCCGCTATCGTCTTTGGCGTTAAATACACTACAACATCCTGATCACTTGTTATTGGAGCTTTCAAAGATACCTGACCAAGATTAATATATGTGTTTGTATGCGCATAGAAAGAAAACCCAATACTGCTTTCCTGTGTAGTAATATTCTTGAACCTAAATGTCAGCTCGTTATCAATAGACGGGTTGATTTCCACATTAAAAAATGCTCCAGCCCAATTATTTGATACAGCATCGACATCTACGGTACCATCTGTCTTTTCTTCAACGATACAATCACCAAATTTATTATCATAAACACCTTTTTGAACTGTTTTGGGATTTATTGGCGTACTGTAAAGTCCGGCCTTAGTCACAAAACTATCTGTATCGGGAATGTCTTTCTTTTTGGCATACTCAGAAAGGTCGATACCTTCTCCCGTGCCACCAAGGGAAGCGAGCCACTCTGCTTCTGTCCCAGAAAAGCCATTATCACAGGCTATTTCATAAGCAGATTTACCGTTAAGTCCTGCACTCCCTTTGTCACCCTTTGAGCCCTTGTCGCCTTTTTCACCCTTTAGGCTGTCACGGTTTGCAGCCACATAGCTTTCCACTGCAGATGCTATATCTTCATCAGTTGCAGCTCCACTTACTGGATGCTCCGCCAAATAACCCTCTACCGACTCCCTAATGCTCTCATCATCAACCTTACCAGATTCCATCCCTGCAAGCTTGCTCATTATCTGCTCAAACATAGTAGGAGTAATGTTCGGAATGTCTCCCCCTGTCTTTGAGCCAGCCTCAGCATGAATCGTAGCAACAGTTGATGTTATTGTCGTATTATCCTTGATACCATAGACTGATACATAAATCTCAGAAGCTCTGTCTGACCTCAAAACCTCTGCCGGAATTACGCATGAATCACTCTCATCAAGAATCACGTTATAACTTGAGTTTCCCTGACGGAACACGGCAGCTTTTTCCGTTCCTTCCCACTCGGATGAAAAAGAAAAATTGATTCTGTGAATATGCTTACTATTGGTAGCGATTGTAGTATTATCCGTTCTGGTCAGAATATGTCTCTGAACTGAAAAAGCTAAGTCAATCAATTCCCTAACCTCCTATTTAAAATAAATCAAAATCCTCCTGTGTTGCAAGGACATCGTAATCGTAGGAATCATTACTGCTCTCTACGTACATATCATTCACTGTTCCGATGGTAACAAGGTCGAGATCCCTAATGGAAATCCCGACCTGGACACATCGTAGTAGGAACAGAGCAGTTGTCATTTCTCTGTCAGTTGCTGGAAGTTTTTTTTAGACTCTTCCTGCTGATGGATATTCATCCCCCAAAGTGAAATCAGTTCTGGGAGAATCTCATAGATAGAGAAGGTCGAGAACTGATCAAGCCACTCGTCTGGAGATGCATAGTGCTTCTCAGGCTCTCCCTGCTTGGCAAAGACAAAGGCGAGGTTCTCGAACATCTCCAATGAGAACATGTCCAGATCTTCCTCGCCATTTTTATCTATGTCTTTTTCAAGCTTTGACAAGTCTTTGAAGATATCCCTTCCGAACAGATTACGATAAATCCTCGGAGTGGCTGCGCTTGCCTTGAATGTTACATCCTTATCGTCTATCTTGATGATTTTTGTTACTGCCATCTGTCAATCCTCCTCAAGACTTGTTGCCACTTGTACCTGATGAACTTTTGGCTGTTGGCATATAAACATTGCCAAACCATCCCTCATATGTGGCATCGGTGGTGTTGGTACCTGTCTTAGCCTTTACATAACCACCATTGATTGCAGTAGACACAAGAGAGAGCTTATCTGTCTTAGGCTCCTTGCTGTTCTCTGTAGTGCCACTTGAGATTCCGCTCCTGCTTGCTGTGCAGTTGTACAGGCAGTGACGGATCTTTCTCTGGTCACCAGAGAACTCGAAAAGAAGCGCGAAATGCTCAGGCTCTACTTCCTTGTTCTCGATGAATACACCATTGGCATCCTCTTCCTCATGCATGATGTCAGTAGAAAACGACTCCGGGATAATGGCAATCTCAAGGTCGCCCTTATATCCGTTATTGGCAGCGATAGAATAGTAGACACCATCATCTGCATAGAAAGAATCGCTCTCACCTTCTGCATCAAGTGAAAGATTGACTGCACCGGGAATCGGTACAGGCTTTGCATATGTCACGCTGCCATCTGCTGCAAATGTAGCTTTGGCATAGTGGCAGTTCTTAAGACCGAACTTTACTTTATTTGCAGTCTTCATAGTAACCTCCTTTTAAACGGTCATCTCGTACCGTACTTCATACATTTTTTCCGTATCAATCCAGACCTCTGACCTTGTCCAGATAAGTTCATGCTCCGAAAGGACATCCTCAAGCCTCTCTTCAAGCTCGGGATCCTTGAAATCCGTGTAAAGCTCTATGACCAAAGTCCCAAGCTTTTTGTAGACCCTGTCATCAGCGAGGAAATTGTCACTATCTGGGAGCAGGAACACAATAAAAGGAGGGTCAGGCGACTCTCCTTCAGCAAAATGATGGTATGCAAAAGGAATCCCTGTTTCCTCAAGCATCTCCACTATCTCATCGTATTTCATGTAAGTTTCCTCTTTACTTCATTTATCAGCTGCTCTTCACCTACCTGCTCTGCAGGAGCTATATGCGGAATAGCAGCCACCCTTCCTCCGCCCCTCTTGGCATGACCGTTTTCAAGAAGGTGCGTCAGCCTGTATCTGTCCTTGGAATGAACTACGACCTTGATGGAATCCGAAGTTTCCCTCGTTTTCTTTACAGCCCATGACTTTCTGTACTTGCCAGTTTTCTTTGGAGCAGTCTTTTCTATCTGGGCTTTGGTCGTATCCCCGGCTCTCTTTACAGCTTCCTTAAGGTCATCCACTGCAAGGTGGGCATATTCATTAAGACCTTTCATTACTTCATCTGCAAGGTCATCAATCCTGACTGTCTTTCCCATCCTTACTCCTTTCAAGCCTGCAGCTGAACTTAAGGCTCTTGTTATGAAAGCCCATGGGATTCACAGAATATATGTTGTATATCTTCCCACGACATATAATCCGATATTTAGTCGGATCTATATTCTCAAGTTCTCTGCAATATCTGACTGTGAAATTGGTATTCTCTTCCGGAACTATAACTGTTCCATCAGATTCCTTTCCCGAAGTAACACTCACCGTTGACCAACAGACAAAGTGGTCTGTCCATTCATTCCTATGGTTTCCATACTTATCCACAACAGCTGTTGCTTTCTGGAAGGTTATCCTCACATCCATTGCTGATATGTTCATCAAAAGCCTGCCTTTCTGACTCCCATAAGGAGACTCCGTAACGTGAGCATAAGCTCATGGTGGTCAGCCTCTTCCCTGTGTTCATAAAGATAAGCGGCTGTATATAGAACTGCTGTCCTTACCGTTCCACCACCCGATTCTGGAATGTCCTCTGTCCTTATGACATCGATGACCATCTCCTTGGCACCTTCCAAGAGGCTTCTGATAAGGTCGTCTTCATCGCTATAATCTACACGGAGATATTTCTTTACTTCATCCAAAGTTATATCCATAGGAAACCTCTATAAGTGGGGATGCCCTTAATGGACATCCCCTAAATCAAACTCAGCCGTTATTAGTTGTAGGAGCCTTCCAGCCCTTAAGGTGTGTGATCTGTACAGCCTCGGGAAGAATGAGCTTTCCATCCACTCTTTCCTTTGCCACGTATCCGATCATGCCATTGCCGGCGAAGAGTTCACGAAGCTCTGAGAAAGAACGTGAGCCTCTGTCTCCGATGTTGTAATAGCTGTAATCACCGAAGGCGATAGCTGTATCAGGAGCAAATGCAGAAGTGTGTGCTGCATAGCCCAGGATCTTGTCAGGCTCTCCTGCCTGATAAGAAGGCTGCCAGATATACGCTCCGTTATTATCCTTGAGCTTACGGAGCTGTCCAAGGACAGTGTCATTAAGGATGAAAGAAGCGTTCTTTCTATAAGGTCTCTTAAGACCGTAGATAAGATCGAGGATGTCATCTGACTTGATATCCGCTGTAAGGGTATTAAGCACATGACCGCCCTTGTCCTTATTGAAAAGACCTACAGGCTTACCCTTTCCATCACCATTAAGGAATGCGTCCTCTTCAGCATTTCCAAGAGCACGTCCGAACTGTGTGATGATATAGTTCTCAAGACCGAAAGCCTCATCATAAAGAAGCTCTTCTGTAACCTTGATTGCTACGTGAAGCTTGAAGGCATCGAGGTAAATCTGGTCGAATGTAGCATCGCCAAATGAAAGGGCTCCGCCTTCCTCAATCCATGCTGCAGCAGGCTTTGTTGCTGCAATATTGATCTTGTGCTGACCAGAAGTTGTAATCTTGGTAGCAAGACCTCTCATGATGTTCTCTTCCTCAAGGACATCGATGATTCTCTTGTCGTACTCTTCTGGGACAAGGTAGCCACCATCGGCATCGACACCTTCCTGAAGCACGTTGGAAATCTGTCTGAAGTTGGTACGAAGGGCTGTAAGCATACCCTTTCTGTACTCATCAGAAGCACGTCCTGTCTTCTTATCCTCTGTACCACCCATCTGAGGCTTCTCAGTAATAGGGGTGTTCACAGGCTTTGAAAGCTCTGCTTCCCTGTCTGCTGCCCTCTGCTCTCTCTTGATGGAATCTGAAAGAGCATCAAACTCTGCTTCCATCTTTGCATAGGTAGCTGCATCATCCGCAGTAAGGTTACCATCCTTGTCCTCATGGGAATCAAGGAACTGTCTCATTGCACCGAGCATATCTGCTCTGTTCTTGATCATCTCGTTAAGCTTCATCTTCATTTCCTCCATTAAATAAGCTTTTCAATAGTTTCTAGGCGGTTTCTCATGTCCTTTGCAGAAACGCCTGTAGGTTCAGGAATCCTGGCGGCATCTGCCAGTTCCTTCTTTTGCTCTCCGAATTTCTTCGTGAGCTTATTTACGAGTGCGTTATTCACCGCACTACGTGAAAAGAGCACTGAGTTCCTTGACCCAGCGCTCTCATCAGCGTTATCACTATTCTTTTCAATCACTCCATCAGCAAAACCAAGCTCTACAGCCTTGGTCGCATCCATCCAAGTCTCTGCATCCATGAGATGTGATAACTTTGCCCTCGACTGCCCTGTTTTAATGACATAGGCGTTGATGATTGACTCCTTCACCTCAGAGAGCATATCGATGGCTTTCTGCATCTCAGCATGGTCGCCAAATGCTATGGTCGCAGGATTGTGAATCATCATCATGGAAACGGGACTCATAAGTACCTCATCTCCTGCCATTGCAATCACTGACGCAGCAGAAGCTGCAAGCCCGTCTATCTTGACTGTTATCCTTCCCGGATACTCGGAGAGCATATTGTAGATCTGGGCTGCAGCGATGCAGTCACCACCCGGTGAATTAATCCATAGGGTTACATCTCCCTCTCCACCCATGAGCTCATCCTTAAAGAGCTTCGGAGTAACATCATCATCGAACCACGACTCTTCAGCTATGGTTCCGTTTATGGTCAGGACCCGCCCTTCCGGGACTGTTTCCTGATCCGCTTTCTGTTCCTGATTTACCCAGTTCCAGAACTTCCTGTCCTTCATCGGAATCCTCCTTCTTTTCTGTATTAGCAAATAGACCTGCATCCTCAAGCTTGGTCATGTTTCCGTTGATGAGATATAAATCTCCGCCAAGCTCTTCCGGAATGCGGTCTAGATCCTCTAGTTCCCTTATATCGTTTGCACTCATCCAGCCGTTCTGCCTTCCGACAGCGTAGCCGTTCATCCTTGACTGATAATCACCTCTAAGAAGCCCATCCACGTTGAACTTAAAAAATAAGACTTTCTTCTCTTCTGGAGAAAAAAGCCTTCTGCTCATGGCCTGCTCTAATCTTGCAAGCCACGGTCTTAATGTGTATTGGACGTATTCCAAGGACTGTTGTTCTATGTTGGAAAAGCTCGACTTATCAAGGTCGGCTACCATGTGAGGCGGTACACGGAAGATACGGCATATCTCTGTGACCTGAAACTTCCTCGTATCAAGGAACTGTGCTTCTGCAGGATTGATGGAAATAGGCGTGTACTTCATGCCCTCTTCCAGAACAGCGACTTTATTGGAGTTTGAGCTTCCACCAAAGGTCTGTGTCCAGCTCTCCCTTACCTTGGACGGGTCTTTAAGTGTTCCCGGATGCTCCAGGACTCCCGAAGGAGCTGCTCCGTTTGCATAGAATTTGCTGCCGTACTCCTCAGCTGCAATCCCAAGTCCGATGGCATTACGCGCCATAGCGATAGGACTGTACCCCACAAGACCATCAAAAGAAAGGCCCGGCACATGAAGAACGTCTTCTGGCTTAAGGATTACCGATGACTCCTTTTTCTGTACAGGGTCATCAGCGGTAAGCTGATATTCATAATAAAGCCGTCCCTTATCATCCCTGTCCACCTTCATGCGGTCTGGCATCAGAGGATAGAGTGCAACGACCTCACCTTTCCCATTCCTTATGATCTGGGCATAAAAATTACCCCACAGCAGCATGTGCGTAAGGGCAGCTTCGAAAAATGAGTATGCAGTCATCTCAGGGTTAGGCTCATCGTGTAACAAATGATAAAGCGGATGGTCGATGGCTTTTTCCTTTCCACCACCGTCTTTGTATCTGTATAGGTGCAGCGGAAGACTTGCTACCGATTCTGATATTACCCTGACACAGGCATATACAGCTGATGTCTGCATCGCAGTCCTCTCATTTACACGCTTGCCTGCTGCCGATGGTCCCATAAAAAAGTTATAGGCTGCACCCGCAGTCCTGTTTGTTGGAGCTCTTGATTTAAAAAGCATTGTTATAAGATTCAATACCATACCTCCATCTGATTAAGTGCTTCCCTTATGAGAAGGAATCCTATTATAGAAAGCGTTATCATAAATACCGCCTTTCCTGCACGAAAAAAGCACCGCCTGAGCGATGCCTTTGTCTTTTGTTCTTATTCTCTGTCGATCCTCATGAGGAGTGCCGGGATGACCTCTTTTTTCTGGATCCCTTCAAGCCCTGCTTTCCAGTCGTCTATGTTTGAGTTTATCTCGATAAGCCTTACCATGTGGCAGCCTCGTTTTTCAAACTCTGCAATGGTCTCAAGAAGCCCTGAGAAAGTTGAGGAAATGGTGAAATCCTTTATCCCGTACCTTCTGCAGTTTGCTATGATTTCATCGATGTCCCTGTCCCAAATGACCTCTGAAAAGTTTATCAGCCTGTTCCCTGCTGTCCTGCTGTAAAAGTAGGCTGCTCCGAATGTTGGGTTAATCCCAAGCTCTCCGTACTTTGTTCCAATCTCTGCTGCCTTATCAAGTTCTTCAATCCTCATCTGTGTTTCCTCCTTGTTTTTTGGTATGTTCATATTCCCGTACAAGGAGATATACATCAACGAGTATTACCACCAAAGATAACATGCAGTGATTGTGTAGTTTATTACTGCAATCCGAGAATCAGTTTTGCACGTTCCTTTGCAGGAATCCGCCTGTTTTCAACAGTAACCCGGAATGGATTATATGGGTCATTTTCTCTGTCCCTTGTGTCTAAGACCGTATGCCTTTTCATGATAGCAAGCAGCTCGTATCTGCCTTGCAGTTTTCCGCTGTACTCATCGATATCGCAGATCTGGTCAAGTGCATCCATGATGGCATCAAAGCAATCATATGCCTCCACGATATTAGTAATGTCCTCAAGTGTTATTGTTCTTTCCATAGTGTCAGTCTCCTTTCAAGAATCATTTTCTTTGATTCTATCCCAGAAACGGATGCTATTCTATCGCACCAGATGCCCAAAATGTTTTAGCGTCTGATGCCTAAAGCTATTTCATTCCAAGTAGTTTTAATGCCCTTTTTCTTGGCGATAACTTCCTGTCTTGGATAAGATCCACAAACTCGTCTATCTCCTCTTCGCCAAAAACTGAGAACTTCTGGATAAAATCTTCTATCCAGAATGCTTCATTTAAAGCTCCATCTCTCCCATGACCATCTGTTATTATGTCGAGTCCATCCTCGACTTTTAGTAGTCCATCATAAATCTTCATTAACTGTGTCATGTCGTTTACATTCATTTTAAAAATGCTCCCTTCGGTTTTTCTTTAATTCTAACCGAAAGAAGCACTAAAAAAGTATCGCTGTTGGCTATATCGGTATCGCTGCCAGCAATATTTTTATGTGATTCCAAGTATCAGTTCTGCCCGTTCTTTGGATGAAAGTTCCATATCCTCCAGAACCTGGTCGAACTCGCTCATGTCCTCATAATCATCAGGCTCAGTTTCAAGAACTGTAAAGCTCTCTATCACCTCTGAAAGTCCATACATCTTCTGGATTACTCCATAACGATAATCTTCACCCGTAATCTTTGCAATTGATTCTGCAATGACCTCAAAAGCATCATATGCCTCGATAAGCTTTGCCATTTTTACTACGTCCATGTACTTAACTCCTTTATAAACCATATTTTACGATATGAGTTTATCAGCGGAGTATCAGTTTGTGCACCCTCGGATTTATGGGGTACCCTACTTTTCAGAGCTCTGAAGTTGAAGCAAGAAAGGCATGTCTTTTCATGGCTCGAACCAAAATATTGTCATCGCCATATGGCACTTCATCATAATCACGGACTTCTGTCCTTTCAGACTTAAAGCCATCTGACTCCTCGTCCTGATTCATAATCTCTGCATTAAACTGACTCATCACGTTTCCCCCATCCCACAAAATCTTTTACAATTTTATCATCGGAAGGGTAAAACTATCAGTCTTGACTTTTATCAAAAAACTAAAAGCCCTCTGCTATCATATACACTCTCACCAGAATCGAGTCCGCACCTTATAGCACGGTCAAGAGCCATGATTGTTGCCACAGCTCCATCGATACGTTCCGTAGATTTTTCCTTGTCGGGCTTTATATTCCCGGCGGGATCCGTCCTTATGAAGATATTATCAAAGTTCCATCGAAGCACAGGGTGTCCGCCATGCGCTATCCTTTCCTCAAGCACAAGCTTGAATATTTCCTTGGAAGGTGGACTCATATCCTTAAAGCCCTGTCCAAAGGCCGCCACTGTGAATCCCATATCTTCAAGATTCTGGACCATCTCCGTGGCACCCCAGCGGTCAAAGGCGATTTCTCTTATATTGTACTTCTCGCCTAGCTTTTCGATAAACTTCTCTATGAATCCATAATGCACCACGTTTCCTTCAGTTGTCTGCAAGAATCCTTGTTTCTCCCAGACATCATACGGAACATGGTCGCGCCTTACCCTCAGTTCCAAAGTATCTTCCGGAACCCAGAAATAAGGCAAGATATAGTATTTATCATCTTCATTTTCTGGAGGGAATACTAACACAAAAGATGTAAGGTCCGTTGTGGAACTAAGGTCGAGGCCGCCATAGCACACCTTTCCTTCAAGCTCTGCAGGGCTTACAGGAAACGCACACGCATCCCATTTATCCATCGGCATCCATCTGACGGCCTGTTTTACCCATTGGTTCAGGCGAAGCTGCCTAAAAGTGTTCTCTTCAGCAGGATTCTGCTTTGCCTGCTCACAGGCATCAATGACCTTCTCAATCTTTATCGTATCTCCAAGGGAGGGATTTGCTTTCTTCCAGACCTCCGGGTCTGTCCAGTCCTCATCCTCGGCAGCTCCATAAATGACAGGATAGAAGGTATGGTCTATCTTCCTGCCCTCTATTATGTCCAAGGCTTTCTGATGGAGTTCATAGCAGATGCTGTTCCTGTCAGTTCCTGCAGTCGTGATAAGGAAATACAGAGGCTGTTCCCTTGCATCACCAGATCCTTTTGTCAGAACATCATACAAACGTCTGTTCGGTTGAGCGTGGACTTCGTCCAGAACCAAGCCACTCACATTGAGCCCATGCTTTGTACCTACCTCTGCGGAAAGCACCTGATAGAATCCGTTGTTGAATCCACAGGTAATCCTCTTGTTTGCTCCAAGTATCTTACTTGAAGCAGATAAGGTCTTATTCTGTAAGACCATCTGCTTTGCTACATCAAATACGATTGAAGCCTGTCCTCTATCGGCTGCTGCCCCGTAAACTTCCGGGGATGCCTCCCCATCAGCATATAAGAGGTAGAGCGCAACAGCGGCTGCAAGCTCACTCTTCCCATTTTTCTTGGGAATCTCTATATATGCAGTGTTGAACTGTCTGTTTCCATCGGCTTTAAGGATGCCAAATATATCCCTTATTATCTGTTCCTGCCAAGGCAGAAGCATGAAATGCTTGCCTGCCCATTTACCCTTTGTATGGGATAACTGCTCTATGAACATAACTGCAAAGTCCGCAGCTTCTTTATCGTAATGGCTGCCCTCGTCCATAAAACACGTGGGCTTGTAGTTTTTCAGCTTTCCCATCCATATCATCTCCAAACAAAAAGAGCCCTAAGGCTCCCGTGATCTCTATATACGACCAAAAGCCCCGGAGGGCTCGTGGTTTGTTTTCTTTACTTATACTCTTCAAGGATAATGCTAAGTGCAGCCTTGGTTTCATGGTCTCTTTCGTCTGGCTCTAAGTCCCAACCTCTGTCGTAGGAAAGTGTTGTGACTCCGTCAATCTTTATCATGAGCTTGGAAACCCTGCCTTCGTTAATCCCGTATTCTGAAGGCTCATCATAGACCTTTGCCCACCAATGTACTATCTTGCTCTCTTCTTTTCCAAATGGAATCACTATGGTTCCTTCCTTGAAAAGCCTTCTGTATTCTTCCTGTTCTCTCTTTGTCATTGTGATATCCTCCTTGTCTTTTGGTATGTTCATATTCCCGTAGAAGCAGGAATCCATCAACGTCTACATCCACCAAAGATGTAGGAGGACTCTTGTGTATATTATTCCTTTATGGCTACGAATCCGAACTGGTCAAATAACCCGTTATTGTCTATCTGGTAGATGGAGTAGCCGTCCATCTTACCTATGAACTTCTCACCTCCGAGAAGCTCTGTAACTATGAGGGCGTGGCATCTGTGACCGTTGTAGGAAAAAAGGATCTCGTTTCTCATCCGTTTACCTCCAAGTCGATTGCATCCATCTCAGCTGTAAGCTGGTCGATCTCCTGTTGGCAGCACTGCCATACAAATCCGTTCTTGGTTGCTCTCTGCCTTGTTTTCTGAAGCTCTATCTCCCTTTCGTAAGTCATTAAAACCTCGATGCTCTCTTCTCTTGCGCTCTCAAGCCTTCTTTCAAATCTCTTTGTAACCTTCATCCTTATTGCCTCCTTGTCTTTTGGTAGCTACATATTCCCGTATAAGGGAACATACATCAACGTTCATTACCACCAAGGATTCTGGCTGAGTATTGTGTAGATCACACCTCCCCATAAAGGATGAATCTTCCGTATTCTTTCTGATGCTCATCAAGGAACTCCACAAGTTCTGGCATCTCATATTCTACGGCAAGCTCTCTGACCCGTTTTAGGTCAAACATATTTGTAAGGCCTGTGCTCCTGATATAAAGGATCTGCTCTTTAACTTTCTCACTCATCGGCACACTCCTTCTTTCCTAAAAGCAGCTGCGAAAGGATTGTCGAGTACCTCTGGCATTCATGGCTGTTAGGGTCACAACCTGCCTCGGCTTCCTCATAAAATGCAACCGCATCTGCTCTGTCTTCCCAATCCTCAGTCTGCATGTAGCAGGTGACCTTCACGGGATCAAGCTTTCTTACGATGTCCTCACCGTAGACTACATTCAGTCCGCTTCCGTTATCCCAAGACATCAGGAGCGATCCTGTATCGTCTACTCCATCAACTGTCCCTTTTGTTCCAAGCGGAGGTGCTTGGCAGTCATCCATCTTTACAAGTGCTACCCTAGTTCCGACAGGGTACTCTTTACGCACCCTGTCGACTGTCTCTCTTGAAGGAAATCTCATTCTGCCACCTCCTCTTCTGAAGCCCCTGCCTTTTCCGCATCCCTCTTTGCTTTCTGCTTGGCTGCAAATTCATCTGCTGCCTGCTGTGTCGGGAATGCTGCGCTTCCAGAAAGGTTCTGCAAAAGGATCCGTCTCTCTTCCTTGAACTCAGCTCCTATGAATCCGAGGCGGAGGAGGAAGCACCTGAATGCGTATTTTTCATTCTCAGCATCTTTTGCCTTGGCTGTGATCCTTTTCTGATTGACCGCCATGCTGCAGAGGGCTGAAATGAACCTTGTGTAGGCCGTGCTCTCTTCTGCCCCGATTGCCTTGAACCAAGGGAATGAAACCTTGTCATCCGTGACCTCTATCGGCAGTTCCTCTGCTTCAAAGGCATGCTTCATCAGCTCGCCCTTGCTCTCTATGATCCTGTGGAGGTTGTCGATTGCCTCATCCGTAAGGCTGTCCCTTGGAACCTCTATCGTCAGCTTATCGCCTTCTACCATGTTCTCCAATTCTTCCTCGCTCTCTTCTTCAGCCTCTTCCTCGGCTTCTTCAATCTCTTCTGCTTCAAAGCCCTGTTCTGCAAGGCTGTCCATGATGGAATCCTTATCCTCAAGGTCGTCTGGGAAGGTAACCTCACCCGTTCTGCTAACCTCGATCTCTCCTGCTATAAGGTATGCAAAACTTGGTGCTCCGAGGTACTTTGTCTCGCTTTCCGTGATCTCTGCGATTGCCTTGACCAGTCTCTTCTTGTCATCTCCTGTTACGTTGTAATTCACCTTCATTGTCTGCCTCCTTCTTGGCTGAGCCCTTTGTCCGGGCTGTTTTTTGTTATTACATTACTCACTCTTGTGGCATGTAATAGCAATGACATTAGGAAACAAACATATGAAGGAATTACTGTGCATAGTAGACAATGCCTGAAAGTACAAAGACAACGCACGGAAGAGCCACGCCATTGCCCCACATCTTATAGGCTGCGCTGTCCGAATATGGATCCTTCAGCCACTTTCGGATCTGGTTCTCTGTCTTTGGCTTTGTTTCCAAGCCGAGAGCTGTTCGCTGTGTTTCAAATATATCCAACCAATGCTCAACTTCCTCATCTGAAGGTTCTTCAGAAGCAAGACCGTCAGTCCACCAATCAGGGAATCCCTGCAGCCTTGCGCATTCGGTAGGAGTCAGCCTTCGTACTATATAATATGGGTCTTCACTGACCGTTGGCGGATCCTTATAATCCGTAGCTACCAAAGTATCCACAATACCTTCATCAGAGAAGTTGGTGTGGTAGCTGTTCTTGGAAGAATGGTAAGGATGCCCTACAGCATTCGGTCCCTTTGATACCATGGCGGGCTCTACTTCTTCATTTACGCAGAATCCGAATTTGGCGTTCTTTCCCTGATTAAAGGAAGCCCTGTCCAGACCATAGGAAGGCTCTGCCACGAAATTCTCTTCCGGGTTACCAAGCTGCTGGCTCGAAGGACCTTTGGGTCCATCCCCGGCTGATAGTGTTGCTGATTTTTCTGCAAAAGCCACGGAGTGCTGTTCTACGGTATTCAGCGTGTACATGACATCACTTTCCTTATAACCATCTCCCTTGTGGCTAGGCCTCTGACCATTTCCTTCTATAGCTATTACAGCAATACCGCCCTGATTGCATGACGGATTACCGCCATTGGCATCAAGGCATCTTGAAGTCTCTGCTTCATAAAATCCGCTGTTTGGATTATCACTCATCATGGAATTGCTGCCCTTGGAGCAGATCCCGAAAGCAGTCGGTTGGAACAGAGTCTGGTCATTATGTGCTGCAAGGGTAGCTGACTTATCCTCCTGGATAAGGGCTCCTTTACCACCGCCAGCACATCCGCTCCTGATCTTAAGTGTCATGGGCTTTCCTTGCGGAGTCATGATAAGTGGTACATTTCCACCACCTGTTCCCATCCTGCCTGAAAGGGTCTGTATAGCATCGCCATCTTCTATCTTTATCCTCGAATCATTCGGATGATGTTCAAGTGCTATAACAGGCTGATGCCCATGAGCTTCTGCACGGAGTGTAGCTGTCTTATCTTCACT
Source organism: Butyrivibrio sp. (assembly GCA_015056575.1). Taxonomy (GTDB): domain Bacteria; phylum Bacillota; class Clostridia; order Lachnospirales; family Lachnospiraceae; genus Butyrivibrio. Next base: position 115,782 of record SVGA01000002.1, read on the forward strand.
GACACCCATGACAGCTCCACCCTGGTCATTCAGGCACAGGCAGCCTGTCTCTCCAAAGCCCTCTTTAAGACCATTGGCAGCTCTTTGCCACGAGCGGAAGCCCTCCGCAGAATACCCAGACAGGCCTTCGCTGACAAATAATATGTCTCCGGCACGTGTGTCTGTAAAATCTGCGACAGCGTAGATACGTTCTCTTCGCTGGGGAACACCCCAAAACTGTGCATCGAAGAGACGCCAGGCAACAGATGACGATTCTCCCAGTATGCATCCTGCATTTTTCCATTTCTCACATCGAGGAACTGAAATGTCTGGTTCCGTAACGTGGAGGAACTCTTCAAGGACCTGTCTGAAGTCCTCGCCTTTGTTTGAGGAGAAGGCTCCTTTGACGTTCTCCCACACTGCATATCTTGGATATTTTCCATTTGTTGCTTCCCTCATTTCCTTGATGATACGGATTGCCTGATAAAAAAGACCTGACCTTTCACCGTCAAGTCCTTCCCTTCTCCCGGCTATGCTCATGTCCTGGCATGGGCTTCCGAAAGTGATTATGTCTACAGGCGGTATTTCCGCACCGTTTATCTTTGATATATCTCCAAAATGTGTAACCGATGGAAGCCTCTTCTCCGTGACCCTTATAGGGAATGGCTCTATCTCGGAAGACCATATGGGAGTCACTCCCGATATGATACCTCCAAGAGGAAATCCCCCAGAGCCATCGAAAAGGCTACCAAGTGTAAGATTCTTATTCTCCATCAGAAGCTCCTTCATCTGGCTTTGGTACATCTTCGTACTTGATTGTCTGACCATCCCTCTCGACATATACATCTGCAGTCGGATTGGTCGCACGGAATCTTTCTACAGCCACATCCACGAACTTGGGCTCAAGTTCTATGCCATAGCAGATACGACCTATCTGTTCACAGGCGATAAGGGTGGATGCGCTTCCAAGGAATCCGTCAAGCACGATGCCATTGGTCTGCGTACACTGCTTTATGAGATATACGATAAGAGGTACAGGCTTCGAGCTTGGATGTCCGAAGCCATCCTCCTTCGCATTCTTTATCCCATCAAATTCAAAGACGGCCTTCTGTTTCTGGTCTCCATACCAGACATGCTTGCCGTCTTTTCTCCATCCCCAGATCAGGGGTTCCATGTTAAATTTCCAGTCAGTCCTCATAAGAGGTGCCCTTGGCTTCTTCCAGATAAGACCTGCTCCTACCTTAAAGCCCGCATCCTCATATGCATCATAAAAGACCCTTGCCTTCATGGTCGCATAGAAGATGTAGATTGACGCATCCTTTGCCATGAAATCATGGAAGTTCACAAAGGCTGATTTTAAGAACTCATATCCCTTCTCATCATCAAGGTCATCATTCTTTATCTTTCCTACGGAACTGTCGAGTGCTACAAGATAAGGCGGATCAGTGCAGATAAGATTTGGCTGCACACCCTTAAGGAGCTTCTCGTATGTTTCCTTCTGCGTGGAATCACCGCAGATTACTGTGTGCTTTCCAAGATGCCAGATATCTCCTGCCTTGGAAAAGTATGGCTTCTCAAGTTCTGCATCTACATCAAAGCCATCATCCTCGCCCTCATTATCTGTTTCAAAGAGCGAAGCCAGCTCCTTATCATCAAAGCCTGTCAATGACACATCAAAATCCATGCCCTGCAAGGCTTCCAATTCAACTTTCAAAAGCTCATCGTCCCATCCTGCATCAAGAGCCATACGGTTATCGGCTAAGATATAGGCTTTCTTCTGAGCCTCGGTCATATCATCAATGAATACGCAGGGAACTTCTGTATAGCCTTCTGCCTTGGCAGCCTCTAATCTGCCGTGACCTGCTATTACATTGAATTCCCTGTCTATGATGAGCGGATTTACAAATCCGAACTCTCTGAGAGAGGAGCGGAGCTTGTTGACCTGCTCCGCACTATGTGTCCTGGCATTATTCACATAAGGAATCAGCTTTCCGACTGACACCTGCTGCATTTCTGATGTAGATTTCATTGATCTCTCCTTGTCCTAAGAAGCATCGCCATAACGTCATCCTGTGGTGAGCCTGTGAATGATTCGCTACAGTTCTCCTTAACTATCTGATATATTTCATTCCAGATCGTATTGACCTGTTTCATGTACGACTGCGCCATCGCTACATACGGACTTGCTATCGCCTGCCCCGTTGTAGGGTGCTTGGCAAGATATCCCGTCCTTGAAATGGTCTGCTCACAATGTATCCAACGACCTACGGACATTGCGTACTGCTCCACCAACTGAGGATTCACAATGCCCTGACACTTACGTTCCTTGAGCCATTTGTAAGTCTCCTCATAAATCTCTTCCGAGCAGAGCTGCGAACCGTCCTTCTGTTCCTCTGTAAGAAAGTCCCTTATCGGAGGAGTATCTGCTCCTTCAAGTTCAGCAGGGACCATCATCACACTTGCTTTCTGTCCGTCCTGTATTTTGTCTGCGAGAGACTTCTTAGGTCTCCCTGCACCCGGTCTTGCACCGCCACGGCGCGTACCATCTTTTGCCATAGCGGCCTCCTTTATGTTTGATTTCCATTGAAAAAAGCTGTGTAAAAATCAAACACAGCTTTTCAAACAAATCCCAATATTCATCTATATTTGTTCCGCTTCATAAACTGGGGTTAATACCCCGTTTGAAATCGCATTTTTGCACGCGAGAGTCCGGCCCGGTCGACAGGCATCTCCCTTTTAGAGATTTGACCCGCCCCTCCCCTTCGCTACACTAATACGTATACACGGGATTACTGTCTTCTTTCCAAGTTTTCCTGTCATGACAGGGCTTGCAGAGTGGCTGCCAGTTGCTTCTGTCCCAGAACAGCTCCTCATTACCTCTGTGAGGTTTTATGTGGTCAACCACGGTAGCTTTTACGAATCTGTCATTCTTCTTGCATTCTACGCATAGAGGATGAGAGCGTAGAAAAATCTTAGACTCTCTTCTCCACTTGGATCCGTAACCACGGCTTGCAGCTGACCTTATATCTTCCGGATGAAGTTTTCTGTGTTCCTCACAGTACTTCTGCCCCGCAGGAACTATCCTCGGGCATCCACTTTGGTTACAGGGATGACCTGCTCTGTACGGCATAGCACTCTCCTTGAATTTTCATAAAACAATTGGCGGCAGTGCGGTCAGTCCATTATCTGCTCATTAAGGAGTTTCACTTGCTCTACGCCATCCTTTCAGGCTACTACACAAGCACCCGTATCACACCAATCATCCTTTTACGACAAAAGCCCCGAAGGTCATAGGTCCCTTCGGAGCTCTTATCATTTTAGCTTTTCGCTAGTATAACAATATCATAAAACCGATGTGAAAATCTGTGACAAAGTGTGCCATTTAAGATATTCCCATAAAAATCATTCATCTTACGATATCACTATATTTTCTAATGCCCTTCCATGTATCCTGTGGACACTTCTGACTGAGCAGTCCATCTGCGATGCTATATCTTCCCAGGATAAGTTGTTGATATAACGCAGGTTAAGCACAAGCGACTCTTCAGGATCTTCCACTTCGTCTATGACACCCATGATTTCCTTTCGGAGGTCTACAAGCCTGTCGATGTCTGCACTTATCTCTTCCTGCAAGCCTATTATCTTTACCACGATAGCCTCAACTCTGGACTTTCCCTTGTTCGGGTCACCTGGCATATCCGATAAGGTCACGCTCGTCTTTGTCGCAAGGCTCCGAAGCATCGCTATCTGCTCAAGCTTGGCATCGATACGCTCATTTATAAGAAACCCCTGATTTAAGTATTCCTTTGCATTCATACCCTTAGTGCCTCCTCACGTAATCTCTTTATGAGCCATTCCCCATCGACCGATGTAAGGCTCTGATAAAGGCTGCCTCTGAAGAACTCCTCACATTCCTTTGCTGTAGCCATCGAAGCCCTGCTCTTTGGATTCTTCTGTAACTGCTTTACGGCTTTCTTGTAGTCCTTTGAAGCAAGGACGATTAAGCCAGTCACAAGGTTGAGACATCCATGCTGATTAAAATCATCCTGCTTCATAATCTCAAACCTCCTTTAGGTCTTCAGTAAAACAGCGGATCTTGTAGCCTTTCTGTACCGCCCTCTTGTACTCCGCTTTCATCCCCTCGGAATAACTGCCGTATCCACCGTCTGAAAAAATCCATATCTCCCTTGCGATATCAAGCCAGACCTTTCCGAAAAAGAGTCCGAGCTTCCTTCCCTCCGGGTCATCGTCGGGAAGTATCTGCGGATATAAAAGATGGCTTGCAAGAGGGATGCATCCCTGTTCCACAGCAAATTGTGAATATCTTATGGCATCGGCTACGTTTTCTTCTACGCTATGGTCTTCATCAGCTGCATACCTTGAACAGATGTAAACAAGTGGCATGAATCCTCTTTTTAAAGGCTTCGTAACTTCTGTGATAGCATCATGAGCTGTAGGATCCGCATATCCTTCTGAATTAAAGAAATCAACTCCCATCTCTTGTCCCCTCCTTATCAATCGGTATGATCTCGATGTATATCCCCGTAGGAGCTTCCGACCATACCTTCCCAACAATCTCTAAAACAACCTGTGCATCATCATTCCAGAATCCCGTCTTTGTCATACAATCCTTTAGCATCTTCTGGAGATTATCTGTGTCAGGTCTTGTGGTTCTCCACTCACCATCCTTGTGTGACTTTCCCTTTGGGAACATCCATAAAGTCTTAAGAGCAACCGCTCCCTCTATGGGTTCATCCGGACTGTTCACTATAAGATGTCCCGTAAGGAGCTTCTTTGCTTCCTTAAGCCTTGATGGTTCGAAGAACACAGGCCTTCCGTTTATCACCCTCACGCTCTTTTCCTGTGCTGTAGCGGTAGGTGGTTCCATTTCCATAAAAAATCTCATTTTTCTAAACCCCTTAATTTTGGTCTTGCTCTACTCTGTTCTAGTTATGTTGGACTACTCGAATAGGGTAGGGCGGGCTATTTAGCCCTACCCATATTCGGTAGTCTAACTTTCTAAGAATATATATCTATATATATTCAGTGTAGAAGAAAAACTCCGAAATCCGTCTCAATCGCCCTGTTTATCAGTGTTTAAGCGGATTATCTTACCTTTCTTCAAAACGAACTCTCCCGCCATCTTTTTGAGCCTTGCATAAATGGTCTTGTCGGTCAGTTCCATGTAACCCATCATGTCCTGGACTGTGACGCTGCCATTCATATTGCAGGCATCATAGGCCTGTCTGAACTCGTCTGCTGCCTGATCCGCACTCTTGCATTTGGGATTATTGAGCTGTCCCGCCTTCTTGGTTCCCTGTGCAGGCATTTCCTCGAGAGCACCTCTGTCATCAAGTCTGTGCAGAGGATAATCAAACCAGAAATTGACAGGCTTGATATTTGGAAACTCTCGGAGCGATGACTCCAATCTCCATGCCGACTCGTTTCCATCACGGACGTTGTTCTTGATGTCATCTGAAAGTTCAAGCTCTATCATGTCAAGCTGTGCATCAGGGTCACGCGCAAATACACCGGATCCTGAAGCCCTGTCCATAGCTTTCTTGGCACCCTGTGCGCCCTTGGAATGATGATGACAATACACTGTTGAGCAGCCGGTAAGGTTACAGATCTTATCAAACTGATTACAGAATGCTCCCATATCCGAAGCCGAATTCTCATCACCCGTTATGACCTTATAGATAGGGTCAATGATGATGCAGTCAAAATGCTGGTCTTTTACCCTTCGTATAAGCTTTGGCACTAACTGGTCTAAAGGAACTGCATGTCCCCTTAAGTTCCAAAGGACAATGTCATCCGTATTTTTCATGGGAAGTCCAAGTGCCTCGTATATCTTCAGAAATCTGTTGATGCAGCTTGATGGGTCAATCTCAAGGTTCACATAAAGTACCCTGCCCTTTTCACATTGGAATCCGAGCCACTTCTGACCTTCGGCTATGGCGATACATAATTCCATCAGAAGAAAAGATTTTCCTGCTTTAGAAGAACCCGAGATGAGCATCTTGTGTCCTCTCCTAAGGATTCCCTGTATCAGCTCTCCAGGAAGAACAGGAGGATTATCTTTATAAGCTGAGAGCGATTCCATATCGGGCATCTCATCATTTATTCCTTCTGCAAAATCCATCCACTCTGTCCAGCTCTTTCTTCCGATGTTCATATCCACTATGTACTGCCTGTTTCCGTTACGGGTCACACCCGGCATCCTTGAAAGACGGCTCGGATTGCGGTTCTGTTTGTCGATAACACATCCGTGATCCTCAAGGAATGTGTATAGGTAGTCCACCCTTTTTCTGTACTCCTCATAATCTGGAGCATCGACTTTCACGATTGCATGGAGCGATTTACCACCGCTGTGGACTAGTACAGCTATAGGAAGCTCAAGCTTTCTGAAAAGTAAGTCCTGTTCTGCAATGGGAAGGGTGTCTGATTCCACAAGTGCATACTTGAAGCGTGTGACATTCTCGTTCTTTACACCGTTGCCATCAAGAGGATTGAACCTGATCCATGCTCCGACCTCTGGCTTCCAGTCTCCTATAGTTGCTCCAAGGTCATCTTTGTACTTATCAAGGGAAGCTAATATCTCCCCTGCGGTCTTGTAATAAACACCCTTGGACGGTACCCATCTACCGTCTGCATCCTGCCATACATCATTTGTGACATAACCCACATGCTCGTCTGGCTCAAACAATGCTCCGATGTACTTCTTAAGGTCATCCACTCCGTCCCATGATGCCTGTGGCGTGAATCCCGTAAAGCTCTCTCCGTCATATTCGATTGTGTCGTCCCATCCAAGGACTGCATCAATGTCTGGTCCCGGAGTCCACCCTCGATCTTTTGCCATCTGTATCACTGACCCTGCCTTCACAGGCTTTCCTGATCCGTTGAATGACTCCCATTTTTTCTCGCACTCGCCAGGGTGATATCTGCTGTCGTTCCTAGACCAGTCATCCCAGACCGAACATGGAAACCCTGCGTCTTTTAAAGCCATGCCGACTTTTATCCAGTCGGCACGGTCAAGATCTGAAACGGGAATGAATCTGAGGGCTGATAATAATTGCGTATCCATCATTAACACCCTCCGCCATGTGACTGAGCATAGGCTTTGCACTCAGCATTTATCTGTTCAAGATTTGCTTCAGTATTCGGTTTGTAGAAAGGGCAGTCCCTCTTCCCGAAATCATTGTCTGAAAGGCAGACGCATCTGCCTTCCTTTATCGCATAGCAGTCGCTGTGCTTATTACATGTGGGTCTCCCCACTTTACTTTTTGCCATACCGTTCTCCTCCTTAAGGTGTGTATAGTGCAGGCTGCATGCCATAGGGCACTCGCCAGCTGTTGCCTGCTAAAAGGCTTATCATCTTACTTGCTGCTTCAAACTGCCATGTCCCGACCCTTCGGAATCCGAAGCGTTCAAGACATCTTATCTGCTTGGGAGTGGCAAGCCCCTCTTCCTGCCTACGTTTAAGTCTGTCTATAAGGAGCGATGCCATTCCGCAGTTCTCAACTGTCTCTGGAAAGATTCCCCTTCGCTCCAAAAACTCAAGCTGAGCCTTTGAGGCAGGCCCCATCTCCCAAGCAAATGTAGGAGCATAATTTGTCAGGTCTTCTGCCGATATCGACAGCGCATATTGGAGCGGGTCCACGAGCTGCCTTTTGCGTTTGCGCATGGCTTCGAGTTCCCTTGCCAGTGCTTCTTCCCTTTCCTGCAATACGTCCCTTTCGGCATCTTCTTCTGCCTGCAAAATGTCGACTTCTCCATCGTTATCCTCCACCTGCTTATCTATCTTTTCCGCTATCTTTGCATCCTTTGAAACAAGGGATGATGGTCTGCAGAGGTCATGTCTTTCAGAAAGCCATAGGAAATCCAGAATAAGAAGATCCTTCTTTCCGGGATATAACCTTGTTCCCCTTCCCACCATCTGCTGATAAATACCTCTCACCCTTGTAGGCCTTAAAACTACAACGCAGTCCACGGCAGGATTGTCATATCCTTCCGTAAGGAGCATCGAGTTGCATAATACCTGATACTTGCCGTCCTCAAAGTCCTTCAGGATCTGCTGCCTGTCTGTAGAATTGCCATTGACCTCTGCTGCCTTTATGCCTTTTGCCTGTAACATCCTGCAGAATTTCTGGCTTGTTTCTACTAAGGGAAGGAACACCAATGTGCGTTGTCTTTCCTTGCAGTAATGGACCATCTCCTCTGCAATCTGCTCCAGGTACGGTTCCAGAGCACATCCGATATCTCCTGCGGAGTAATCTCCGTTTGAAACCTTTACATTTGCAAGGTCAAGTTCTAGTGGAATCATCTGTGCTTTTACGGGAACAAGGTATCCGTCCTTGATTGCCTGACTCATGGAATATTCATAAGCCATGGAATCGTAATATTCTCCGAGATTTCTCTTGTCGCCTCGGTCGGGTGTTGCTGTAAGTCCAAGGACATCTGCTCCCTCAAAGTGCTTTAGTACTCTCTGGTAGGTGTCCGATAATGAATGGTGGGCTTCATCTACAATCACAGTACTGAAGTAATCCTGCGGAAACTGTATCAGCCTTTTCTCCTGTGCTATGGACTGTACCGAAGCCACTGTTATAGGAATAAATGAGCCAAAACTTCTGCTCTCTGCTTTTTCAAGTATCGTTTCTCTTCCGGTTAATTTCCTGATCTTATCTGATGCCTGTGTGAGCAGTTCTTCTCGATGTGCAAGTACAAGAACCCTGCCGCCCTTGTTTACCTCATCATCAGCAATCTTGCCCATGACAATCGTCTTTCCTGTGCCGGTGGGGAGATTAACGACCGTCTTATGACGGCCGTCATCCCATTCACCGTGGGTGGAATTACAGGCATCAATCTGATACTGCCTTAACTCCATGACGCACCTCCTCAGTCAAAAGGAAGCTCTGCTTCGCTGCCTTCGGGGATGCTCATGAAATCATTGAGGCTCTCGTCATAGTCGTAGTACTTGGCAACCTTGTTATTCTCACGTGGAGTGCCATCCTTGGCTGTGTACTTGTTTACAAAGATATGTACCTTGCCTCTTGCACCGATGACTTTGTTCCAGTCCATGACAAGTCTCTCGCCCTTCTTTTTAAGACCGATTGCTCTGAAGAACTGTGAGAGCTTCCACTCCATCTTCTTGTGGAGGATCAGATCATCAAATACGTTGACTACCTCTCCTTTATCTGTTGTAATCTTCAGAGTGATTGTTGCCTTCGCACAGGCACACATCTTCTCACTGCCAGGGAAAGAACCTCTCTCCATGTTTGTAACCTCGAAAATGTAATCATCTTCGGGGAGGACAGTAAATTCGGAACCGTCAGATTCCAGGACTCCGTCCCAGTCCAAAACTTCATTATTAACGTCACCCATAGTAATTTCCTCCTTGGGTATCTGTTGAGGCATAAAGCCTGTTTACTGTGTCATATATGAAGCGCCCGGAATTTTTCTCATATGAAAATGAATAGAAGAATTTTTGAAAATTTTTTTAGAAAAGTTTTGGGACCCGGCAGAAACCGAGTCCCGAATTATATCTGTATATATCTATTTATATTCCAAATATGTCTTAATATATGCGATGTTGTCTGATATATCCTGCAGATTCTTGTTAATCAAATCCATCATCTTTTGCTTCCTGCGTTTTTCTTCTGCTGCCTTACTTACAGATTCCGCAATCCAGATGCCAATTCCTGCGACTACAACGCAGCCACCAAGAGTACATAAAATGATCTCTATTGCCTCAGCCATTAGCATTCGCCTCCCTGTTCTTTTCTACTAAAGGTACAATGTCCTTCCAATACTTGATGATCCATCCTGTAAGGAATGAAGCCTCGTAATCCTCTAAGGTTGCCTCTGCAGGATACTTCCCCTTCTGTACCACCACAGCCTTCAGTTCATCTTCTGTGATATTGGAAGATGCCAACAGCTCACGCACCTGTTCTAACGGAGAGGGTTCTGGCTGTTTAGGCTGAACATCTCCAAAGAGATGAGCGATGCTCTTAAAGCAGAAATCCATCTCATCTGGAAGCCCGTGCCTATTCTTTGCATCCCAAGATGCAGTATGCGATGCATACATAACTCTTTTGGTACCGCCTGTACCTTTGTGATGTTTGTTGTTCTTATCTGTAGCAACCACATAAGTCTTGAAATTGGCAAAAAGCTGCAAGTCGCACCATTCCCTGACAAGGGGTGACACCTGCTTGGAAAGTTTTAGCTCATATCTGTCGTAAGCACCCTGTTCATCAGGAAGCTCAAATTTCTTTATCTGTGTATGACAGCAGATGACCACATTAACACCTGCATCTATGACTGCGTCCAAAGCCTTAAGAAAATCAGCAAATGCCTCTCGCAGATAGGTGTATCCCTTGCCGTAACCGACATCTTCAATCCCGCTTACTCTCTGGTTTCGGCAGACATAGTTCTCACACAGATGCTCTGCCCAATCCCCCGTATCCACCACAAGGGTCTTACATACGCTTGGGTCTGCAACTACATCCTTTGCAATCTGCATGAGCTCTTCCCAGGTTTCTGGCATCTGCGTTCTTGCCACGTCCATGGAATCAGTGCCTTTCTCAAGGTCAACAAAAAGCGGATCCGGGAACTGCGCTGCAAACGTTGACTTGCCGATACCTTCCACTCCATCAATGACTACCCTCAGTGGCCTTGCCACCTTCCCTTTTGAAATCTTTAACATTACGCTCTCCTCCTTCATTTAAGTGAACAGTTATTTTTAGTGACAAGCCTTACGCCCGGAACCTCAGTATCATTTTTCACGAGCTTCTTAACAGCATCTTTCATGACTTCCGGTGCAGGTATCTTGATACAGTCGGCATGGTCGTTTTCCTTAAGCCATGCGATAGTTACCAACGGATCCATGACCTCAAGGCTCTCGGACTTCCTATATGATAGGGTGGCAACACCGAGGTCTTTCTTCTCCCCTGCACATTCCCTATCAAGAATGCTGATAAGACGTTCCTCCTTATGCTCCAAAACCTGTCGTCTTTTCTTCAGACGTTCCTCCTCAGCTTTGATGGCTGCTGCCTCGGAGCGGATATTAAGAACTACCTTTGCCAGATACTCAAGGATCCTGTCCCTTTCCATCTCAAGGGCATCCAGTTCTTCCATGACCTTTTCTGTCGTTTCATTGACTTCTCCATCAGCCTCATCAAGAATGTCTATTGCATTCATGATTGCTGCATTTACTTCGTACAGCTTCATTTCTTCTCCTTTCCAGGTAATCCTCATTAAGGGATAAATCCACATGACATTTGATAAACTTAAATCCAAGATTCAGCGATACTGAAAATGGATTTGTTTCAACACTGGGAACTTTCTGATCACTGCTCTTTTTGCTCACTGCTTTCTTACTGCTCATGGCATCCTCCTTACGCTTCGCTCTGTTTAACTTCATGTATCTCAACTGATTCAATGTTCTGTCCCGGCTTCAACAGATATACTGTAGTGAAGTCTCCGAACAGGAATCTAAGTAATCTGACTGGAAGGCGGACATCTGCTCCTTCAAGAACTCTGTCCTTACCCTCACCGCCATTAGTTACGTTGATTCGGACTTTATGTTTCTGTAACATGACCTTGATCCTCCTTGTTATTATTCAGAGCACTCTGCTCCGTCATATATAAAGCTCCCGACTTTTTTCCCATTTGAAACTACATCCTATAAAAATTTCTCATTCCGGCATCGTTCATTATCTTTTCCTGTATCCTCTTCCAAAGGATGCCTACATACTGTCCAGTCTTTCCTATTTCTGCGCCTGTAGCTTTATCAGTCATATTCCTACGAATCTTGCAGTCATAGATGATACGGTCCCTGTCATCGAACAAATCTGTTTCAATAAGCTCATCCATGTAAGTGGCAGGGCTGTTCGCATCCTCAAAGAAGCTTGCTCTTTCATCAGGAAGTATCTCTGAAAGCGTCTCACCTCCCGCGGCTTCCACAGGAGCATCTATAGAAATAAGGCTTCTGTGAGAACCTTCTGGAAGCTCTTCCTTGCGAGGGTCATACCCATACTTCTCACGGTAATTCTTAATGAAGCGTTCCTTCTCCTCGTCATAAAGCTTCTGAGTATAGGGATCCAGCTTCCTTTCCTTGTTGTTACGCTTAACTTCTGCATCATCAACAGCATGCATCATTTTGACGATTTTCTCTTTCACATCGATGGTTACGTCCATGGTCGTATCCTTCTCTGGGTCAAATTCAGCAATAATCCTTCCGTTCTCGTCATACTGCTTGTAGGTGGTGCGCTGTTTTTCCGGTGTTCTGTAGTACCTCATCTTGGGGTCCTCCTTCGTTTTTCAAGCGAAGGGATAGATCCCTAGAGGTATCCACTGTGACTTAGGCACAAGAAACAGGAATAGAGTCCTCTTTAATCAGCGCATCAGACTTTCGTTAAAGTGTTTTAGTCTGTATCACTGAAAGAGATCTATCCCCTCTTGGCCAATTGGGATATAGGCATCTTAGCGATGCTCATTTGGTTTGCCCTTATTACAGAGCAAATCAAATCAGAACCGTTAAAATGTTTTGACCACAAAAAAACGACCTGATACCCCTTCCCGGAGTTTCAGGCCGTCTAGCGGCTCGGCGAAACACATTTTATTTTTCTATATCTTTCACGTCATATGTGCTTGTGATAGGATGTAACATGAATACTGATCTTACACCGTCATTTACAATTTCAAGTCGGTTGTTTTCTGGTATCCAAACTGCTCGAAGCTTTCCACCCTCTGATCTTAGTTCGACCTCTTTTCTACCGATTCGGAAATATTCACTCTTGATAGTTTCCATTCTGGAAAGTCGATGATCAAAAAAAATAGCGTCAAACTCCTCAAAATTCATCCCCAGAGTTTCTGCTATAGTAAGCATCTCATCTGCTTTAAATCTATTTGTCTCGCTGCATTCTTTTTGACACATAGATTTTTCTGTAAGATGCAATGCATGTGCCAGATCTTTCTGTCTGACACTGCGTTCCACACGCTTCGCTTTCAACAATCTTATATTCATACCGATGCTCCTTTATTATTTTACACATATTCTACTTTCCAGATTGGAAACTGTCAAGTTTTTTTGTAAAGCCTGATTATATCGGTATTATTTGCCATTATACTTTTGTATAATAAAAGTGTAAATTAATATATCTTTCCATATTGACACAAATGGAAAGCCGTATTATACTTTTGGTTAAGTTGAATAGGATTCTCCTCATTAAATTTAATGAATTTAATATGAGAAGGTGAACTTCTGCATTAGTCAATGCGCACAAGCATAAGGCCAATCATTATTATAACAGTGATAGAAACATAGGGACAATGGTATAGCAAAAAACGTACCCCGGGAATATACACTACACTGCTAAAAAGTAAGGCAACTGATAAGCGCCAAGCGGAGCAGAATTTATTTAGAAATGAGGATTACTGATATGGAAAATAAGAAAAGCGAAATAGGAGGCAGGATCCGCGCTCAACTCGATGCTATCAACAAATCACAAAAAGATCTGGCAACAGAGGTGGGTATTACAGAGGTATCTTTGTCCCGTTACATTGCTGGCAGCCGAGTACCAAGAGGATCAGTTATTGCAAATCTTGCAAAGGCTCTCCATACCACTACTGACTATCTGCTTGGAGAAGAATCCGAGGATGATTTTGAAACGGAGTTCCTTAACACCAAGGCTTGGATAGCCAGAAATGCAAAGAACATGACTACGGAACAGCGCATGTCTCTTGCCGGTCCTCTCTTCCAGACACCAAAGGAAGGATGATTCTATTGCAGTTAACTGGTGTGCGCCTAACAGGTGCTCGCTACGACGAAATCGAAAAGTATGTCGTGGAAATGTATGAAGAATGCGGATTGTATGCGGTTCCGATTGACTGCTTTGCAATTGCGCAGAAACTAGGATATGTATTAGTCCCGTATTCATATCTTTCTCAATTCGAACAGGCAGAAGCCTTTGAGAAGAGTGATGAGGGCTATTCAGAAATTCATTGTCTGAACGGGATGTATCGTTATTTTATTTATTTTAACGATTATGAGCCCAACCACAGACGCATCAGATTCACAATTTTTCACGAGATAGGACACTGCTATCTCGGTCATCTCGATGATGACGAAGGAAAATCTTATGCTGAGCTTGAATCAGAAGCTAATTTCTTTGCGCGTACAGCAATTGCTCCGCTCCCACTCATCTGCAGCATGGAGCTTGATTATGCCGAGCAAATAAGTTGTGAGTTTGATGTTTCGTATACAGCATCCTGCCATATTCTTCATGCATACAAACAGTGGCTCAGATATGGATCCAGGTATTATCTGGATCATGAAATAAAACTATTAGATATGTTTGGCCTAAGAAAGGCCGCATAACAGAAAGGAGGAAAATCCCATGGACAACCAAGGAAACACAACAGAAAACATTATTCCTGATTCAAATACTTCTATGCCTATGGAACTGACTATACCCACAGTCAAATTTCCTCCAGAAATTTATGAAAACATATCTTCCTCCTTGGAGGGTATATCAAATGCCGTTAGTTCCATCATGTCTAACATTGATCTTTCTGGGATGACCGCTGCCATAGAAACCGTTGCTTCATACACAGCAGCATCTCTTCCGGACACAAGCGTTATCGCTTCGTCACTTCAAACAGCGTATGAGAGTATTCAAGCCACTTCATCTATTATAGATGAAACTGTTCAGCCCATAAAAGCTTCATCTTCCATACTTTTAGATGCATGCGCACCTTTAGTAGGAACAACTGCATTTAATGACTTGGTCCTTATTGACGATATTGAAACGTGCATTCACCCGGTCATGATCGAAGCTATGTCTGGGCTCATAAGTGTCTATTCTGGAATTGAAGGTAAAATACTAGAATTAGTCCGTACAATTGAAAAAAAATTCTCTTTTTGTCACGAGATAATTCACAAAGCATACCATATCGTTCAGAAATGGCTTAAGGAAAAGATAAGTGGTGCCATTGAGCATACATTTTATTCTTTAAGACATTTACTTCGATTTTACACACGACCTCCGCGGATAGTTTTACACTATGACATCCGTGCGGATAAATTATCCCCTGAACTAAAAAATGCGAGAAAGAAGTTCATGGGAATTGCACCTCGCATTAAGGAGCAGTTCCTGCGTCATAGCAGAGAACGTGGCAATGACTCCGACCTTCCGGATTATGTTGCAATATGTACCAATTCAACATAATTTCAGGAGGATAGAAAAAATGTTTTTTAATGAAGCAATTGAAGATACTTATGACGAGGCCATGAAGCCTTATTACGAATCAGAAGAGCGCACTGCTCTGGATTCTATAGCTACCAACAAATATGAGCAACTACTGAGCTCTCTTCCTGAGAATCTTCAGAAAGAGCTTACTGACTTTAGGCAGGCAATGGTCGACCTCATGGCATCTGAGTCCTGTAACGCATATGTCACAGGTGTTACTATCGGAATGTCAACTAAAAAATAGACTCACTTACTAAAAGAACCAGACAGTTTTGTCTGGTTCTTATTGTCATAAGAGTTTCTCTCGTAACTAAAATCCTAGCTCTGGGAAATTCTCAATATCTCTAACTGTCTCCGTAAATTGGTCAATATCTAGCAATGCACCATAAAATGTCATTCCTTTGATATCGCGATTTAACTGACTTACTTTATTTCTGATAGCTATATCTTTTTTGTCATTAACTGCTTCATCTTTATCCACATCTTTTATTTCATAGAATCCTACACTGCCATCCTTGAAGGACACAATAAAATCTGGATATGTTGGAGCTTTGCTTTTTACTATCTTACCCCTAATAACGACTTCAACATCATACGGCACACAGAATGCTTTTTCACCTGAATCCGGATTTTTATACCAAAAAGAAACTTTATCCGAAGCATTTAATAGTCTTTCAAATATTTTTTCGGGACCACTTGCATTTTCTGGCAAAGGCATGTGTTGAAGTTGCTTGCTTGCAGTGTCTTCAACAGTGGAATATTTCGGATTTCTGTCAAAAACAAAATCGCTTTCTTCAAATTCGTATGTTGATGAACTTTTAATGAAGTCATCAACGTCCCTGATGATTTGTTTTAAAAACGCTTCATTTTGAATAATCATTTTACTTCTTGCTTCTATGGTCGCTTCATCCATATTAGCTTTATCATCCGTAATCAAACTACTGAATTTTGCTATAATGCTCCTTTTTATCTGTGATTTTGCAGGTTCTGGATAATGCTTCATTAAAATTAATTTCTTTATAATGGCATTCGCCTTATCGTTTAATAGTGCTGGCGTATCAGCAATTGAAAACTTAGACTCATTGCTCTTTAAAACAGCCTTATTATCTGTATCCAACAAAGAGTCGTCTAACTCTATTGTTTTCCCCCTAAACTCAATCCCACTGGAAAAGTTTTGAACATTCTTCTTTTTTACAACGTTTTTATCTACAATTTCCTTTATTTCTTTTTTCAAGTCTTCAACTGAAGGCCCTTTATTTTTTGCAATTCGATTCTGTCCCGATAGAGCATCTTCAATTCTCACAATATCTGATGAAAAACCACTTGCCCCCTCAGCTGTCACCTCTTCAGATACAACCACATCTTCCTGGTCTTCGTTTCCCAGCGGACCAGTTTCTAGCTTACTATCGCTCTGCTCAAAATCGGTTACAGATTCCTTATTGTTAGCTTTTTCTTCCACTTTCTCATCAAAGGCTTTCTCTTGAACAGTTTGCTTGTTATAAGCAGCCATTCTAGCTTCAAAATTGGTGGCTGTATCAATCTCAGTTGCTACAACTAAAGGTTTTTCTCTTGTAATAAAAGCATCTTTCTCATCTTCAAATGCCCTGTCAAATTCATTTGATAACTCATAGTTCTCACTTGGAACATAAACATATCCATAGTTCAGGTCATCATCAGCATAGTGTATATGCTCTGGCATCCTAAATATTCGCCCAATAGTTTGTATATCAAATGAACTAACCTCATCCGTGTCTTTACGGGTGACCACTCGCCGATATCGCAAAAGAATATGTGCTCGCGGGCAGTCCCATCCTGTAGCTACCGCTTGTTTGAAGAGTAAAACCTTCACTTCATTTTTACTCAGATTCTTTATAACAATATCGTCTGATCGTAATTTGTCCTTTTTATTATCTGTTTCCGATATCCATATCGCGTAATCATTATTAGCATTTTCAGAATACTTTTTATCTAAAATATTCTTAATTCTAATGATATCCGTATTGTTTTTATCATCATCAAATTGAACCAATAATAACGGGGTTACGTTAGACTGAGCTTTTCTGTATTTCGCCTCAAGCCTATCTCGCTGTTCTAATGCAATCCTTAAGAAAAATTCATCTATCGAATCATATCTGTCTATAGCACTCTCATCAAAATCTTTAATCGTATTAAAACAGATTCCCTTTTTAATCATATGTTCAGCTATGACATCTGCCACTTTTATCACATACTTATGATTCGCTTCGGATAACTGCTTTAAAGAAGGAGTTGCTGACATCCCTAATATGAAATGTGGATTAAAAAGATTTACGATTTTTCTATAGCTTTCAGTATCATAATTTGTATGGAATTCATCAATTACAAAAATAAAATCAACATCTTCTGAATTCTTTATTGCAGAACTAAAGTTTCTCTCATCACTTCTTGCAAAGAGGTTATTTGATAATTCACCTGTTTCCTTATCAATATTATTAAGCTTTTCCCAATTTACGACATAAACATCTTTATCATTGAAACGTTCCGCTATGAAATCAGCACTATCTTCAATGTTATTGATAACAATATCCTTTGCCTTTATATATTCCTTCAATTTGTTTCCAGATTGAATATGCAAATTGGCATTTCCTTTAGAAAGCCATATAACGCACAAGTTCTTACTTAGTCTTATATCTTCCTTGGATTCTAATAATTCTTCGATATATTTGGCCGCAATACAAGTTTTGCCTGAGCCTGTAATGGCTTTGAGGATTATCAGTCGCTGCCTTATTTCAGATTTCAGAAATGCTATTGAACGAGGCAATAAACCATCAGCCTCATCATAAATTGCCAATTTCTGATAATCCATAAGCTCAATTTGCTCGCTCATCTGGTTTCTCTCCTTACATACTTTTTAGCTGCCTTCAACACTTCCAATACCTCATCGGGATATGGCACATATTCGATAGTGTCTTTCAACTCCCTAGCTTCTATAGCACAATAAACCTTGCGCTTAGTTTTTGAAAAAACTCCTGGAAGCAAAGAGTCTTCTACTTCAAATTCATCCATATATGGATCTAAAACTACCATTATTTCTGTATCTTGATTTGAAAGCAAGTGATAATCATCCTTTTCAGATACATCAAACACATTTTCTTTCAATGCTATATAAGATACTGCTTGTTTCGCAAGATTGTTTCTTGTTATCTCATCTATCGCGGATTCTTCTAATGTATCGACTATCTTATAAAAATATAGGTTGTTGCTTTTATAGCCCTCAGAATAATCTGACCCATCCTCACGTTTCCCTGTCATAATTAGCTTTAATCTCGGATACGTCACCGCTGAACAAACTCCATAATTCTCCCACTCTGGCATATCCTCATCGACACCATCCTTTTTTGCTTTCTTTTTTGCGCTGTCTCCTAGCTCATTATTAGTACAAAGGATGAACTTCCTGTGTCCGCCGTCTTCTGCGTTTAATTCCATAACTGCATGTCCAGTTGTCCCAGACCCTGCATAAAAATCGAGAACCGTAATATCATCATCAAATATTGAAAGAATATGCTTGATTAACGCTACTGGTTTTGGATATTCAAAATCAAATTTTTCAGCCTTAAGCCATTTCGTTGTTCCTTGTGAATCAAAGAATAAGGTTGATTTTGGAATTTGTTTTAAATAATCATGAAGATAGCGTTTTGGCCTTGGTATTATAGTCTCATCCTCGCCAAATGCCATAAGGCCCTCGTTTACAAGCCTTAATAATTCCTCTTCTTTGTATCTCCATCCTCCATTGGGGATAGGGCAAGGTTTTTTTGTGACTGGATGATATATGACCGTATCAGTATTTCCGTTCTTTACTCCTCCAGGATTATCTGTTTCATATACATCCTTTTCATCAGCATAAGTAAAATGGTCAAAATCATAAAAGCGCGGATACTTAACAAGTTCCAATAATTCTTGATGTATTTCCTCTGCTGATAATCCTCTATTAACAAGAGCTTTTGCTCTCTTACAGTATTCATCTACATTATTCTTTTTTACCGCCCATTCCCCATTTTCTATCACATTTTGTTTGCCCTTAGCATAGCAAACAACATATTCATGGCTAACCGATACTAGTTTCGCATTATTCTTTGTAGAATTGGAGGCAACAATCATTTGCGCTACGAAGTTTTCCGAACCAAAAATATCGTTCATTAGCATTTTTAACTCTGCTTGATACCTGTCATCTATAGAAACAAAAATGACACCTTTATCAGTCAAAAGATTTTTGGCAAGTTTTAGTCTAATATCAAGCATTGATAGCCATTCAGATTTTTCAAATTTATCATTATATGATAGCGTTGTTGATTCCGTATTATATGGAGGATCTATATAAATAACATCAACTTTCCCTTTTCTGTTTGAATCGATATGGGTATACTGCATTGTCATCAATGCTAGAAGGTTATCTCCCTCGATTAATACATGATTTATTCCCGTATCCTTATCCGTTATAATATTTTTATTTAAATCCGGTTCGAGTATTGGTAGCTTTTCACCTTTTAAAATTGAATCTGGTATAGATGTTTTTGTATGTTCCCATACCAATCCACATACTCTTCTATCAATCATTTTTTGTAACGGAGATAATAAATCACCTATTTCATCACTAGAGATGCCGGCCTCTATCATCCTTTTTTTTATTATTTCCAGCTGCTCACGCTCTGTTAAAATATCATTCATGTCAGATCCCCATCTTTTTTGAATTCATTTTGCGGTACTTATTATATTTTAATCGTTTTCTGACCTGTTTGCACTATAATTCAACTCTTCAAGCAACCTATCAAATTCCGTCTTCCCTCTATGCTTAAGCCTGTAATCATCGTGGTTTAGTATTTCGAGAACCGCATCCATGACGCTAGAGAATGTTCCATGCTCATGGTAGCCGTTCGCATCTGAATGCTTATGCATAAGGAAGTAGAAGCATTCCTTAGGCTTACCTTTACTCAGCTCCTTTTTGGAAAGATACTGCTCAGTTTCCATAATCATCCACCAGTCTTTGTTCTGGGATTGAAGCTCCGCCACTGACGAGCCAAGTATATTTATATTGAAACAGTCCCTCTCAATTATTCCTATTTCTTCACTTGTAAACATATAAAAACTCCTTGGAAAAAACATGCCGATTGGCATTATATAAATACTAACGGTAAATCCTACCGTTACAAGATAGTTACATATAATCAGAATTAAAATCTGTAAGATAGCTGACCGCAGTGGATTGACTGCTGCCGCAAATAAGAAATGCCCAAAACATGGGCTTTTTCGGGGTTATAGTTCTCGTACATTGTATATTTTCAAGGCTTCTCACGTCCGTTATGGAAGGGTCATCAAGAAGCTTTTGAAGAACATCCAGTTTTCTTATGGAATCAAAAACCCCCGTCCTAAGAGCCTTCTTCTGTTCAATGGTGAGGGTCTTGTACCGCAGTATCTGAGCCATTTCTCTGTCAATGAGCTCGTACATCTCGCCATCGCTTATGTCCCTGTAATAATCAATGGATCCCATGACCCTGTCTTTTATGACTCTTCTTAAGCTTTCCATATCATCTGCCAAACCAGGGATCAAGGACTTCCACTCCCCTGACAAGACTGCTTACGCACATGTCGTAGAACTCGCTGTTCTTGATATGTGGAACGCAGCATTTTAAGGTCTTGTTCAGCACATCCTCATAGCCGTTTTCAAGAAGGATCTTTTTGTATCTTTCCATTCTGTATTCATCATCGTCATTGAGCCTAGTGACCGTGTACACCTTGTCGCAGGAACGGAGGATGTCAAACAGATCATCCGAGTAGTCCTTTAGGTCGATGACAATGTTTCTGTAGCCACAGTCCTCAGAAAGGTGCTTAATGAGCTCCGTCAGCTGATAATTGCTGATCTCTCTGCACTGCTTCATTGTTTTTGGTGGGGGAATGATATCCAGGGCGTTAACAGAATTTTTTACCCTCTCAAGATTAAGGGCAAACCTCCCGGGATTAAGATCGTCTAAGTATAAAAGATCCGTGATATCAAGCTCGGGTTCTCTCCCGAACATTTTGTTAAGAGGTGAATAAGGATCCAGGCAGATAAGAACCGTCCTTCTCTCCATGGCCAGGCCCTCGGCCACCTTTTGAGAGAGAGTTGTCTGACCGGACCTTGAAAGCGGAGTGTAGAATCCATGGACGCTGCACTGCCCCCTTCCGGGCTTTAATCCGATGTCCCGAAACTCCTCCGGGTATTCGGCGCAATACCAGATGACGGAATCCATGATTCTTTTTGCGGGAAGATATTTTCCAAGACGCCCCAGATTTCCGACATCAAAGATAATGCCCAGACGGTCGGGCTCCTCGGTCACCATGTCCTCATCAAGGACTATGGCGTTTTTGTATTTGCTAAGGCTTCCCATCTCCTCCAGCTGTCCGTAGCACTCCTGAGAAATAAGGATAAGACCCGGGGTTCTTCTGTTAAAGAACTCATCCATGAGCTTAGCATCGGTAAAAGAGACATAGTCAAAGGAAAACTCCAGATTGTCCCTTAAGTACTCTGTGAGTCGCCGGCAATACTTCTCATTGCCGTCACAGACTGCAAAATAATTTTTCTTCATTCTTTTCGAAATAAACACATCTCCTTTTTGTTTTCGAGCTCGTGAACAAGAATTTATCACCGGGAAAAAACTTTGTAAACCCCCGGTAAAGGGTGCACTCCGGTCAAATCTTAAGAATTTGTTTTCTTAGTCCATCATCCTCGGCAATAACCCGAATCCCGCAAAAATAGCGGGGCCCGAAAACCTTGAATTACTTCATGATCTCCGCCCCGCTATCGCAAAGTCGTTTATTTGTATCTAATATTAATAATTTATACCCTGAAAAATTAATATCTTAAGAATTTCTTAAGCCATCAGTCCCCTGTTCATGGAAACTGCGGTAACATCCTCATTTAAGCTGAATCTTCCGTAGGTCAGGCCGGCGATAACGGTCTGGGTATTTCCCATGAGCCTTGCACTTTCGTCTGCCTTCTCCAGCTCCAGATATGCACTGTGAAGCTGCTTAAAATTCTGTTGCACCTTCCATACCCTGTGGATGCTGCCCTTTGCCCCTGCCACCATCAGCTCTCTCTTTGAGAAAATGTAGATCTTATGCAGGTTCTTTGCCAGTTCATATCTCATATCCAAGGAGCGAAGGAGCTCGTCGATGCAGTTCTGGGCGTATCCGATGCTGCGGTCTGCGTCAGCTCTTTTCCCAAGGGCAAGAGCGTCTATCGTGTCGTTGAGATAATCCATTACCATTTCGTAAATGATGGTGATCATCTGGGTTTTGTTGGCCTGGGTTATCCTGAGTGTATATTCCTGTTTCTTTTCCTGTGTCATGAGCAAATCCTCCGGTAAAGAGATGATCACTGCAGAAGCTGAAGAACCTGTGAAGGTCTCTCATTGGCCTGTGCCATCATGGAAGTTCCCGCCTGAGAAAGCACCTGTTGTGTTGAGTAGGTGGTCATCTCCTCAGCCATATCAACGTCCATGATCCTGGAATAAGCACTGGTCATGTTCTCAACTGTGATGTCCAGGTTGCTGACGGTGTGCTCAAGCCTGTTCTGATAAGCACCCAGCCTGCTTCTGATCCCGCTGACTGTGGTGATGGCATTTTTGACGCTCTCGATTCCCTCTCTTGCGCCGTTAACATTGGCAAAATCAAGATTGTAAAGGCTAAGGCTATGGAGATTAACCTTGGGGATCCTGATATCCAGAGTCTGTCCCTCGTTGGCGCCAACCTGCATGGTCATTGCGCCTTTGCCTGTAAGATCAAGCTGCACGGTGTCATTGAAAAGCTCATCGATCTGGAGCTTGATCTCTCTTCCGCTGTTGTCGGCAATTGTGAGGACATCCTCATTTATTGTGGCAACGCCGGTGGGCATGTACTCCACGCCGTCGCGATAGATCTTGATTTCTTTCTCGGAGCCGTTTCTGAAGAAGATGGCCTGCTTGTCAACGCCGGTGGTTCCGGTTACATGCAGGTAATCCACATCGATGCCTGTAATGGTGTACTTGCCGGCCTCGATATTATCCGAATAACTAAGAAGCTGCATCTTGGGGTCTGTGATCGCCGAATCAGGGTCACTTCCAACGGTGGCGTAGCCCTTCAGGTCAAAAGAGCCATCAAGGATGCATTGTCCGTTGAACTCGGTTGTGTTTGCCATTCTTTCAAGCTCTTCCTTAAGAAGAGTAACCTCTGCCTGAATGGCCTCTCTGTCACTGTCTTCCAGGGTTCCGTTGCTGGCCTGAATGGCAAGCTCACTCATTCTCTGGAGAACCGCATGTATCTCCGAGAGGGATCCGTCAGCTATCTGAACTATTGAAATGGCATCATTGGAAGAGTCGTTGGCAACTCCCAGACCTTCGATCTGGGAATTCATTCTTCTGGACATTGCAAGGCCGGAGGGGTTGTCCTTGGCGTTTGCAATCTTAAGACCACTGGATAAGCGCTCCAGTGACTCTGAAAGAAGCGTGTCATTTCTTTGAAGTGCGTTGTTTGCTATCATTGCGGATACGTTGTAATTAACCTTCATTCCTACCTCATTTCTTCACATGGTGAATTTTACAGGGCTTCGATAAAAGCCTTAGCCATTGTCAGAAGTGTTCTTGTCTGTGTCTTTTCATTGCCTTCCGTGGCATCTGTAATCATTCCACCTGCGTGGGCAGGTAATGAATGTGTGTGATAAAGGATCGCTATGTTGTCTCTGTCCGTACCTGCTTCCTCTATATTGCCCTCAAGACTCTCACACATTCTGTTTCTTACACTTTCCAGATATTCAGCAACCTCCGGACTCTTTCCGTTGGAAGTGGTGAGCATTCCTCTTATTACCTGCCTCTCGATGTAAAGGCTTGCGGTAAGAAGTCCATACTCATCTGTCTGAACACTGGCGTCCATCCTTGAACCTGTAGCCGCCTCCGTATTTAAGGTGACATGCATTGAGATAACCCGGCCTTCGATCTCCACCGGAAGATCAAAGCTTCCGTTTTCGGCGCCGCCGCTCATTACCGAGAGCTGCCTCTGCATCAGGGAGATGGCCCTTACGTCGATATAGTTGTCATCGCCCGTCATTATCTCTTCAGATAATTTATCGGAAAAATCCTCCAAAATCTTAACGTAGGTTTCTTCATAATTATCCTCATCCATTTTTTTGATGAGTTCCTGCTGCTCCTGTCTTGTTCCCGCCTTCTCCCAGATATGGCCGTTTCTGCGGTCTCTTCTGTTCTCGATCATGGCCTCCAGGTTATTGTAGGTAACCTGAATATCCGCCGCCTTCATCTCATCAAGAGCGGGCTGTGCTGCCTTAAGCGCCGCAGTCTGCCTTATGGTCTGAAGCTGCTGCTTAAGGTACTCTCTGCTTAAATCCTTATCCTCTTTGGCACCTGCCAGTTCATCAGCAAGCTCGGGCAAAAGAGTCTGCTCATTGGGCCTTACTGCTGCAAGCTTTTCAGGCTCCAGGTTCTCGTATACCACCTGAGCCTTTGCGCGATAATAGGTAAAAGCTGTATTAATCTGATCATCGATCCTGTTTGCCGGATCTGTCTTTGTCCCAAGACCGCCAAAGTCATCGTCCACCATATAGTCCATGCCGCGCCTTGAAGTCTTCTGGGTTCTTGTGGCATCAAGAAGATTTCCCACAGTCATATCTCTTCCGGTCTTAAGAAGAGATCCGATAGCCTGATAATCTGTTGCCTTAAGGGTATGGAAAAGTCTGTATATCCCTATAAAGGAAGCCTTCTCCTCTCCGGTGATGTCCCCCTTCTTTTCAAGCTTGAACAGGAATCTGGAATACTTCTCGTCGTCTTTTCCTCTCTTACTGTCCCCGGAATCGCTGCCATGATCAAGGCTTTGGGACAACTCCTCTATGGTCATGGAAAGAGGGTTCTTTCCTTCCCTGATAAGATCAAGAACTGCTCCGGGCTTAAGTCTGTCTACGACGGCCTGCAGCTTAACGTCAATAGCTCTTATCTTTTCGAAGTTCTCTTCGCTTACTTCCATTCTGTTATAGCCAAGGATCCTTATGGTGCGTCTGTTCTCATCCGAGAGCTCTTTTCCCAGGTCCTTTAAGATATCATCCACATTTCTAAAGGCCTTAGTAATGCTGTCTCCAAGGTCCGCTCTGGGAGCGGTCATGAGCTTCTCGTAGCCCTCGCCGGCCTGCTTAAAGCGGGTTGTCATCTCCTCGGAAATGCGGCTTATCTTAAGAAGGCTTGCGCTCTCAAAACTTCCTGAGAGCCTTCCTACCACATCTGCGGGGCCTTCCTTTATGATGCTGACCCTGCGCATGGTCATCCCGGCAATGACTGCCGAATTGGCGGGAGTCACCCGGGTTATCTCGTCAACGCTCTTGCCGGCAGCCTCATCTCCCATATATCCCAGGGAGGTCTTCAGTCTATGGATAAGATCCTCCATGGGTGCGGTGTCGATGGAGAAGCCGCTGTCAAGCAGCTGCTTGTTGGCCTCCACCGTCATCTGAAGGCGAACCTCCTCAAGCTGAAGCCTGGCGATCACCAGTCTGTTGTCGCCTTCTGCCACCGGCTCTGCTGCCATGTGATAATCGGAGGTTAGATTTCTTATATTGAGCATCCTTCCCTCTGCGAGGGTATCTTTGATGTTCTCGTCGGTGATGCCCTTTACATCCTCAAGATACCTTGCGGCCTTTTTCAGGTTGGAGGAAGGATCTGACAGATCTCCTTCCACAGCTCTTTTCCCATCGGCTATGGCTGAGGCTGCAGCATCTGCTGCCAGCTCAGGGGAAATAGGGAATCTGACATCTCTTATGGTCTTCAGTGAAATAAGATTATCAGGTGTCAGCGGGATCCCCTGGGACACCATCCACTTGGCGTTTTCCAGATTAGCTGCATCCTTCGGGTCCATTCCGGCTTCGCCTATGACCTTTTCCATCTGTGGCGCCAGCTGCTCCCAGTGGATACTGTCGGCTTTCTGGGCATAGTAGCCACCCTCGGCATAGAAGCCCCGCTCCGCCACGTTCCGGCCGTTGGTGCTGTGGGAGGCAAAGTAGAGATTCTCTATTGTGGGCCTCATGTTGTTCAGCACCATGAATTTGACCGCACTGTCGTCAAGACCTGCAAGCTCTTCTATCTGCTCATAGGCCTGGTTGACTGCCTTTATGTTTTCTGATGTAAGGGGGATGTCATTTTCTTTAAAGCTTTTTTGGATAGACCTTGCAAAGCCCTCACTTCCCGTGATCTTTGAGAGCTTCTCAAGACTTAAGTCATCATTGTATCCCACGATCTCCACTCCGGACTCCAGCAGTACGCTTTTGATCTTGTCCACAATGGTGACCGTCTCTTGGCTGTCCATATTTTTGATATCATAACCATCCTCGGCGGCCTTGGCAAAATCCTCCGGGGACATGGTATTTGATAAAAGAGCCATGTAATTATGTCTGGTCAGGACATCCGTATCCTGAGCCATCTTGGTTATATCTTCCGCGCTTCTTGCGTGTTTTCCGTATACATCGCTGGAAAAACCGCTTCCGTCGAGATTTACTGCGTATCCTTCTCTTCCGGAAAAATCTGATCTTGAGGGTCCTGACACTATCCTTCCGTCCGCATCCATGCCTGAAAGAATCGGTTCACTCTGGGTCTTTTGACCCGTAATGGTCTGAAAGCTAATGTTCATTCTGCTCCTCATTGATAATCAACATCAAATCATATGCTTCTTGCGACATTCCCGCACGAGCCAGGTTGCAGGCGGCAACATATACGTTTCGGGAAAGTGCGCATCTTTTCCTTCTCATACAACAAGAAGGTGATGGAACACACGTCCATCACCTTCTATTTCGGCCTGTCTTTTATTTTTCTTTAGATTTAGTTGTCTTCGGAGTCTGGAATACGAAAAGCTCTGCTCCGTAAGGAGGAAGATCAAAGGTAAGGCTGTAGTCCTTGTAGTCGCAAAGACCCTTTACTGCCTTGATCTTGTCAGGAACACCACTTCCCATTCCGCCAAACTTCACATCGGCGCTGTCCAGGATATGAGTGTAGGTACCTGCAAAGGGTACGCCCACCTGGAATCCCTTGCGCTCCATGGGAGTCATGTTGAGAACAAACAGGATATTGTCCTTGCCGTTAGCAGCTCTTCTGTAGAAGCTGTAGGTGCTGCGCTCCTTGTCGTCGGCGTTGATCCACTCAAAACCGCCCCAATCGTTGTCAACTTCGTAAAGTGCAGGATATTTCCTGTAGAGCTCAAGAAGTTTGCCTACGTAATCCTTCATTCCTCTGTTGAGAGGGTCCTCGAGAAGGAACCAGTCAAGCTCTCTCTTTTCACTCCACTCCCTCTCCTGGCCGAAGTCCTGCCCCATGAACAGAAGCTTTTTGCCGGAGTGGCCAAACATATATGTATAGCCCACACGGAGATTAGCGTATTTATCTACCTTGTAGCCGGGCATCTTCTCAACCATGGAGCACTTAAGATGCACTACCTCGTCGTGAGACAGCGGGAGAATGTAGTTCTCGGAGCTGTTGTAGCTCATGGCGAAGGTCATCATGTAATGGGCTCCCTGTCTGAAGTAGGGATCCAGCTTCATATATTCGCAGAAATCATGCATCCAGCCCATGTTCCACTTGAAGGCGAAGCCAAGTCCGTCCTCCTCCGGAGGAGCTGTGACCTTGGGCCAGGCTGTAGACTCTTCAGCTATGGTGAGAACCTCGG
The DNA here is from genome assembly GCA_015056575.1 of Butyrivibrio sp. Taxonomy (GTDB): domain Bacteria; phylum Bacillota; class Clostridia; order Lachnospirales; family Lachnospiraceae; genus Butyrivibrio. The sequence continues at coordinate 143,705 of SVGA01000002.1, forward strand.
GATAGGTTCCTCTGATAACACTGTTGAAGTGCTTAAAGAACTCGATGGCTTCCAGGTTCTCGTTGCCGCCGTACTTGTTGGCAACCCACTGTCCGTCCTTCTTGCCGTAGTCAAGGTAAAGCATGGAAGCAACGGCATCTACTCTAAGACCGTCAACATGGAACTTGCGGATCCAGTACAGGGCATTGGCGATAAGGAAGTTCTTGACCTCGGGCTTTTCAAGATTGAAGATCTTGGTACCCCAATCGGGATGCTCTCCCTTCCTTGGATCCGGATGCTCATAGATGCAGGTTCCGTCAAAGCAGGAAAGACCAAACTCATCGGGACAGAAGTGAGCGGGTACCCAGTCAAGGATCACGCCGATATCGTGCTTGTGGAGCTTATTGATAAGATACATGAAGTCTGTAGGCTCGCCATATCTGGATGTTGGTGCATAGTAGCCTGTTACCTGATATCCCCAGGATCCGTCGAAGGGATGCTCTGCAATTCCTATGAGCTCCACATGGGTGTACTTCATCTCCTTGAGATACTCAACGATCCTGTCGGCAAACTGCCTGTAGGTGTAGAAGCCGTCCTCTGTTCCGTCAGGGTGTTTCATCCAGGAACCGATGTGGCACTCATAAATGGCAATGGGCATGCGATTCATGTCCTTGCCCTTGATGCTGTCATACCATTTCTGATCGGACCACTTAAAGCCTGAAAGATCTGTTGTCCTTGAAGCATTGCCGGGTCTGAGCTCGGCATAGTTGGCATAAGGATCTGCCTTAAAAAGCCTTCGCCCGTCCCGGGTGGTGATGAGATACTTGTACAGCTCACCTATTCCCACACCGGGAATAAAGCAGGTCCAGATGTTGCCTGCCTTGGACCTTGTCATGGGATGTGCGTACTGATCCCAGTTGTTGAAGTCACCTACCACATGAACTTCTGCAGCATTCGGTGCCCATACCGCAAAGAAGTAGCCTTTTTTGCCCTTCTCCTCGGAAGGATGCGCACCGAGTTTCTCATAAATTTCGTAATGAGTTCCCTGACCAAATAAATACTCGTCATCCTCAGAAATAAATACTTTTTTAGCCATGATGCCCCCTTAAATTAGTTAGTCATGCATAAAATCTTTTTCTCTAAGAATAATCATATCATTTTCGTCGTATCTTTTGTTAACCAAAACATCAACCAGATGACCTACGCTTTTTTTTTCGGCGTAATAGATGGCGTCATCCACAATGTCTTTTACCTCGGATACGGTTACGTCATGATCAAGCGTCTGTCTCTCGGAGATCCTGGTATGAAGGGCCAGGATGCCAAGGTTGTCGATGGCATACTCTCTCTCGAGAGCGTACTGTCTTGCATAAGCCACGAGAGAATCGTCGTCCAGAGCTTCTATGTCGACTCTTACGTTGAAGCTCTGCTTAAGGGACGGGTTCTTGAGAAGGAATCTGTCCATATCTTCTCTGGTGTCCTCCATGACAATAACAAGACCCTTGTTCTCCTGCTGAAGGATCTTAAGGAGTTCGCTTACGGTTTCAGGCTCAAGGTCTGCTGCTCTCTGGATGATAAGGGCTCCGTTGGCCAGCTTCTCAAAAATGGTGGCGGTGCTCTTCTTGTTCAGGGTGTTGGCTGTGATCTTGGCCACCTTGCCGCTGAAGTTGGAGTCGGAAACCTGCATTGCCTTGATAAGACCCTTTGCCAGATTGACGGTTCCTGCGCCTTCCTCTCCTGTTACTATGGCGTTGCCGGAGAAGGCATCCATGCTCATGTTGTCGATGGCATTGATGATCTGTCTCCTGGATTTCTTATGATGGATATATGGTCCAAAGAGCTCTTTCTCCTCAGGAGTCATGGTGCGCACGCGCTCCTCAAGCTCTCTGTTTCCGATATGGTGCTTTTTCTTTTCTTCGGATGCAGCCTCAGGCCTTGTTTCCTCCTTGGCTGTTTCTTTCGCCTCACCTTGCTGTGTCTGCTCTGAAGGCTTCTCCTCTTCGGCGGCAGCTTTTGCTGCAACAACCTTTTCTCCTGCCTGCGCTGCCATAGCTGCTGCAGCCTCTTCCAGCGGGATCTTGGCTGTCATGGCCTCGGCACTTACAGGCTCAAGGTCCTTATCATCCTGCGCCTCTCCGGCTTCTATAGTGGTCTCTTCGTCCTCGGACGTTGTGCTGTAGGATACATCTTCTGTTGAAGCTAAGCCTATGGCCTGATCCTCAGCTCCCTCTCCAATGTCATAAGCAGGATCGGTAATCTCCCTGAAATCGCCAATGCTCTCTGCCTGTTCAGGCTCTGCGGGCACTTTTGGCTCTTCTGCTGTGATCGCTTCCGGTTCTGCTGCCGGCTCGTTGTATATAAGCTCCTCTTTGGGAATCTCAGGCTCATCCTCGTAGCTGTCAGTCGGAGTAAGTCCCTCCCGATCCATGACTTCGTCAACTGCCGCGTTGATAACATCTTCCTGCTTCACGGACCAGTCGCCTCTTCCGGAGGCTTTCTCTTGGCGTTCCTTCTTAATGGCCTCATTGATAGCCTTCTCTATCTTTTCCTGAAGGCCGGCCTTGGTCTTCTCATCGTAGTCGGCAAACATGTCTCCGGTCTCATCGGAAACTCTCTGCTTGATCCTCTCGAACTGCTTCTGCTGCTGTTCCTTCTTGAACTGCTCCCAGTTTGCCATGTACTCGGCAATACTGATCTGGCCTGTGATCTGCTTCTCAACGGCAGGCTCTGGCTCTACCGCCATACTGATCTGGCCGTCGTACTCCTGGGACAGCATGCTCTCGAAGTGGTTATGCATCTGGTAGCTGGCGTTAGGGTGAATGACCGCGCCGGGCCTCTCCTCTTCAAGGGGCTGTGCTGCGTAGGTTACAGGCGAAGGCTTGGCAAAGGGAAGTGTGGCCTGAACAGGCTCTTCCTCAGGCCCTTCAATCGGTTGCTCTTCCGGCTCTGTTTCAGCCTCATCAGCCATCTCCTGCTTTGCGGTTTCATCCGGCTCAGAAGCCTTCTCCTGCTTTGCGGTTTCATCCGGCTCAGAAGCCTTCTCTTCCCCAAGGATGGGGCCGTTTCCGCCGTACTTTATCTCAATTCCCATCTTGGGATCGGTGTGTGCAAATACTTCCTGCATGGAGGCATCGGCCAGCTGCGGCTCCTCCTGCGATTCCTCTTCGAAAATCTCCTCGGTTATAGGCTGAACGGTGGCCTGATCCTTGGGCTGAACCGGCTCAAAAGCTTTTGTATCCGCCTCTTCGCTTCCTATAACCTCACGAAGGCCTTCTGCCAGCGCCTCCTGAAGATTAGTGGTGTTAAAAGAGCTGACGTCAAATGATGGCTCTTTTATCTCACTGATGGGCGGGTAAACTATCTCATAAGGGTCCCTCTTTGCCGGCTCCTCTTTGGCAGCCTCAGGGGAAGCTTCCAAAGAAGCGCTTTCCTCAAGGGTCTGCTCATCTGTAATCTGCTCATTGGCGGGCTGCTCTGCGGCTTCCTGCTCATTGCGATACTCTGAAGCAACAAACTCTCTTGTCTCTCCAAGATCCTCTTCCGGCGGGAGCTCGCCTCTGTTGTAGGCCTCGATAACTTCATCGGTCACAGGAGGGATTTCCTTGGTGGGCTGCTTGATCTCCACAGTCCTGGCCTCGTCATTACCCACCTCGTCCTTCTCGGATACGATGGAAGCATCCACAACTCCGCCGTGGGCCTGTTTGTACATTAAGTAGCGATCCTGCTGCTCCGGTGAAAGAGGCTCGTGAAGTGCCTTAAGTTCCAGGGCCTTCATGACATATCTGCCCTCGCCGAACCAGAGGAACATCTCATCGCATTCCTCAACGCACTCAGTGGTAAGTCCTACTCTGTGGTAAAGATAAGCCAGTTCATAAGCCCATTTCTCACGATAATCGTGTTTCTTGAATTCCTCAAGGACAGCAATCCTCTCCTCGAGGCTTACTTCCTGAGCCTCATAGAGCTTGTACTGGAGTATGTATCTTCCGGTGTCCCTGGGAGCTATTCTGACGAATTCCTTGTAATACTCAACAGCCTGGACGAACTCGCCCATCTTGATGGCAAGCTCGCACAGTGAGTAAACGATAAGTCTCCCTGTAGGGTGCCTGTCGTAAGCCATAAGAAGAACGTCCCTGCTCTCCGTATAGCGTCTGTTTATCTTATAAAGATCACTGATGGTACACAACATCTGGACACTCTTAACACGCTTCCAGTCGATGGTATCGGCGATCTTCACTGCCTCAGCATATCTTCCTTCCCCGATCAAAGCCCTGATCTCGTCGGCCCTGATCCTATACTCAACTTTATCCAAAATATCCACCCCTTTGGTGCTGTAACTACTATATCTAGTAGTTAGTTTAACATAGCACTACCTCTTTGTAAAATATCCGAAAGCTCGGCAAACTGCTCAAGACTTAGGGTTTCGCCCCTTGCCTTGTCATCAATCCCCATTTTAGTGAGCGCATCCTGGACCTGCTGCCTGGAAACCCCGATGGAAGGGTTGTTTGACAGCGAATTGGACAGGGTTTTCCTCCTTTGGTTAAAAGAGGTCCTGATGATCTCAAACATGTATTTCTCATCCGAAACTTCGACCCTTGGTCTGTCATACCTTTTAAGCTTCACCACCGCGGAGCCCACATTGGGCTGCGGGATAAAAGAGCCGGGTGGTACATCGCATACCGATTCAGGCTCGGCATAATACCCAACTGCCAAAGAAAGCGAGCCGTAGTCTTTGCTTCCCGGGCCCTCTGCCATCCTGTCAGCAACTTCCTTCTGTACCATTACCGTGATGCTCTCGATGGGAGCACCGCTCTCAAAGAGCTTCATGATAATGGGAGTTGTTATGTAATAGGGCAGGTTAGCCACAACCTTCATGGGCTTACCGCCGTTGTACTCCAGGGCCAGGGCTCCGATATCAACCTTTAACACGTCCTCGTTTATGACCGTCACGTTGTCATACTCAGAGAGGGTATCCGCCAGAACCGGTATAAGCCCCTTATCTATCTCAACAGCCACCACTTTTCCGGCAGCTTCCGCCAGATACTGGGTCAGTGTACCGATTCCCGGTCCGATCTCCAGAACGCAGTCGTCACCTGTGACTCCTGCTGCCTCCACTATGTTCTCCAGAACATTTCTGTCTATAAGGAAGTTCTGTCCAAATTTCTTTTTGGCGCTCATGTTGTACTTGGCCAGTACCTCTTTTGTCCGAGCGCTGTTTCCCAGATATGCCATATACTGTTCCTATCTTCCGTCAATGGCCTCTTATGAGGCTATGTTATACATCCGTCTGGCGTTTTCTTCCGTGATGCGAATTACTTCCTCACAGCTTACGCCCTTGATATCGGCTATTGTCTCCACTACCAGAGGCAGGTATAAAGAGCAGTTGCGCTCTCCCCTGTGAGGTGTGGGCGCCAGATACGGGCAGTCGGTCTCGATGATTATATTATCCAGGGAAAGACTATCCACAGTCTCCTTGAGCTTGCGCCCGTTCTTAAAGGTGATGACTCCTCCGACCCCTATGAAAAAGCCCATGTCAACGCACTGCCTTGCCACCTCGGCAGAGTAGGAAAAACAATGTACCACGCCGCCGTTGACTCCTGCATCCTCGCTCCTTAGAATATCCAGAGTGTCCGCTGCGGCATCCCTGGAGTGGATCACCACGGGCAGCTTGACTTCCTTTGCCAGGGCGATCTGCTTTCTGAACCACATCTTCTGCAGATCCCTGTCAGGCTCGGGCCAGTAGTAGTCAAGACCGATCTCGCCGATGGCAACGCACTTGTCATCTCTGCTAAGCTCCTTAAGCTCCAGCATCTTCCCATCGTCCAGCTCCGCGCTGTCGCTGGGGTGAACTCCCACAGCCGCATAAATAAAGTCATATTCGTGGGCCAGCTGCAGGCTTCCACGGGAAGAGGACATATTGGCGCCTATATTAACTATTGTGCCGATGCCGGCCTCCTTCATTGAGCCAAGAAGCTGTTTCCTGTCCTCATCAAAGGCCTCATCGTCATAATGTGCATGGGTATCAAAAATCATTTAGCCTAAGTTCCTTTTACGCATTATTGCTATATTCACACATTTTAATTTAACATAAAACAGTGATACTGAAAACGCATTTAATTAGTAGGGAAAAAAATTTTTAAAATTTTTTCAAAAAAGTGCTTGCAATTAATATCCGGTCGTAGTAAGATATCACTTGTCGTTAAGAACACGACTTAATATAAAACGCACCGCTAGCTCAGTTGGTAGAGCACCTGACTCTTAATCAGGTTGTCCAGGGTTCGAGACCCTGGCGGTGCACGCCGAGTACTGTTTTCGCAGGTATATCCTGTGGGGATGGTACTTTTTTTCGCGTCAAAATGAGCCACGCAAGATAAAAGGAATAGAAATAGGGCCGGGATAAGCTTGCTTATCTGAGGGACTATTTCTATTCCTTTTAATTTATGCGGCGAATGCCGCGTAAATGAGAAATCTGCTTCGCAGATTTCGAATCTTGCGTTTGCATATTTTGCGAATGCCGCGACAACGAGGATCGGCGAAGCCGTTTCGAGTCTGTCGGCATGGCTCATTTCTTTCGGCGAATGCCACAATATCTTTAATTTATACTTGCCGCATTACTCTTATCCACCGGCGCAAAGGGAACCCATACATAGAGTCCGTCCTCCGTTACATACTGAACATCCTTTGCTGTTCCCTTCTTAGCAAGGGCAATTGCCGCCTCAATACAGGACGCTCCCTGGCCTACAGCGGACTGATAAACCGTAAACTGCATTCCGTCCTCAAGGATAGATTTACATCCGTCAACGGTGGCGTCAATGCCAACAACAGGGATCGCAGATGTATCGATACCCATCTCGTTCATAGCCTGAACTACGCCAAGAGCCATTGAATCGTTGTTACAGATAACCGCGTCGTAGCTCTGTCCCGTCTTTAAGAAGATCTTAAACTCATCACAGGCCTTCTGGGTATCCCAGTAGGCGGTGTCATTGAATACGAAGTTTACGTCAATCCCGTTAGTTTTATAATAGTTCTTAACCGCCTTGGTCCTTGCGATAGCGGCAGGGTGTCCGGGCTGACCCTGGAAAAGAACCAGATTAAGGTGTGAAGGTTTGCCAAGCTTATTCCATACATATTCTGCCTGATAGTATCCGGCGTCTCTCTCATAGCTTCCGACGTACATATACTTATCAGCTTCCAGGTAGGATTTATCCGGCTCTGAGTTGGTAAAGAGGATGGGAATATCCCCTGCTGCCACCTCCAGCTGAAGGGCTGTCTCGGCATCAACAGGATTACAGATGATGGCGTCATATCCCTTGGAAGCGGCTTCTCGGATCTGCGCAACCTGAGCATCTACTGAATTGCAGGGTTCTCCTGCATCTACAGTTACTCCGCTCTTGGCGCCGGCATCAATAACGGAATTCATAACCAGTGTCTTGAAATCATCAAGGGCAATTGTGGAGAAGAAAACCTTTACTCCCGAGCCGTCTATTGCCCCTGCGCCTCCACCGGCACTGCTCCCGCAGCCGGCAACACAAACTCCAAGCATGACACATATAAGAATACTGGTGATAGCTCTTTTAAATAATCTGTTCTTCATAATTCCGGCCTCCTCAAATCTTAAACTTCTGAACATAGGATGTAAGAGTCTTGGATGTTCCCGCAAGTTCCTGGGAATTATCCGCAACATCCTGGCTGTTCTTAGTAATATTGTTGGCCATTTCAACCATATTCTCGGATGTGGCAAGAATCTCGTCCGCACTGGCGGCCTGCTCCTCGGAAATGGCTGCCACATTGGTGGCAACGTCATCAACCTTTCCTACATCTTCAATCATGGCTTCGATAAGTCCGTTAGATTCCTGAATATTTGTATAGATGCGGTCAAAAGTACCTACGGCAACATTGATAAGTTCGCTGTTCTGGTGAATGCTTTCCGCACTGGCATTGGCCTGTCCCACAGCATCTGCGATAAGTCTTCTTACCTCATCGATAAGGCTTGAGATGTTCTGAGCACTCTCTGCAGAGGTCTGTGCCAGCTTGGCGATCTGGGTAGCAACAACTGCGAATCCTCTGCCCGCTTCGCCTGCCCTTGCAGCCTCGATACTTGCGTTCAGGGAGAGGAGGTTGGTCTCTTCAGCGATCTCACTGATCATTCCAACGATGTTAGTGATCTCCTCGGATGCGGATCCAACCTTATTGATGGATTCAACAAGGCTCTCGTTGGCATCTGATATTCCCTCCATGGCAACGCTGAGTTTTTCCATATCGTTACGGCCCTTCTGGGAAATGTCTACGGTCTCCTTCATACTCTCATGAGCCTTGTCGGAGTTCTCTCTTGTGTCGGCAACAACCTGCGCAAGGGTAGTGGCGTTGGCTGCAATATCATTAACCGCTGTAGCCAGCTGATCAACGGTCTCATTCAGCTGCTTCATTGCCTCAGCCTGGGACTGGGAAGCCTCGAACATGCTCTTGGAAACCCTGTCACTGTTATCGGACTCATCCTGAAGTCTTTCCGACTCCTTGCTTATGCTGGAGAGCATATTTCTCATGGACTGCACGAAATCCGTAACCTTGCTTCCCATAAGACCGATCTCGTCATTACTGGAGGAATCCACCTCAATAGTGAAGTCACCCTCTGACATGGCAGTGATATTCTCAGAAATATGCGAAAGAGGTGCAATAACTTTTTTTACAACATAGAGGATCAGAATGATGATCAATACGATGGCAATGCCACCTACGATAAAGAGGATCATGCCCATCTGATTAACGGTGCTGAGGATGATACTGATTGGAATATAGGAAACCAAAACCCAATCTGTTCCCGGAACTTCCGCAAATGCCACCATGTTACCTGAAATCTCACGGCTGTTAAAGTTGCCGGCTTCAATAGCCTCTGCCGCACCTTTTAAAAGCGGATCGCTGCTGCTGGAAGAAATTGTCGATCCCACCATATTTACTTCTCTGTGGGCAAGGATCTTGCCATCATTGGTATCAACAAGGAAGGAGCTTGCACCCTTCATCTTTACCCCGGAATTGACGATGATACTGATCTTGTTAAGGGTAACATCTGCTCCGATAACCTTCATGTTGTCAGAACCGTCATTAAGAATACCGGTGGCTGAAATAACGGTCTCGCCCTGATCATTGGTATAGGCTGTTCCGTAAGCCATGGTTATCCTGGAAAGACCCTGCTTAAACCAGGTACTCTCGTTTATATTATTGTCGGAGAAATCAGCTTCTGTGGCTTTGTAGAGCTTTCCATCGCTTGTTCCGATATAAAATCCTTTTGGAGAATTGGAATTATACCCATAAAAAGCATCCAGGATCGTTGGTATTTCCGACTCCGGCGGATTCAGGTTTTCAAGCATGTATTTTACTGTACTGAAATACGCAAGATTCTCTTTCAGCCAGGCATCAATGTTGTCTGCCTGATTCGAGATTGAGGACTCCAGTGTCTCGGTGGCCATTTCTTCCATTCTGTTTTTTGAAAGATTTGCGGCTATAACTACGAGAACCAGAACAGTGATAACTACCACAGGTAAGATATAAGTAAGCAGTTTGGAACTGATCTTTTTATTCTTTTTCTTTGGTGTGGTTTTGGTCGATTTTGTCTCTTCGCTCATACTCATTTTTCTCCTGTTTATACTTTATAATGATAAAAACAAGCATATCAATACTGAATAATTATAGCATTTAGCGAACATAAATAGACTGCATGTCGTGAATATTTATACACATTTTATAATTAAAAATAGATATTGTGTACACAGTTTATTGTACACAATATCTAGCTTACTTCCTTGCCAGCTCCTGACCGTGGTCCTTGAGCCAGCGTCTCTTTTCCCTATAATCGGGAATTATGTTTTCAACTTCCGCCCAAAACTTTGGGCTGTGATCCATATGCTTTCTGTGGCATAACTCATGGACCACCACATAATCCACTATATCATCCGGAGCCTTCATGAGGAGACAGTTAAAGTTAAGATTACCCTTTCCGGAGCAGCTCCCCCAGCGGCTTTTCTGATATCTGATGGTGATCCTGCCGTAGGTGACACCGATGATCGCCGCATATTTGTGGACTTTGGGAGGAATTACCCGCCTTGCCCTGTCTGCAAGAAGCCTTATGTCTCTCTCGGAAAGAGGCTCGCTGCCGCTTTCTGCCGCCTCAAGCCGTTTCTTTTTCATCCTGGAGAGACTATTCTCGATCCAGTCAGCTTTACTTCCTATAAAGCGGTTGATCTCCTCAACAGGCATATTCCTGGGGGCCCTGGCGATAACCTGCCCCTCAAGGGTTACTTCCAGTGAAAGGGTTCTTCTGTTGCTTCGCTTAAGAAGGATCTTCTCCATGACCTTGTATCAGCCCTGAGCTTTCTCAGGGTTCTCCAGCATCTCCTGCATGGTATGCCATCCAAGAACGGCACACTTAACCCTGGCAGGCATGTGAGCCACATCCTGAAGAGCTGCTGCCTCATCAAGGGCCTCAATACTCTCTTCGTCTGTGATCTCGCCCTTGATCATTCCCATAAAGGTGCCGGCAAGCTTAATAGCCTCATCCTTGCTCTTGCCGATGACCTGATCTGCCATCATATCAACTGATGCCTGAGAAATAGCGCATCCCGAGCCCTCATAGCCGGCATCTGTGATGACGCCGTTCTCAATCTTAAGGCTTAAAGTAATGTCATCACCACAGCTGGGATTAACTCCACGCATTACAAGATCGGGGTTTTCGATAGCCTTCTTGTGAACCGGGTGAAGGTTGTGCTCATTAACGATTTCACGATATAACTGCTTAAGTTCCATATCCCATGACCTCCCTTACCTTTGAAAGTTTGTCCAGGAACTCTTTAACTTCATCTTCTGTGTTGTAGAAATATACGCTGGCTCTTGATGTGGAGCCTGCTCCGATAAACTGCATAAGAGGCTGAGCGCAGTGATGTCCCGCTCTGATGCATACCTTGTCGTCATTAAGTACGGACGCCATATCATGGGGATGTACGCCCTCCATGGTAAAGGTAACGATACCGCAGTGCTTTGCGGGATCCTTGGATCCGTAAACCTTGATATAAGGAAGCTTTGCCAGACCTTCCATAAGGAGGGTGGTAAGCTTTAGCTCCTGGGCCTCAATGGTCTCAAATCCAACTTCCTTGATATATCTTATGGCCTCAGCCAGTCCTACCGCGCCTGCGGCATTAACTGTTCCCGCCTCGAATTTGTGGGGCAGCTCCGCATAGGTGGCATCCTCTCTGGTAACGTACTCAATCATCTCTCCCCCGGTCAAAAAAGGCTTCATATTAAGCAGAAGCTCTTTCCTGCCGTACAGAACTCCGATTCCCATGGGAGCCATCATCTTGTGGCCTGAAAATGCAAAGAAGTCACAACCTATATCCTTGACATCAACTGCCATATGAGGTGCAGACTGGGCTCCGTCCACAACTACCACCGCTCCCTTGGAATGGGCGTAGGCCGTTATCTCTTTTACCGGATTGGTTATGCCCATTACATTGGATACATGTCCGATAGCCACGACCTTGGTCCTGTCTGTGATCTTGCTCTCATATTCCGCTTTACTGATGACGCCTTCCTCATCCGGCTCGAGATAAATGAGCTTAGCCCCCTTTTCTCTGGCAACCATCTGCCATGGCAGCATGTTACTGTGATGCTCCATCACCGTGATGACGATCTCATCTCCCTCGCCAACATTCTCCATGCCATAGCTGTATGCCACAAGGTTCAAAGACTCTGTGGTATTGCGGGTGAAGATGATCTCCTGCGTGGAAACTCCCCCGATGAAATCTGCAACAGTGCTTCTGGCCTCTTCATAGAGCCTGGTGGCCTCCATACTCCAGTCATAGAGTCCTCTCATGGGATTGGCGTTGGCGTTTTTGTAAAAGTCAGTGACGGCTTCCAGGACCTGTCTCGGTCTCTGGGATGTAGCCGCATTATCGAAATAAATGTAATCGCCGGAATTTAAGATATCAAAATCCTTGCGGTATTCGGCAAGTGTCTTCATACGTTCTCCTCAAAAACTTATCAAATAATGTTCTGAATGTAGTACTGGGTCTTCTGCATGATCTCAGGATCCGGAATCATCCTTGCAACGCTCTCAAGCCTTGCCTTGATCATGATCCTTTTGGCCTCTTCCTCATCGATTCCACGGGTCTGCATGTAGAAAAGAAGATCCTCACCCAGCTGTCCGATGGTGGCGCCGTGTCTTCCCTCGACGTCCTCCTCCTGACACAGGATAACAGGCATGGTCTTGTTGATGACATCGGGGTCAAGTAGCAGCGCGTCCTCCTGCTCATCACCCACGGATCCCGAACTTCCGTACTTGAAATCGATGGTTCCCCTGAAGGTCTTTGAAGCATTTCCCATGAGAACTCCCTTGAAGTTCATTGAGGACTCGGTCTTCCTGCCCCTCTGGTCTGCCACATAGTTCATATCCAGGTTATGATCGTCCCTGCAAAGGTAGCCCATATTGCTGGTAAAAGAGCTCTCACTGCCCGCAAGGTATACATAAGCGCTGCTCCATACCCTGCTGCCGCCAAGTTCCAGTGTCACAAGATTGATGCCGCCCTCTTCAAAGCAGGCACCGCCTATGTCATCAAAATGAATAAATCCGTTTCCCAGAGTCTGGGTCTTAACAAGGTTGATCCTTGCACCTTCCTCTGCAAGAAGTCTCGTGCTTACACCGTGGAATCCCGATGCTTCCTGATCTGAGGTATAAGTCATGATCACGGTCACTTCGGAATTCTTTCCTGCGTGGATAACCTGACCGGAAAGGCTTCCCTGTCCGTCTGCCATATCATAGCGGAGGATAATGGGCTTGTCGGCCTTTACTCCCTCTTCTACAGTGTATACGTCAACTCTGGCTCCCATGTTTATCATAAGGCCGTCTACGTCTGCACCCATTCCGGTGCGGATTGCCTGAGAAGCATCCCTTGCGGCTGTCACACCGTTGGGGTTTACCTCTTCTTCTTTTGCCACAAGGATCTTGTCCTTATTGCTTCTGAACAGCTCTCCCGCTTCCTCAAAGGAAACGCCTTCTCTTACACTGACTCCGGCAGGAAGATCCCCTGCCTTGGGAGAGCTTAAGATTTCTATATTAAAATCTGAAAGCTGAAGGGCACTGTCGTTCACATGCAGAAAATTGTATGTGAGAACCGGCAGCACATTGACCTTCATGTTTAAATCTCTGCTCATCTTATCTTCCTCTTATCAGCCATTTCCACTCATCTCGAGCTTGATCAGGTTGTTCATCTCAACCGCATACTCAAGAGGCAGCTCTTTTGAAACAGGGTTTGCAAATCCGCTTACGATCATGGCCTTGGCATCCTCTTCGCTGATGCCCCTGCTCATGAGGTAGAAAATAGCTTCATCACTGATCCTGCCGATCTTGGCCTCGTGTCCCACATCTGCGTCGTTGGTGCGGATATCCATTCCGGGGATGGTGTCTGCCCTGGAAATGGAATCAAGCATCAGTGAATCGCAGGAAACGGATGCCTTTGCCTGTTTGGCTGTATTCTGAATAATAACGCTGCTACGATATGTACCGATACCTCCGTCCTTGGAAATGGACTTGGTGTTGATAACAGATGTGGTCCTCTGACCCTGATGCACAACCTTGGCACCTGTGTCCAGGTTCTGTCCCCTTCCGGCGAAGGTGATGCCGGTGAACTCCATCTTGGACTCGTCGCCCTTGAGGATGGTCATGGGATAGAGGTATGAAGTGTGGGAGCCAAAAGAGCCGGATACCCACTCCATGATACCGCCTTCCTCAACAAGTGCTCTCTTGGTGTTGAGGTTGTACATATTCTTGGACCAGTTCTCTATTGTTGAATAGCGAAGTCTGGCATTCTTTGCAACATAAAGCTCAACGCAGCCCGCATGAAGGTTGGCAACGTTGTACTTGGGAGCCGAACAGCCCTCAATAAAGTGAAGATCTGCGCCCTCATCCACAATGATAAGTGTGTGCTCAAACTGACCTGCACCTGCAGCATTGAGTCTGAAGTAGGACTGAAGGGGAATCTCAACCTTAACTCCCTTGGGAACATACACAAATGATCCGCCGGACCACACTGCTCCGTGAAGAGCCGCAAACTTGTGGTCTGTAGGAGGCACAAGCTTCATGAAGTGCTCCTTGATCATGTCTGCGTAAGGTCCCCACATAGCGCTCTCAAGGTCTGTGTAGATGACGCCCTGGGCAGCCACTTCATCTTTTACATTGTGGTAAACCAGCTCGGAGTCGTACTGCGCACCTACTCCCGCAAGAGATTCTCTCTCTGCCTGTGGAATTCCCAGTTTCTCAAAAGTGTTCTTGATGTCCTCGGGAACTTCCTCCCACTTGCCCTTCATTTCGGACTTGTGTCTTACATAGGAAGAAATCTTGTCCATATCAAGGCCGTCGATATCGGGGCCCCAGTCCGGGAACTTGATCTCATGGTAGAGCCTGAGGCACTTTAATCTGAATTCTCTCATCCACTCGGGATCGTTCTTCTCCTCTGAGACCTTCAGGACAGTTTCCTCATTGAGGCCCTCTTCCATACGGTAGAAGTCCTGCTCGTTTTCTATATCCTTAAAGTCATATAAGCTGCGGTCAATATCCGCAACTATCTGCTTGTTATCGCTCATCTATCTATTAATCCTCTTTTATAAAACGCTCGAAACCGTTCCTGTTGATCTCATCAACCAGGGTTCCGTCGCCGGTGTGAACAATGTTTCCCTTTACAAGAACATGGGTGCAGTCAACATGAAGTGACTCCAGGATCTTGGTGCTGTGGGTGATTATAAGGAGTGCTCCGTCCTTCTTCTTCTGATACTCCTGAATACCCTTGGATACTGTACGAACAGCATCTACATCGAGGCCCGAATCTGTCTCATCAAGGATTGCAAGCTTGGGATTCAGCATAAGGAGCTGAAGGATCTCTGCCTTCTTCTTCTCACCGCCTGAAAAGCCTACGTTGAGATCTCTGTCCGCGTAAGCTTCATCCATGGAAAGAAGCTCCATGGCAGCCTTGAGAGACTTCTGGAAAGCAAGGAGCTTAACGGGAGCTCCTGTCTGTGCATGATATGCGTTTCTGATGAAGCTGGAAAGTGAAATTCCGGGAACCTCGTGGGGGTTCTGGAAAGATAAAAACATTCCGGCCTTGGCTCTCTTGTCTGCTGAGAGCTCTGTGATATCCTCACCGTCAAAGGTGATGCTGCCGTTTGTTACGCAGTAGTGAGGATTTCCCATAAGAGTAAAACCTAAAGTGGACTTACCTGCCCCGTTGGGTCCCATAAGAACATGGGTCTCGCCGGGCTTGATGTCCAGATTAATATTGTTAAGAATAGGTAATTCGTTATCAATTGAAACCGATAAGTCCTTGACCTGTAATAATGTGTTGTTTGACATGACAATTTCCTTTCTAAAACAACGGTGAAAAACGGCTTTATTGCATACTATAAGCCATTATCATAAAAGTCAAATCACATATTACCATAAAAATGCTTGACATACCATACAATTATAAGTAAAATACTAACTTGTCAGCAATAATTTGCGGGTGTAGTTCAATGGTAGAACACCAGCCTTCCAAGCTGGACACGTGGGTTCGATTCCCATCACCCGCTTGAGCAGAGCACTTACCGAGGTTTTCTCGAGGTTAGTGCGAGCCATGGGTGGACACCTGGCGAGGTCCTTTCGAGCCTGGTGGAGCATCCCAGAGCAGAGCACCAAAACGCTAGCCATACGGCTGGCAATTTTTTTGCCAATAGCCTAAATGCAAATGATTTGCATTTGCAACAAGGAGGTACACATGGAACTTATCATTGATATTGTGCTGGATGCGGTCATTGACTCCGTCAAGATCCTTCCGTTCTTATTTATAACCTATCTTATAATGGAGTACCTGGAGCATAAGACCCAGGAATACACCTCAGAGATAGTTCAGAAAACCGAGCATTTCGGCCCGCTCATCGGAGGTCTTCTCGGCGTGGTTCCCCAGTGCGGTTTTTCCGCTGCTGCATCAAATCTGTACGCCGGAAGAGTTATCTCCCTGGGAACCCTCATCGCCATCTACCTTTCAACCTCAGATGAGATGATCCCCCTTCTGATATCCGAGCACTTCCCGGTGGGCACGATGATAAAAATTCTCATTATAAAAGTTCTTATCGGTATCGTCGCCGGTTTTGCCATCGACTTTGTCGTCCATACCCACCACAGAGCCAACAACAGAGCCGATGAGGATCCCGTGCGCATAAATGAACTCTGTGATAAGGAACACTGCCACTGCGACGACGATGATGATCACGGCCTTGTTGGCATAGCCAAGTCAGCCCTTGTCCACACCATGCACATCTTTCTGTTTGTGCTGGTGCTGACTCTGATCCTCGGCGCTTTGATAGAAGTGATAGGGCACGACAGGCTTTCTCACATGCTCCAGACAAACCCCATCATAAGCCACATCCTTGCCGGAATCCTGGGACTTATTCCCAACTGCGCGCCTTCTGTCATCATAACTGAGCTTTATCTCGGCGGAATGATCACTCTCGGAACCATGATGAGCGGACTTTTGGTTGGCGCAGGCATCGGCCTTCTGGTGCTGTTCAGGGTTAACCCCGAGAAGAAGGCCAACATAAACGTTGCGATTTTGCTGTTCCTTATCGGAACACTGTCAGGTCTTTTGATAGATGTTCTTGGGATCACACTTTAACGGAGAATGAGGGAAAAGAGCTATGAGTAATAAAATCCACGCCTGCTCATTCGATGAGATAATAGAAAGAAACTGGCCCGAAGGGGTCAAAAAGACAAGGCAGAGAATTGATATATACAGGGTTTTGCACGACTGTGACCAGCCCCTGTCCGCAGCGGAGATCTTTGCTGCCCTGAACAAAGAGCACCCTGGGGAAAGCTATGCTTTCTCCACTGTATACAGAAATCTTCTGGCTTTTGAGAAAGCGGGCATTCTGGTCAGATCGGTTCTTTCCACTGAGGATAATGCGGTCTATGAGCTGAAGCAGGCCACCCACCGCCACTACGCCGTGTGCCTAAAATGCCACACCAAGATCCCCATCAAGACCTGCCCCCTTCACGATATAGCAGAGCACATAACAGAAAGCCTTCCGGATTTCCAGATAACCGGTCACCAGCTGGAGATCTACGGATACTGCGATAAATGCAAGAATACCCCGGCACAGTGATGCCGAGGTATTTTTTGCTTGAATATTTAATTTGAAGATTCTTTTCCGGCCTCATCGGCTTCTGCCTCATCCGAAGCTTCCGCGCCTGATGCATCCTGCGAAGTCTCTGAAGATTGCTCTTTAAGAGCAGCGGTATATCCGCCAAAATCTACAGTCCCTTCACCGGTCTTTGAGTCGAAGTTTAAGGTTATGGAGAGCCCCTCAGCCTTCACGGGAAGAAGGGATTCACAGGGAAGGATGTATTCGGTGTCCCCATCGCTCTTTATCACAAACTCCCAGCGGCTTGAATCCGCATAGACATCCAGCGCAGGCCCCATCAGCGTGTAGCCCGCTTCCAGGACAACTCCCTCTCCAAGGAAATTGTCGCTGTAGGAATCCTGAGTAATGTCGTGGAGCTGTATCTTGGTTAGATTCATTCCGGTTTTGTTGATGAAGTAAACCTGGCTGAATCTGTGTTTATCATTCTCAGTCCTTATTCCGGTCTCTTCCGTGAGGATCTCACTGAGCTTTTCCCCAAGCTCCTGATAGTCCTTAGTCACTTCCTCAATCCTTGGCATGACTTCTTCGTCGATCTTCCTGTCGTTTAGTTTTTCGAGCTCTATGGCTTTGATCTCATTCTCTTTTTCAGTAAGCTCATCCAGCTGCTGCTTCATTGAGGCGTCGGTTATATCCAGAAAGGTCTGCCTGGCTGATTCTCCTGCGTCGGTCATAACTCCCATGGCCTTTGTTACCTCCGCCATCTTCTCATCGGAAGGGCCGCAGGCCACAAGCGCAGCCATGAGGAATATAGATATCAGTATAGTCAAAGATTTTTTCATTTCGTTTTTCCCCAATTTAAATCTAGAATGATCCGGCTCCGGCGCCGTTATAGTAATACTCAAGAAGCAGCCCCACCACATGGGCGTAACTTACTTTGCCGGAGGATACGCCGTTGACCTTCAGGTTCGTATCGATGAAGGTATCCGCGGCCTTTTTCACAGTCTCCGTCTTCAGAAGGGCGTTATCCTCCACTTTCTTCCAGGCTTCGTCAGTCAGGAACTGGTTGTCATACTTAACCTGTGGCGAGATCTTGACGTGGCTGTCATAGGTGGCACGGTCCACAGCCTTGTAAAAATCATTGTTCACATAGTTCAAAACTCCCAGGTATCCGCTGTACACAAAGACCGGGTCATCAGAAGCGATGCAGGAAAGGAACCCAAGAAAATTGGCCTCGTCCTCATATATGTAGCCCTTGGTATGCGCGATCTCGTGGCACATGGTGAAGGGCTTGTTCATGATGTACATATCATCATTATAATTGGCTTCCATGGAAAAAGGGAAGTAGTAACCCTGCATGTACTGCTGACTCATGAAGCCGGAGAAAAGAAGTGCCTTAGGCGTAACGGTAAATCCTGACAGCCGGGGGTATACAGCCGAAAGGGACGCCACTGCCTCTTTTGCCCCTTCTGTCATGTCTTCACCGTAGATAACATTCCCCGCTTCGTCATGGGGAACCTGCTCAGAAAGCTCGTTGCACCTGGTCACCACGTAGTCCCTGAGTGCAGTCAGCTGCTCAAGGTTGTACTCACTGCCGGGATTATCAGAAACCCTGATGGGCGTGCAGTGATAGAGAATGAAGCAGTTGATGGTCATAATAAGAATCACTGCTGAAAAGAGAAGGGCTAAAGCTCTGAAGTATCCTCGGCCAAAGGCTTTCAGCGCCATCGGAAGTTCTTTTTTCAGAATAAAAAGAACCACTCTGATAATAAGAAAAAGAGCTGTAACAGCCACAATGGCTAACAGCATAAGCAAAAGCCTCTCACCCACGGAAAAGCTTACCCGGGAAGTCAGACGGGCATAACCCGTAGTGAGCTTTGGAAATATTTGGTTGGTGTAAATGTCCGAAAAGGTGCGGCTCTTCCAGGAAAGTACATTGAGAATAAAGGATAATATCAGAAGAAACGCCGATACCCACAGACTAATTCCTGTTTTTTTCATGACTATATTATACATACTCGGAACAGGAATTCCAAAATGTATATATCCCGGAACACATTATCAGTCCTTGCTTTTACTACATCGTGGTATAATTATTTGTGATATTTCACATATTTTATAGGAGGGGTGTGTATGCGAAAAATACGTAAATGTATGGCTGTGTCATTAGCTGTGCTGATGGCTGCTTCAAGTCTGCAGTTTGGCAGTGTCACATCATACGCAGTTGATGAGCCCGTGCTTTCTGAAAGCGTTTCCGAGATCACAGAAGAACTAACAAATGATGAAGCATATCCTACAGAGGAGAGCTCGGAGAATGCTTCAAATGAGATTTCAGAAGATATCACGAAAGATACTTCAGCAGAAGTTGATGAGGGCATAATCGCTGATGAGTCAGGTGAACCTTCAGAGGAAGCTACGACAGCGTCTCCGGAGGGAGCCATTGAGGAAGTCATTGAAAACGAGGTTACCGCTGAAAACTCAGAGGAGCCTGTTCCGGAAATTGTCGAGGATCCTGAGGCGCTTGTCGGAGAAATCATTGATGGCGAGCTGGACTACGGTGTTAAGTACACCGTTACGCC
Source organism: Butyrivibrio sp. (assembly GCA_015056575.1). Taxonomy (GTDB): domain Bacteria; phylum Bacillota; class Clostridia; order Lachnospirales; family Lachnospiraceae; genus Butyrivibrio. Next base: position 163,408 of record SVGA01000002.1, read on the forward strand.
TCTTTCCGGCGGCCTCACCAAGGTTGTAGTCGATGCAACCGATTCAAGCGTAGATACGCTTGAAAGAGGATTCTTTAGATCCAAGACTGAAAAGGACCCTAAAGATTCTTCGCAGTATTATCAGTATTTCGACCCTACAATTGTAAGTGAGATTGAGCTCAAAGGTATTAAAACGCTTGGTGAGCAAGCTCTCGCAGCAGAGGATAATGGCGGAACTAAATACGGCTTTACAAGCCTCAGCAAGCTTACGCTTCCGAATACGCTTGAAACTATGGATACCTGCGCCATATCCGGTGATAATAAGCTTAAAAAGGTCACGCTTCCTTCAAGTGTCAGAACCCTTAAAAACGGTATTTTCTTTGGCTGTCCGGAGCTTGAGGAAGTTGTTCTTAACGACGGTCTTGAAACTGTAGGCAGCGATATCTTCTACGGTTGTAATAAGATAACTTCTGTCATCATCCCTGATTCCGTAACAACAACCGGTACCATAGAAGCTGGAGAGGATGATGATACCTCAGCTGTAACCACAATCTCTGTTCCCATTTCTGCTGAAATTACAGGCGGCGGAAACTCTTTCCCCGTAAGCTTAAAAAAACTGATTCTTACCAAAGGATCCGGAGAGTATAATGAAAAATTCAAACTGCCTACTACCGGCGAAAGCGGACGCGCCTTCGAGGTTGTTTTCGGTGAAGGAATAACCTATGTTCCGGAGAGCTTTTTCCAGGATTTTGACTGCATCACAAAGGTTACTTTCCCGGGGACTCTTACAAGTGTGGGTGATTATGCCTTTGACTTAATAGACAATCTGGCTGCCCTGGAATTCAAAGAAGGCACCGGAGAGCGTGTAATCACTTTGGGCACCGGATGCTTCTCCGGTTTAGAAAAGCTCACTACTCTTGATTTTCCCAAAGATGTAAAAGAAGTTGCGGTAGACACTCAGCCCTTCTATTGCAGTGGGCTTAAGGATGTATATTTCAGACATCCCCAGTTTACACTCTATGTGAAGGAAGCCTGGTATTTATATCAGATTTTCAGCGATGGAGATAGGAAAGATGCTGTTAAACTCCACGCATATCCCTATGATCACAGTTCACAACCCGGGATCATCGAACTCAGGACTAGCATTCAGAACCTGGTTTCCAAGGCCAATGAACAGGAAAACAAGACTGTTTACTCTTTTGTCTCCCTGGGTGCTGCTCCCAAGCCTGTTAATGTGACAGGAGTCTCTTTAGACCGCAGTAGTATTGTAAAGTATGAAGATGAGGTAGCGGTGGATGACAAAGTAGAGATCGTCGCCACCATATCTCCTGCAAATGCCAGCGATCCGTCCATTGAAGTTACCTTCAATAACGACGAGTACACTGCAGTTAAATCAGTCAGCAAAGGCGACTACAACCTGGAAACAGGTACTTACAAAGTGTACGCGCACCTGACCGGAACTGCTGGAAAGACTACAGTAACCGTGAAAACTGCAGATTCGAATCTCACAACGCAGTTTGAAGCAAAGTGCCAGATTCTCGTCAAAGAAAAAGCGAAGGCGATGACCCCTGCGATCAGAGTGCTCAGCGGAACAGGTTCTAATTACGGGGATCAGAAGGTTCTCTATACTCAGACTCCCGGGGCACAGGTTTTCTATAGGCTCGATAACAGAAGTGCTTCTCTTCCTGCAATGTTTGACGAAGCAATTGAATGGAACGAAGCTGCAGGAAAGTATGTATCCACCAATGAATCTTTGATTGAGTATACCGAGCCGCTTGTGGTCGGTGTTGATACAAGCGCAACAAAGTGTTATGTTCACGCAGTTGCCGTCAAAAAAGGATTAAAAAGAAGCGACATTCTTGACTCATATATTTCATATGATGTAGTAAGCCCCTGGGGCGATATAACACTTGAGGATCGTGACACGGAATTCCTGGAGAACACTGACAATCTGAACAATGATGCTTACAAAGGCATCTGGGCTCCTAAGTCACAGCTCTGGGACGAAAACATCATGTACACCGGCAAGGCCATTACCATTCCGGATCTCAGGGTGTACTTCGGAAACAAGCTGCTGAAATCAGGAACAGACTATACGCTTAAGTATTCAAACAATATCAACAAGAGCAACGTTGCTCAAATTAAGGTAACCTGCAAAGGCAACTATTCCGGTACCGCTACCCTGAATTTCAGAATCAATCCCAGACTCCTTACAAAGGATGATATTACCTGGTCTGTAGTCCAGGTGAATGCCAAGAAGAACAAGGCAGGCGACAGCTATGATGGACAGCAGCCTGATATAAAGCTCAAGGTTAAGGAAACCGGCAAGTTACTTAAGCAGGGAACAGATTACACGATTTCCTATAAATCATCTAAATCCGATTATTATGTATCAGATATATCTAACCCCGGTGTCTATTCCGTCGCCATAGATGAGGAACTCCAGGGACATGCCAATTACACATTCCCTAAAAAGCCCACAGGCGAAGAACCGGATGAACGCATAAGGCTTGCGGATGTCATCTACTGCATTGGCGGTGATAAGATGATCGCCATGAACAAGACAACAGTCTCTAAGATTGCTAACCAGAAGATGGCAGACTGGGAAGCCAAGGGATTTACCGTTGAGCCTGAATTTACTGTTAAGTATAAGGGAAAAGACCTTAAAAAAGGCGCAGAAGGTCACTACACAGCAGAGTTTAAAAACAATACTGCGGCAGGTACAGCATCCCTTGTCCTTATCGGAACCAACAAGGAAGTTGATGGTCTTATTGTTAACGGCACAAAGACTGTAACCTTCAAGATAGCAGGCCTTCCCTTCAATGCAACAAGCGTTTCTGTCACGGGCATTAATGAGAGTTATCCTTATACTGGAAATGAGGTAACTCCTGTATACAAACTGACCTACAACGGAAAAGATCTTACAGAAAATACGGATTATAAAGTTACTTATTCCAAGAAAGGCCACACAAATGCCGGTAAGGTAGCTATGACATTCACCGGAACGGGAGTCTTCTCCGGAAGCCTGAAAAAATCCTTTAAGATCCTTCAGACCGAAGCAACTGCACTGGTTATCATGAATGAAGATGGCTATGCATGGAATGAAGCAAATCAGGTTGAGTATTATCAGAAAGGCGCAGTTACACCTAAACTGAACGTCTGGTATAACGATAATCTCCTGACAAAGGGTAAGGATTACACTCTGACCTACGCCAACAATAAAGCGATCGGCGATTATAACGCAGAAAAGAACGGCAAGAGGATCGGACCGTCTGCAACGGTAAAGCTCAAGGGCAACTACAAAGGAACAAGGACCGTATACTTTACCATAAAACAGACAGATATCGGATTGCTTAGCATGACCCTCAATGATCTTGTCGCCAGCACATCACCTAATAAATTCACTCAGAAACCGGTGATCACTGACGAAAACGGTGCAGTTCTCAAATCAGGTACTGACTATGAGAAGGTTCTCGTCTACACCTACGACGAAGATGTGGATGTAACCTACAAGACCGGAAAAGGAAAGAATGCAAAAGTTGTCACTGATTCAAGAAGCAGAGGAGATGAGGTTCTAAAGACCGACATCATCCCTGTAGGTACTGTTATCAGAGTAACTGCTACCGGCATGAAGAACTATACCGGACACATCAGCGAGACATTCTCCATAACAAGAGAATCCGTTAAAAACCTGAAGTTCTCAATTGATCCTGCTAAAACATATTATTACACCGGAAGCGTTGTAACTCCCGGCAAAGCGGATATCAAGGTCCAGAAGAAGGTGGGTAAAGCCTGGACAGATATTCCTGCAGCTGAAGCCACAGGATACTATGACATAATCGGCTACAAGAATAATATAAAAGCCGGAACCGCTACTATCACCATAAAAGGCAAAAACGGTTACGCAGGTACTACAACCCTTAAATTCAAGATATCAAAAACCACTCCTTAATATACGAGGTCGCCTATGAAATTACTTGTCGCAGATGATGAAAAAGAACTGTCCAATGCCCTGGTGGCAATTTTAAAACACAGCAATTACACGGTGGATGCGGTGTACAACGGCACCGATGCCCTGGACTATGCTCTGGCGGGTGACTATGACGGGATCATCCTTGATATCATGATGCCCGGAATGGACGGAACCGAAGTACTAAGGAAACTCCGTGAAAAAGGGATTTCCACACCGGTTCTTTTCCTTACTGCCAAAACTGAGGTGGAGGACAGGATAAAGGGCCTTGACCTTGGTGCGGATGACTACATTCCAAAGCCCTTCGATATGGGTGAACTGCTGGCAAGAGTACGGGCCATGCTAAGAAGGAAAGAGGACTTTGCTCCCTCAAACCTTACCTGCGGAAATCTTACTCTGGACAGGGCAGGATATGAGCTGGTGGTTCCCGGTCATGAGAAGATACATCTTGCCGGCAGAGAGTTCCAGATGATGGAAATGCTGATGGCAAACCCCGGCCGTATCATTTCGGTGGATTCCTTCATGGACAGGATCTGGGCTGACGGTGAAGCGGATGTGAACGTAGTCTGGGTATATATCTCAAATCTCAGGAAGAAGCTCAACAGCCTTGAAGCCACCTGTGAGATCAAGGCATCAAGAGGAGTGGGATACTCCATAAACGAGAAATGACGGTAAGATTTACGCCGATTTATTAAGCGTCAGGGAGCATAAATGGTCAAAAAACTGCGAAGAAAATTTGTCATAACGGCAATGCTGTCACTTTTGCTGATCCTTGTTATCATGATCGGCGTCATCAATGCCGTAAATATCTATCAGTCCGTTCGTGATACGGATCAGCTGTTAACCGTGCTTGCGGATAATGATGGCTTTTTTCCCGGAATGATGGATGGCCAGAAGGCAGGAGAGCAGGTTCCCCGTGGTCCCTTCAGGCCGGACGAATCCTTTGACATAAGCCGTCTCAATGACAGGCGCTCCATGGAGATGCCTTTCCAGTCCAGATACTTCTGGGTAAAATACGACGGGACGGGAAGCATTTCAATGACCGATGTTTCCCACATCGCCTCGGTCACGGAGGAAGATGCGGCAGAATATGCAGCCTCTGTCTATGGCGGCAAGAAAGCCAAAGGCTTTATGCACTCCTTCAGGTACCTTTTAAGCAGCCGCGACGACGGTACTGCCCTGGTGATCTTCGCCGACATGAGCTCTAAACTCATCGATATTTACAAGCTCCTGCTCCAGTCCCTTTTGGTTGGAGCCTGCGCCCTTATCGCCATGTTCATTCTGGTATATATCTTCTCCGGTCAGGCCGTGGCTCCTGTGGTTGAATCCCTGGAAAAGCAAAAGAGATTCATCACCGACGCAGGCCATGAGCTTAAGACCCCTCTTGCGGTCATCTCCGCAAACGTTGATGTCCTGGAGCTTGAATCCGGGAAGAGCGAGTGGAGCAGCAGCATTAAAAATCAAGTGCTTCGCATGAACGACCTGGTGAAAAACATGCTTACCCTCTCCCGCATGGACGAAGAACGTATCAATGTGGTCTTCTCCGAGTTTGACCTAAGCGGAACGGTAAAAGAGACAGCTTCTTCCTTCGAGGCTATGGCCCTTTCCAAGAATAAATCCTACAATACCGAAATAGACGACAGCATTTTCATAAACGGCGACAGAGCCTCCATGGTTCAGCTTTTGTCCCTCCTTCTTGACAATGCCATAAAATATTCCCCGGACAAAGGAAGCATTAACGTCCTTCTGTCCGAGGAAAAGAATATACATCTTGAAGTTTCAAACACCTGCGATGCCATACCTGAAGGGAACCTCGACAGGCTCTTTGACAGGTTCTACCGGGCCGACTCCTCAAGAGCCAGACAGACCGGCGGCTACGGCATCGGCCTTTCCGTGGCAAGAGCCATTGCCACCTCCCACGGCGGCGAGATCAAAGCTCTTCGTGACGGTGACAAGACCATACGCTTTGTGGTGACCCTGCCAAAGCACTTTAAAGCTCCTCGCTCTTAACAGGTACAGGTCTTGAACAGCTGATCTCGAGATTACCGTTTCTTTGTCTCATCTCATCGATCATGCCCTTGGTTGACGCCTTAGATCTCATTGAAATCCTGTAGGTGAGCTTGTAAAGGCTTCCCATGCCGGAAGTTCTCACATCCTGAAGCTCAGCCTTTGTTGTATATCTTGTAAATATGTCATCGAAGATGCCCTCGAAATCCAGTCCCTCAGGCACTGTGATCTTGAGGGTCTTTTCTTCTCCTGCATCCTCGCCGAAGCCCGAGTTGTTGAGAATCATGTTTGCCAGAGTGATGATGATCGAGAACATGGCTGCAATTCCGATGTAGCCCATTCCTGTTGCCAGGCCCACTGCCATAGCCAGGAAGATACTTGTTATCTCTTTTCCCGAACCGGGAGCGGAACGGAATCTTACCAAAGAGAAGGCTCCTGCCACAGCTACACCGGCTCCGATGTTACCGTTTACCAGCATGATCACCACCTGTACGATAGCGGGCAAAAGAGCCAGCGTGATCAGGTAACTCTTTGAATAGTTGTTCTTTATGGTGTACATGAATGCGATAAAGATTCCGATGGCCAGAGAGCAGAGTGTGGCGATAAGGAATGAGGGTCCTGTAATGGTTCCGTTAGTCATGATGCTTCCAAAAATAAGATCTGTTGTGTTCATTTTCATTCTCCTTCAAATATTTAAATATGTTCGATGATCTTAAACAGCCCGGGGAAAAGAGATGATGTTCTCGCTTTCCTGTGTGCCGTACATGAAATCCATGTAACCTTTTCCGTACTTGGAAAAAGAGGTCTTTCTGATATTCAGCTCGTCCAGGATCCTTGCCAGTTCCACTGACATGGCGCCTGCGATCTTAAGCTCCATAAGGTGCTGACCGGGGAGCAATATGTCTTTTCCCACGTTTCCTTCCTTTAGGCTTAAGCGGCTGGTCCGCCATCTGATGTTGGTGTCAAAGGTGATGCGAAGATCCGGGTCATCTATCCCCGCCATGGCGATTCGGTCGTAGGAGATGGCCATTGCGGGCCTAAGTCCCTTGTAATACTTAATGAAGTAATCGATCTCATCCGAGATCTGGGAGCGCTTTGCCGGTTTCTTACCATTTACAAGGTAGTCCATGGCTTCACTGTAGGGCATCGATATCCTTCTTTTGTAGACGACGCCCTTGTACTTTTTCTTGATCTCGATAAAAGCGTTGGTGTCGTCCGTTGCGGTGCCGTAGGTGCGAAGCCTTAGCTTTTCCTTGTAAACGGGCTTCTCCAGGGATCTTTCGATCAGTGTATATTGCGGTGTGTCAAAATATATATTTAAGATGGATGTTTCCCCGTAGCTGTCAACAGCTGCCATTCCTTCCAGCCGCTTCCTGAGCTCGGTATACTGAGTATCATCCAACAGATATTTCACTTCTATTCTCTGAAAAACGTCCTTATAGCCTGCCATTTTTTTCCCTTTCCTGAAACGCATTTTGTTATCTTATGATGTCATTTTAAAAGGGCAACCTAAAAATAACTTAAATCATCTCTAAAGAATAAATATTCGAAATTGTGATATGATAGTTATAGAAGGTAAAACATTTTTTGGAGGGTAAGCATGTACAAAAAAGGGGATAAAGTCATTATCCTGGACTACAACGGGAAACCTCTGGATCCCGCTGTTGTTGCAGAGATAGAAGAAGTCTACGGCAAAGACAGAGTGCGGCTGCACCTGCCTGACAATGCCTGCTGTCTGGAATTTACGGACAGATTCAAGAAGATTGATGACAAGACCTATGAGGAATTGCTTCATCATGTAATTGCCAGAGAGAAACCTGCGGCTGTGGATCTTCAGATTGATATCAGAAAGTTCGCCAATAGACATCCCCGCAGGAGAAAAGATGAGATCTTCAACGTCTTCAACCAGGACAAGCACTACGTTTCTGTGCTTAATGCCTACGCGGGACGTGCTCAGATGTATGGGGAAGAAAATATAAGCGAGCGCTTCCGCTATGAATACAAGGACGCACTCGCCGGTATAGTAAGGACCAGAACCTTCTTTCATGAGTTGGACAACGACATTCCCATTCCCAACATCATAAAGAAATAAGGTGTTGACATGACCTGGGAGAATGACACCAGGCCATTGCAGAAATATGCGATAACAGGGAGCGCAAACAGTAAGATGCTGCGCTCTCTTTTATTTTGCCAAAAATGCCTCAGCGCCACTCCAAACAGGAAAAGATAGGAGATGACTCCCAAAAGTCCCCTCTCCACAAGAATGGTCAGGACCTCGCAATGAGCATTGGTGAGCTGCCCTCCCTCGAATATATTAAGCAGGGAATCCGCCATAACCGGATCTGTATAGGCAAAGTCGTAGAAGCAGTCCTGGCCTACCCCCACAAGCTTTTGCCAGGGTGACATGGACTTAAAGATATCCAGGGACATGCTCCAGATAAGTCCTCTGTTGTTTCCGAAGGAATAGTCAAAGCTTTTTACAAAAAAGACTGCCCCTGCAATAACCGCTGCTAAAAGAACAGTCACTGCGGCAATCTCATAGGTCTTTTCCTTCCAGGGCATACTTATCTCTTCAAACAGCCTTGATAATCTGTAGAAGAGAAGCGCTGCCGCAATGATGATAAGTCCCACATGTCTGTTGCAGATGACGGTCATAAGGCTGTCATTTAGCGCATACCACTCGTCAAGAAGCCTTGTCAGGATTCCTGTGAGCTCCATAGTGATGCCAAGGATCGCAAACTGCATAAGAAATCTTCTAAAGCTTTCCCTGTCCTTAAGGCCAAACAGCAACAGCGCTCCGTAGGTTCCAGCCAGTATCAGTGCCGCGCTGTCGCTTCCCTGGGTCAAAAGAGCCATAAGTCCCGGGAAGGTATAGGCGACCCCAAGGAAGAAGCCCCTCGAATATTTCTTTTGCATGACGGTAAAGCCAATGCCTATGGGGACGAAGATCGAAAGGTAGCCTGCGTACCAGTTGATATTGCCGATGGTGGCAAGAAAGGATGTGTCCTGACCGAAGATCTCTATAGGGTGAACCTCAAATCTGCCAAGTATCCCAAGGACAAACTCCAAAAGCGCAGTCACCAGCATGGCAGCAAGAAGAAGTCCTTGCGGCTTTACATATTTTGAAAAATACAAAAGGAAAAAGACCATGAGAAGGATGGTAAGAAAACCCGTGCGCCATCCTGAAAGTCCAAGGAAGGCGACCTTCTTGTCTATTGAGAATAGCCATGTAAGGAGATTGGTGAAAAGAAATCCCAATACCGCATAACGCCTTATGTCAGCCCGGTCTTTGGTGATGGCTCTTTTCACATCGCCCCTGACTGTAGCGGCGATGAGCATGATGATCGCTGCAGCGCCGCTGATCCACAGATAGGCAAGGGATTTGTATTCCCCCAGCTCAAAGTAGCCGTAGCGCATGTACAGCGGTAGGAAAGCATATATTAAAATAATGTAAGCCCAGGTAAGATACTGCACTGTAAATCTCCTGCTGATTGGTTTATGACTGCAAGGACAATAGCTGCCTGATGGCCGGATTGTCCGGGATGATCTCAAAGGTTTCTTTTTTCCCGGTGCCGGGATGCTTAAAGGAAAAACTGTAGGATACAAGGCATACTCTGTCTACGGAAAGCTTCTCTGAGCAAAGAGCGCTTTCAGGGCTCTCATAGTCCTTATCTCCAAGGATGGGATGCCCGGCCTTAGACAGCTGGCATCTTATCTGATGAAACCTGCCGGTCAGAAGATGAACCTTCAAAAGAGTCGTATCCTCCTGCCTTGAGATAACTTCGTATTCCAGAATGGCTCTTTTGGGCTCTCCGCCTATGGTCCTAAGTTTTGTCCCATCCCTGAGAACTATGGCATCTTCCTTAAAGCTGTCTGCTTCCTCCTTGGATATTACAGCGGCAAGACCGGTGTCCTGCCTTCTTATAAGAATATCCTCAAGTCTGCCCCGGTCCTGCTCAATCTGCCCGCAGCATAGAGCATAGTAGTATTTATCGGTACTGTGGTTTTTGATCTGAGCAGCCAAAGAGCCTGCTGCCTTTTTGCTTTTGGCAAGGACAATAATGCCCTCAACAGGCTTATCCAGCCTGTTTACGGTAGCAACATAGGGCGGCAAATTTCTTTGCCGCCCTGAATCATTTCCTCTATTTTTGCGGGCAAGGTAGTTCCTTGCTGCGCTGATCAGATCGATCCGCCCCGCACCTGCACCTTCTGTGGCCATACCGGCAGGCTTGTGACAGATCAAGATGTCCTGATCTTCATATATGTATCGTATGTTTCCAACCATTCATCAAACCTTAAATCTGTAGCCAACGCCCCAGATTGTCTCAATGTACTGAGGATTGGAGGTATCATATTCGATCTTCTCACGGATCTTCTTGATGTGAACGGTAACAGTAGCGATGTCGCCGATGGAATCCATGTTCCAGATCTTTCTGAAGAGCTCTTCCTTGGTAAACACGTGATTGGGATTCTCTGCAAGGAATGTAAGAAGGTCGAACTCCTTGGTTGTGAAGCTCTTCTCCTGATCATCCACATAAACTCTTCTGGCGGTCTTGTCGATCTTGAGGCCTCTGATTTCCACGAAATCATTGTTCTCATGACCTGAACCCACAAGTCTTGAGTATCTTGCCATATGTGCCTTTACTCTGGCAACCAGCTCTGAAGGGCTGAAGGGCTTTGTAATATAATCATCAGCTCCAAGGCCCAGGCCTCTGATCTTATCGATGTCGTCCTTTTTGGCGGAAACCATAAGGATCGGCACATCTTTCTTTTCCCTGATGTGCTTGCAGACCTCAAAGCCGTCCATTCCCGGCAACATAAGGTCGAGAATGATAAGGTCAAAATCCTCTGCAAGTGCTGTCTGAAGCCCGGCATCACCGGTATTCTCGATGGCTACCTCAAAATCACTCAGCTCAAGATAATCCTTCTCAAGATCAGCGATCGCCTCTTCGTCCTCAACAATAAGTATTCTGCTCATACTCCCTCTCTGCCTTTCTTTTATTATTTGTCGACGGTTACTGTCTCCGCGCCATCCGCGAACTCAATGTACTTCCTAAGAACGAAGTGCATGCAGGTGCCTTCAGATTCATGGCTTGTGGCCCATATATATCCACCGTGGTCTTCAATGATCTTCTTAACGATGGAGAGGCCTATGCCGCTTCCGCCCTGCTTGGAATTTCTGGAGGAGTCGGTTCTGTAAAACCTGTCAAAAATATTTGGAATATCTTTCTGGGCAATGCCCTTACCATTATCTTCAAGTTCGACTCTCACTGAGTCTACTTCATCCAGGATCCTGATATCGATCTGTCCAGATCCGTCATCTCTGCCAAGATACTTGACGCTGTTGCTGACTATGTTGTTGATCACTCGCTTTATCTGCTCGGGGTCTGCAACGATCATGGTATCCGGAGTGCACAGATTGGAATAATTGAGCTTAATGGACTTGCTCTCAAGATCTGCGCCGATCTCTTCTATACAGTCTCCAAAGTACTCAGCCACATTCAGCTTGGCAAAGTTATAAGGTATCCTGTTGTTATCTATGCTGGAATACAGGGTAAGCTCATTAATAAGGTTGTTCATATCGTTGGCCTTGCTATTAATGATCTTAATGTATTTCTTCTGCTTCTCGGGGCTGTCGGCAACGCCTTCCAAAAGTCCCTGGGAATATCCCTTTATGGCTGTGATGGGAGTCTTAAGGTCGTGAGAGATATTGCTTATAAGCTCTTTGTTCTGTTTCTCCCTTTCGATCTTCTCATCAGCAGATTCCTTGAGTCGCAGCCTCATGTCCTCATAATTACGGAAAAGAGCTCCGATCTCACTTTTCTCCTTGATATCCGTAGGAAGGATGTAATCAAAATTACCGTCCTTAACCTGCTGCATGGCTACGTTCAGCTCCCCGATCGGTCTGAAGAAGCTCCTTCCGATCCACATGGTCAGCATAAGGCTGGTGATCAGCAGGATAAATATGACCGCTACGCACATGTAGATGAGAATTGAAGCAGAAAATGCAGTCCTGATACCGGATATAAAGTACAGACTTCCCCGACTTCCGTCGGAAAATCTGAAATCTACCTGTCTGACCAGGTTCTTGGAGGTGGTGTAATAGATTCCTTCTATGCCATTGCCATATTCCGGAAGCTCATTAATTACCTCTTTTGCCCGATCTCTGTTAGCAACGTAATATACGTCATGCCCCTTTATAACTACAATATATGAATATCTGGAAGCAATCTGAGAGTCAAGGTACTCCAAAAAAGACTTGTCCTCAAGAATAAAGGGATTCGTGAGCATATTAAGGGCGATCTCATTGACCAGCTCCTCGGTCATGGTTGCAAAGGTTCCACCCGGATCAGTAACCATGCCGTAATCAACAACATTGGTGTACTTCTGGGTCTGTTGCTTGAGTATAAGATAACGGCCCAGAGCCAGGTATGTTCCAAGGAGAAGGATCAGCGGAATTATCACGATCGCCAATGACGTGATTAAGAGTTTTGTACGAAATCGCATTGTTTCCCCCTAAGCCTTATCTAAGTATACCATATTTATTGCAAACTTAAGACATTTTTTATTGTTCTTTTGCTTGATTAGCGGTTTTTTCTCTGCTACACTTTAATGCGGATTGGAAAACGATTTCACTAATTATCAGCGGAGGTTTGAATATGATCAATTGGAACAATCTTGATACGCTTAAATCCTATGATGCGCTCAAAAAGGTTAACAAAGTCAACGTTGCCGAGGTTATGGCCGGTGTAAGCGGAGCAGAGCGAGTTAAAAAATATTCTGTTCCCATGGCTGCAGGTCTTTCTTTTAACTACGCAGCTAAGGCTGTTGACGATGACATCCTTGCAGCTCTTAAGGCTCTTGCCGAGGAAGCTCAGCTTTCCGAGAAGTTTGAGGCTCTTTACAACGGAGAAGTTATCAACACAGGTGAGAAGCGCCTTGTTCTTCACCAGCTCACAAGAGGACAGCTTGGAGAGGATGTTACTGCTGACGGCGTAAACAAGAGAGAGTTCTATTTAAATGAACAGAAGAGAATTGCCGAGTTTGCAAACAAGGTTCACTCAGGTGAGATTGCAAATGCAAAGGGAGAGAAGTTCACAACCGTTGTACAGATCGGTATAGGCGGCAGCGACCTTGGTCCCAGAGCTATGTACCTCGCCCTTGAGAACTGGGCTAAGAAGACCGGCAACTTCAAGATGGAAGCCAAGTTCATCTCCAATGTGGATCCTGATGATGCCTCCGCAGTTCTTAATTCTATAGATGTTGAGCATTCCATCTTTATCCTGGTTTCAAAATCAGGAACAACTCTTGAAACTCTTACAAACGAGTCCTTCGTAACAGATGCCCTCAAGAAGGCAGGCCTTGATCAGGGCAAGCACATGATCGCAGTTACTTCACAGACATCACCTCTTGCAAAGAGTGACAACTACCTTGAAGCTTTCTTCATGGATGATTATATCGGCGGACGTTATTCTTCAACTTCAGGCGTAGGCGGAGCAGTTCTTTCACTTGCCTTCGGTCCCGAGGTATTTGCTCAGTTCCTTGAGGGAGCAGCAGAGGAAGACAAGCTTGCAGCAAACAAAGATGTATTTGCTAATCCTGCTATGCTGGATGCTCTCATCGGAGTATATGAGCGCAATGTTCTTGGACTTAGTAGCACCGCAGTTCTTCCTTACTCTCAGGGACTTAGCCGTTTCCCCGCTCACCTTCAGCAGCTGGATATGGAGTCCAACGGAAAATGCGTTAACCGCTTCGGCGAGCCTATAGACTATGTAACAGGACCCATCATCTTCGGTGAGCCCGGTACCAACGGACAGCATTCCTTCTATCAGCTTCTTCACCAGGGAACAGACATCATTCCGCTTCAGTTCATCGGCTTCAAGAACAGCCAGCTTGCAAATGATGTTGTTATCCAGGACAGCACCAGCCAGCAGAAGCTCTGTGCCAACGTTGCTGCTCAGATCGTTGCCTTTGCCTGCGGCAAGAAGGATGAGAACCTCAACAAGAACTTCAAGGGCGGACGTCCTTCAAGCATCATCATAGGTGAGGACCTCAATCCCAAGTCACTTGGCGCACTGCTGTCACACTTCGAAAACAAGGTTATGTTCCAGGGCTTTGTATGGAACATCAACAGCTTCGATCAGGAAGGCGTTCAGCTTGGTAAGGTTCTTGCCAAGAAGGTACTTGCTCACGAGACAGACGGCGCTCTTGCAGAGTACAGCAAGCTGCTGAATATCTGATAGACATAACCACTAATCCCCGTTCGGGGTGTAAAATACAAAATGCACATTCTTTGCTCATGTCTCGCAAAGTAATGTGCATTTTTGTATTCTGGATTATTTACGGGGATTTTGATTATCCCTTACAATGTCTTAAGCAATTCCAGTACAAGAGCGGCGCAATCGTGGGCGGCCTTTTTCTCAAATTCCGGATAATCCATAATATCTGAACCGTCGGCTTTGTCGGAGATGGCGCGGATGATCACAAATGGAATGCTGTTTAAGTAGCATGCCTGGGCGATTCCTGCTCCTTCCATCTCGGTACACATTCCGCCAAAATCCGCTTTGATGGCGTCCTTTACTTCCTGAGAGGAGATGAACTGATCTCCGCTGCAGACTCTTCCCTCGAAAATTCCAAGATCAGGTGCGGCTTTCCCGATAGCCTCTTTTGCCTTCTCTATAAGCTCTTTATCCGCGGCAAAGACCTGGGTTCCAAGCTGAGGAATCTCACCCTTCCTGTATCCGAAGATTGTTGCGTCCACGTCATGATAGCAGGCATCGGTAGAAAGAACAATGTCTCCGATGTTTATACGGGCATCCAAAGAGCCTGCTGCTCCCGTGTTAAGAACATGGGTAACGCCAAAGGTGTCAGCAAGGATCTGAACGCAGATGCCGGCGTTAACCTTGCAGATGCCGCTTCTTACAACCACAACCTGCGTAGCGCCGATGGTTCCCTCAAAGAATTCCATCGATGCCTTTTTTACCGTATTCTTAATGTCCATGGCGGCCTTTAAGGTCTCTACCTCAACCTCCATGGCTCCGATAATACCTATTTTCATGGGTTTGATACCTCTTTTTCTTATGAATCAAAGAACTCGCGGCCGTCATCCGTAACCAGTCTCTCGGACTTGGGATATACAAAAATTGCCTCATTATCGGCATTTGCCTCAAGATAATCTGCAAATTTTGCGGCGTGCCATTTGGCCATCTCAAGGTTATGCATGCGATAGTTACCGCAGTTTACTGCCTGTGCGCCTGGAACCTCCTGGGCATCCTTAACTGATCTGAAGGCGCGAAGCAGAAGATCGTGGATTTCCTTAGGTGCTCGGTTGCCCTTCATGATAAGGTAGAAGCCTGTAAGGCATCCCATGGGACCCCAGTACACGATCTCATCCTTCCAGTCGGGGTCGTTGCGGAGGAATGTTGCAATGAGATGCTCGAGAGAGTGCATTGCAGCCACATCCACTGCGGGCTCCACGTTGGGTTTTGTAACTCTTACGTCGTAGGTCGTAACCTTCTCAGCTCCGAGAATATCAACTCTGCTGGTGAAGATTCCCGGAATGATCTTGGTATGATCAACAGAAAAGCTGGGTATTAGATCCATTTTGATTCTCCTTTGGTTTTATTCTCTTGCTGTGTCATGGAATACGTCATAGGAATTTCTAAGATATCCCTGAATGTTCTCGTAATCACGGTTTGCAATCGCGGTATAGAGCGTATCCACAAGGAACAGCTGTGCAAATCTGGAACTGGTGATGCCGCTCTTTTTGTCGATCTCTGGAGAGGTGGCAAAAAGAACATGATCACAGCCCGTTGTAAGGGCATTGTTTCCAAGCTTTGTCACTGCTATTGTAACAGCTCCACGTTCTTTTGCAATAGAAAAGAGCTGCATGATCTCAGTATTCTTGGCGTTATCGCTGAAAAATATCGCTACATCGCCGGGTTTGATCTGGGATATGGTCATCAGGTTCATATGGTGATCCTGATTAAATACAACATTGTAGTGGATCCTCAGGAGCTTACAGTAAAGATCATATGCTGCCACTCCCGCAGTACCTATGCCGAAGACCTGGATCTGTTCCGCCTCAACAATGTGAGTTACGGCATCACTGAAGGTTCCCGCATCAAAAAGTCTGTAGGTTGTCTGAACGGCCTGTACGCTGGTGGCACAGATATTGTCCGCTATGGATTGCAGGGATGTATACTCGTTTACATCCTTAAAGGTTACCCTTGGACCTCCCTTATCGCTCTGGGCAAGGGTAGTGTTAGCCTCTGAATAATATGCATTCTTAAGGTCCTTAAGTCCGCTGTAGCCTATGGCCTGGGCAAATCTTGTCCACGCTGCCTGAGTTGTACCGGATAAGCGTGCCAGCTCTTTTATGGGATGTTTAAAAAGAGCATCCTTGTTCTCCAAAACATAGTCAGCAACCAGCTTCTCGGATTGAGGAAGTGTTGCGTAACAACTCTTAATCTTTTCACTGACAATATTCATATGCGTTTGCCTCCATAAGCGATCAACATCCACTATTAGTATATCGCACAATTCTTATCATTTTGTAATAAATTTTCATAAACTGTAATTTTATTTCTTAAATATTTCTAAACTGCATCACAAGCAGTTTCTTTGTGCTATGCTGAAATGGACGGCATAATTATTCACTGCTTTTTGAGGCGCATAGCGCAGGAAAGGAGAATTTTTTATGAAATGGATTTGTCAGGTTTGTGGTTACATTCATGAAGGAGATCAGCCCCCGGAGTTTTGTCCTAAATGTAAGGCCCCTGCTGAGAAATTCACTAAGCAGGAAGAGGGCGAGAAGGTTTGGGCTTGCGAGCATGTGCTTGGCGTAGCCAGCAGCGCTCCTGACGATGTTAAACAGAGTCTTCGAGAGATGCGTGACGGCGAGTGCCACGAGGTTGGAATGTATCTTGCTATGGCTCGTGTAGCTATCCGTGAGGGATATCCCGAGATTGGTGCTTTCTATGAAAAGGCTGCCTGGGAAGAAGCTGAGCATGCAGCATTGTTCTGCGAGATGCTTGGTGAGGACCTTACAAACTCCACCAAGAAGAACCTTGAGCTCCGTGCTGAGGCAGAGTACGGCGCAACACAGGGCCGCGCAGATCTTGCTAAAAAGACCAAAGAGCTTAATCTTGACGCTATCCATGACGCAGTTCATGAGATCGGACGAGACGAAGCCCGCCACGGCAAAGCATTTGCAGGACTTCTCAAGAGATATTTTGGATAATGCGTACTATAGAAAAATAGTGACATTCAAAAGAGGCTGTCGCATTTGACACTCTTATGTTTTTCCAAAAAATACTTGTTTTTGGAAATTATCCGCTTCTATATTCATTTATATTTCCAATAAACCTAATCTTTTTGATGTATATATGGGGATTTGGAAAAATACATTAACTATATTGGCAATATTTCCAAACCCAGCAGTACCGGAAGTATTGGAAACATTTATAGAGGTATCTAAAGCCGTTTCGAACACCTCTAAAACCGATAATAGCAAATGGCACAGCCCATGATTTGGCAACCTTCGCCATTGTGCTTTTCCCCATTAGTCACTTATATACACAAAAAAGAAAGCCCCTGAGTCATGGGCTGCGAAAGCAATCGCAGCGAACCCTTGACTCAGGGGCGCTTTATGCTACAATCCACCAACCTCGGGGAAGGCAACAATAATACTATTCAATATTTCTCCTTACTCACACCACAGCGAAGGGCTCATCTGCGCCCTTTGCATCAACCTTGCACTCAAACAGGCATCCGTCGAACTCCCCGCTTAACTCATTACCGGAGGATGTGATAAACAGTGTATCTTCATTCTCTCCAAAGAAGCAGCAGGAGGTTGTGTGAAGAGCCGGCACTCTGACAACGGCCAGAAGCTCGCCGGTTTCGCAGTCGTGGCACTCGATCCTGCTTCCGTCCCATACTGCAAGCCAGAGCCTGTCGTCACTGTCTATGGTCATTCCGTCCGGAACACCGTCTTCCACGGAAAAGAGCCTTCGTCGATCTGCAATATTTCCTGTAGCTTCATCATAATCGTAAACAAGGACGCCGTGTTCCAAAGAATCCGAGAAGAAGAATTTAGTTCTGTCCTTGTTCCAGGCCATCCCATTGGCAATCTTGGTGTTCTCCTGGACGCAGGTTATCCTTCCGCCATCGTAGCGATACAGGTTTCCGGAGGGACCATGGTCATCATCTCCGGTGCAGGAGCCGAAGAATACCCGCCCCATGGGATCTGCCTTTGCATCGTTGGATCTTTGGTAAGTTTCATAAACAGCGCCAAGTGCAAGAAGTTCTTCCTTCCTGCCATCTGCATATTTCCAGAGTGCCGTCTTTCCCGCTACAAGGTATCCATCCTCATCCTTAAGAGGAATGGCCGCACCTATGGGCTCCCCAAAATCAAAGCAGGATATATCATCACCTGTCTTTGTATAAAATTTACCTGCAACAATATCCACCCAGGACAGACGATCATAGCGCCTGTCAAAATAGGGTGATTCCCCCAGGAGATATTTATCCGTTACCAGCACAGTTGCCGTATATTCTTTGATCATGCTTTCATGGCCTCTTCAATGGCATAGGAAAGCTGGTCGGGGCAGGAGGTTGGCTTAAAGCCGCACTTGATGCCGCGAAGCTTCTCAATGGCATCCTTACCGTTCATGCCCTGGACAAGTCTTGAAACACCCTGAAGGTTGCCGTTGCAGCCTCCGGTAAACTTAACATTCTTTATAACTTCTCCGTCCATCTCGATATCGATCTGAGTGGAACAGGTTCCTTTTGTCTTATAGATCATTACTGAATCTCCTCGTTGATAATTCTCACTATGGTCTTGGTTGCGCTGTGAAGCTCACTCTTGCTCATAGCTTCGAGGTATTTCTCCCGGTTGTTGTACAGCTCATCAATGGTCTCTACCAGAATATCCTCATCCAGCTCGTCGTTGTCGATGACCATTGAAAATCCCTGCTGTTCAAAGGATCTGGCGTTTAGCATCTGATCACCTCTGCTGGATTTTGTTGACAGCGGGATCAGAATATTGGGCTTCTTTAGTGCAAGAAGCTCGCAGATGGAATTTGCTCCGGCTCTTGAAACCACAATATCAGCCATGGCAAAGATATCCTTGAGTTCATTCTTAACATATTCAAACTGCTTGTATCCGGGCACTGTAAGCTTTAAGTTGTCCATCTTCTCCTTGCCGCAGATGTGAACCACATTGAAGTGGGGAAGCAGCCTTGGCAGCGCAAAACGCACGGTCTCGTTAACGGACTGGGCACCAAGACTTCCGCCGATGACCATAAGTACCGGCTTATCGTCGGTGAAACCGCAAAGCTTCTTGCCGGCTTCCTTAGAACCCTTTCCAAGCTCTTCTCTGATAGGGGTTCCTGTAAGCACCGCCTTGTCTGCGGGAAGGACCCTCATGGTCTCCGGGAAGTTGCAGCATATCTTCCTTGCTCCGGACATGCTCAGCTTATTGGCAAGGCCGGGTGTCATATCAGATTCATGAACTATATAGGGAATCTTCAGAACTCCGGCGGCTCTCACAACAGGAACACTGACGTATCCGCCCTTGGAAAACACGATGTCGGGCTTGATCTTCTTAAGAAGCTGCCTTGCCTCATGAAATCCCTTCAAAACCCTGAAAGGATCAGAGAAATTCTTGGGATCGAAATATCTTCTGAGCTTGCCGGTGGCAATCCCGAAGTACGGAATGTTGTAATCCTCGATAAGCTTCTTCTCAATTCCCGTATATGAGCCGATGTAGAAAATCTCAAACCCGGCTTCCTTCAAAGCAGGAATAAGCGCGATGTTGGGTGTTACATGCCCCGCGCTTCCTCCGCCTGTAAGTACGATTCGTTTTGTAGGTCTTTCACTCACTGTTCTATCCTTCTTTTCGCTGTTTTTTCTGCTGATAGTATATCACTTTTGCCTGCGGCTTGTTAAAAAAGTTTACTCCTCAAGGGACTCGTAGTTCAAAAGCCCCTTTTCCTCGTATTCTTTAATATACTTTTCCTGAACTTCCTTTGAAAATTCCTTCACTTCATCCAGGAATTTCTCATAGTTATCCACAGTTAACCTGTTTTTATCCACAAGGATCTCATCCAGCATAAGCCGGTTTATCTCCGGTGAAAAATGCAGCGTATCCATGTAGTTATTGAGGTTTGTCACTATCTCTTTTTCATTCTGAAAACAGAAGATCTTCACATTATCATATTGCAAAAGAGCCTTCGTCATCTCTTTTTCACAGTATATGACCGCATCAGTCTCGCCGTATCTGTAGGTCATGTCCCACCACAAAAGTGAGTAAGGCGGATAGAAGAAGACAAACTCTGTTTCAGGATGAGATCTCACCTGCTCTGTCAAAAGAGCTATGTTGGCAGAGAGTTTGTCGGCATAAGCCGTCTCTTCCATCATGGGCTTAACCTCATTGGACCTGAAATACACAGAAAGCGTGCTTTCCTCTCCGAAGGTCTTCCACTGAGCCCAGTTGTAGGACTGACCTTCCCTGTAATCCCCAATGAAAGAGCTTGCCACCTCGTAGGGAATCTTCTCAAAAAGCACGTCCTTGTTAAACAGGTACTGAACATCATTAAAGGGATTCCTGTCATAAAGATACATGGGACAGCCGGTGGACTCATAGGTGGTCTCCGGATCCGCATAGAGCGATGACGGGTCGATGTTGTAAAAAACGTACTTAATGTCATGGTCCTCATAGGCCGCATCCATGAGATAGCACAGATCCGCGGTGGCTCCGTAGGAGCGGATGGCCTTAATCGACTTAATACCGTAAGCCTCGTCATACCAGGCGTTGTCGTTGTTCTCCATTACTGAAGACCCAACAAGAAGAGAGTCGTAGTCGAAGTTTCTAAGGCTACCGATGCACTGATACTCCTTGTCATTAAGAACAGCCTTCATCCCAAACCATGGCTTATGGTAGTGATAGAAGGGGTCGAAAACATAGACCGTTACCCCGATAAGCACAAGTATCACCAGAACCGTGCAAAAAAGCCTCTTTATGAAATTTGCAGAAGTATTTTTATTATCTGCCATAATAATCCAATCTTAAAATCTTTATCAGTCTTCACTGTGCCCGCTGTGGAAAATTAACCGCTGCGCAGCTGATCTTCTAAGCTCCCACTCAGAACTGGAAGTATATGAAAGTGCTGACGTTGGACAGTGATATGAAGGACCACACAAAAACGATGGCAAGTCCCGCCACTGTCTTTTTGTCAAATTTGGTATTCTCAACAATCTCCTCAGTGTTCTTCCGGGTCATGATAAATCCGCAAACCGCCAGGATCACCAGTATTGTAGCCATATACACGATAGTCTCCCCGCCGCTTATACCGATTCGGGAAAAAAGCTCTCTAAGAAGATAGTTCTCCGCGATCTCCAGCTGTGACGCGGTCCTATACAAAAATCCCGGATAGGTAAAGAAGAAGAACTGCTTAAACATCTGAATCGCATAGGTCATATCCTGGGATCTGAAGAAGATCAGAGATATCACAAACATAAGGAATGTAAGAGCATTTCCCACAAAATACGGAACCATGATAAAGGGCTTATCCCTGAGGAGATATTTCTTTGCCCGGCCGGAGTTTTCGGTCACACTTTCCTTAACTCCCACTATTCCAAGATCGTCCCAGACCACAAGAAGTCCCTGCATAAGGCCCCAGCAGATATAGGTCCAGCCTGCGCCGTGCCACAATCCGCTAAGAATGAAGACGATAAGCACATTTATGACCGTCCTTACCTTGCCTTTGCGACTGCCTCCAAGAGGAATGTAGACGTACTTTATAAAGAACCGGGACAGGGTCATGTGCCATCTCTGCCACAGCTCTTTTGCGGTAGCTGCCTTGTAGGGGGAGTTAAAGTTGGTGGGAAGCTTTACTCCAAGCATGAGGCTTACGCCGTTTGCCATGTCGCAGTAGCCTGAAAAATCCAGATAGATCTGGAAAGTATAAGAGAGCATCACCACGATCACCGTCAGGGTGTCCATATAATAGGTGTAGTGAAAGCCGTAGTTTACTGCCGATGATAGAGTATCTGCAAGGATGACCTTCTTACCAAGACCTATGATAAAAGACATAACACCCCTTGCGAAGGTATCTGAGTTAAAGCTGCGTCTGTTTCTTTCCCTGAACTGATCGAGGATCTCCTTGTGGAACGCGATCGGACCCTGGATGAGCTTCGGAAAATAGGTCATGTACAGAAGATACTCGGTGATAGTGTAGTTTGGAGCGTCGCCGTTTGCTCTGTCCACAATAAAGGAGATCTGACCGAAGGTAAAAAAGCTGATACCGATGGGCATCAGGATCTGCCTTGCGGTAATGGTAAGGCCTGCCACCTGATTGACATTATCCACGAAGAATCCCAGATACTTGAAGTAGAAAAGAAGCGCCAGATTGAAGATGACGCCGATTACCTTGATAGCTCTTTTCCCACTTTCCGAAGTCCTTTCCACCAGCATGCCAAGTCCGTAATTGACAGCCATTGAAATCAGCAGAATGACAGGGAAAAACGCACCGAATGTATAATAGTAATACAGTGACATGCCTGTTAGAAACAGGTCAGCCACTGTATATTTTTCAAATCTGTTTAATATGTACCATCCCGCCAGAAGAGCCGGCAGAAACAGCAATATAAATCTAAAGGAATTAAAACCCATATTTCCTATCCTTAAAAGGCATATTTAGCAAGGAATCCGTCCACCTTGTTCCAGTAGTTGACGGGATCCTTGACAACTCCCTCAATATGGCGGGCTCCAAGGATCATGCAGTACTGCTTGGGACAAGAGGCTGCCTCATAGAGCCTTGAGCACATCTGCGGATTGATGAAGGTATCATCATCTCCGTGGATGAACAGAGTGGGGGTCTTGGACCTTGCCACCGCCTTAAGGCAGTTCACATCATTGATATCAAATCCCGACTTCAGCAAAATGATGCCTCTGGATATGGCAAGTGCCAGAGGGATTGGGATCAGAGCCTTGGATAATATCCTGTAAGCTGTTGCAAACTCAGCTCTTAACGTGGAAAAAGAACTGTCGGAAACCGCTGCCTTAACGTTAGAGGGAAGCTTCGCGCCTGTTGTCATCAGTGTTGTTGCAGCACCCATGGACATACCGTGGAGAATGATCTCTGCCTCGGGATCCAGAGTTATAAGATAATCGATCCAGCCCATAATGTCCATACTGTCATCAAGGCCGTAACCTATATATTTGCCTTCGCTCTTACCGAAGCCGCGGAGATCCGGAAGTAGACAGTTAATGCCTCTTTCCAGGTAATGCTTAGCATATATTCCGTTGGATTCGTGATCATCCCAAATTCCGTGAATGATTATGGCATACTTATGGATGTCTTTTCCCGCGGGAATATAACTTGCATGGAGCCTCAGTTCATCAAAAGATTCGATGAAAACATCCTCTCTGTCCTTGTGATTCCTTATGAATTCACGTCCTCTGGTTATGGCGGGGTCAAAGTCATTGGCCCCGTTATGCTGATGAGGAACGGAAGAGAGCTTGTATATGTATTCGGCAAAAGCATACACGCCGCCGATAATTGCAGCTGCAACCGTAATTGTCAGAAGAGTTTTCTTTTTCATAGGAATTCCTCTAGTTTACTTCAAAATCAGGCCGACAGGGCAGTGGTCGGAACCAAGGGCATCTGCATAAATCTTTGCATCTTCGATCATGGGCAAAAGAGCTTCCGATACCACAAAGTAGTCTATACGCCATCCTGCATTCTTGGCTCTGGAGTTAAACCTGTATGACCACCAGGAATATGCACCTTCAAGGTCAGGATAAAAATGTCTGAAGGTATCTACAAGACCTGAGGAGACTACATTGTCGAATTTCTCCCGCTCCTCATCGGTAAATCCCGCATGGCCTCTGTTGGGCTTGGGATTTTTAAGGTCGATCTCTTTGTGGGCTACATTAAGATCTCCGCAGTAGATCACCGGCTTTTTTTCCTCAAGCTTCTTGATAAAAGCAAGGAAATCATCCTCCCAGCGCTGACGGTACTCAAGCCTTGAAAGATCCTCCTTGGCATTGGGCACATATACCGTAACAAGGTAATAATCAGGATACTCAGCGGTGATAACCCTTCCCTCGTGGTCGTGCTCATCTATACCCATTCCGTAAGAGACGGTTATCGGCTTTTCTTTGGTAAAGATTGCTGTTCCGGAATAGCCCTTTTTGTCTGCATAATTCCAGAATTCTTCATATCCCGGAAGGTCCATCGTGATCTGACCCTCCTGAAGTTTGGTCTCCTGAAGGCATATCACATCAGGGTTTTCCTTAGTCATGAACTCATCGAAGCAGCCCTTTGAAACACAGGCCCTAAGTCCGTTTACATTCCATGATACAAGCTTTTTTCCCATAATTTGTTATAAATTTCCTTTGATTCTCTGAAGATTCTCGTCAGTTTCCTTAAGCATCTCGCGAAGGGACAGATTCTCCTCATGTCCGAATTCGCAGATGGAGTACTGAAGATGATTGATATATCTGTTGGATTCAGTAAGAAGCTTGGCATTCTGGTTGGACATCTCCTGGCGGAGAGTCTCAGCCTTTCCGTCCTCGTTGGTGATAACAAGAACTGCGAACTCATCACCTCTGATCCTTCCGTAAATACAGCCGGAGAACACCTCCTCGAGGATACCCGCAATGCGCTTAACGGCTCTGTCGCCTTCCTCGTGGCCGTACATATCGTTGATTCGCTTTAAGGATTCCATGTGAATATAGGCAACCACAGCATTTGTACCGGGTTCAAACTTTTCTTTGAGAAGATCATAGGCCTTTGCAAAGAAGCCTCGCCTGTTGAGACCTCCTGTAAGATAGTCCTGATCGCCGATGTGATCAAGAACAGAGTCATCCCTTGCCAGCTCTTCCTGAACTTCATAAAGCTCACCAAGAGTCTTATCCAGAGACTTCTCAAGATAGGAGAGTCTGGAAATACCTGTGGTAAGGCTTATGATGCTGTCAAAGTAATAATCGATCAAAAGGCCCGGTGCGAATTCCGATACAATAACTCCCAGCTGATAGTCTCCTACAAACAGGGTTCCCATGATAAGAATCTTGGATGAATCCTTGGTGAAATTGGAGATGATCCTGCCTGTGTCCACAGTCATGGTCTCACTTCCAAATTCCATCTCTTTGCCGTTAATGACAACACTCTTCATATTGATCTCGGCAGGTCTCTCCCAGGGATACTTAAGAGTATTTCTTATCTTCTTGTTGTAGGTGAAAATTCCGCAGTTATTGATCCCGTTTATAATGGCCAGTTTGGTAAACTCTTCATAGGCCTTCTCGGAGTCATATTTCTTGTGGAGAAGATGATTTCCAAGTTGTGAAAGAACCCTGATGGCTTCCTGATCGGGCACTTCCACAAAGGAGAACTGCTTCTGGGATTCTGAGGGAGGAACAACCTGGTTCTTCACATAGAAAACCGCATCGCATACGGCCTCATATCCGAGCTGCTCAAACTTAAAGTTATCGGACTGCACAGGATTTACATTCACAAATCCTTCCTGTTCAGTCAGAGTTAAGACAGGTATGTTTTCAAATTTTTTAAGGAATGCCTCTTTTTTGAGAATGGTGGTTTTTAATCCTATCTTCCCTGCATCGATGATGAGAGCATCAAAATCGGAGCTGTCAGCATAGTCAAATACTGCGGACTGCTGGAGGATTTTTTCTTTATCCTCCACGTCAGAGTTGTCTCCCACAAGATATTTACCCGGCATGATCACAAGGGTCACGTCCTTATCCTTGGCAGCCTGACATGCTCCGATACAAATTTTCTTAACTTCCCTGTCTTCCAATTCTGATACTAACAGTCCGATGTTCATAGGCCCCTCATTATTCCTCTACATCTTCACTAACGTCATCTATGTTGTCGATCTCGTGATCTCCGTCGGAAATCTTTTCACGTACCTTTGCAATCTTGGCTACGGTCACTCCCTTATCAAGATTGATCATCTTGACACCGGAAGTAACTCTTCCGTGAACTGAAATGTCTGTCATTCTAAGCTGTATGATGGTTCCTGCATTTGTGATCATCATGATCTCGTTGTCATCATTAACAGCCTTAACTCCGATGACACTTCCGGTCTTCTCGGTTATCTTGTAACACTTAACACCCTTACCGCCTCTGAACTGAGAGTGGAATTCCTCAAGTGTTGTTCTCTTTCCGTAACCATTCTCTGAAACTATGAGAAGTGAATCTCCCTGAGTGTCTATCTGCATTCCGACAATCTCGTCGGTATCATCGAGCATCATGCCGCGAACACCGATGGATGATCTTCCTGTGGAACGAACATCCTTCTCATCAAAGTGGATGCACATTCCGTTCTTGGTAACAAGGAAAATCTCAGATGTCTTCTTGACTGTCTTAACTTCGATAAGCTCATCATCATCACGAAGGCTGATGGCTGCAAGCCCTGTCTTTCTCACATTTGAGAAATCTGTGATGGGAGTCTTCTTAACGGTACCCTTCTTGGTTACCATGAACAGACTCTTTTCATCATCTTCAAAGCCCTGTACCGGGATCATAGCGGAAATCTTTTCTCCGGGTGCCAGCTGAAGAAGGTTTACAATAGCCATTCCTCTTGAGGTTCTTGATGCCTCCGGAATCTGATAAGCCTTGAGTCTGTAAACCCTTCCCGTGTTGGTAAAGAACATAACGTAGTTGTGAGTGGTGGTCATAAGGATATCTTCCACAAAATCATTCTCTATTGTGGTGATTCCCTTGATTCCCTTACCTCCGCGGTTCTGAGACTTAAAGTTATCGATGGACATTCTCTTGATATATCCAAGATTGGTCATGGCGATAACTGTATTAACGTTTGGAATAAGGTCCTCTGTATCGATATCGGAATCATCATGACCAATCTGTGACTTTCTGTCATCGCCGTACTTGTCGGCAATCTCACTGATCTCTGTCTTGATAACTCCAAGAAGTACCTTCTTGTCTGCAAGGATTGCCTTTAACTCCTCAATCCTCTTTAAGAGCTCTGCGTGCTCCTGCTCAAGCTTGTCTCTTTCCAAGCCTGTCAGAGTACGAAGTCTCATATCAACGATGGCCTGGGCCTGAGCATCTGAGAGACCGAAGCGGCTCATCAACTGCTCTTTGGCAATGGCAACCGTCTCACTTCCTCTGATGATCTTTATTACCTCATCGATGTTATCAAGAGCGATGAGCAGACCTTCTAAGATATGATTTCTCTCCTCAGCCTTCTTTAAGTCGAACTGAGTCCTTCTTGTAACAACCTCTTCCTGATGCTTGATGTAGTGGGTCAGCATCTCGGTAAGACTCATGATCTTAGGCTGATTATTTACGAGAGCCAACATGATGATTCCGAAGGAATCCTGCATCTGTGTATGCTTGTACAGCTTGTTGAGCATGATGTTAGGGTTAACATCGGCACGAAGTTCAATAACGACACGCATACCCTCTCTGTCGGATTCATCGCGAAGGGCAGTAATACCGTCGAGCTTTTTGAGTTTAACCAGCTCGGCAATCTTGGAAATCATGTTAGCTTTATTTACAAGATAGGGCAGTTCGGTAACAACAATCCTGTTCTTGCCGTTATTCATAGGCTCGATGTCTGTGACAGCCCTTACAATTACCTTACCTCTTCCCGTTCTGTAGGCTTCCTCAGCACCTCTTGTTCCAAGGATGATACCGCCTGTAGGAAAATCGGGCGCCTTAACAATATCAAGAAGCTCGTCAATCTCTGTATCCCTGTCCTCAAGGATCTTATTGTCTATCATCTTAACAACGGCTCTTACAACCTCCCTTAAGTTATGAGGGGGGATGTTGGTAGCCATACCTACTGCAATACCGGTGGTTCCGTTAACCAGAAGGTTAGGAAATCTGCTGGGGAGAACCGACGGCTCTTTTTCCGTCTCATCAAAGTTGGGGGTGAAATCAACAGTATCCTTGTTGATATCTGCGATCATCTCCATTGAGATCTTAGTAAGCCTTGCCTCGGTGTATCGCATGGCAGCCGCGCCGTCACCGTCCACAGAACCGAAGTTTCCGTGTCCGTCAACCAGACAGTATCTCATGGACCAGGGCTGAGCCATATTTACCAAAGATCCGTATATGGAACTGTCACCGTGAGGATGGTACTTACCCATGGTATCACCGACGATACGGGCACACTTACGATGTGGCTTGTCGGGACCGTTGTTTAGTTCAACCATGGAGTAAAGAATTCTTCTCTGAACCGGCTTAAGACCGTCCCTTACGTCGGGAAGGGCACGGGATGCGATAACACTCATGGCATAATCGATATAGTCGGATTCCATGGTCTTTTGAAGATCCACTTCCTTTATTCTGTCGGATGTGGTCTTCTCAAAGCCCTCCTCCGGCATTTCATTGTTGTTATTCTTGTTATCAGGCATTTTTATTCCTCTCACTATTTTGGATATATACGGATTGCTTCGCTTTCTCAATCCTTCGCCCATTCGATAACAGACATACTCATTTCATTCGCATGTCTTTTTCTCATGGTCGTTTTATCTTCAAGGTTACAAAATGATTCCTGTAAAAATATCATTTTGCAACTTTGTAAATTTATATATCCAGATTTTTTACAAACTTAGCGTTCTTCTCGATGAACTCACGTCTGGGCTCAACCTTGTCACCCATGAGAGTGGTAAAGGTAACATCGATATCGGATTCAGATTCTTCATTGATGTTCACCCTAAGAAGAATCCTGCTCTCAGGATCCATGGTTGTCTCCCAGAGCTGCTCGGGATCCATCTCACCAAGACCTTTATATCTTTGGATCTTGTTGTTCTGATCACGTCCCACGTCATTGAGAATCTTGTTAAGCTCTTCATCACTGAAGGCATACCATACCTTCTTGTTCTTCTCGAGCTTGTACAGCGGGGGCTGTGCCAGATATACATGACCTTCCTTGATAAGCTGAGGCATGAATCTGTAGAGGAAGGTGAGCATAAGAGTAGCAATATGCGCACCGTCCACGTCCGCATCGGTCATGATAATGATCTTGTCATAACGCAGTTTGCTGATATCAAAATCGTCGTGGATACCTGTTCCGAAAGCAGTGATCATAGCCTTGATCTCGGCATTGCCGTAGATTCTGTCAACTCTTGCCTTCTCAACGTTAAGTATCTTACCTCTAAGAGGAAGGATGGCCTGTGTGGCACGGCTTCTTGCTGTCTTTGCGCTGCCACCCGCGGAATCTCCCTCTACGATGAAGATCTCACAGTTTTTGGGATCCTTGTCAGAGCAGTCCGCAAGCTTACCTGGAAGTCCAAGTCCGTCAAGAGCGTTTTTACGCCTTGTCATGTCTCTGGCTTTCCTTGCTGCATCCCTGGCTCTCTGAGCCATGATGGCCTTCTCTAAAATCTTCTTGGCTACAGTAGGATTCTGCTCAAGGAAGTAGGTGAGCTGTTCGCCGACGATTCCGGCAACTGCGCCTCTTGCCTCGGAGTTACCGAGCTTCTGCTTGGTCTGTCCCTCAAACTGAGGATCCTCTATCTTTACACTTATGATTGCCGTAAGGCCTTCTCTGATATCCTCACCTGTGAGGTTCTCTTCGTTGTCCTTAAGCATCTTGTTGGCTCTTGCATAATCGTTGAAGGTCTTTGTGATAGCTGCCTTGAAACCTTCAAGATGTGTTCCTCCGTCAGGAGTATTGATGTTATTAACGAAGGTGTAGATACTCTCTGTGTAGGAATCATTGTGCTGGAGTGAAACTTCAACAGCTACATTGTTCTTGTTTCCCTCAAAGTACATGATTTCCTCGTAAAGAGAAGTCTTGCTCTTATTAAGGTACTGAACAAATTCCTTGATTCCGCCCTCGTAGTGGAATGACTGAACAATAGGGTCTTCACCTTCCTCAACTCTCATATCTGTGAGGGTGATCTTAAGTCCCTTGGTCAAAAAAGCCATCTCACGGAGTCTCTGCTTCAAAATGTTGTAGTCAAAGACTGTGGTCTCTTTAAATATCTCTGCATCGGGCTTAAAGTATACTCTTGTTCCGGTAACATCCATAGGAGCTTTTCCAACTTCCTTAAGGGAGTAGCATACCTTGCCTCTTTCATATCTTTGCTGATATACTTTGCCGCCTCTTGTAACCTGAACCTCAAGCCATTCGGAGAGGGCATTAACAACAGATGCACCAACGCCGTGAAGTCCGCCGGATACCTTGTATCCTCCACCGCCGAACTTTCCGCCGGCGTGAAGAATGGTAAATACTACTTCAACTCCGGTAAGACCGGACTTGTGATTGACGTCTACGGGAATTCCACGACCGTTATCCTTTACAACGATAGTGTTATCCTCATTTATGGTCACCTCGATATGATCGCAGTAACCTGCCAATGCTTCATCAACCGAGTTATCAACAATCTCATAAACAAGATGATGAAGTCCTCTGCTGGCCGTAGTACCTATGTACATTCCGGGCCTTTTTCTTACTGCC
This sequence comes from Butyrivibrio sp., assembly GCA_015056575.1. GTDB lineage: Bacteria > Bacillota > Clostridia > Lachnospirales > Lachnospiraceae > Butyrivibrio. The sequence continues at coordinate 193,823 of SVGA01000002.1, forward strand.
TCCAAACCTTCAAGAATCTGGATTTGGTCGGCTCCATACTGTACTGCTTCGTTACTCATCCTTCACTCCTTAGTTCTCGCTGCTTACTGTTCCGTCAGTAACTTTAAACAGCTTATCTATTTCAAATCTGTTATTAACAAATTCATCAAGACCGGTACAGGTAATAATTGTCTGAATATCTCCGATGGTGTTAAGAAGATAATTCTGTCTGTTGCTGTCAAGCTCTGACAGAACATCATCCAGAAGAAGTACCGGGTTTTCCTTCTTGGCTCTTTTTACAATTTCAATCTCCGCAAGTTTAAGGGAAAGAGATGCCGTTCTTTGCTGTCCCTGAGATCCGAATCTTCTTATGTCAATTTCATGGTTATCATCTTCGGATCCTGATTTCCTGCATACGACAAAAGAGAAGTCATCCTTATGAGGACCGATCGTGGTCTGCTTAAGGAGCATATCCTTTTTTCTGGCAGAAGAAAGTTTCTTTTCAAATTCATTTGCAGATACATTAGGCTCATAGAAAACAGACAGTATCTCTTTTCCGCCTGTCAGTTTTTCATGTATGGGACTGATTATTTCATTAAGCTCTCTGATAAATTTTTCTCTGGCTTTGATTATGACGGATCCGTATTCGCACAGCTGCTTGTCCTGAACATCCAAAAGAACGCTGTTTTCAGGGTGCTCAAAAAGATCCTTAAGAACCTTATTTCTTTCGACTACAAGTTTATTATACTTAGAAAGACTGTTTAGATATATCTGATCCAGCTGACACAGCTCCATATCCATGAACCTGCGTCTCTCTGAGGGACCGTTCTTGATGATACTAAGATCTTCCGGTGAAAAAAATACTACGTTGAGTTTACCTATAAGGTCAGAAGCTTTCTTAACTTTCTGACCGTCAATTGCAATTCCCTTGGATCTGCTGCTACGAAGGTGCATGTCCACCCTGTACTGAGCTCCATCTTTTTCAAGGATCGTTCTTATATGTGCTTCTTCCTTGCCAAATCTTATAATTTCCTTGTCTTTGCTGCCTTTGTGAGACTTGGTTGTAGCAGAGACAAAGATTGCCTCAAGAATATTGGTCTTACCCTGGGCATTGTCACCATAAAGAATATTGGTTCCGCTGCTGAAATCTATCTTGAGGTTTTCATAATTTCTAAAATCCGCAAGCTCTAACGACTTAATTATCATTTCTCTACTTTTACCTGTACGCCGTCGTACTCAAAGATGTCGCCTTCATAAAGCTTACGGCCTCTTCTTTCTTCTACTTCTCCGTTGACCTTAACAAGACCGGCAAGAATGTCGTTCTTGGCTTCAACGCCTGAACCCTCAAGGCCCGCTTTCTTTAGGGCCTGTCCGAGTTTAATAAATTCGTCTGTTTCTCTAAGTTTGATAGTTTCCATTTGGTAAATCCTTAATCAACTGTTGTGAAATTAACAGGAAGAACAAGATAGATATATGCTCCTTCCTTGTCCCTGATAAAGCAGGGAGCCTTGGGGTTAACAAGATAAATATCTATGGTCTCATCGTCTATAACGCGAAGTGCATCAATAAGGAACTTGGGATTGAAACCGATCATCAGATCCTTTCCCTGTTTCTCGATGTCTATTTCCTCATCCATGCTTCCTATTGCCGAATTGATCTTAAGTTCCATAGTTCCATCCGTGATGGAGATGATAACAGGTTTCTTGTCACCCTCTTTAACATAGATGGTGGCACGGTCAATACAATCTAAGAATTCTTTTCTGTTGATGCTCATCTTGGTCTCGTAATCACTTGAGAGCATCTGGTCAATACTGAAATATTCTCCCTCGATAAGTCTTGATACAACTATTGTCTTATCAAACTCGAAGAGTACATGCTTGTCTGTAAAGAAGATATTAACCATCTTCTCTGTGCTGTCACCTAAGATCTTACTGATCTCGTTCAATGTCTTGCCGGGAACGATAACTTTCTTATAAGGGTATGAACCGCCAAGCTTAACTTTCCTGATGGAGATTCTGTGTCCGTCAAGGGAAACAAGCTTAAGATTCTCACCGTCAACTTCAAAGAGTTCACCGCTCATCATCTTGTTATTGTCATTCTCTGCAATAGAGAAGATAGTCTGCTGGATAACACTTCTTAATGTATACTGGGTAACACTTACTCCGTCTATTTTCTCGATGGTGGGAAGATAGGTAAAATCATCACCTTTTCTTCCTATGATGTTGAACTTAGCCTTACCGCAGCTAATGGTAACCTTATTGTTGCTGTCAGTCTCTACGGTAACTTCACTGTCGGGAAGCTTTCTTACAATATCACCGAAGATCTTGGATTCGATTGCAATAAGACCTCTCTCTATAATATTTCCGTCAACAACTGTCTGAATACCAAGTTCCATATCATTGGCATTAAACTTGATAACACCTTCTGTAGCATCAACAAGGATACACTCAAGAATAGACATTGTAGTTTTGGAAGGAACAGCTTTTTGTACAATCTGTAATCCACCCATCAGATTTGCTTTAGAGCATACGAATTTCATTTAAGCATTACTCCCTTCGGTTGCTAAATATAAAATAAATATAAATAAATAATAAAAGTATTAATAACGGTTGTTGATATGTGTAAAACCTATTCTATTATACAATTTCTAAGGCTTTTTTACAAACTTTTGATTGTTGAAAACAAAAAATAGGATGTTGAAAATTAAAAAGTTATAAACAAGGCAAATATCATGAAATTAGGGTGGAAAAAACTTATCCACCCTAATAAACAATCTATCCTCTTTTAATCAACAAAGTTATCAAGAATTTTATCCACAATTGTGTATAACTCAAAGTGAAGGATTTATCTTTTTGGAGATTATATCCAGATTCTTGCTAAGTTCACTGTCTATAGCTTTCTTTTCTTTAATCCTGTCGATACCGTTCATAACTGTTGTGTGATCTTTTTTACCCAAAAGTCTTCCGATCTCTTCCAGGGAAACTTCGGTGTATTCTCTGCAAAGATACATGATGATCTGTCTGGGTGTAACAATCTCGGTAAGACGCTTTTTGGAAAGAATATCTTCCTTCTTAACATTGTAGTGTTCACAGACAGTATCAATAATGAGCTGAGGTGTGATCACCTTGGTGTTGTCGGGATAAATGATATCCTTCAAAGCTTCCTTGGCATTATCAAGTGTGATATCCACATTGTAAAGCTTGGAATAAGCGATGATCTTAGTAAGAGCACCCTCAAGCTCTCTGATGTTAGACTTGATATTGGTTGCAATGTAATCAAGAACTTCATTGTCTATCTTCTTGATGGTATTGGCGTTGTTATCCGAGTACTTTTTAAGGATAGCCATTCTGGTCTCATAGTCGGGAGACTGGATATCAGCGATAAGTCCCATCTCGAATCTGGATCTGAATCTCTCCTCAAGTGTTTCCATTTCCTTGGGCGGCTTATCGGATGAAATGATTATCTGCTTGCCGGCCTGATGTAGATCGTTGAAGGTGTGGAAAAACTGTTCCTGTGTCGCATCTTTTCCTATTATAAACTGTACGTCATCGACCATGAGAACATCAACGGTTCTGTATTTGTCCCTGAGCTTTGCCATTCTCTCGGTTTTACCGCTTCTTATGGATTCGATAACCTCGTTGGTGAACTGCTCGGAGGTAACATAAAGAACCTTGGCACTTCGGTTATTCTCTATAATGAAATGTCCGATGGAGTGCATAAGGTGAGTCTTACCAAGTCCCGGTCCTCCGTAAAGGAAAAGGGGGTTGTAAGCTGTTCCCGGAGATTCAGCAACAGCAAGAGCAGCAGAGTGGGCAAACTTATTGTTACTGCCTACAACGAAGGTATCAAATCTGTACTTGCTGTTAAGATTACTAGAATCATGCTCTAAGTCAGATGAATACTGATCGTCACTGTCATACAGATCGGATTCGTTTTGTGTTTCTTCATTATTAATAGTATCTCTTTTTAATACAAAAGAAACTTCCACTTCCATATCATCAAGAAGTTCTGATATGGCAACCTTAAAGAATATAAGATAATGACCCTTTACATAATCAAGAGCTACGGAATTGTCATCAGAGACAACAACCGTAACGGTATTATCCTTATAATCATGGAAATCAAGAGGCTCAACCCAGGTTCTGTAGGCTACATTGGTGATAGTGGCTTCGATCCTGACTTTATCCTTGATACCTTCCCAATTCTGTTTAAGCTTTTCGGTGATTTCTGCAGATGATAGCATTAAAAAACTCCCCAACATACGTAAAATTAGACTTCTACTATTTTATATTAAAAGACTTTAAATATCAAACACAGGTCATATTGTGGATAACTTTTTTTGAAACAGATGAAAAACTATATAATTATATTTATTGTGGATAAGTTGTCTATTATCCACTTTACCCTTTCAACCGTTATAAATGGCTTAAATACGCGGTTTGTTGAAAATTCTAAAATACTTATAAACCGGTTTTTCCACAAAAAAAAGAAAAAATGTGGATATCTCTCCCAAATATTTTTTTATAAACAAGTTATCCACAATTTCAACATTTTGGTGTGGATAATTTTTTTATCCACAATATGTTGTCAAAAAAAATGTGAAAAAAATTTTGAACCTCCGGGATTCAAAGAGTGCCTTATTTTAGGGCTTGACTGACATATTTTTATTTATTATAATTATAAAGATTTTTTCCACACTGGATATTAATTGTACCTTTAAGGTAATTATTTTCGATTAAAGAAGGAGGTGTTTCCGATATGAAGATGACATTCCAGCCTCATAAGCTTCAGAGAGCCAGAGTTCACGGCTTCAGAGCAAGAATGGCTACAAAGGGTGGCAGAAAAGTTCTTGCTGCCAGAAGAGCTAAGGGAAGAAAGAGATTATCAGCATGATTTTAAAGGCCGCAATTCTTTTGTGGCCTTTTTTCAACGCCCTTAACTTGAGGAAGACAGAATGATTTTTTCACAGTCTTTAAAAAAGAATAATGATTTCCGTAATGTCTATGAGAACGGCAAAAGTTATGCTAACAAAACAATCGTTGTCTACGTGTGGGAAAATGGCAGTTCTTTTAACAGGATCGGAATATCATGCAGTAAAAAAATTGGGAACAGTATTGTAAGGCACAGATTTGCAAGACTTGTTCGAGAAGCTTACCGATTACATGAAGATATGTTCAATAGTGGTTTGGACATAGTAGTCGTAGCCAGAGCCTGTGCAAGAGATGCATCTTATTTTGATATAGAAGAATCTCTTTTGTTTCTGGCGAGGAAGGCCCGCATAATGAAAAATGGCGGTAATTAATATGAAAGAGTTACTTATCTTTCTGATCAAACTTTATAGGAAGTACATTTCTCCATTAAAGAGAACAAAATGTCCGTATATACCTACATGTTCTCAGTACGGACTGGAGGCAATAGAAAAATATGGAGCCTTAAAAGGGGGACTTTTGGCAATATGGAGGATATTAAGGTGTAATCCTTTCTCCAGCGGCGGGTATGATCCGGTTCCATAATTTCGAGGAGGTTAATTTTGAAGGGAGTACTGCTCACACAGTATGATGGTAAGATCGTAGGTCCTGTGGCATGGCTTTTGGGACATCTTATGAACGGAATATTCAATGTGCTCAACAGCATTGGACTTCCAAACATAGGTCTTGCAATCATCATCTTTACTATTGTTATTTATTTATGTCTTTTACCTCTTACCTACAAACAGCAGAAGTTTTCCAAGCTTCAGGCTAAGATGAGTCCTGAGCTTCAGGCTATCCAGGCTAAGTACAAGGGTAAAAAAGACAACGACTCAATGCTTGCAATGCAGGAAGAGACCAAAGAGGTCTATGCCAAGTACGGAGTATCTCAGACAGGCAGCTGTCTGCAGCTTCTGATCCAGATGCCCATCCTGTTTGCACTCTATCGTGTTATTTATTCAATTCCTGCTTACGTTACGATCGTAAGAAATGCATTTTCTCCATTGGTAGAGAACCTTATGGAAACTGAAGGTGCTGCCGAGTTTATTAAGAATCTTAAGGGTGCAGCTCAGTATTCAAGACAGTTTACCAATGATGCATTTGTAAACGGCGATGCTACTTATATCAAGAACACCTTTATTGATGTTCTTAACAGAGCATCAACAGCGGACTGGGCAAGTATTACAAGCCAGTTCCCTACTCTTTCGGATTCTATCGAAAAGACACACAATCTTTTAAACGGTTATAACAGTTTCCTTGGAATCAATATCGGTGATACTCCTATGTATATGATCACCACAGGATTCCCTGCAAAGAATTTTGGCCTTTTGATCGGAGGACTTCTTGTTCCGTTGCTGGCTGCGCTTACTCAGTGGATAAACGCTAAACTTATGCCTCAGCCAAACAGTAACGACAAGCCCAACCCCGATGATCCTACAGCTCAGATGCAGCAATCAATGAAGACAATAAATGTCATGATGCCTATCATGTCAGCATTTTTCTGTCTTAGTCTTCCTGCAGGTATGGGTATTTACTGGATTGCCGGTGCAGTGATCAGATCAATTCAGCAGGTAGTTATCAACAGACACATTGATAAGATAGATATCGATGCTGAGATTGCCAAGAATACTGCCAAGTACAAAGAGAAGCAGGAGAAGCTTAAGACTACTCGCAACATGAGTATGTATGCTAATCTCTCCACAAGAAAGGACGATCTTTCCAGCAAGAATTCTTCAGTTTCAGAAGCTGAAAAGGAAGCCAGGATCAAGAGCGCCCAGGATGTTTATAAGAACAACAAGATTCGTAAGGATTCACTTCTTGCCAAGGCAAACATGGTGAAGGAATTCAACGAGAACAATAACAACGACTAATAGAATATAATCCGGAGGTTACACAGTCAGATGGAATATCAGGAGTTTTCTGCAAAGAATGTAGACGATGCTATCACTGAAGCTTGTGAAACTCTTATGGTAACAAGCGACAGACTTGATTATGAAATTATTTCAAACGGATCTTCAGGATTTCTTGGTATAGCAGCTAAGCCTGCAATTATCAAGGCAAGGATAAAAGAAGAAGAGCCTGTAGTTGAAAAGGAAGTAAAGCCCGAGAAGGTTGAAGTAAAGAAAGAAAGCAAATCTGAGAAGAAGCCTGAGAAAAAGGCTGAAGAGAAAAAGCCTGAAGTCAAAGAAGTAAAGCAGCCCAAGGAAGTTAAGGAAAATGCAGTTCCTGTAAACGCCGAGGAGGTTGTAGCCAGGGCAAATGCATTTCTGAAAGAAGTATTTGCTGCAATGAATATGGAGGTTGAAGTTAATTCCAAGTTCAGAGCAGAGGATAACATTTTGGATGTAGAGCTTAGCGGAGCAGAAATGGGAGTTCTCATCGGTAAGAGAGGACAGACACTGGATTCACTTCAGTACCTTATCTCTTTAGTTGTTAACAGAGATGCTGCTGATTACATCCATGTTAAAGTTGATACAGAGAACTACAGAGAAAGAAGAAAAGCTACACTTGAGAACCTTGCCAAGAACATCGCATATAAAGTAAGAAAGACAAGGCAGTCTGTTGCTCTTGAGCCTATGAACCCTTATGAGAGAAGGATCATTCACTCAGCACTTCAGAATGACAAGTACGTTACAACTCACAGTGAAGGTGATGAGCCTTTCAGAAGAATCGTAGTTACTTTAAAGAAATAATTTCAACTAGATACCCCTCGAGCACAGCCTTGAGGGGTTTTGTTTAGGTAAAGACTATGAGCAGTGTTCTTAATAATTTCAAAGAAGATACAATTTGTGCCATAGCAACCGCTATGTCTGATGCCGGAATAGGTATCATAAGAGTAAGCGGAAAAGATGCAGTCAGAATATGTGACGGCATCTATATTTCCGGGAAGAAAGAACATACTCTTTTATCTCATGCTCCCAATACGATCAAGTTTGGATATATTTGTGATGAAGACGGAGATGACCGTAAGATAATTGATGAAGTGATGATCTCATATATGAAGGCTCCTCATAGCTATACCATGGAAGATGTTATCGAGATAAACAGTCACGGCGGAATGCTTGTGATGAATGAGATTCTTTCTCTTCTGATAAAAAGAGGCTGCAGGCTTGCAGAGCCCGGTGAATTCACAAAGAGAGCATTTTTGAACGGAAGGATCGATCTTACCAAAGCTGAAGCAGTGATGGATATTATCGGAGCTCAGAATAAGTTTGCACTTGAGAGTTCCAGAAATCAGCTTCAGGGAAGTATTTCCAAAGAGGTAAAAGAGATCAGAAAAGAGCTTCTGTATAACATGGCGTTTATCGAATCTGCCCTCGATGACCCGGAGAACTATGATCTTACAGGGTTTCCACAAAAGCTTGCCGGTGTGGTGAATAATATTTCATCAAAACTTGAGAAGCTTGTTTCAACAGCTGATGAGGGTAAGATTAGAAAAGAAGGAATTAAGACAGTTATTATCGGAAAGCCCAATGCCGGGAAGTCCTCACTTCTAAATGCACTTTACGGAAGTGAAAGGGCGATAGTTACTGATATTGCAGGAACTACAAGAGATGTTATCGAAGAGACCATAAGGATAGATGACATTGTACTTAATCTTGTGGATACAGCCGGGATCAGGGACACAGATAATGTTATAGAAAAAATAGGTGTGGACAAGGCAAAGGATAAGATTGAAGAATCTGATCTTTGTCTGTATATCCTTGATTCCACCTCTGAAATAGATGATGAAGACAGAGCTATAGCCGGCCTTTGTTCAAATAAGAAGACTATAGTTATATTGAACAAGAACGATCTTACAGGCAGTATTAAAATAACAAAAGATATTCTTCCTATGCTTTTTTCAAAAGGTGATTGTGATAATATTCCTGTTATCACTGCTTCTCTTCTCAATGGAGAAGGCATCGATGAATTAAAGAAGGCAATTGCTGATATCTTCTTCGATGGAGATATTGCGCCAAGACAGGAAATCTATATTACCAACTTAAGACATAAGACATTGCTTGAAGAATCGCTGCAAAGTCTTGAGCTTGTACTTCAAGGAATAGAGGATGGTGTATCGGAAGATTTTTATATGGTTGATCTTTCAAATGCATATGCACTACTTGGTGAGATAATTGGTGAAGAAGTTGGAGACGATCTGGTGGAAGAAATATTCTCCAAGTTCTGTATGGGAAAGTAAGAAATGTTAGATATCAGAGAAAAAACAGATGTAATTGTTATTGGTGCCGGTCATGCCGGATGTGAAGCTGCTCTTGCCTGCTCAAGGCTTGGGCTTTCGACTGTTGTCTTTACCATGAGTGCTGACAATATTGCTTTCATGCCCTGTAATCCTCACATTGGAGGATCCTCAAAGGGACATCTGGTAAGAGAGATTGATGCTCTCGGAGGAGAGATGGGAAAAGTGATCGATAAGACTTTCCTTCAATCCAAGATGCTCAATACTTCCAAGGGGCCTGCTGTTCATTCCTTGAGATGCCAGGCTGACAAAATGGAATACTCCAAAGCTATGAGAAGAGTTTTGGAAGAGCAGGAAAATCTTACGATCAAGCAGGCGGAAGTTTCAGAAATCCTTTTTGAAGAAATGAATGATGAGACTTTGAAAAGAGATGGCTATAAGAAAAAGATCATCGGAGTCAGGATCTTCTCCGGAATCATTTATGAAGCAAAGGCTGTTATTCTTTGTACCGGAACATATTTAAAGAGCCGTTGTCTTACGGGAGAGGCAATAACCTACAGCGGACCAAACGGTCTTTTACCTTCTAACTATTTATCCGAATCCCTTATCAAAGCCGGTATAGAGCTTAGAAGATTTAAGACAGGAACTCCGGCCCGTATGGACGGACGTTCCATAGATTACTCCAAGATGACAGAACAGTTTGGAGATACGCCTGTAATTCCTTTTTCATTTGATACAGATCCGGCTGAAGTTCAAAGACCCCAGGTTTCCTGCTGGCTTACATATACAAACGAAAAAACACATGAAATAATACGACAAAACATAGACAGATCACCTATATATGCAGGAGTCATAGAAGGTGTTGGTCCAAGGTACTGTCCTTCAATCGAGGATAAGGTGGTTAAGTTCCCTGATCATGAAAGACATCAGGTTTTTGTTGAACCTGAAGGAACTTATACCAACGAGATGTACATTGACGGAATGTCCTCTTCACTCCCTGAAGATGTTCAACTTGCAATGTACAGAACAGTTCCCGGTCTTGAGAACTGTAAGATCGTTAAAAATGCATATGCTATTGAATACGATTGTCTTTGTCCGGGACAGCTTCATCCCACATTGGAGATAAAGAATATAAGAGGCCTCTTTAGTGCCGGTCAGTTTAACGGTAGCAGTGGTTATGAGGAAGCAGCTGCTCAGGGTCTTTATGCAGGTATCAATGCTTCAATGCAGATCCTTGGAAAAGACTATATTTCAATTGACAGGTCACAGGGGTATATCGGAGTTTTGGTTGATGATCTTGTAACCAAGGAGAACTTTGAGCCTTACAGAATGATGACCTCCCGAGCTGAATACAGATTACTTCTTCGTCAGGACAATGCTGATATAAGACTTCGCAAAAAGGGGTACGAAGTAGGTCTTATCAGTGAGGAGCAATATCAGAAGCTACTTTTAAAAGAAGAGCAGATTGAAAAAGAAGTAGTAAGACTTAAGAAGACAGTAGTTGGTGCCAATGCCAAAATGCAATCCTTCATGGAAAAGAATGGAAGCTCCCCTTTAAAGACTGCAACTTCACTTGCGGAACTCATATGTCGTCCGGAATTTAATTATGAGAATATAAAAGAGATAGATCCGGAGAGGGTAGATCTTCCCAATGATGTGAAAGAGCAGGTTGAGATCACTATCAGATATGAAGGATATATTGACAGGCAACAAAGACAGGTTGATCAGTTCAGAAAACTTGAATCGAAATTAATACCTGCTGATATTGATTATGATGATGTATCAAGCTTACGTCTTGAGGCAAGACAAAAGTTGGAGAAGTTCAGACCGGTAAATATCGGACAGGCATCCAGAATAGGTGGAGTTAATCCTGCAGATATTTCTGTGCTGATAATTTATCTTGATTCATTACGTCGAGGACAGAGTGATGAGAACTAAGTACAAAAAGATGATCGGAGATTTTTCGAAATATAATATCGAGCTTTCCGATGAACAGCTTGAGCAGTTTGATACCTACTATTCAATGCTGGTTGAGTGGAACAAGGTTATGAACCTTACAGGCATTACAGAATTCGATGATGTATGCAGACTTCACTTTACCGATAGCATCAGCAGTGCACAGTATTTTGATTTTCAGGGAAAAGAAATATCGCTTATAGATATAGGTACCGGAGCAGGTTTTCCCGGTATTCCTCTTAAGATAGTTTTTCCGGAATTGAATATCACATTACTTGATTCACTGAATAAGAGACTTAACTTTTTAAATGCAGTTATAGATGAATTGCATCTTAATGATTCTGGTTCTATCAAAACACTTCATGGAAGAGCGGAAGACTTTTGTCAGAAGAAGGACGGATCACTTCGAGAAACATTTGATGTTGCAGTATCAAGAGCAGTTGCAAACATGGCTACTCTGTCGGAATATTGTCTTCCCTATGTAAAGGTAGGAGGATATTTCCTTGCATATAAAAGTGAAAAAGCAGAAGAGGAACTTACTGATGCTAAGGGTGCAATACATCTTCTTGGTGGTAAACTTGAATCCTCCAATGAATTTCTTTTACCCGGATCGGATGTTTCCAGAACAATATGTGTAGTTAAGAAGGTAGAACCTACTTCTAAGAAGTATCCCCGTAAGGCCGGAGTTCCTTCAAAGCAACCTCTTAAATAGATATAGTGGTTGTCAGTATTTTTTACACAAAATGTTTCACGTGAAACATTACATTCAGATACAATTTAAAACACCAAAAATTGTTTCACGTGAAACATATAAACCCAAGATATTGTGAGTTCCACGTGAAACATCAAAATATAGTTAATAAATTGTTCAATTTAAAACTACAATTATTACCACAATATATAGTTTAGTGAGCATATTATCCTTGGCAATCAAAAATTATTATAATCGCAGTCTATATTTTGTGATAAAATCATAATAGCGTTTATGAGTTGGAGGAATGATGGGTAGAATAATAGCAATCGCAAATCAAAAGGGTGGTGTAGGTAAGACTACGACCACCATCAATCTTGCTGCCGCTCTGGCAGAAAAAAAGAAGAAAGTTCTGGTAGTGGATACCGATCCCCAGGGAAATACAACAAGTGGTTTTGGTCTGGACAGAGCTCAGATTGAGAATACAATCTATCAGTTGATGATCGATGAGTGCTCAATTGACGAGGCAATAATCAAAGATGTTCTTGAAGATCTTCCCGGTCTTGATATACTTCCTGCTAATGTAGATCTGGCAGCTGTCGAAGTAGAACTTATGGATGTTGAAGAAAAGGAGTTCATTCTTCAGAGAGCTCTTAGTGAAGTAAAGGATAAATACGATTTTATCGTGATTGATTGCCCGCCTTCACTTAGTATGCTGACAGTTAATTCCATGACCAGTGCCAGCACGGTACTTGTTCCCATTCAGTGTGAGTATTACGCGCTGGAAGGATTAAGCCAGTTGATCCATACTGTTAACCTGGTAAAAGACAGATTGAATCCCGACCTTGAGATGGAAGGTGTAGTGTTCACCATGTTTGATTCAAGAACAAACCTTTCTCTTCAGGTAGTGGAAAATGTTAAAGAGAATATCGAGGAGCATGTCTACAAGACAATCATCCCCAGGAATATTCGTCTTGCAGAAGCACCCAGTTACGGTCTGCCTATTACTCTGTATGAACCCAAGTCTGCCGGAGCAGAAGCATACAGATTACTGGCTCAGGAAATAATTGACAGAAAATTTAAATAATATACGGAGGAAATACAATGGCAGCAAAGAGGGGACTGGGCAAGGGTCTTGATGCAATGATCCCTGCAAAGAAAACAGTTGCTAAGTCAAAGCCTGTAGTGGAGAACCACGTTGAGGGACAGGTAGTTAATGTAAATATTACAAAGGTTGAACCCAACAGGAATCAGCCCAGAAAAACTTTTGATGAAGACAGTATGGAGGATATGATCGACAGTATCAAACAGATCGGTATCATCAATCCTCTTATAGTAGTAGACAAGGGCGATCATTTCATGATCGTCGGCGGTGAGAGAAGATGGAGAGCTGCTCAGAAGGTTGGGTTAAAAGAGGTCCCTGTAATAATCAAGGATCTGACCGAGGAGCAGATCGCAGTTTACTCTATCATTGATAACGTTCAGAGAGAAGATGTAAATCCCATCGAGGCAGCGCTGGCTTTCCAGAAGCTCATCGATGATTTCGGATATACTCAGGATGCTATTGCAAAAAACATTTCAAAGAGCCGAGTTTATGTCACCAACTCCTTAAGACTTCTTAAGCTCTGTGACAAGGTTCGTGAGATGGTAGTTCAGGGCCAGCTTTCTACCGGTCATGCAAGAGCACTTATTCCTGTAGAGGATCCCGACCAGCAGTTTGAACTTGCTCAGAAGGTGTTCGATGAGGAACTCAGTGTAAGAGCTGCTGAGAAGATGGTCAAGAATCTTGGTAAGACCAAACCCAAGAAGACCAAGACAAATACCAGTCAGAGTCTTGATGCAGTTTACGGACAGCTGTCTGAGAAGTGTAAGCAGGCCATCGGAACAAAGGTTGAGATTATTTCCAAGGGAGACGGAACCGGTAAGATTGAAATCGAGTTCTACAGTTCCGACGATCTTGAGAAGATCACCGACAGACTTTGCAGAGAATGATCATAAGGTTGGGGAAATAATATGAACAGCAATATATTTAGTGCCATCGGACTTGGAAATCTGGATCCGGCAATTCTCTTTATCGTAATGCTGGTTCTGGTGATAGTTCTTTTTGTATTAAACATTGTTCAGTCCAAGAAGCTGACAAAACTTACCAGGAAGTATAATAAATTCATGAACGGTAAGGAGGCTGAATCTCTGGAGGAGGAGATCGTAGGTCTTTTCCATGATAACAGGATGATCAGGGCTGAGAATGATAAGAACCGTAAGGATATTATCGATATCAACAGAAGACTGGGCAGGACTTTCCAGAAAATTGGTCTTGAGAAGTATGATGCATTCAGTCATGACGGAGGAAGGCTCAGCTTTGCTCTCTGTATGTTGGATGAGAATGATAACGGATTTCTTTTAAATTCAGTTCATAATTCAGATGGAATGAACTATTCATATTCAAAGGCTATCAAAGCCGGAGTGGCAGACGTGGAACTGAGTAAGGATGAAAAGAGAGCGCTGGACAAGGCGCTGAACAGCGAAAACAGATAATATTTAATAAAATATAATTGTTTAAAATATATTTATAGCGGAGGAGATCAACATGATCGACATTAAGTTCCTAAGAGAAAATCCTGATGTAGTCAGGGAGAACATCAAGAAGAAATTCCAGGATGAGAAGCTCCCTCTGGTGGACGAGGTTATCGCCTTAGACACAGAGAGAAGAAGCAATCAGCAGAAGGCTGATGAGATCAGAGCTCACAGAAATAAGATTTCCAAGGAAATAGGAAGCCTTATGGCTCAGGGCAAGAAGGAAGAGGCAATGGCTCTCAAGGATGAAGTTGCCAAGGAAGCCAAGGAGCTCGAGGAGCTTGAGGCTAAGCAGAAGGAGCTGGATGAGCAGGTTACAAATAAGATGATGATCATTCCCCAGATCATCGATGATTCAGTTCCCATCGGAAAAGATGATTCAGAGAACGTTGAGATCCAGAAATACGGTGAGCCTGTAGTTCCCGATTTCGAGATCCCTTATCACACAGATATCATGGAGAGCTTTTGCGGTATCGACCTTGATGCAGCAAGAAGAGTTGCAGGTAACGGTTTCTATTACCTCATGGGTGACATCGCAAGACTTCACTCGGCAGTTATTTCCTATGCGAGAGATTTCATGATCGACAGAGGATTCACCTACTGCGTACCTCCTTTCATGATCCACGGAAACGTTGTTGCCGGTGTTATGAGCTTCCCTGAGATGGAGGCCATGATGTACAAGATTGAGGGCGAGGACCTGTACCTTATCGGAACCAGTGAGCACTCAATGATCGGTAAGTTCATCGATCAGATCATTCCCGAAGAGCAGATGCCTTTGACCCTTACCAGCTACTCACCCTGCTTTAGAAAAGAGAAGGGTGCACACGGAATCGAGGAGAGAGGCGTATACAGAATCCATCAGTTTGAGAAGCAGGAGATGGTTGTTATCTGTAAACCTGAGGATTCCAAGACCTGGTATGACAAGCTCTGGCAGAACACAGTAGATCTTTTCAGAACTCTGGATATTCCCGTAAGAACACTGGAGTGCTGCTCAGGAGATCTTGCAGATCTTAAGTGCAAGAGCTGCGATGTTGAGGCATGGTCACCCAGACAGAAGAAGTACTTCGAGGTAGGAAGCTGCTCCAACCTTGGAGATGCCCAGGCCAGAAGACTTAAGATCAGGATCAAGGGTAAGGACGGCAATTATCTCGCCCATACCCTTAACAATACAGTTGTTGCTCCTCCCAGAATGCTCATCGCATTCCTTGAGAATAACCTTCAGGCTGACGGAACCGTTAAGATTCCTGAAGTTCTCAGGCCTTACATGGGAGGAAAAGAGCTTCTTGTTCCCAATAAGAAGTAATTTTTCCGGAAAAGAGGTAGTACCCGTTGCATAGATATTTAAGGGCTGTGGGATTTTCCAACATCAAGGACAGAAAAGAATTAACAAATCTCATAACCAGCACAATTCAGCAGGCCCAGAGGCGGTCCTATATCACTAATAACGACAATGTGATCCTGTCGGAGTTTGACAGAGACTACGCCGATGACATCGGGATCGCGGTTTGTGGAGAATTTGACGATGAGGATAAGTTCATCTACGAATATTACTATCCGTATCTTGTTCCCTCCGCAATCAGCACCGAAGAGGACCTGAACGTAGAGCGCCACGCGGCAAACTATTCCTACGCAGGCGTTTGCAACGAACCCAGGATCGGGGTCACCCTCATCTTTTACCTTCAGAACATGATCCCGTATGTAAAGTACGAGAACGAAGATAAGTTTCCGATAAAGGGGACGACCCTAAGCCTTTCCGCTCTCTCGGTCAAGGGGCAGATCCTTATGCCCATACACAAGACCGAAGAGGAAAAAGAGGCAGCTAAGAAGAAAAACATATACAGAAATAAACTTATAAATAATGCCAGAAGAGGGGATGAGACAGCTATCGAGTCCCTGACTCTGGAGGACATGGATCTTTATACCACACTGTCCAAGAAGATCCGCAAGCAGGATGTTTACAGTCTCGTTGATACTTACTTTATGCCCTATGGCGTGGAGTGTGACCACTATTCTGTTCTCGGAGAAGTGGTCAGCACGAAGCTGGTGGAGAACAAGTTTACCGGCGAGTTTGTTTATATCATGAGGATCAATTGCAATGACCTTGAGTTCGATGTCTGCATCAACAGGGAGGACCTTTTGGGAGAACCTGCTGTAGGACGAAGATTCAAGGGAAATATATGGATGCAGGGATATATCAATTATCCAGAGGCCAACTAAAAGGAGGAAAAGATTATGGCAACACCCCACAACAGTGCTGAAAAAGGCGATTTTGCAAAAACCGTTCTCATGTCCGGTGATCCTTTAAGGGCTAAATTCATCGCAGAGAACTTTCTTACAGATGTTAAGTGTGTAAATGAAGTAAGAGGAATGCTGGGCTTTACCGGTAAGTACCAGGGAAAAGATGTGTCTGTAATGGGACACGGAATGGGAATCGCTTCGATCGGTATCTACACCTATGAGCTCTTCAATTTCTATGATGTTGACAATATCATCAGAGTAGGCAGCGCAGGCGGCCTTCAGGACAAGGTAAATGTAATGGACATTATCTTTGCTCAGGGCGCACACACAGATTCCAACTACGGATTCCAGTTCGGACTTCCGGGAACCTTCGCTCCTACATGCAGCTACAGTATTCTTGAGAAGGCAGTAGCAGTTGCTAAGGAAAAAGGCGTAACTTATCATGTTGGAGATGTCCTTTCCACAGATGCCTTTTATAAGAAGTGCAACGAGAGTGAACTCTACAGAAAAATGGGAGCTCTTGCAGTAGAGATGGAGACACCTGCTCTTTACATGAACGCAGCAGAGGCAGGTAAGAACGCTCTTACAATCCTTACATGTTCAGATCATTTATTTAAGGATCAGGACACAACATCAAAGCAGCGTGAGACAGGATTCACGGATATGATGGAGATTGCACTTAAGACTGCAATTCAGCTCTGATAAAACAAGAATAAAAAGGAAGCTGAGAGTTTCAGCTTCCTTTATTTTTTCCATTGATATTTTTTTAGATCAACAACACCGTCTCTAACTTCGACTCCCTCAGACTGTAGGATTTCTCCCTGCTTCCAGGCTCCGCCGAATGCATAGTTGCCGGCAAGTTCGCCTTTTGAGTTCACTACACGATGGCAGGGAATAGTGCCCTGGTCAGGGTTTTTATGAAGAGCATTTCCTACTGCTCTTGCCATCTTTCTATCTCCGGCTTCTTCTGCAACCTGCGCATAAGTTGCTACACACCCTTTTGGAATCCTCATAACAGCATCATAGATTCTCTTGGTCGGAGAGTCTGCGATCAGTTCATAGCTCTCAGCTATCATGAGCTTAATGTCTTTATCCGGAATGCTCCCATCAAGGATAATTGTATTCCAGTGCTCTTTATTCTGATGATATCCGGGAATCACCGAGCTGTAAGCCTTTCTCCAGAAATATGCTGTCTCGGGATCAACTTTCACATTAAGATTTATGAAACCTTCACGTTCATAAGTCCAAAGAAATGCTTTTTTATTATACTTATAGCGTACAAGCTGCCAGTTTGGATCATGGAAAGGCGCTTCCTGATAAGTATCGGGAAAAGATAATCCGTATTTAAGTGCTTCCTCTCTGGTTTTCATGAAATTATTTTATCATATTCGAAGAGGATTACTCATAATTCACAGTTATTTTTCCGAGTGTTATTTTATCCAGGACTTTGTCATTCATCTCAATCATATGCTCAGGCAATATCTTTTCCTGAAAATACGCACCATCCCAGTCTAGAAGCTCTTTCGGTTCTTCAGAGAATCCGGCAAAGTTCAAGCTCTTTTCCATAAGGGCGGAATACTTTGACGCAAGCGCATGCTTTCTTCTAATCTCGATGATTATATCCTCATCTAATCCGGTTCTTCTGATCTGTTCGGAATTCATGCTATTATAAAGAACCTTTGCTTCCTCCAAGGCCTGCTTCTCTTCGGCGATATCCAGTGTGATACCTTCGGAAGCTGCTTTTTTACTATAGATTTCCTCCAAAATACAGGTGTTTATCGCAGCCTTTTTTGCGAGATCACAAACAAACTGAGAATCCATTCCTGCCGAAAAATGTGTATTCCACCAATGCTTCGGGTTTTCAGGATCATATATAAGAGCCTGTTTCTGCACGAATGCTTCCACCTCATAAATGTAGCAACCAAACTCACGGAGTGTGATTTCGGTATCGTCGACAGTGATCACAGTCTCATCAAGGTGATCCTGATAATTAAACCTGCTCAGAATTGTTCCAAGCAGTGCCATAGCTATCAAAATGCAGCTTATGACTATTATGTAAGTGAAGATCTTTTTTTCGTGTTTATTCATTCATGCTCCTGCAAAAGATTTCTCTGTTACAGATCATAAGTCCTGTATGAACAGTTCCTTGAATTCTTTTCTTCCCGGAACCCAGGCCTTCTCATAAATGTGCGTGAAATGATTTTTAACCGTTTGCTCCGAGATCCCGAGCATATAAGCAATCCTATGATTTGAAAACCCCGATATCTTAAGGTATCCGAGTTCCAATTCTCTCCTCGTAAGTCCGAATTTACGAGCTATATTAAGATATTGCTCTTTCGAAATTTCGGGATCATTCATCTTCCATGTCCATCTCTTCGTTCATCTTACGCTCGGCATTTAACTTAAGCGGCAGAAGGAAAAACTCTAGGATTACGGCATAAAAGCCGGCCAGAAAACAGACAGCAAGGTTAGGTCCGATTGTTTCCGGATCGGATAGATGTCCCATAAGCAGTATTGCAGATGTTATGATGGCAAAAAGTGCTCCGTACACAGTCAGTTTCTGAGCAGCGCCCACAGCTTCAATAATGTTTTTGAGTTCAAGCAGTCTGTATTCTTTTATTCCGACAGAAAATGAATTCAAAAAATCTTTCCATTCTCCCATGATAATGAGTCCCGGAATTAGGATCAGTAAAATGAGAATCAGGGATGGCCAGTCAAGGAACCATGCTATAGCGGAAAAGCCAAAGTTTGTTCCCAGGGTACTAATGAAGAATACAATTAAAAAAAGTAAAAGCTCACCAAGTAAAACTATGCGTATATTTTTTTTCATCGACGTACTCCTTTTTCATTCGTGTTGTTGATTATAGGGGTTTCTATTATGACGTTATCATATACACGAAAGAAAAAATATAGTACCTTTTTGTTCAGTCGATTTCAGCTTCTTCTCTGGTAATATTCCTTGCCCATTTGTGGCTGTAGAAGTGCTTAAGTACCCAGGGCCATTTCACAAACTCATCGGTACAGAGCAGGAAGAACACTACTTTTACCGGGAGCTTAAAGACAAAGGCTGCAAGGAGTCCCAGTGGCACAGCGTAGCACCACATGTCTATGGTGTCGCAGATAAAGCCAAATTTACTGTCGCCCCCTGCTCTGAAGATACCGGCGATAAGGCAGGTATTAACTGCAGTCCCCATAATATAGTATGTGCTGATGAGCAGCATAAACTTCAGATAATCAAGGGCCTGTGGTGTGAGGGAAGCGTGGGTAAGTGCAAAAGGCATTACAAGAGCAACAACTATTCCGCCGAGAATTCCTGCAAGGATAGTCAGGCGAAAGAGCGTGTGTGCTGCCTTTATGCCTTCATCTCTTTGGCCGCTTCCAAGAATCTGACCTACTATGATGCCTGTAGCTGAAGCCATTCCGAAGCAGAAGACAGTTCCGAGATTTCGAACGACGTTTGTAATGGAATAGGCTGCAACCATGTCATTTCCAAGATGGCCGATTATCACGGAGTACATGGAAAAAGCCAGTGACCAGGACAGGTCATTTCCTATAGCCGGCAGAGCCATGGAAAAGAAATCCTTCTCCAAAAGCCTGTGTCTTTCAAACATGGGCTTTAGTGACAGCTTCACTTCGGCACCGGATATAGAAACTACGATGCAGAATATTAGCTGTATCAGGCGGCTCAATGTAGTTGCAATGGCAACACCGATAACACCGAGCTTTGGTGCACCAAGAAGTCCGAAGATAAACACAGCGTTTAAGCAGACATTAACTATTAGTGCAGTAGTTTCAATAACTGTACTTGTTCCGACTCTGCCGATACACCTCAGGATAGCCATGTACACTGCACTTATGGCCCAGAACAACAGGCCCGGTGCGATGAAGCGAAGATACTTTGCTCCAAGTTCTATAAGTACCGGATCTGAAGTGTAGATATACATCAGCTTATTCGGAATCGTTATACACAAAAAGGCACCAAGAGCTGCTACAGACAAAGAAAACTTAAGGCCGATTCCTTCGATTTTCTCAATGGTGATAAGGTCTCCTTTGCCGTAATACTGGGCTGCCAGCATCGCGATTCCCGTTCCGATGCCGTAGAGCAGCATGAACAAAATTCCCACAAGTGAGTTTGCAAGAGATACAGCACTTATGGCATCCTGGCCAACATAGTTAAGCATCAGTACATCCGCACTGTTAACGGATGCGTCGATTATATTCTGAAATATGATGGGCAGAGCAACTACCCATATTTGCCTGTAAAGAGATTCTTTGTTATTCACTTTTTATAATCTTCCCGTCTCTGATCAAAAGCTTCTCAGTAGCAACATGTTCCACGAAGGTTTTATCGTGGGAAACGAAGATGAGAGTTCCTTCATACTCCATAAGGAGTTTTTCAAGAGCTTCTATTGATGGGATATCAAGATAATTGGTTGGCTCATCCAGTATCAGGAAGTTCACATCCGACACAAAGAGCATTGCAAAGGACAGCTTCATCCTCTCACCGCCGGAAAGTTGCGACGCCCTCTTTTGGATATCTCTCTCTGTCAAAAGAAGTCTTGCAAGAATGATACGTGCTATGCTTTCCTTCTGGATACTCACATCCCGGACATTTTCCAGGACCGTCTTATCCATATCGATCTGGCTCATGTTCTGCTTGGCGTAGCCGATCTTGGCACCGGGGACAACGTAGATGCCGTCTCTTTTGTCGATGAGCTCAATAAGCGTGGTCTTTCCAGCGCCGTTATCTCCGACAAGAGCTACCTTCGCTCCATTTTTTATTATAAAGTCGGCATCATCAAAAATCAGTTTTTCCCCGTATCCAAAGGATAAATGCTCACCTCTTATGACTATTGGATTTCTCGGAGGATTTGTGAGCCTGAAATCGGGTCTGGCGACCGGCTCCTCCTTGGGCTTTTCCTTGATCTCCATGTGCTCTATCCTCTTGAGCACGTTCTCGGCACTCTTTTCAAGACTGCGCGCCTTATCCTCGGGCTTTCTGTTTCCGCAAAAAGCAATTGCTTTAGCCTCGCTGGATGTCAGATTCTTTGGCTTTTTCACAACGCTTTTTGCCTTGGCCTTTTTCTGAAGATAGACTCCCTGAAGCCTTTTCTTCTCAGCCTGATAATTCTCATACTCAGCGTACTGACTCTTTTTCAAAAGAGCTTTCTGCTCCAGGAAGTCATCATAGTTGCCGTCAAAGAAGTTCAGCTCTCCGAAGGATACCTCTACGATCCTGTCGCAGACTGCGTTTAAGAGTGCCCTGTCATGGCTTATAAGGACAAGCGTTTCGATTTCGCATAGTCTCTTTTTCAAAAGATCAACTCCTGAGCTGTCAAGGTTCGAAGTTGGCTCATCGAGAAAAGCTACGGCTCTTTGGCTGGAAAAGAGCTGAGAGAGCCTTATCCTTGTATTCTCACCGCCGCTGACATTTTCCTGCCAGAGCTGATCCGAGACACCGAGCTTACCGGCTTCGGAGTAGTCGGCATCATCGAAGCTTAGACCATCTCCGAACTGCTCAAAATAAAAAGGTGTGCAGTACTGAGAAACTTTGCCTTTTGTAGGCACAATGCTTCCGGATAAAACCTTTAAAAGAGTGGTCTTACCTGCGCCGTTGATCCCAACCAGTCCGACCTTCTCACCTTCATAGAGGTAGAACCTCTCAAAGTTGAGAACAGTCTGCTCGCCGTAAGTTACTTCTATATTTTCTGCTTCAATCAGTAGTTTTTTGGACATTAATGCCTCCTTTTTAAGGGATTACATATTTCTGTTGTAGATCTTTTTCACGTGCGCTCTGTTTCCGCCGATGATCAGGATGGCTGCTGCGACGGTGCCAAGCTCAAACAAAAGGAGTACGGCGCGCTCATCAAGGGCCAGTGTCAGCATGCCTGCCAGAAGTTCGGCAAGAAGTGACCCTGAAGTTGAGAGCACCTGGAATGCGCCGTTGAACCTCCCTTTGTTCTCATCGGGAACATAGCTCTGGGTGGAAGAGATCCTTATGGTATAGCTGGTCACTCCGCCCACACCCACAAAGAAACTCAGTATCATAGCGATGTGCAGAGGCGCATAGAGATAGAGTCCTTCAAATATACCGATCATGATGTAAACGCAGAGTGCGATATTAAATTTGTGTCTTGCATCAAGCTTTTTTCTGTAGTGGAAAGTACCGCCCAGAGCTCTTCCCACAAAGCTCATGCCAAAGATCAGCATGTACAGGTACTCGCCGTTTTCAAAATTCCCCTTAAAGTAGGGAAGGCAGATTACATTGGCCGCACCACCTGCCATAGAGCTGAACAGGAAATAGATGGCAATTGCCATAAGGCCTTTTTCGGAAAAGAGATATCTAAAGCCCTCTTTGATATCCATAAGGACGCGAGAGACTTTTGAAAGGTCTTCGCCTTCAATACTTTTCTTTTGCTTCTCGATGTATTTCTCCTCGGCTTTTATCTGAGTCTCTAAAGTTGCAGCTACCAAAAAGCAGAATGCGTTGATCATGAGAAGTGGTCCCATTCCGAAGAGCTTGTAGAAAAAGGTTGCCACCGGGACCATGAACATCGCAAAGGTCTCAAGTACGCTGGCTATAGAGTAGGCCTTTGAGTAATTGCCCTCTGAGATCAGCAGCGGGTAGAAGCTGTCATATGCTACCATGTAGATGCTGCCGACCGATCCGACTGTTAAGCTAAACAGCGCAAACAGCGGGAAATTAAACCATCCATGGGATAGCAGAATTCCAAGCAGCAGATATAGACCGCCCATCATAAAGTCCAGGGTGTAGATCATCTTTTTTCTTGAGAACCTGTCCAGTATGGCGCCTGAAATTATAGGCACTATCAGCTGCGGAACCGTGTAGGTCATAAGGTAGATGGCATAGAGCATGGTGGAGCCTGTGTAATCAAGGACCATAAGGCTTAGTGCAAATCCTGCCATACTATTCCCCAGCATTGATACTACGCTACCTATAGTTATTATTGTGAAGTCCCTGGTCCAAAGGGGCTTTCTTATTTCCAGATCATTTGTAACTGTCTTTTCCATGATGTCCTCCTAAATAAGTCAAAATATAAAATAAAAAGATCCGTCTGCTCTGCGCAAACGGACCTTGTCTATCTCAAAATCTTATAATCCCGATATCTGTGGTATTAGAACAATGGCACAAAAAAAGCACCTATCCGGAATCAGAAAGATATGCTATAGAATGATACGATTCGCGCAACGCAAATAATACCCTTGCGGGTTAATTACTGCTATTACTTACTGAATCAATATCACCTAATCAACATTCCTCTCTACCTCCAAATTGTGCTTGGAAACCAACCAATTACAGTTGTAACATTTTTATCTGTCTTCGTCAACATAAATCAGAAACTTATTTGTGGATTTTAAAGATTTCTGATAATTGTGTATGTAATGACCAGGGCGATCAAAAAGACTACATTCACTGCTGTGAAAATAAGAAGATATTTTCCGCTCTCTTCTTTATACTCCTTAGTGTAGGCCTTATAAGAGATAAGTGAAGCCATGGAAGCGATAAGAGTTCCAAGACCTCCGACGTTTACTCCGATAAGAAGAGACTTGTAATTAGAGGTAAAGCCTGAGAGCATGAGAGTTGCGGGAACATTGCTTATCACCTGGCTTAGGGCAACGGATATTGCAAACTCATGGCCAAAGAGGATCTCTTTAAGGAAGGAACTTACGACCTCAATATTTCCCATGTTGCCCGTGAAAATAAAAAAGCCGATGAAAGTAAGAAGCAGCACATAATCTGCTCTTAGCAGGATCTTGTAATCCATTCCGCCAACAACTATCAGCACAATGACAGCAAATACATACCAGGGAAGAATTCTTACTACAGTTAAAAGAGCTATCGCAAACAGCACAGTGTAGATGATGATCTGGCGTGTACTTCCAAACCGGCTTGTGATGGAAGAACGGTCATTCTTGTTAAGGCTCTTTTCCCTGCCCGGAATCATAAAGAGGCTAAGAACCAGGAGAATTGCCGAGACAAGGCTAAAGGGCAGCATGATCAGGATAAAGGTTCCAAGGCTCATGCCGGTTAGTCCATACAGATACAGGTTCTGAGGGTTACCGATGGGAGTGAGCATACTTCCCAGGTTTGCGGCAACGGTCTGCAGGACCACCGTTGGGATCATCATGTCTTTTCGGCCGCAGTTGTGAAGAATCATCAGGGCAAAGGGAACGAAGGTGATAAGCGCCACGTCGTTGGTGATCAGCATGCTTCCGAAAAAGCACATGAAGATCAGCATTGCCGAGAGCTGCCAGCTCTTTGTGACCTTGGATAAAAGAAAAGCCGCAATCCTGTCAAATACTGAATTCTCCTTAAAGCCCTGGATTATTACCATAAGTCCCCAGAGAATTCCCAGGGACCTGAAATCTATATAGGAAAGGTACTCTTTTCCCGGATGAACGAAAAAGGCCGAAACAAAAGCCAGTATCCATGCGATACACAGAACAGTATCAATCTTTCGTATGTTTTTTATAACTCTTCCCATAAAAAATTCCTCACTAATAAATCTCAAAACTACGAAATAATACCACAAAATAAGCCTTTTTGCAAAGATTGCATTGTGCTATGTTAGTAGTAGGGAGATAAATGCCGTGAATATTGACATACAGAAGATCACCGAGGGGGAGGAGAGCGTTGTCATAAGGTACAAGGACCCCAACCCTACGGTCAACAGAATAATCGGGATCCTTAAGGGGAGCGATGGCAAACTCTGGGGAAGAACCGAATCGGGGAACGTTTCCATAGATCTTAAGGACATTTTGTACTTAGAGACGGTGGACGACAAGCTCTTTGCCTATACGACGGAGGTCGTTGCCAGGATTGAAGGGTCGCTGGTTTCTTTCCTGAATGTAGCTAAGGACGAGAGCTTTTTCAGGTGCAGCAAGTCCATGATCATCAATGTTGGTAAGGTGAAGGCACTAAAGAGCCTTTCCTCCAACAGGATAGATGCCACCATGGAAGGCGGCGAGCACATTATGATTTCCAGAAGATACGCCGTGGATTTCAGAAGACTTCTGAAAGGAGACAGAAAAATGAGTAAAGTAGTTGAGATAGAGAACCTTACAAAGAGTTACGGAAAAAGCCGCGGAGTAATAGATGTTTCCCTGAGCATAGAGGAGGGGGACATCTTCGGTTTCCTTGGCCCTAACGGAGCGGGCAAATCCACCACCATCAGATCGATGCTGGGTTTTCTTAAGATAAACAGCGGGAGCATAAAGATCCTTGGCATGGACAGCGTTAAGGATCATGAGGACATTTTAAAGAATGTAGGCTACATGCCATCGGAGGCCTGGTTCTACGAATCCATGAAGGTCAAAGATGTGATCAGATACGCCGCTGATGTGAGAGGCCTTGACTGCAGCGCCGAGGCAGAGAAGCTTTGCGAGCGCCTCAAGGTCGATAAGGAGAAGAGAATAAAGCAGCTCTCCTACGGCAACAAGAAAAAAGTCAGCATTGTTTGCGCCATGCAGCACCGGCCAAGGCTCTTTATCTTCGATGAGCCCACAGGGGGCCTTGATCCGCTCATGCAGAGGACGTTTTTTAACCTGGTGGGTGAATATGTGAGCGGGGGCACCACATGTCTTTTGTCCACCCATGTACTGACCGAGGTCAACAAATACTGCAGGCATGCGGCTATCATGAGAGAGGGAAGGCTGACCATGCTGGAGCGGGTTGATATCGACGATGACACGTTTCTTAAGTTCTATGAAGATGAGCAGTGAGGTGACGAAGATGAAACATATACTGATAAGAGAATTAAAACTAAATCTGAAGACCTTCCTGATCTGGAGCATCTCGGTGGGAGTTGTAGGACTTATCTGTGTCCTGCTCTATGAGAGTATGGAGGGCGACATGAAGGAGATGGCGGATGCATTCTCGAATATGGGGGCATTTTCAGATGCCTTTGGCATGAGCACCTTGAGCATCGCCACACTTAAAGGCTTCTTTGCCACTGAGGTCGGTACGGTCCACGGCCTTGGGAGCGGCATGTTTGCGGCGATCATGGCGGCTGATATCATTTCAAAGGAAGAGGACAAGCACACCGGGGAATTTCTGTTCTCACTTCCGGTTTCAAGAGGAAAAGTGCTTACAGCAAAGGCCCTCTGCGTTGTGATAAACCTGATCCTTTTTACGGTTATCTGCGGACTGATGTATTGGTGCGGCGTTCTCTATCTTGGAGAGGAGTTCCCCCCGGAGGAGTTTCTCACCTTTATGTTTTTCCAGTTTGTGATGAATCTTGAGATAGCAGCAATCTGCTTCGGAATATCCGCCTTTTCCGGAAAGAGCAGGATGGGTATGGGCCTTGGGATTACGCTGATGTGTTACGTCTACGAACTTATGGGAAGAGTGGTGCCGGATCTTAAGGACTACCTTTACATCGGCCCCTACTCCTACGCCAACGCCTCGGAGATCTTCACCGGAGCGGAGACTTCGATACCTGCCCTTTCAGTAGCAGCTGCCGTAACAGTGAGTTGCGTTGCACTCGCTTACTTCATATTCGGGAAAAGAGATCTCGCCAGCTGAAATAACATACTCGCCGATCTTAAGAAGAATATCGTAGATACACAGCTTACATCTGGTCTCTGATAAGGGATCGAAGGAGTTGTGTATCTTTTTTCTTTCTCTATCTTTCCCATATTTCAATAATAACAAAAAACGGTCAAAAAGTACCAAAAAACAGCGTTCTTTTCTAACAGGCAAAAATATAGAATTAGACTACAGCATAGAGAAAACAGGAAGAATGTGTTATGAATAAAAAAAGTGAGATTGATTTTACTGAGGGAAGTCCTTTAAAACTGATACTTTCCTTTTATTGGCCTCTCCTCTTAACAAGCACGCTGCAGCAGTTCTATAATTTCGCCGACACCTGGATCGTGGGAAAGGGGCTTGGAGACAACGCCCTGGCAGCGGTAGGCAATATGGGTTCTTTATTCTTTTTGATAGTGGGATTCTCCTTTGGTCTTGCCAATGGCTTTGGCGTCCTGGTGGCCCAGAGCTACGGGGCAAAGAATGAGGAGGAGCTGCGGCACAGATTTGCTGCGACCATCGAGCTTGGAATTGCCCTTGCGGTGGTGCTTTCCATTGCCAGCATTTTGTTCCTGCCCCACGCCTTAAGGCTCATGCAGACAGACACGAAGATAATCGGTGACAGCCTGAAGTACGGATACATCGTATTCGGCGGGCTCTCCGCAGGAATCTGCTACAATATCTCCGGATCGGTGCTCCGATCCCTTGGCGACAGCAGAACTCCCCTTAAAGCCATCATTGCATCGTCAATCCTTAATGTTGGCCTCAACAGCCTTTTTATCTTCATCTTCCACATGGGAGTTGAGGGAGTAGCCATAGCAACCCTGGTATCCCAGGTGGTTTCATCTATCATATGCATAGGGAAGCTTCGCCAGATAGAGGCAATAAGACTGGAAAAGAAATATTTCATCAATGAGAGCAGAGTATTCCTGGAGTTGTTAAAGAACGGTCTTCCCATGGCTTTCATGAACTCCATAACTGCGGTGGGATGCATGGTGGTCCAGTACTTCATCAACGGTTACGGAGTGGTATACACAGCTGCTTATGCGGCCTGCACCAAGTACCTGAACCTGTTCATGAATCCCGCAGCTACTGCAGGAAACGCCATGTCCGCGTATACCAGCCAGAACTACGGAGCCAAAAATTACAAAAGGATACTGGAAGGCGTATACGTCTGCCTTGGAATAGCGGTAGTAGCTTACCTTCTTCTTGGAGGCCTCATGATATTTATTCCCGGAACTCTGGCCGGAATATTGCTGTCCGGATCCGAGCAGATCGCCCTGGTGACAGAGTTCCTGCCAAGATGCGGTATCATGATGATCTCGCTGAACGTGCTCTTTGTGGTAAGGAGCTGCGTTCAGGGTATGGGAAAGCCCATGCTGCCTATGGTTTCAGGTATAATGGAAATGGTAATGAGGATCCTGGTGATCTCATTATTTATAGGAAGCTTTGGTTTCAAAGCTGCGGCCTATGCAGAGATGAGCGCATGGACGGGAGCTCTTTTGATAAATGCCTATGCATTCTACATTACACTGATCCCGCTGCTTAGGGCGGATAAGGATATCAGCTATTCAGAAAACAGGAATCTTAACAGGAGGACAACCACATGAAAGCTCTTTTTATCGGAGGAACCGGAACAATAAGCATGGGAATCGTAAGGGCTCTTTCAGAAGACCCACTCTGGGAGATATATCTTTTGAACAGAGGAAACAGAAAGGCGGAGGTGCCTGAGAGCGTTAACCAGATAACCGCCGACATCCATGATGAGGATGCTGTTGCAAAAAAGCTTGAGGGCATGCGCTTTGACGTTGTCAGCGATTTCATTGCTTTTGACAGAGCAGCCGTGGAGCGGGACTACAGACTCTTTAAGGGCAGGACAAGGCAGTATATGTTTATCAGTTCCGCGTCAGCCTACAACAAGCCTGCGGCAAGTTATGTGATCACGGAGGGTACGACCCTTGCAAATCCCTACTGGGAGTACTCCAGGAACAAGATAGCCTGCGAGGAATTCCTCATGGATAAGTACAGGACCGAGGGATTCCCGGTAACAATAGTAAGACCGAGCCACACCTATGATGAGAGAAATGTGCCCCTTGGAGTTCATGGAAACAAAGGCTTCTATCAGGTTATAAAGCGCATGCAGGCAGGAAAGCCCGTCATCATACAGGGTGACGGTTCTTCCTTGTGGACCCTTACCTTCAACAGGGATTTTGCGGTGGGATACATCGGACTTATGGGAAACAGGCATGCCATCGGCGAGGCCTTCCAGATAACAGGGGATGAGATCCTGACATGGGATCAGATCTACAGCACCATCGCAGATGCTCTGGGTGTGGAGCTCAAGGCCTGTCATGTGGCTTCAGACTTCCTTGCAGATGTTGGAGAAAAATACGGCTACGACTTCCGCGGAGGTCTCATCGGCGATAAGTCGGTATCAGTGGTTTTTGACAACAGCAAGTTAAAACGCCTGGTGCCTCAGATGACCACCACAATTCCTTTCAGCAAGGGCGTGCGCATTGCCCTTGACTACGTTCTGTCTCACGAGGAGAACTACAGCGAGGATCCCGAGTTTGACAGATTCTGCGACACAGTGATCGATGCCATGGATAAGGCCAGGGCGCAGGTGATCGCGGAGCTGGGCAAGTGATATTTGCGGATGATCGGTGCAAGCGAACCCCCGGGGACGGAGTCATGGGCTCATTTTGGAGAATACAAAAGGCCGTCCTAAACCCCCATTTCTTAAGAAAAATTAATTTATTTCGACGGTATTTCTTAAGAATTATCTGCTAGAATCTTTCTTGTCGCCCTTTCAGGGCACCTCCTGTCGCAGTCGCGGCAGGCCCGGCATGTCGCCGAACAATCCAAGACAAGAAAGGAACTAAACATGTCACAAAAACCAAATACTAAAGACACCAACAAGGAACTTCTTCCAACCTATGAAACGGCAACCGGGCCGATAGAATTCACTTTAAAGTCCGATCTGCTGTTCCACTACGTAATGCAAAGATCAAAGCCTGCCCTCATAGGACTGGTTTGTTCACTGAAGGGCATCAGCCCCGATACCGTCAAAGACCTTGAAGTGATGAACCCCATCGATATCAGCGCCGCTCCAAAAGAGACCGTGATGGACCTCAAGCTCACTCTCAACTCAAACGAGATTATTAACATCGAGCTTCAGGTCTATTGGGATAAATACTGGATAAAGAGATCCCTCCTCTACATGTGCCGCGGCTATGACTGCCTTGAGGAAGGTGATGACTATTCCAAGCTCAAGCCCACCACCCATTATTGCATCACCGATCTGGACATTCTCCCCGAGAACACTTCCTTCTACTCCACCTACTATCTCATGGAGGAAAAAACCCACCAAATTTACTCTAAAAATCTTAGCATCGGCGTGTTACAATTACAGTATACAGAGAACGCAACAGAAGAAGATTCCAATAACAATCTGGTCTTCTGGGCAAAGCTGTTTAATGCAAAAACCTGGGAAGAATTTAAGGCCATTGCGTGTGACAATCCGGTGATAAAGGAGGTAGGTGATCTTATGCTGATGATGAATGTGGACCAGAAAGAAAGAGAGATACTTGAAGGCCAGCGCAGATACAGAGAGCAGGTTGCTTCGCAGTACACTGCCGGCTACACAGATGCAGAAGAAAAACTCACTCCTGTGATCGATGAACTTCAGGAAAAGGTTGATGCCGCTAATCAGACTATTGCCAAAGACAAAGAGATTATCGCCCAGCTTAAGGCAGAGATTGAGGATCTGAAGAGTAAGAAATAAATCGTAAGTGCTGTAGCTACGAATACAAACCTTCTGAGATGAATGTATAGAAGAAGGAATCCTTAGAAACTTCTTCATCGAGAATAGAAAGGAGGCTATCGAAATGAGTAAAATGGAAGTAACCGCCGAAGAATACTATGAAGTCGTCGCTGATGAAAACTACGAAAAGGGCGTTGAACAGGGCATTTCTCAGGGTATAGCAGATTTGACTGCCCTCAACTCCTGGCTCTTCTCAGCAGGTCGTGACAACGATGTCAAAAGAGCCTCCACTGATCCCGATTTCCTTGATTTGCTCTTCAAGGAGTACGAGGAAAGCCACAAAAATAATTGACAGAAATATCCCGGGCACCACTGGTGTCCGGGCCTCTTTTTTGAAAAAGTATATATAGAATTGAAACATTCAAGATGAGCTGAATCCAGTGACCTACACAATACATGAAGAAAATGGACCCTTGACTCCGCCCCCAGGCACCCCATACCTCATCCCTTTACGCTGAAATCTCCTGCTCGTGGAGCTCCTGGATCTCATCCACCGCAGAGAGCATGGGCTTTATCTTCTTCCCAAGTATCTTCCTGTCAACATAGTTGCGAGTTATCTTCATAACGGTTCCGCTCAGGGCGATGACACCGATAAGGTTCGGAATCGCCATAAGCCCGTTGAAGGTGTCGGAGAGATCCCAGGCAAGTGTCAGGTCCATGGTGGCGCCGATCATGATGAACGCCACAAAGACGAATTTGAAATACCTGGTGGACTTTGTGCCAAAGAGGTACTCAAAGCCCTTGCTTCCGTACTGGCTCCAGCCAAGCACCGTAGAGAAGGCAAAAAACAGAATGGCTATAGCGATAAATGCCGCCCCGCCGTTGCCGTATACAGTTGAAAAAGCTTCAGCCACAAGCGCCGTAGAAACCTGATCGGAGATCACAACACCGGTATCAAGATCAACAATCCCGCAGGAGAGAACTGCAAAAGCAGTAAGTGTACAAACCACAATAGTGTCCGCAAACACTTCAAAGATCCCCCACATTCCCTGAACCACGGGCTCCCTTACATTGGAGCTGGAGTGAACCATAACGGAAGAGCCAAGGCCCGCTTCATTGGAAAAAACTCCTCGTTTCATTCCCCACTGAACGGCATAAGCCACACCGCTTCCCACAATACCGCCGCCAACAGCCTTCATGCCGAAAGCTCCTTTAATAATGGAAACAAATACCGGCCCGATTTTATCCGCATTGAAGATAACGATCACAAGAGCTCCCACAACATAGATGATCGCCATGAAGGGAACAAGTCGCTCCGTAACGGAAGCAATCCTCTTAAGACCGCCCACGATAACAAGCCCCGCAAGGATCATCAGCACAAATCCCGTAAGGAAGTGGGAGATACCAAAAGCCGAATTCATATTCGCTGCAATGGAGTTAATCTGGCTCATATTGCCGATACCGAAGGATGCAATTACGCAGAAGCTGCTGAACATCACAGCAAGAACAGCACCTATCTGAGCGCAGCCTTTTTTCTCCCCAAGGCCGTACTTAAGGTAGTACATGGCACCGCCGCACCACTCATTCCTGGAGTTTCTTCTTCTATAATAGATACCAAGCACATTCTCGGCAAAGTTCGTCATCATTCCAAAAAACGCAACGATCCACATCCAGAATATGGCTCCGGGACCTCCGGACAAAATGGCCGCAGCAACACCTGCGATGTTACCGGTTCCGATGGTGGCCGCAAGAGCCGTGCAAAGACTCTGGAACTGCGATATCTGCATGTCATCTTTTCCCGTGTGGGCAGTGACGTGCTTGTCCCTGAAGATTCCGCCGATAGTATTCTTCACCCAGTGCTTAAAGTGCGAAACCTGAAAGACCCTGGTCAGAATAGTCATGAGAATTCCGGTTCCCACCAGCAGGATCAGCATGGGAAGTCCCCAGACAAAACCATTCACTGCGTCGTTGACCTTCGTAACTGTGCCGACAAAATTACCCATAAAAAATCTCCTCCTTACCGAATTAAAGAAAAAAGGCGCACGAAATAATTCGAAACGCCTTTGTTTTGAAGTATTATACAATACACTTTATGGATTTACAACTTTAATTTGATAAATCAGGGAAAAGAGCTTCCTATTTCCGAAAGGTCTGTGACTGCAGCATTATGATTTTTACTTAGATTGGGACAGGCTGTCGATAAATGCTGACAGACGCTGTATCTGGAGGAGTGACAATTTACTGGTGTCCACAGTTTCGATAAAGACCTCCTTCTCCTTCCCCAACAGGTAATCGGTGGAGCATCTATATAAATATGAAAGGGCCAACAGATTTTCAAGGCTTGGATTTCTCTCACCGGTTTCATATCCCGAAATAATTGATGGCGAAACATTTATGGCTCTCGCCACATCCTTCTGAGATAAGCGGTATTGCTTTCGCAGCGCCTGTAATTTCTCGTTCAACCCTTTTATCATGACTATCCCTCCAACTACATTCTGTACACGACTCCCACACAAACGGTGGAGTTATACAACACTATTTGTGTTATAATTTACTCAGGGTGTAGACACGCTATTCTAAGGGGAGTTAAGCATGACTAATGCCGGAAGAACGAATACTTTGGGAAAATATCTGCGAATGCTGCGAAAAGACAAAGGCGTCAAGCAGGACGCCGTCGCTTATGCGATAAAAGTCACGCGGGCCACTTATTCGCATTATGAAAACGGAAGAATTATACCCCCAACTGAGGTCCTGGTTCAATTGTCTTCGTATTTTGACGTGGAACTTGAAACGCTGATTGACTTGGCAGTTGAGGATAAAAAAGGCTCCTCCCGGGAGGAAAAGAGCTATGAAAGCGCCATGGATGCTGAAGAGATCATGTTCTACTACCGAAAAATGCCGGAGGACGACAAACAATTGATAAAGGCGATTGTCAAGGAATTTTATCTAAAAAAAGTAAAGAAATAATTAAAATATAAAATAAGTCTTAAATAAACGCCGCAAGTGTTGTTTGGCAACACTTACGGCGTTATTATTTTTTTGTAGCTCCTTTAATGCGTGAGAAATTAAAGAAGATATCGTAAAAAAACAGAACGGACTCACTTAATCTTCTAGTTGCTTTCATACGGCAAGGAGGCCGGTGAAAAGAAAAATGTGTTGTGAAAGGAGACATGTTTATGAGGAAGAAACAATTTGGTAAGCTGATAAGTCTAGGCTTAACAGCAGCACTGACCCTCACGTCAGTGGTACCAGGCGGATCGCTGACGGCGTACGCAGAAGCGCCGGAAAAAGAAGCGCATCACGTAAAATTCGACTTTGGTGATGCGACCGCTCCGACTGGATTCGGAGATACTGATGAGGCAATCCAGTATACGCCAGCATCTGATGGAAGCGAAGAAGAGATTTCGTATTCCCTGGAAACTGGCGCTGTAACAACAGGATATAACGAAGCTATATCCATTACTGGACAGGATACTGATGCAGAGTTTGTATATGATGGTGATGCAGGAAAGTGGAAAGTCGGTGAAGAAGATGCAGCGGCTACTATCACGATTGCGGGTTATACTCCTGTAGCGGGGGATAGTATTAACTATACAGCTGAAGTTACAACTCCAGCCCAAATAGTGTCATATTCGTTTGGCGGAGAATCAGAAGGATATAATGTAACCATTACTGGACAGGATACTGATGCAGAGTTTGTATATGATGGTGATGCAGGAAAGTGGAAAGTCGGTGAAGAAGATGCACAAGCATCGATTACTATCGTTACAGCTGGAGAGAATCCTGAAACATATACTCCTGTAGCCGAAGATACTATTGTCTATAAGGCTGCAATTGTAACACCTGCTTCTTTCACCTATTCACTGGAAACAGGAACTGTCTCAGAAGGATATGTTGTAACCATTACTGGACAGGATGGAGATGCAGAATTCGTATACAATAATGGTTGGACAGTAGACGGAGTAGCTACACAAGCATCGATTACTATCGTTACAGCTGAAGAGAATCCTGAAACATATAATCCTGTAAACGGAGATACTATTTCGTACACAGCAGCAGTAGAAGCTACCGAGGAACATGCAGAGCCCATTGTGAAAAATCTTGGTGCTCCAGATTCAGGATACGTATGGTCTGTAGTTGACAGTCAAGGCACTGTAATTGCTGTAACAGATAACAAAATTACCCTGACTGAAGAGTATCTGCTTGGTATCTATGATGATGGTGAAGTTATTGCAATTGCTCAGGTAGAGGATCCTACCGCTACATATGATGTAACCTTTACACTTACTGGTGTTAAAGCTCTTAAATATAAAGTTGACACTGGTGCAGAAACAGCGCTTGATATGACTTCTAAAAAGATCACAGACCTGGAAAGTGGTTCAGTAGTTAAGATTACATCTATTACAGCAGACACTGGCTACGATGTGGGTGGTGCGACTTATACCGGCGTTACTGTTAAGGTTGGTGAGACAACTAAGTCCTATGCTGATGGAGCGTGGAGCCTTGGCGAGATCACAGCAGCTACTGCTGTTTCAGTTGAGGTTGCTGAGTCAACAACTCCTTCTTTAACTGTAATGGCACCTACAATTACTGATTTTGGATCAGCTTTTGGCAACAAGGAAGTTAGTGATATTCAGGAAAATATTGCTTTTGTTGAGCCCAGTGAAGGCGAGACAGCAGGTAAGGTTACCGGTACATTGAAGCAGGTAGTTGGATGGACACAGTTTGGCGGAGAAGGCCTTACATCCGGACACTACATTTCATTTAAGGTTAAGACAACCGGTTCACCAAGTAAGATCGAGGCATCTGTAGTTAATGGTGATGGAAATGTTGCCGATCTTACAAATGATCCTGATAAGACTGCACTTCTGAGAATCAGAAATAAGGATACTCAGCAGATTAAGGTTTCAGCTACATTCGGAACTGAGAATCCTACTACAATTACTAAAATCTATGATCTTAAAGACCTCGTTA
The DNA here is from genome assembly GCA_015056575.1 of Butyrivibrio sp. GTDB lineage: Bacteria > Bacillota > Clostridia > Lachnospirales > Lachnospiraceae > Butyrivibrio. Next base: position 229,694 of record SVGA01000002.1, read on the forward strand.
TTGGTGGCTTTGCAGCCAGCGCAGAGTTCGGACCAAGTGAGCAAGATCTCTTCGGAAAGACTCCTGCTCAGTTACAGAGAGGTATTGAGGTTTCTGCAACAGCAGTGACAGGTGCTTTGGAGTATATTGATGACTATACATCAGCATTTGGCGAAGGAATGGACAGCGGACATTATCTCGCACTTAATGTTGATATTCCTAATGCTACAAAGCTTGAGTATGGTATCAAGGATACTTACACAACAGAAGCTACAGATGCAGAGAAAACAGCAGGTCTCCTTGACAGAGAGGTGGTTCTGTTTGTAGATGCTGAATCTCTTGCAGCTCCTAATGGAGTGCTGAAACTTAAGGCTACATATGCGGATGGTTCAACAGAGGACAGACAGTATGATGTATCCGAACTCATCCTTAAGGAAGCAGCTGCTCCTTCATTCAGTGTTGTAGCTCCTACAGTCACTACCTTTGGAGAAGCTTTTGGCAATAAGACACCTGCTGATCTTCAGACAGGCATCGCATTCGTTGATTATGATGATGATGGTGGATATGTAACCGGTACATTGAAGCAGGTAGTTAATTGGACACAGTTTGGTACAAACTTGAGTTCAGGTCACTACATTTCATTCAAGGTTGATGCACCCGGTACACCTTCAAGCATTGTTGCATCACTGGAAAATGGTGATGGAAATGATGCAGACCTTACAAATGATCCAGATAAGACAGCTATTTTCAGGATTAGAAATAAGGATAATCAGAGACTTAAGGTAACAGTAACATATCCTGGATATGATCCTATTGTTAAATATTATTTCCTGGGTGAGTTAAAGATTGAAGGTTTTGAGGCAAGCTCAGTATTCGGAGCAAATGAGCAGGATCTTTTGGGCAAGAAGCCTAGAGAGCTTCAGTCTAACGTAGAAGTATCTGCAACAAGTATCACAGGTAGGCTGAATTTCCTTACAGATTATACAGGATTCAGCAGTGATCCTGCAGAGCAGGTAGGTAATTATCTTGCACTTAATGTTGATATTCCTAATGCTACAAAGCTTGAGTATGGTATCAAGAGGACATACACAACATCAGCTACAGATGCAGAGAAAAAAGCAGGTCTCCTGGATAGAGAACTGGTACTTATTGTAGACGAAGATTCTCTTGGAACTGATGAATATGGAGTACTGAAACTGAAGGCTACATATGCCGATGGATCAACAGAGGACAGATGGTATTATATTGGCGATCTGACTCTTGAAGATGCAGCGAGCGGCCTTACAATTACTGCTCCTACAATTACTAACTTTGGTACAGCTTTTGGAAATAAGAAGGTTAGCGACATCCAGCGCTCAATAACCATTTCTGATCCTTATTATGAATATAGTGATGGATATATTTACGGAAAACTGATGCAGGTAGTTGGATGGACTGAGTTTGGCGGAACAGGACTTACTTCCGGTCACTACCTTTCATTCAAGGTAATAGCTCCCGGCGCAACGAGAATTGTGGCGCATTTGGATGGCGGAGACGGAAATGATGCCGACCTTACAAATGACCCTGATAAGACAGCTCTTTTCAGAATCAGAAATAAAGATACTCAGGTACTTGAGGTTACTGCTACATATGCAAATGGCCAGACTGTTAAGAAGTCATATGACTTGAGTGGCCTTACTCTGGATGGCTTTGCTGCTGATACAAATATCCCTGCTGATGAGGATCTCTTTGGTAAGACGGTAGTAGATCTTCAGAAAGATGTTAAGATCAGTAATTATGGCATCGAAGGAAACCTTAACTACATTTCCGAATATACAGGATTCAGTAGCGTTGAAGCTGAACAGAAAGGTCATTACCTTGTAGTTAATGTAGATATTCCTAATGCTACAAAGCTTGAGTATGGCATCAAGAAGACATATACAACAGAGGCTACAGCTGCGGAAAAAGAAGCAGGTCTCTTGGATAGAGAGCTGGTACTTCTAGTAGATGATGATTCACTTTATAGACCGCTGAACCTTAAAGCTACATATGCTGATGGATCAACTGAAGATAGGCAGTATTATCTTAGTGAGCTGAACCTTATCCCTAAGGATCCTACAACAGTTACATTTGTTTACAACAATGGTAGTCCGGATGAGACTATTACCGTTGCAAAGGAAAGCCTTATAACTGAGCCGTTGGCTTATCTTGCCGGATATACATTAGAGGGTTGGTATAAAGAAGCTACCTTTACTACGAAGTGGAATTTTGCTTCAAATAAGGTAACGGCTAATACTACTCTCTATGGAAAGTGGGTAGCAAATAAGTACAAAGTTCACTTTGATGCTAATGGCGGAACAGCAGCTACTGCAATGGCAGACCAGGAGTTCACTTATGATAAGGCTGATTATCTTACAGCGAATGCATACACAAAGGAGAACTATGAGTTTGTAGGATGGAAGGATGTTGCCAATAATGCGGTTTATAGCGATGGCCAGAAAGTAAAGAATCTTACTACTGTTAACAATGGCTCCATAAATCTTACAGCTATGTGGGTTCCCGCTCATGTTCATGATTGGGAAGATACATGGCAGTGGGCAGACAATAATCGTTCAGCAAAACTGATACTTAAGTGCAAGAACGGTACTGCTGATGAGAAATTTGAGTTTGATGTAGCTGCACAGGTAAGTGAAGTCGAACTTCGTACGACCTATATAGTTGAATTTACATTTGATGGATATACTTACCGTGACTCAAAGACATTCATTAATGGAAGTACTGAGCCTCTCGACAAGGAAACTGTAGGATATGTGGGAATAGAGGATTACCGATATACTGGAAAGAAGATTACACAACCTGGCCTTAAGGTATATTGGGGCGATTCTATCCTTGTAGAGGGAACAGACTATACGCTTAAATATGCTAATAACATTAACGTTGGTGAAGCAACAGTAACTATTACCGGTAAGGGACAGTATGATAAAGCCTTTACTGAGACCGTAAAATTCAATATCTATAAGGCTAATATTTCTCAGTATGATTTTGCTGCAGCCGATATGATAATCTTTGATACTGATAAAGTGGCTGCGCCTAAGCTTCAGTGGAATGGTAAGAATGTCAATGCTAAGTTCTACACTGTAGTATATCCTGAGGGAGTACAGGCTAAACAGAAAGCTGCAGTAGGTTCATACGAACTGATACTTAGAGGCGATGAAAAGAACTTCACTGGTGAGCGTTATGTAACACTTACAGTAATTAAGAAGGGTGAAGCTCTTCCTATGAGCAAGCTTCCTGTTAAGATTGTAAGCAAGGCTAAGATCACGCAGGAACAGGTTGATGATCCTGAAGGATATGTTCCTGAACTTACTGTTGGCAGTGGAAAGACTGCAATGAAAGCCACAGATGAAGCATTTGATGAGCTGTTCGACGTTGAATACTATAATAACCGTAGTGCCGGAAAAGCAACTGTTATAATCACAGCTCGTGATGGTGCAGAGTTCAACGGCAAGAATATCTATGGCAGTGTTCAGAAGACATTCAACATTCCTGGCATTAAGTTTAGCAAAGCACAGAAAGCTGAACTGAATGTGATCAAGAACAAGACTGTTCCTTACACTGGCGAGGCATATTACCTTGACCATGTTCTTGGTGAACTGGGCTATGCTAGGGCTGATTATGCACCTAGTCTGGGTGGCTATTGGTATGCTAGCGCTTATGCTAAGAATATTAAGAAAGGCACAATGACAATCACAATTACAGGTTATGGAATCTATAAAGATTCTTTGAAGATTCCTGTAAAGATTGGTGCATATACTGATTACACAGTATCCTTTGACGGTCTTGTTGATGAGAACGATGGCGAAGCAAATGAGATTGCTTATATGGCAGGTGGAACTAAGGTTACCGGCCTTACAGTAAGAGCTCTCGATGGTGACTTCTTCTTAAGAGAAGGTGTTGACTACACAGTATCTTATGAGAACAACAAGCTGCTTTGGAATTCAGCAAAGAATAAGAAGACATATGCACAGCTTGTCATCAAGGGTAAAGGAAACTATGGTACCAAGAAGATTCCGTTCCTGATCGTACCTAGTCTTCTTACAGAAGAAACTGTTTACACAGTTCCTACTGAGATTGTTAAAGACAAAGTTCAAGCAACCACAGCCGGACTCGCTAAGAGAAAAGCTCCTGCAGTATATGATGCAGTAACAGGCGTTAAGCTTCCTGCAAGTGATTTTACAGCAGTATATGGAGCATATGATGACGCTTCTAAGACATTCCCTGTAACCATTAAGGGTGTTGAAGGCGGAAATTATGTAGGTGAGGTTGTACTTGACGGTATCCATGTTTATGAGCAGAAGCTTGTAGGCAGCGGAAAGAAAGCTAACATTGCAATTAAGGATGCTAAGACAGCCTTCTATTACACAGGTGAAGCAATCACACTCGGTGCTGAAGACTTCGTTTCTACCACAGGATATGCTCAGTATGGCGAAGACTTCTACATTGTTGGTTACAAGAACAACATCAAGTCTGGAACAGCTAAGGTAACAATTAAGGCTACCGGAACTAAGTTTGGCGGAACTGTAACACTTACCTTCAAGATCAACAAAGCTAAGAAGGCAGCTCAGAACTGAATAGCAAAATAACATTGCTATCACTCTATTTATTTCACAACACACATAAATAGGTGACAGGGAGGGGTTACACAACTTCGCAGTGTAACCCCTCCCACTTTTTTGCCTCCAGGGTAGTGATGGCTTTTTTGTCCAAATAAAAACTGCGTAAGCGTCACGTAAACTGTGTCTATTAGAATGACATGCATATATACTATGCTGTTGAGAGAGCATACGTGTCTTTCGTTAATTGCTTCCAAGAACTTTAAAAACTCTAAAAACTACAACTATACTTTTTGTAGTTTTTAGAGTTTTTGTAGTTTTGCAGGCTGATACTTAAGGCACGACAACAAGCCGGTATGCACCGGCATTGTCTGTAATCAGGCAGTCCTCTTTACTTTATCTTTCTTTCTGGGAGTGCGGGGCTTTTCATTTCCTAGTGGGGCACCAGACAGCAGAGGTTTCCGCCTTTCGTCCTGCTCATACTGGTGGTATGCAGCAGACCATGGCATCATGTCATCTATAGCGTAAGAGTGATTGTAATAGATGCCTTTTGACATCTTTTCTAAAAGATACTTGAGATAATAATACGGAATCGCCTGATTGGCCTTGGCGGTCTCAATCAGCGACATGATGGTAATCGTCGCATCAGCCCCCTTCTTGGAGAAACTGAAAAGGCTGTTCTTTCTATGAAAAGCTACAGGGGCAACCTTTTTCTGTCGTTTTTCATAACGGTCTTCAGCTGACAGGTCCCGGAGCTCGTCTTCTTCATCATTCATCTTTGTCAGGATTCTTATTGCCTTCATTTCTGGCAACTCTTCAAGTTCTGCTTTCTCATCAGCATGTAATGAACGTAATGAGTCCACCCATCTGCGACGTGCATGCATAAAGCAGCCACAAATCCTGACTTTCTCAGGATTGTGAAGTTCCAGAGAACTATAAGCACCATAGGCATCACTTGTAAGATAAAGGGGACCTTCGTGATCTTTCGTTTATTATACTGACTATCTTCTCGCTGCTCTGGCCGTACATTTCCTGTGCCTGCATGGTGCGCACACCTGCCAGATGCAGGTTCTGCTTCCTTAATTCTTCTATCTCGTATTCTCTGCATTTTAGAAGGTTACGCATTTCATCATACTGGAGACTCATGTCTCTGCTTATCTGCTCCATGACATGCAAACGAGCCTTCATATCGGATCGGATAGAGTAGTTTTCTACAGCAATCTCGATTATGGAAGCTTTGTCTCTGGCCAGCAGGTCTTCCCTGAAGGCAGCGATATCAGAATTAAGCATCGATCATGTTCTCCTAATAAGTCTTACAGCTCTGCCGAGAGTTCCTTTATACGGTTTAATGCCGTCTGATATCTGCGTAATTGCTTTGTCGTATCGGACAGCTCTTTTTCAAGACTTTTTATCCTGGAGTTCAATGAAAGATTCTCTTTTTGGATATTATTGTAGGCCTCAAGCAGCTTTTTGTAGTCATCATCATTCTGTAAAGCATCCGGTGCGGCTTTTTTCTTCCCCTTTTACCGGTTGGAATCATCTCTCCTGTTTCCGGATCGCTCTTGCCGCATACGATTATCACATGATTTATGTCAGGTAATACCTTAAACATGATTTAAAACCTTTAGGACAGAAGACAATGCTTCAGCAGAAAAGCCTTCTTCGACATCAATTGAGAAATCACCATAGCGTATCGATATAGTCCCTTTGGTTGGAGTAGAAGCATCTTTAGGATGGCTCGGACTGTTCATGAGAGAAGGTAAGGCGATCTCATAGCAATCTTCATGCGCAGATGTTGATTCTTGTGCTGTATCTGGCAGCAATGCCTGTTGATCAGTCGGAGCGAGCATCTGGTTTAGTGCAAATTTCCTTATGCGACGTTGCCAGTAATAAAACGAGCTTGAGGATACTCCATTCTCTTTGCACCATGTCTCACGGTCAAGTGGACTGTCGTTGGCCTGTCGGATCAGCTCAGCCCATTGCATCATTTTTACCTTATCGAATTCGCCCTTCATAGAAAACCTCCGATAAAATAGTTTTTTCTATTTTATCGGAGGAATGGATAGCGGTTCTAGACACGGTTTATGTGACGCTTACGATTTATTTCTCACTCTTCAGATCCTCAATCTCTGCCTTAAGCTGGGCGATGATCTCTTTGTCATTGGCGATGGTAGCGTCTTTTTCGGCAAGAGCCTGATTAGCGGTATCAACCTTTTCTTGAAGTTTGTCGATCACAGGGGTGAGCTTTTCTTCTGCATCTGTGTAGCCGGCAGTGTACTGCGAAGCAACCTGCTCTCTGTATCTGCGCTGGCCTTCAAGTATCTCTCTTTCTTTTTGATCCATATTCATCATCAGCATAAGATCACCTACCTCCTTTATCACCGGATTGTCACACGCAATGTCCTTGAACTCTTCCCAGGTTTTGGCATTAAACAGCTTTGCCCAGAAGACAAGGTTATTGTTGGAATCTACTTCTGTGGCGTTATCTATATACTGTAATTGTAACACGCCTATACTAAGATTTTTAGAGTAAATTTGGTGGGTTTTTTCCTCCATGAGATAGTAGGAGGAGTAGAAGGAAGTGTTCCCGGGGAGAATATCCAGATCGGCGATACAGAAGTGAGTGGTGGGTTTGAGCTTGGAGTAATCATCGCCTTCCTCGAGGCAGTCGTAGCCGCGGCACATATAGAGGAGGGATCTCTTTATCCAGTATTTATCCCAGTAGACCTGGAGCTCGATGTTGATGATCTCGTTTATGCTTTTTGTGTTTGGTTCTTTTGACATTTTTAGTTCCTTTCTTGTCTTGGAGTGTTCGGCGACATGCCGGGCTTGCCGCGACTGCGACAGGAGGTGCCCTGAAAGGGCGACAAGAAATAGGATAACAGATAATTCTTAAGAATTTGGAACGGGAGATATTATTCAAAAGAAAACCGGACACCAGTGGTGCCCGGGAAAGTTGTGTCAATTGTTGTTGTGGCTTTCGTTGTATTCCTTGAAAAGCAAGTCAAGGAGTTTGGGATCGGAGGCAGCTCTTTTGACCTGCATTTCAAGATCTAGGGTGGCGTTCAGGAATGCAGTCAGATCTTCTCCCGTCAGCATCTGACCGCCGCTTTTGCCGTAATATAGAGCTTATCGTATAAAGGTCAGTCTTTTTTGTTCTGTTCCTGAGATTCCTTGAGCTGAGCCTGGAGTTCGGTGATGGTCTTTAAGGCTTCGTCTAACTTGGCTTGAGTAATACCTATCTTGGCTTTATCCGCTTTTGACTCTTTTTTTAACGATGCGTTTTCGGTTTCAAGTCTATGAACGTAGCGCTCATGCTCCTGTCTTTCTCGAA